>DASPHG010000072.1:0-9401 GCA_035629775.1 Thermoleophilaceae bacterium | reverse complement strand
AAACGCTGGCCGAAGTGCGAGGCGGTGCAGGCGCGGACATGGTCTTCGGCGGGGCAGGCAACGACTTCCTGCTCGGTGGCGCGGGTCGTGACGCCGTCGTGGGCGGCAGCGGGATCGACTTGCTCGACGGCGGAGGCGGCGACGACGTGCTGCACGGCGGACCGGACCGCGACGCCGTCACGTACCAGCTCCGAAGACGGCCTGTCACCGTCGATCTCGCGCAGGCGGTTGGCGGCGCGCGCGGCGAGCGCGACTCGATCACCGCCGTCGAGGCCGTCATTGGAAGCGGCGCGGCCGACGTGATCCGCGGGACGAGCGGGAACGACACACTCGTGGGCGGTGAGGGCAGCGCCCGCGACCGCCTGGAAGGACGCGGCGGGGATGACGGGCTAACCGGCTACCGCGCGATCGGGGGGCGTGGCGATGACGTGCTCGACGCGCAGCGGCTCTCATGCGGCCGGGGCGCCGACTCGATCTTTCGCCGCACACATGTGCCGCTCGGCCCCTTCCCGCGTGCCTGCGAGCGCCTGATCGCGATCTTCGTCGTACTCGGCCCCGACCCGATCAGGAGCTCCGGCAACGCGGCCGTGTTCGGCGTGCGGTGTGAGAAGCCTGGCCGGTGCCGGGGCGCCCTCGAGCTCCGCGACAGCGAAGGCGTGATCGGGCGAAGGAAGTTCTCGCTGACCGGGCGAGAGGGCTCCGTCGCGCTCCACGAGGTGCGCATCCCGTTCGAGCGTCGGCCGGAACGGCGGGTGGCGACCCTGCACGTGAGCGGCAGGCGCGCCTTCCAGAGCTCGAGCCTCAGGGTCCGGCTGCGCTGACGCAGCTCAGGCGGGCTGGCTGCGCAGACGGTCGCGGTACGCGCGGTAGTCGGCCCGCTCGGGGCGCAGGTTGCACGCCAGCGCCAGGTGGCGGCGCGCCTCCCTCCACCGCCCGGTCTTCTCGAGCGAGCGCCCGAGGCAGAAGTGCGCAAAGTCGTTGACCGGCGCGCGCTCGACGACGGCCTGGAACTCCTCGCGCGCCTTCGCGTAACGGCCGGCGCGGAAGTACGCGCGCCCGAGCGCCTCGCGGATCGATGTCTTGTCCGGCTCGAACCGGCTGGCCTTCTCGAGCGGAATAGCCGCGGCCGAGTAGTCGCCCGCTTCGAGCAGCTCGCTCCCGCGCCGGAACAGGTCGTAGACGTCAGGCCGGTCGTCGCTCATGCCGCATCTCTTCCACGAGGTCCACGATCGCACGGGCGATCGCGCTCTTCGGTGCCTTCGTCAGCTCTATCGCTCCGGTTGCGGTGATGATCGTGACCTCGTTGTCGTCCGCGTCGAACCCGATGTCCGGACGCGAGATGTCATTCACCACAACGGCATCGAGGCCCTTCCGCTCCAGCTTTCCACGCGCGCGCTCGACGCCGCCTTCGCCGTGCTCCGCCGCGAAGCCGACGAGCAGCTGCTCCGGACGCCGCTCCGCGGACAGCGCAGCCAGCACGTCGGTGGTCGGTTCGAGCCGCAGCTCGAGCGCGTCCCGACCGCTCTTCGAGAGCTTGTCGGCGTCCGCGTTCGGCGGGCGGAAGTCGGCGACCGCCGCCGCCATGACGAGCACATCGGCCTCTGCGAAGAGCCGCCGCGCCGCATCCTCGAGCTCGCCTGCGGTCTCGACGTCCTCGTACCCGATGCCCTCGGCGCGTGGGAGCGTCACGTTCGCCGCGATCACCGTAACGTCGGCGCCGCGCGCCGCGGCCTCCTCCGCCACGGCGAATCCCATACGCCCGGACGAGCGGTTGCCCACGTAGCGAACGCTGTCGATCGGCTCGCGCGTGCCGCCCGCAGTCACGAGGACGCGCAACCCGTCGAGCGACCGCGGCGCATAGTCCTCGCGCGGCTGCAAGGTGGCCTCGACCGCCGCGAGGATGTCCGGAGGCTCCGCCAGACGGCCGATTCCCCACTCGCCCTTGGAGGCGAGCGCGCCGGTGCCCGGTTCGACGATCACTACCCCGCGCTTGCCGAGCGTCTCGAGGTTCGCCCGCGTAGCTGCATGCTCGTACATCGCGTTGTTCATCGCGGGGGCCACGACGAGCGGCGCGGTGCACGCCAGCGCGGCGCTAGTCAGCAAGTTGTCGGCGAGACCCGACGCGAGCTTCGCGATCGTGTTCGCCGACGCCGGCGCGATCACAAAGGCGTCGCAGCGCCGGACAAGCTCGAGGTGCGAGATCGGGTCGTGATCCGGCGCCGGCTCGCCGGGGTAGGCGCCGCGGGCGGGGTCGCGCTCGAACTCATCGGTCAGTACAGGCGCGCCGGTGATGCCCTCGAACGTGGCTGCGCCCACGAACTGCTGGGCGGCCGGCGTCTGGACGACGCGCACAAAATGGCCCGCCTTCGTCGCGAGCCGGACGAGCTCGACGGCCTTATATGCGGCGATCCCACCGGATACGCCGAGCAGGATCCGCGCCACCGCTCGACTCCGGGTTTAGACGCGGTACCTGTAGTTGATCTTGCCCGCGGCGAGCTCCTCGAGCGAGATCTTGAGGTAGTTCTTCGAGCCCGTCTCCACCATCGGCGGCGGGTACTCGTCGAAGGTCCCCTCACCGAGGTTGTGGTAGTAGGCGTTGATCTGACGGGCGCGCTTGGCCGCGATGAGCACGCACGCGTAGTGCGAGTCGACCCGTTCGAGCAGTGTGTCCAGCCGTGGCTTGATCATTCACCACACATCGTAGCGACGAGCTCCACGAGCTCATCCGCGGCGTCCTCGAGCCGGTCGTTCACGATCACGTGCTCGAACTCCTCGCGCGCCTCGAGTTCCTCTCGCGCCACGGCCAGCCGGCGCTCGATTTGATCCGGTGCGTCGGAGCCGCGGCCGATGAGCCGGGTCCGGAGGGCCTCGTCGGACGGGGGCGCGATGAACACCTGGACGGCGCCCGGCAGCGCCTCGCGCACCTGGCGGGCGCCCTGGACCTCGATCTCGAGCAGGAGAGCGCGCGCACCGCGGGCGCGGTCGATCTCCGATCGGAGTGTCCCGTAGCGGTTCCCGGCGTACTCGGCGTGCTCGATGAACTGCCCGGCGGCGAGCCGCTCGTCGAACTCCGGGGAGGCCAGGAAGTGGTAGTCGACGCCGTCGGCCTCGCCCGGCCGCGGCGCGCGCGTCGTGGCCGAGACCGACAGCTCGAGCCCCGGGACGCGCTCGCGGAGGGTGCGGATGAGCGTGCCCTTGCCGACGCCGGAGGGGCCGGTGACGACCAGAACCTTGGGGTCTACAGCCGTTATCGGCGCAGGTAGGAGACCAGCTCGTTGCGCTGGCGCTCCGACAGGCCACCGATCGTCTTGCTCGGCGAGATCCGGCACTGCGTGAGGATCCGGTTCGCCTTCACGCGGCCGTACTTCGGCACGGCGAGCAGCAGATCGAAGACCTTCGCGGTCAGGAGGTATTCGGGCGGATCGAGCAGCAGCTTCTGGATCTGAGCCCGGCCGGCCTTCAGGTCTCGCTTGAGGCGGGCGCGCTGCGTACGGATCTCGTTCGCGCGCTTGAGCGCATCCATGCGCTGCGTGAAGGACCGCTCCGGTGCCGCGCCCGAATTGGTCTTCGAGGGCGTTTCGGCGGCGGGGGAGGGCATCGGCGGCGGGCATACTACACACGGACAGGGGCGCGTCAACGCCTTCCGCCCCCTTTTCCGGCCAATTCATCTTGACCTGAGGTCGAGCTTTAGACGGGTTCCGCCTGGTTGAGCGTTTTGTCCCTGTTTGCAGGGCTTTTGCGCTCAAGCCCCTGCCGGAGCGCCGTCCGGCGCGGAAAGTCCCCGCTCAGAGGCACAAATCGCCGCCAGCTCGGCCGCGACGCGTGCGCCGGCCGCCGGGTCGCGGAAGCTCTCCGTCCCGACCGCGACCGCCGTGGCCCCCGCACTGAGGAAATCCGCCGCGTGGCGGCCCGTCTGGATGCCGCCCATTCCGATAACCGGGATCGAGACCGCGCGCGCGACGGTATAGACCTGCTCGAGGGCGATCGCCCGGACCGCTGGGCCCGACACGCCGCCCGACCCTCCGCCCAGCCATGTCGAGCGCGTCCTGGGATGCAGCGCGAGGCCCTTCAGCGTGTTGATGAGCGAGACGGCGTCCGCGCCCGCGGCCTCTGCCGCCGCGGCCACCGCCTGGGGCTCCGACGCGTTGGGGGTCAGCTTGACGATCAGCGGCTTTTCCGTGAGCGGCCGCGTCCGCTCGACCACGCGCGCGGTCTCGGCGGGGTCGGCCCCCATCACGAGCCCGGTCTCGACGTTCGGACAGGAGACGTTCAGCTCGAGCATCGCGACCTCGGCGCGCTCCCCCACCCGTCCCACGAGCTCGGCCAGCTCGTCCCGGGTGAACCCCATCACCGAGACGACAAGCGGCACCGGCAGCTCCGCCAGCTCGGACAGGTCCGCCGCGAGGAAGCCCTCGAGGCCCTTGTTGGGCAGCCCGATCGAGTTGATCAGCCCCGCGGGCGTCTCCCACAGGCGCGGCGGCGGGTTGCCCTGGCGTGGTGCGAGCGTGATCGTCTTCGACACGAAGGCGTCGAACGGGAAGCGGTCGAGCAGCGCGTCCCCGAACGTCCGCCGCGCGGCGATCGCATCGAAGGTGCCGGAGCCGTTCAGGACCGGCCCGCGGAGCGGGACGCCGCAGAGGCGCAACGAACGGGGTCCGTCCCCGTTTGTTGCGCCTGCGCTCAGTGTCCGCTCCCGGCCACGAGCGCCGTCTCGAGCGCGGCGGCCTCCACCACCGGGCCGTCGACGCAGAGCCGCACGTAGCCCTCGCGGGTCGGCACCACACATCCGAAGCAGGCGCCGAAGCCGCACGCCATCCCGGACTCCATGGCGAGCTGCGCTCCCACACCGCGCTCGGCGCAGAGCGCGCGGACGGCCTCGAGCATCGGCGGCGGGCCGCACGCGTAGACGGTCGCGTCCCCGTCGCCGTCGAGCTCCTCGCGCAGGAGCTCGGTCACGTAGGCCGCCCGGCCGAAGGACCCGTCGTCGGTCGCGGTGGTCGCGTCCGACCTGAACAGCGCAGCCGCCTGGGCGTACGCCGCCGAGCGAAAGCCGAGCAGCACCCGCGCCGCGGGCCCGAGCTCGTCGCTCCAGCAGAGGATGGGCGCGACGCCGATCCCCCCGCCGACGAGCAGGGGGCGCCCCGCGGCCGGTGCGCTGAACCCGACGCCGAGCGGGCCCGTCAACCAGAGCCCGTCGCCGGCCGCGAGCTCGGCCAGCCGGTGCGTGCCCGGCCCCACGTCCTCCAGGATGAAGCCGAGCCGGCCCGCCTCGGCGCGGCAATAGGAGAAGGCGCGCGGGAGCCACGGCCGCTCGTCAGCCCCGGCGCCCCACCGCTCCTCGGCGGCGAGCATGTAGAACTGGCCCGGCCGCGGGTCGGGCGGTCCGTCGCGGTCCTCGGCCCACAGGAGCGCATACCCGCCGATCTGCTCGACCGCGGCAACGCGTGCCAGGCGGCGGCCGAAGGGCGCAAGCGTGCGCATGCGCCCGAGACTAGCTTGCGCGGTGGTCGGGCTAGAGCGCCTGAACGCGCCCGCGGCAGAGCGAGCGCAGCGACATCCCGGCCGCGGTCAGCGCGAGCCCGGAGAGCAGCACCGGCGGGATGTTCGCGCCGGTTTGCGGGAGCTGCGGGCCGGCCCGCGGTGTCGGACCGGTGGCGACCGGGTCGTCGGGCGCGTCGTCGGACTCGTCGAGGTCGCCGAAGTCCTCCTCGAACTCCTCGTCGTCGGGCTCCTCGACGTCCGGCGTCGGGTCGTCCGTGGGGGCCTGGTCGGGCGGGTCCACAGGGTCCTCCGGCACCGTGGGGTCCTGCGCGAGGTCGGCGGCCGGCGCGAGTGCGGGCGCCGCCTCCGGTGCGGGCGGGGCGACCGGCGCGGGATCTGGGGCCGGGACCGGCACGGCGTCGGGTGCGTCGGGGCCGGGCGCGTCGGCCCCGCCGTGGGGCGCCTCGGCCTCGCCCGCGTCCCCGGTCGGCACGAGCTCAGGGACGCGCTCGGGGTCCACCTCGAGCGGCGGCGCGGTGGCGCCGCCCGAGCTGTCCGGCATGTCGGCCACAGGTATCAGGGGCGCCTCTCCGCCACCGTTCTGCGCGATCAGCGGCAGGGGCGCGTAGAGCACGCCAGAGCACGCGATCGCAACCAGGAAGACCCGTCGCATCGGGCCGAGGTTCCATAAGCCCGCGCCCAACCCTCCCGGCGGGAGGAATCCTGCGTCAGCGGCAGTTCTTGAAGCGCAGCCGCACGGTCCGCGCCTTCAGGCTCGACCCGCGCACGAACTTCACCCGCGCCGCGACCACGTGGCGGCCGGACGGCAGCCGCTTGGGATCCACTTCGACCCCGTAGCGCCCGCGCCAGTCGGCGACCGAGACGCCGCCCAGGCGCCGGCCATTCAGGCGGAAGGCGACGTGGCGGATCCGCCCGCCCCGGACCCAGGCGAGGAACGGGCGCGACGCGCAGCGGGCGTCGCGGTTCGACTTCGAGATCCGCGGCGCCATCCGCTCGGGGCAGCGACGGATCACCATGCGCAGCGTCTCCGGCCGGCGCTTCGCCTGCCGCACGAAGACGACCTTCGCGCGGAGGACGTGTCGGCCGGCCGCGAGGCCGCGCCGCTCCACCGTCACGCCGAAGCGGCCGGTCGAGTCGGGCCTGCGTGCGCGCTTGATGACACGTCCGTCGAGCGAGAAGACAACGCGGTCGACGAGCGTCCCGCGGACGCCGGCATCGACCGGGCGGTAGAGGCAGGGGCTCGCCGGGCGCGAGCTCGGGTCGGGCTTGGGCTCGGGTTTCGGGTCAGGCTTGGGCTCCGGCTCCGGCTCCGGCTCGGGCTCGGGCTCCGGCTCGGGCTCCGGCTCCGGCTCCGGCTCGGGGTCCGGGGCCGCGCACTCGCGCAGCTTGGGCGGCGCCGTGCCCGGCCGCCGCTTCAGCGGAAGATCCTCCGAGAGGACCGCGAGGCCCGTGACCGAGCCCGTGAAGTTCCGCCAGTAGCCGTTCTTGCGCACGCTCGCGCGGTATTCGCCGCTACCGACCTCCCAGCCGTAGGTCCCGTCCTCGGCGGTCGTCTGCGGATTCGCGCTCGGCCAGATCTCCTCGCTCACGTCCACCGTCAGGAAGTAGCCGTCCACGAGGCGCTCGAGCGAGACGGTCGCGCCCTGGACAGCGGTGGCACAGCGAGCCTGCTCCGGCGCCATGCCCTCCCTCACGAGCTCCTTGTAGAGCCGCAGGTCGTAGACGACGCCCGCGAACCCGCCGGCGGGCTCGGAGGCCGTGGTGGCGTCGTCACCCAGGGCCGGCTGCGTCAGGGCGAGCACCAGCAACGCGGTCGCGATGACCACGCGCGTGAATGGGTGGGCAGCGCGTGTTCCCACGTGACACCTATCGACACCCACGGGTTGGCGCCTAAAAACCGGGCGTCGGCGACCTAGGACATTTGGCTAGAGCGCTGCGTGGGGGCCATCCCGTGCAGTTCCTGGAGCGACCGCACCTCCAGCTCGCCCTTTCGCCGCGCGAGAATCGCGCGCTGAGCCGCGCTGGCCGCGGTTACAGTCGTTATGCAGGGGATTCCCCGGCCCACCGCGGCGCGGCGAATCTCCCATCCGTCCGACCGCGCGCCGGTGCCGGTGGGCGTGTTGATCACGAGATCGACCTCGCCCGAGTCGATGTGGTCGACCACGTTCGGCGACCCCTCGCCGATCTTCTTGATCCGCTCGACCGGCACGCCCATCCCACGGATGGCACGCGCCGTGCCGCCGGTCGCGTAGATCCGGAAGCCGAGGTCGTGGAGCGACGCTGCCAGCTGCGTCGCCGCCGGCTTGTCCGTGTCCGTCACCGAGATGAACACCCCTCCCTGGTCCGGCAGCGCCGCGCCCGCCGCCGCCTGGGCCTTGCCGAAGGCGGCCGGGAAGTCATCGGCAACGCCCATCACTTCGCCGGTCGACTTCATCTCCGGGCCGAGCAGGGCGTCTGCGCGTGGGAACCGGTCGAACGGCAGGACGGCCTCCTTGACCGAGACGTGCTTGAGGTTGCCGGCCCCGAGGCGCGACAGAGGGAGGTCCATGTCCGCCAGCCGCTCGCCGAGCATCAGGCGGCACGCGATCTTCGCGAGCGGCACGCCGACTGCCTTCGACACGAACGGGACCGTGCGCGAAGCGCGCGGGTTCGCCTCGATCACGAACAGCTCGTCGTCCCCGAACACCGCGAATTGGATGTTGATCAGGCCGATGACGCCCAGCCGGAGCGCGAGCTTCTCGGTGGCGTCGTGGACCTGGTCGAGCATCTCCGGGCCGAGCGACATCGCCGGGATCACGCACGCCGAGTCGCCCGAGTGCACGCCGGCCTCCTCGACGTGCTGCATGATCGCGCCGATCTGCACGGACTCGCCGTCGCACAGGGCGTCCACGTCGATCTCGATCGAGTTCTCGAGAAAGCGGTCGAGGTAAATCTCCCCGTCGGCCGGAGCGGGCATGCGCTCGAGGTAGCCCGCGAGCCGGTCGCGCTCGTAGCAGAGCTCCATCGCGCGCCCGCCGAGCACGTAGGAGGGCCTGACGAGCAGCGGATAGCCGACCGCGTCGGCGCGCTCGAGCGCCTGCTCCGCGGATCTCGCGGTCGCGTACGGCGGGCTCTTCAGTCCGAGCTCGCGCATGAGCGCGCCGAACCGGGAGCGGTCCTCGGCGAGGTCGATGGAGTCCACCGGCGTCCCGAGGAGGGGCACGCCGGCCGCGTGGAGCCCGTGCGAGAGCTTCAGCGGCGTCTGGCCTCCGAACTGGACGATCACTCCCTCCGGCCGCTCCACCTCGATCACCCCGAGGACGTCCTCGAGCGTGAGCGGCTCGAAGTACAGGCGGTCGGAGGTGTCGTAGTCGGTCGAGACCGTCTCGGGGTTGCAGTTGACCATGACCGCGTCGCGGCCGGACGCGCGGACGGTCATCGCGGCGTGCACGCAGCAGTAGTCGAACTCGATCCCCTGGCCGATGCGGTTGGGCCCCGAGCCCAGGATCACGACCGACGGGCGGTCGCCGCGGCGCACCTCGTGGCGAGCGCCGCTGCGCTCCCACCCGGAGTAGAAGTACGGCGTGGTCGCCTCGAACTCGGCGGCGCACGTGTCCACCGCGCGGTAGGAGCGCTCGCCGGCGAACGGCGCCTCTGGGTCGTGGGCGAGCACGTCGAGCTCGCGCAGGAACCACGGGTCGATCTGGGTGCGCGCGCACAACTCCTCCTCGGACACCCCGCGGCGGACGGCCTCGAAGAGGTGCTCGTAGCGGTCCTGCGACGGGATCTCCAGCGCCGACAGCAACTCCTCTGTGTCGTCCGGGAGCGGCGCGTCCACGTCCAGCTCGCGCGAGCGCATCGCCTTCACGAACGCCTGCTTGAAGGTCCGGCCGATCGCCATCGCCTCGCCCACCGACTGC
>DASPHG010000071.1:0-34310 GCA_035629775.1 Thermoleophilaceae bacterium | reverse complement strand
GACGTAGGTCCCGGTCATCAGCGCCACGCCGAGGAAGACCGCGAGCGCGGTCAGGAGCGCGCGCAGCTTGCGCGCGAAGACGCCACGCAGCCCGACCTTCAGCATCAGGCGACGGACTTCATGACGTCGAGGATCCCGTCGGCGTCGGGCGCCTCACGGTCCTCGACGACCTGCCCATCCACGAGCACCACGAGCTGGTCCGCGTACGACGCGGCGTGCGCGTCGTGGGTGACCATCACCACCGTCTGCCCGAAGTCGTCCACCGCGCGCCGCAGCAGCTCCAGGATGCCGTCGCTGGCCTTCGAGTCGAGGTTGCCGGTCGGCTCGTCGGCGAATATGACGGCGGGCTTCGACGCGAGCGCGCGGGCGATCGCCACGCGCTGCTGCTGGCCACCCGAGAGCTGTGTGGGGCGGTGGGTGCGGCGATCGTCGATGCCGATCGCCGTGACGAGCTGGTCCACCCACTCCCGGTCCGCGTCGCGGCCGGCGATCCGCAGCGGGAGCTCGATGTTCTCCTGCGCGTTGAGCACCGGCAGCAGGTTGAAGAACTGGAAGACGAAGCCGAGCTTGTCGCGGCGGAGCTGCGTGAGCTCCGCGTCGCCCAG
Organism: Thermoleophilaceae bacterium; assembly: GCA_035629775.1. GTDB lineage: Bacteria > Actinomycetota > Thermoleophilia > Solirubrobacterales > Thermoleophilaceae > DASPHG01. The sequence continues at coordinate 33,705 of DASPHG010000071.1, read as the reverse complement.
ACCGGTGATCTCGGTGCCGTCCAGCGTGACCGTGCCGCCCGTGGGCCGGTCGAGCCCGGCCAGGATGTTCATCAGCGTGGACTTGCCGGAGCCCGAGGGTCCCATGATCGCCGTGAAGCGGCCGGCTGCGAAGTCGATCGATACGCCGCGGAGGGCGTCGACGGCGGTGTCACCCTCGCCGTAGCGTCGGCGGAGGTCGCTGGCGGAGACGATCGGACGGGAATCCATGGAGACGGCCGTCACGTTAGCTTGCCCGCCGTGCGTCGTCAGCCCGCCCCGCTCCACGGAGGACCGCCGGCCCTGTTTCGGTTCATGCGCGAGCACGGGATGCTCACGCCGAAGTACGCCCGCTTACTGCTCCGGCTGGCGCGGCGGAAGTACCTGTCGACGTATGGACGGCGGCTCAAGCTCGACGGCCTCGCCTTCATCGGGCCCGGGGTCGTGCTTCAGATCGGGCGGGCCGGACGGATCGAGCTCGGGCGATGGTCATGGCTCGGGCACGGGACGAAGATCCGCTGCCACGAGGGCGTCGTCTCGATCGGGGCGAAGACCGTGCTCGGCCAGGAGTGCACGATCTCCGCGTACCAGCACGTCTCGATCGGCCGCGAGTCCGTGATCGCCGACCGCGTGATGATGATCGACTTCGACCACGGGATGGTCGAGGTGGACCGGCCGATCAGGCTCCAGGGGATCTACAAGCGCGACGTTCGCGTGGGGCACAACGTCTGGATCGGCTACGGCGCGTGCATCCTCCGCGGCGTCACCGTGGGCGACAACGCCGTGATCGGCGCGAACTCCGTGGTCACGAAGGACGTACCGGCAAACGCCGTGGTCGGCGGTATCCCGGCGCGTGTCATCCGCATGCGCGACGAGCCGAAGGAGATGCGCTTCAGCGAATGAAAAGGGCCCGGCATCATGCCGGGCCCTCCTCTTTCCGGTCGCCAGTTCGTAAGCCGCTGCGCGGCGACCGGGGGGTAGCAGGCCGAAACGGCCTGGGTACGGTCAGTTGTTCTGGCTGGCGGCGCTGATGTCGGCCAGCGCCGAGTCCTCGTCGCGCTCTACCGCGAGGTCGCCGATCGAGACGATGCCGACCGGGCGGGCGCCCTCGACCACCGGGACGCGCCGGATGTCGTGCTTGCGCACCAGTTCGATGGCGTCCTCGACCGAGTCGTCGGGCGAAAGTGTGTGCAGGTCGGTCGTCGCGACCTCGCTGACGGTGGTGGTGCCGGGGTCCTTGCCCTCTGCGACCACGCGAAGCGCGATGTCGCGGTCGGTCAGGAATCCGCTGACCTCCTCGCCGTCGCCACACAGGACGCCGCCGAAGTCCTTGTCGCGCATCAGCTTCGCCGCGTCCGCGACCGTTGTGTCACCCGAGACGAGCTCGGGGCTCTCCGTCATGACCTCGCGGATGCTTTGTGCCATTTCGCGGTTCCCTCCTCTGAATTGGGTCTACATAGGCCGTACCCGGGGGTCCCCCGGGCAAACGCCCTATTCGCCCGCCGCGCGGCGCGCGAGCTCCAGCTCGCCAATGACCGTTCCCTGCTGGTTCGGGATCTGCGCGCGCTGCTCGAGCACGAGGATCGCGTCCTCCGGCCGGCCGGCCAATCGCAGGGCCTTGCCCAGGCTGAAGAGCGCGTAGGCGTAGTTCATGTCGGTCTGCCAGTTCGTCCCCTCGGGGAAGGCCTGAAGCGCCTGGGTGTTCAGCTCGATCGCGGTCTCGTAGTCGCCTGCCTCGAGCGCGGCATGGCCGTCCAGGTGGAGTTGCTCGGCCTCAGCCGCGGTGCCGGCGCCAGTCGGCACGGGGACCTCGTAGGGACCGGGGTCGCTGACCGGCACGTTCTCCGCCGGCGCCTCCTCCGCAGGGGCGGGCGCCTCCTCCGCCGCAGGCTTCTGTTGACCACGCTCACCGGCCGGGTTCCCCCGATCGGCGGAGCGCTCGGAAGCAGGCTCGTCATCCCCGCCGGAGGCGATCGCGATCGTGATGGCCGCGAGCGCCACGCCGAGCAGGGCGGCGATCGCCGGCCAGCGGGGGCTGCGCGCGGCGCGGACGGGTGGCGGCGGCGCGGCGGGCGGCGCCTGCGCCACCGCGCCGACGGGGCGGGCACCCTCGAGCCGCTGCGTCGGCTGCGACAGCGTCGGCGGCGCCGTCCGCAGGCCGCGCTCGAGCCCCTCGGCGAAGTCGACCGCCCTGAGCGGGCGATCCGCGGCGTTCTTCGCCATCCCCGCGCAGACGGCGTCGGCGGCCGCGCGCGGGATGTCGGGGTTGACGGCGCGGGCGTCGGGCGGCGGCTCGCTGACGACCTGATGCGCGATCTCGACCGCCGTGCGGCCGGGGCGCGGGCGCCGGCCGGTGAGCATCTCGAACGTCATCGCCGCGAGCGCGTAGACGTCGACCGGAGGGCCGATCGTCTCGCCCTGGAGCTGCTCGGGCGCCATGTAGGCCGGGGTTCCCAGGACCATGCCGGTGCCGGTGATGTCGGTGCGCTCGACCGCCTTTGCGATGCCGAGGTCGGCCAGCTTGACCGAGCCGTCGCTCCCCAGCAGGACGTTCGCGGGCTTGATGTCGCGGTGCACGATCCCCTCCCGGTGCGCGTGGTCGAGCGCCTCGGCGACGGCGCGGACGATCTCGACCGTCCGGCGCGCGCCGACGGGGCCGCGCTTCAGCGCGTCAGCGAGGGTCTCCCCCTCCACGTACTCCATGACGAGCAGGACCGACTCCTCGTCCTCCTCGGTGTCGAAGATCGAGACGAGGTTCGGATGGCTGAGCGACGCGCCGAGCCGGGCCTCGCGCTGGAACCGGCGCGCATCCACGTCGTCGCCGTCGCTCGCGTGCATCCGCTTGACGGCCACGTTGCGGCCGAGCCGCTCGTCCTGGGCCAGGTAGACGGCGGCCATCCCGCCGGACCCGAGTCGGCGGATCACGCGGTATCTCCCTGCGAGCAGGGGTCCCTCTGCCGTTCCGGTGGGCATGTACGGTTGCTACCGAAACGACCCCCCGCCCAAACGTTCTGGGCGCTGACAGAACGGGTAGACAACGACCGTGGCCGACGTACTCGCAGACCGAATCGATGCCCTGGTCGAGAAGGGCGAGGATCAGGGCTGCATCAACCTGTCCGAGCTCAGCGAGGCGATCCAGGACCTAGAGCTCGACGACGAGCAGGTGACGGCCATCCACGAGCGGATCGAGCAGCGCGGGCTCGAGGTTTCGGACGACTGCGGGCGATCCGGCGTCGAGCAGACGAAGGTGACGAACGGCGACGTGGCCGGCGTCACCACCGACGCGCTCCAGCTCTTCTTCAACGAGGTCCGCCGGCACCCGCTCCTGACCGCGCAGGAGGAGATCGACCTGGCGAAGGCGATCGAGCGCGGCGACCTCGAGGCCAAGGAGCGGCTCGTCAACTCGAACCTGCGGCTCGTCGTCTCGATCGCGAAGAAGTACCAGGGCCAGGAGCTCTCCTGCTCGACCTGATCCAGGAGGGGATTCTCGGGCTGATCCGCGCGAGCGAGAAGTTCGATTGGCGCAAGGGCTACAAGTTCTCGACCTACGCGACCTTCTGGATCCGCGAGTCGCTCCAGCGCGGAATCGCCAACAAGGCGCGCACGATCCGGATCCCCGTGCACATCGGCCAGCGCGAGCGCAAGATCGCGCGCACCGAGCAGCGGCTGGCAACCGAGCTGGGCCGCCCGCCGACCGACGAGGAGGTGGCCGCGGCCGCCGAGCTGCCGGTCGAGCAGGTGATCGAGGTGAAGGACGTCGCGCGGACCGTCACGAGCCTCGACCGCCCCGTGGGCGAGGGCGACGAGACAGCCTTCGGAGAGCTCCTCCCCGGCGACGCGCCGACCCCCGACGAGGAGGTCGAGATCGGCTTCCGAGAGGAGGCGCTCCACCGCGCGCTCGAGAAGCTCCCGGAGCAGGAGCGCAGGGTGGTGAAGCTCCGCTACGGGATCAACGGCGACGACCCGACGCCGCTGCGCGAGGCGGGCCAGATGCTGGGCATGTCGGCCGAGGGTGTCCGCAAGCTCGAGAAACGAGCGCTCAAGCGGCTCGCGCAGGAGCGCGAGATCGAAGGGCTGCGGGACGCGGCCTAGCCGTCGTCGGGTTCGCCGCGCGTCTCGGGCGCACCGCCGGCGATCTGAGTAACGCCCAGCTCCTCGAGCCCCTCGATGTCGCGCACGGGGACGATCACGACGTCCTGGACCTTCCAGTCGAGTGCCCGCAGCCGCTCGGTGCCCTCCTCGAGCCGGTCGATCAGGCCGTCCTCCGCGACCGGAACGACGATCACCTGGCCCGCGATCAGGTGTCCGTCCTCGCGCAGGCGCACCACCGAGCGCCTGACCCAGTCCCACTCGCGGACCTCGTCGGCCACCGCCTCGATCAGCTCGTGCGGCTTCGCCTCGTCGTGCTTGCGCGGGCGCCCGTCGGTCAGGTCCTCCATCGCGCCCTTCGTGTACTTGAAGCCGTCGCGCAGGATGTCCGCCGAGATGAAGAGCGCGGCGACGGAGTCGGCCCACCAGAGGCCGGCCCCGATGCCGATGATGCCGCCGATCGCGGCGAATGCCGTCATCCAGTCGGCCCGGTTCATCTCGGCGTCCGCGTAGAGGGTCTTGTCGTGAAGCTCGGCGGCGAGCTTCTTCTTCATCTGGCCGAGGATCACGGCCGGGACGCCCGTGTAGACGAGGGCCGCGATCATCAGCCAGCCGAGCCAGACCTGCCAGTCGAACAGCTCGACCATGCCGATCGTGGGGTGCTCGCCGGAGAGGAGCTTGAGCGCCGAGTCGAGGAAGAGGAACCCGCCGAGCGCGACGAGCGCGAGGGTCGCCACCACGTAGGCGACCGACATCGCGCGGTGGTAGCCGAAGGGGAAGGCGTCGTTCGGCGCCCGGCTACGGATCCGGGTGGCGACGAGGAACGCGATCGGCGGAAAGAGGCCGAGGATGTCCTCGATGAACGCGCCGCGCATGGCCTGCGAGCTGCCGAGCGTGAAGTACACGGCGGTGATCGCCGTGAGCATGTAGGCGAGCGTTATCCACTCGAGCCGCTCCGCCCGGCGCTGCACGGCCTGAAGGTCGTCGGGGAGCTCGACCCCGCCGGGGTACCTCACAGCGTCCCCTCCTCGCGAAGCAGGTCGGACGCTACGGCCTCCTGGTCGAGCAGGTACCGCTCGAGCTCCACGAGCCAGGCGTTCTCGCCGCGCGGGACGGCCAGGCAGTGCTCGGTCTCCTTCAGGCTGTGACCCGTCTTCTCGTAGCCGAGCTCGTCCAGCAGGTAGTCCTCGACCACCACCGGCCGGCCGTCGGCGTTCTCCAGGCTGGGGACCCGGATCGGGTCGGCGTCGGTCTCCTTCTCGGTGATCGAGGCCGCCTCGCTGTTCTCCTCGACCAGGACGTCGAGCCCCTCGATGTTCGGCTCCTCCTCGCCCGGCGGGACTGCGACGACGATCTCGACGTTCGCGTAGGGGCGCGTGAACCCGACCTCCTTCTGGAGCGGCGACTGGCGGTCGAGGCCGGCGAGCATCACGTCGATCTCGGTGCCGGCGAGCAGCTCGACGAGCTGCGACTCGGAGCCCTCCACCCACTCGACCTCGACACCGAGGTGGTCCGCGAACCCCTCGATCAGCTCGACCTCCACGCCGGCGGGCTCGGGGCCGTGCAGGTTCACGAAGGGGTCGTGGTGGGTGACGCCCACCTTGATCGACCCGCGCTCGCGGACCTGGTTGAGCGTGCCCTCGGGGTCCTTTGGGAACTGACAGCCGGCGAACGCGAGCCCGCAGCCGATCAGCAGCAGGAGGCGCATGGCCTCCTTTTACCCGCGGGCGCGGTCGCTAGAAGCGCCGAGTGTCCGTTACCGGTGTCGTGGCCGAGCGCTCCCGCGAGCGGCGGATCAGCCAGACGATCCCCATCGCGACGAGGACCGACAGGATGATGCTGCCGCCCTCGGCGCCGAACAGCGCCATGCTCAGCAGGCCGACGATGAAGGTCGCCGTAATGCCCACCAGCATGGTCTGCACGAGGCTCATCGGGTCGCGGCCGGGCAGCGCGAGGCGCCCGAGCGCTCCCACGAAGAGCCCGGTCACGGCGAGCAGCAGGAGGTAGACGATGATCTCCATCGCCTACTCCGTCTCGGGCCCGCGCGGGTCCGTCTGGGGTGCGTCCGGCGCCGGCGGGTCGGGCGTGATCGGCCCGTCCGGCGGGTTCGTGTCCGGTGTCTCCGGTCCGCCGGGCTCGGGGAGCGGTTGCTCGGGGCCGACGGGGCTTGGGACTTCGAGGGTCGTCGTCATGGTCAGTTCTTTACCCGGCCCGAGGGGGTAATGAACCGGAATGGCCCGTCTCCGCAGAGTCGACTGCTCGTCGCCAGGCATCAGCCGCCGGCGGCGCGGCCGCGGCTTCGAGTATCTCGACGAGGAGGGCCGCCGCGTCGAGGACCCGGAGGTGCTCGAGCGCATCGGCGAGCTGGCCATCCCGCCTGCCTGGAAGAACGTCTGGATCTGCCCGTTCCCGATGGGGCACATCCAGGCCACCGGCATCGACGCCCGGGGCCGCAAGCAGTACATGTACCACCGAAAGTGGCGCGAGCGGCGCGACCAGGAGAAGTTCGACGCGATGGTCAGGTTCGGGCGCTGCCTGCCGCAGCTCCGCCGGCGCGTGAAGAAGGACCTCATGCGCCCCGAGGTCGACCAGGAGCGGGTGCTCGCCTGCGCGGTGCGCCTGCTCGACCGCGGGTTCTTCCGCATCGGCGGCGAGGACTACGCCGAGTCGAACGACTCCTACGGCCTGGCGACCATGCGCAAGGACCACGTGACGCTCCACGCCCCCGACTTCCTGAGCTTCGACTATCCGGCCAAGAGCGGCCAGCGCCACGAGCAGTCCATCGTGGACCCGGAGGTCTTCGAGATCGTCGACACGCTGAAGCGCCGCCGTAGCGGGGGCGACGAGCTGCTCGCCTACAAGGCGGGCCGGCGCTGGACGGACGTGCGTTCCGAGGACATCAACGGCTACATCAAGGCGCTCGCCGGGGACGACTTCTCCGCCAAGGCGTTCCGCACGTGGAATGCGACGCTCCTGTGCGCGGTCGCCCTCGCTGTCTCGGCTCCCGCGGCGCGCGGCTCGAAGGCCGCCCGCAAGCGCGCCGTCACGCGCGCCGTGAAGGAGGCCGCCCACTACCTCGGCAACACGCCGACGGTCTGCCGCGCGTCCTACATCGACCCGCGCGTCTTCGACCGCTTCGACGCGGGGCTGACGATCGGGGGCGTTCTCCCCCAGCTCGGCGAGGAGGCGGACCTCGCCTCCATCCACGGGCCGGCCGAGGAGGCGCTCCTCGACCTGATCGCCGAGGACGAGGACTCCGACCACGTGGAGCCCGTGACCGAGCTCGAGAAGCTCGCCGCCTAGCTGACGCGGGAGCCGGCCAACTCGGCGTAGACGCGGCGCGCCTGGCGCGCGACGTCGGCCCAGTCGAACGTCAGGACGTGCTCGGACGCCTCGGCGACGAGGCGATCGCGGAGCTCGGTGTCGGTCAGGAGGCGCTCGGCCATCTGGGCGAGCGAGTCCGGGTCGCGCGCCTCGAACCGCAGCCCGACGTCCTCGTTCGGCACGACCTCGCGCAGCCCGCCGGTGTCGGCCACGAGGCACGGGCAGCCCGACGCCATCGCCTCGAGCGCCACCAGCCCGAACGGCTCGTAGATCGACGGGACGACCGTCAGATCCGCGATCCGGTAGAGCGAGTGCAGCACGTCGTCGCCGATCCACCCGAGGAAGGTGCCGTGCCCGTCGAGGCCCAGCTCGGTCGCCTGCTGGCGGAGCTCCTGCTCGTGCGTCCCGGAGCCGGCCACGAGGAAGCGCACCTTCCCCACGCGCTCGATCAGCCCGGGCAGCGCCTCGAGCGCGAGCTGGAAGCCCTTCTCGTACACGAGCCGCCCGACCAAGAGGACGAGCTGCTCGTCCGGCTGTGCGAACCGCAGGCGCAGGTCGTCGAGATCCGGGACCGTCACGAGGTCGTCGGGGTCGATCCCGTTCGGGATCACCGTGATCGATTCCTCCTCGAGCCCGTAGATGTCGGCCACGTGCTCCCGCATGTAGGCCGAGCAGGTGATGACGCGCTCGGCCCGGTTCGCCATCCAGCGCTCGACGCCGTGGATGTGCGACTGGGGGTGCTTGTCCACCCATCCCTGGTGGCGGCCGTACTCGGTGGCGTGGATCGTGACCGCGAACGGGCAGCGGAAGCGCTTCGCGAGGTGGTCTCCGGCCACCGCCACGAGCCAGTCGTGGCCGTGGACGACGTCGAAGTCGTACCGGTCGCCGAGCTCGACGCCGGCGGCCAGCATGTCCGCGTTCATGTGCTCGATCCAGGTGACGAACTCGCCCAGCTCGCGCGGGCGCTTCGGCTCGCGGACCCGGTGGACGAGCACGCCGTTCATCTCCTCCTCGGCCGGCGACTCCTCGTGCCCGCGCGTGAGGACGTGCGGCTCGAGGCCCTGATCGGCCAGGTTCTCCGCCAGCTTGCGCACGTGCCGGGCGAGGCCGCCCTCGATGAGCGGGGGGTACTCCCAGGACAGGATCAGCGGGCGCATGTGTGGGTCAGGGTGAGAGCAGTGGCGCCAGGTCGAGGTCCGGCGCGAGGGCGCGCAGCTCGGGCTCCGGTTGCGGCGCGGAGTCTAGAGCGCCGAGGGCGCCCGAAAGCGCCTCGGCGTGAGCCCGGACGCGCTCCAGCGGGTAGTCCGCCGCCAGGTCGCGCGTGAGCAGGAAGGCCCAGTCGCTCGACTGGAGCGCGAACAGCTCGCGCGCCGCGCGCGTCACCGCGTCGCCGGATCCGGCGCGCGCGGCGGCGGCCACCGTCTGGAGCTCGCCGCGCCGGGCCGCGAAGGCGACCTCGGCCACCTGCGCCGAGTCCCACGTCGAGAGGTCCTTCGGCGACCCCCATGTGGAGGCGACTAGCTCGCGCTCGACCGGCTCCACGCGCTCGAGCCCGGCCGGGAGCGTGACCAGGTCGAGACCCTGTGCGCGCGCCTCTTCGAGCACCGCCGCGAGCCAGGCCGGCCCCTCGTACCACCAGTGGCCGAGAAGCTCCGTGTCGAGCGCGCAGCAGAGAAGCCCGGACCGGCCGCGCTCGCTCGCGTAGTCGTCGAGCCGCGCGCCTGCCCGGCCGACGAAGTCGTGCGCGTGTGCGCGCGCGAGCTCGAGCGCGCCCGCGTGGTCGTAGGGCTCGCCGCCGATCGTCCACGGCTTCAGGTCGTGCAGGGTGCGGCCGTGGTAGTCGCGGTAGCGCGGGTCCGACGGATAGCCCTCGGCTCCCCAGACGAGCTCGACCGTCTGCCAGTCGAGCGGCACGGCCACGGGGCCGGCCTCGGTCGCGACGGGCTCCAGGTGCTCTGGCGCGCCGCGCTCGTGCACGTCGGTCTGGTCCACGCAGAAGACGCGCACGCCGTGTTCGGCGAGGTCGCGCTCGATGCCCGGCTCGTACGCGCACTCGGGCAGCCAGAAACCGCCGCTCCACCCTTCCCCGAACCGGCGCTCGTGCGCGGCCACGCCCGCGCCCACCTGCAGCTTCAGGCCCGCGTCGGTGGCGAGCATCGGGAGCACGGCGTGAGTGGCCGACGAGGTCCAGAGCTCGGTCCCGAGCCGCGCGAACGCGGCCTGGAGGTCGCGGCCGTGGCGCTCGAACAGCTCGTCGGCGCGCACGTAGTCGCCGGCGGCGCGGCGCAGCTCGGCGGCCAGCTCGGGCTTGCCCGTGGCGTCGAGCCCGGCCGAGTCCTCGGCGTGGATCGGCGCCCTTATCTCGCGCAGGAAGGCGAGGTAACGGTCGCCGGCGTCGCCGCGCATCGCCTCGAGCTGGTCGCAGAGCACCGGCGTCAGGCTGAGCGTGACGGGGGCGCCGTCGAGCACCTCGAGCAGCGGGAGATACACGCACGCGACCGCCTCCCACAGCCACTCCTCGCCGAACGGCCACGTGCCGAACCCCTCGACGTAGGGCATGTGGGTGTGGAGGACGAGCGCGAGCGCGCCGCGGTCGCGGCTCACCGTTTACCACGGGGCCTGGCCCCTTGGTAAACGCTCACGGCCGCAGCACCGCTATGAAGTCGAGCGCGCGGTCGAGCGGGCCGCTCCGGATCGCGAAGTCGGTGTGCGTGATGGCCGGCGTGAACCAGTCGTAGAAGCGCTTCGTGATCCCGAGCTTCGGGTGCAGCGCGTCCCAGCCCAGCGCGATCGCGCGTTCGTGGAGCCACAGCTTGCGCGTGTGGAACAGGCCGTACAGCTCGACGCGCCCGTAGACGGACTCGCAGAGCGCCCGGAACTCCTCCGCACGGTACTCCTTGACGTGCCACGGGTTGCCCGACTTCTCGGCCCCCTCGGGCGCGAGCGTCAGGACGTTGGGGGTCGAGACGTAGGCGACCTTCGCGATCGAGCGGAAGTGCTCGAGCACCTCGCGCGGCTCCTCGACGTGCTCGATCGTCTGGAGGAAGACGACCGCGTCGCAGTCACCCGACCACGTCTGCACGAGGTCGCGCTCGAAGCTGACCCCCGGCCGCGTGTACTTGAGGCGGGCGTGCTCGTGGGCCTCGGGGTTCGCGTCCACCCCGACCACGCGGGCCGCGCGGTCGGCCAACTCGGCCACCCCGTAGCCCTCGCCGCAGGCCATGTCGACGACGTCCAGGCCGGCGACCCGCTCGGCGATCCACCGGTAGACGGCCAGGTGGCGCTGGAACCAGTAGTTCTCCTCGGGGACGTCGGGGAGCGTGCGCTCGCCGGTCAGCGAAAGCGGCGGGACGCCGTCGGGCTGGTTCTGCTGGGTGTATTCGGCTTCTGCCTGCAAAGGGGGGCGAATATAGTCACGCGCCGCTGATGGCCACCGCCGCGCCCGACGAGATCCGCGACGTCAACATCCGCTACCACGACCTGGCGGCGTCCGACTACGACGCCAAGTGGGGGATCGACTACGGCGAGGCCGGCCAGGCGCAGGTCATCGGCAAGCTCGCCAAGGCGCTCGGGCAGGAGCCGGGGCGGTACCAGCGCTCGATCGAGATCGGCGCCGGCACCGGCTACTTCACGCTGAACCTGCTGCGCGCCGGTGTGATCGGCGAGGCCGTGGCGACCGACATCTCCCCCGGGATGCTCGAGACGCTGGGACGCTCGGCCGACCGGCTCGGGCTCGAGGTGAAGACGATCCGCTGCGAGGCCGACCGGCTCCCGTTCGCCGACGAGTCCTTCGACCTCGTGTTCGGCCACGCGGTCCTGCACCACCTCCCCGACCTGGATGCCGCGTTCGCCGAGTTCCGGCGCGTGCTTCGCCCCGGCGGCACGCTGGTCTTCTGCGGGGAGCCCTCCCGCTACGGCGACATGCTCTCCCAGGTGCCGAAGCGCACCGCGGTGGCGGTCGCGCCCGCGTGGCGCCGGCTGATGCGCGCAACGAAGCGCGACTTCTTCGCCGAGCCCAAGGGCCGCGAGGAGGCGAACCTGGAATGGCTCGTGGACGTGCACGCGTTCACGCCGCGCCAGCTCTCCCGCCTCGCCCGCGCCGGCGGCTTCGAGGACGTCCGGGTGACCGGGGAGGAGCTGACGGCGACGTGGTTCGGGTGGATGAACCGCACGCTCGAGTCGACCGCCGAGCCCGAGGGCGTGCCGTGGCTCTGGCGTCAGTACGCCTATCGCGGATACCTGACGCTGCAGGCGCTCGACCGCGCGGTGCTCGAGGAGCGGCTGCCCGCGGCGATCTTCTACAACCTGCTCATCTCGGCGCGGAAGTGCGTATAGGGGGTATGCGGGACCGCCTCCCCGTCTCTCCGTACCGCTGGGGCCTCCTCCTCGTGGCCTTCGGCCAGCTCGCCGCGACGCTTCAGGCGCTCGTCGCGCCGCGGAGCTTCTACGAGGACTTTCCCTTCGGGCGCGGGTGGGTCGAGGCCTATCCCGCCTACAACGACCACCTGATCTACGACTACGGCGCGTACACGCTGGGCGCCGTGGTCGCGCTCGTGATCGCCGCCATCTGGCTCGACCGCCGCGTGGTCCAGCTCGCGTGCGTGAGCTGGCTGGTGAGCGCCACCATCCACCTCGTCAACCACGTGCTCACCGTCGAGCGATACTCGACCGGCGACGCGATCGCGAACCTCGCGGGACTCGCCCTGTTCGTCGTGGTACCGGCCGCCCTTCTACTGAGGAGCAGAAATGACCGAGCCGAGGATCCAGGGAGCGCCCGAGCGGGGGCCGCTGCGTAAGGTCGCCTACGGGATGGCGCGCAGGCGCCTGGGCGAGATGCCCGAGCCGTTCGCGATCGCCGCCCACCACACCACGGTCTTCAGTGCGATGAGCGGGTTCGAGCTGGCGCTCGAACGGTGCAAGAGCGTGCCGATCCGCTACAAGGCGCTCGGCGAGCTGCGTGCGGCGATGGTCGTGGGGTGCGAGTGGTGCGCGGATATCGGGTCGATGATCGCGCGCAAGTCCGGGCTCACCGACGACGAGCTGAAGGAGCTCGTCGACTGGCAGAACGGCACGCTGCTCGACGAACGCGACAAGCTCGTGCTCGAGTACGCGGACGCGATCACGCGCACCCCGGTGGACGTCGGCGACGACCTGTTCGACCGCCTGCGCGCGCACTTCGACGAGAAGCAGCTCGTCGAGCTGACCGCTGCGATCGCCTGGGAGAACTGGCGCGCCCGCTTCAACTGGGCGTTCGGGATCGACCAGCAGGGCTACTCGGAGGGTGCGTACTGCGTGCCGGTGGTCAGCGGCTGACGGCCGCCGGGAGCGCCTCCGCGAACAGCGCGTTCTCCTCGTCCGTGCCGGCAGTCACCCGGATCGCGCCGGGCGCGCCGAAGCCGGCCAGCTCGCGCACGATGAAACCCGCGTGCAGCAACCGGGCGGCGAGCCCGGTTGAGTCGCCACCGGGCACGTCGGCGTAGACGAAGTTCGTCTGCGACGGCTCCGCGTCCAGCCCGGCGGCCTCGAGCGCGGCGCGGATCTCCTCACGCGCGCGCCGGGCGTGTGCCACGCGGCCGCCGATCGCGTGCTGCTCGTGCAGCGAGGCGAGCGCCGCCTCCTGCGCCGGCTGGTTCACGTTGAAGATCGGCCGCACGCGGTCGAGCCCGTCCGCGATCACAGGCGACGCGAGCGCGTACCCGACGCGCAGCGCGGCCAGGCCGTAGACCTTCGAGAACGTGCGCAGGATGCACAGACGCTCGCGGCCCTCGCGCAGGAGCGCCGGCCCCTCCGGCTCGGGATCCGCGTACTCGGCGTACGCCTCGTCGAGGACGATCAGCACGTCGTCGGGCGCCTCCTCGAGCAGGCGGCGGACGTCGGCGCGGTCGAGCAGGACGCCGGTCGGGTTGTTCGGGTTCGGCAGGTACAGGAGCTTCGAGCCGTAGCGCGCCTCGTCGAGCATGCGGTCGAGGTCGATCCGGCGGCCTGCGAGGGGGACGGGGACCGGCTCGGCGCCGGCGCTGGCCGCTGAGACGACGTAGCTCGGGAACGACGGCCACGGCAGCACCGCGCGGTCGCCCGCGTCGAGCGTCGCGACCGCGCAGAGCCGGATCAGCTCGTCGGCGCCGTTGCCGAGGACGATCTGCTCGAGCGGCAGCTCGTGGCGGCGCGCGAGCTCCTCGCGCAGGCGCATCCCACCCGCGTCCGGGTAGCGGTTGAGCGAGCCGGCAGCCATCTCGAACGCTGCCACCGCCGCGGGCAGCGGGCCGAACGCTCCCTCGTTGGAGGCGAGCTTGACCATGCGCTCCAGGCCCAGCTCGCGCTGGAGCTCGTGCATCGGCCGCTGCGGCCTGTAGGGCTCCACGTGTTCCAGCGCGCGGCGCAGCGGCACCGGGATAGCCTACGCACGTGGGAGACCTCTACGAGAGCTTCCCCATCTTCCCGCTTCCGCTCGTTCTGCTGCCGACCGAGCTTGCGCCGCTCCACATCTTCGAGGATCGGTACAAGCGGATGATCAACCGTTGCCTCAACGAGTCCGAGGACTTCGGCATCCTGTGGCTGGGCGGCGACGGACTCGCCGAGATCGGCTGCACGGCGCGCATCACCGAGCTGATCGACCGGATGGAAGACGGCCGCATGAACATCCTCGTGCGCGGCGGGCAGCCGTTCCGCCTCCTGCGGCGGGTGGACGAGCTGGCCTACCCCGCCGGCGACGTCGAGTTCTTGGACGACGACGAGGGCGCCCCGAACGCCCAGTCCGAGGCGGCGCGCGCGAGCTACGCGGAGGTGGTGGAGAAGGCGACCGACCAGCGCCCGGACGCGGGCGACCTGGCCGACATGGACGCCTACGGGATGGCGGCGACGATCGAGCTCGAGCCGGCGCTCAAGCAGCGCCTCCTCGACTCGCGCTCGGAGGAGGAGCGGCTCGGCATCGTCGAAAAGCTGTTCGAGAAGGCGGTCGAGCGCCTGGAGCGAGCGGAGCACATGGCCGAGGTCGCCCGCTCGAACGGCAAGGTCCGCTTTTAGGGGTCAGACCCCCTAAGTGCCCTTGACTCAAGGGGTCTGACCCCTGCTAACGGCAGAGCAGGCGGTCCAGGCGCAGCGCCAGCAGCTGCGTCTCGGGCAGCACCTCGGGCAGGTCCGGTTCGCCCTCGCCCCATCGGACAGTTCCCGCCTTTATCCGGACCACGTACGCGCGCCGCTCGCGCGCGGTCGGGCCGTAGGTCGCCCCGTCCTCCGCCAGGTCGCCCAGCTCGCGCTCGAGCTCGCGCGCCTCGATGAGGAGGTCGCTCGGGATCGCCTCGCTCTCACCGTCGTTGCAGGTCCCGCGGCCGTCGCTTGCGACCACGATCTCGAGCCGCTCGCGGACGGCGCCTCCGGAGATCTCGATCGCCATCAGGTCGCCGGCGTCACCGCCGCACCCGGCGGCGAGAACGGCAGCGGCGGTCGCGAAGGCGGCCCGCCTCAATCGACCACTACCGCGACTCCGCCCCGGCGCGGGTCGCCGCCGCCCGACAGCGCCCCCGTCTCGGGATGCCGCGCGACCGCCTGCACGCCGCCGAAGTAGAGGTTCTTGTCGCGCCAGCGCACCACCCGCCAGCCGTCGCGCTCGATCTCCTCGAGCGCGTCCGCGTTGATCCCCGCCTCCGCCTCGACGACGCCGTTCTCGTAGTGAAGCCGCGGCGCGTCCACCGCGTCCTGCGCGCTCCGGCCTCGATCCACCACGTTGATCACGGTCTGGAGGATGGCCGATCGGATGCGGTTCGAGCCCGCGCTGCCCACCGCCAGCTCGGGCTCCCCGTCGAGGAGCACGACGGTCGGAGCCATCATGCTGGGCACGCGCGCGCCGGCCTCGTGCCGGTGCCCCTGCGGGTTCAGGTCCTCCTCGCCGAGCATGTTGTTCAGGTGGACGCCGGTTCCCGGCACGACCACCCCCGAGCACGATCCGTTCGAGCAGGTCACGCTGACGCACGCACCGTTCGCGTCCATCACCGACAGGTGGGTCGTGTTCCCGAGCGGATTGCGCACCTCCCGCTCGGCCGACTCGAGCGCCTCCTGCGCGAGGAAGCGCTCCAGGTACCCCTCGGAGTGGAGGCCGCGGACGAAATCCCGCGTGCGCTCGCGGTTGGTGCGGTCCATCACCCGGACGAGCGTGCGCAGGCGGTGCTCGGGCGCCGGATTCAGCCGCTCCATCAGGTCGAGCGAGTAGGCGATCAGGATGCCGCCCGACGACGGGGGCGGGTTCGTCAGGATCTCGCGCCCGTGGTAGCGCGCCAGCGCGGGCCGGCGCTCGACGACCCGGTACTCGGCCAGGTCGCGCGTCGTGATCGACCCCCCGCGCTCCTGTACCCAGTCGCTGACCGCGTGGGCGGTGTCGCCCTCGTAGAGGAACGCCGGGCCCTCGGCTCCCAGCCGCTCGATCAGGTCGCCGACGTCCGGCATCCGGATCCGCTCGCCGACGTCGAGCAGGCGACCGTCCGGCGCATAGATCGCGCGTCCCTCAGGGGTGTGCGTGAGGATCGGCGAGAGCACCTCGAAGAACTGCCTCATGGTGATCGAGACCTCGATGCCGTCGCGCGCGGCGCGCGCCGCGGGGGCCGCGATCTCGGCGAGCGACATCGAACCGAACCGCTTCGCCGTCACCGCCACGCCGAGCGGATTGCCATAGGCGCCGCACGATGCCGGGCCGATGTGGAAGACCTGCACCGCGTCCTCGGAGAAGCGCACCTCGATGGGCTCGAGCGTGCCGGGCGGCCCGGGCGCGTCCTTTCCCGGCGCGGCCACGAAGAAGTCGAGCAGGTGCGTCTCGCCGGCGGAGGTGTGGATCAGCATGAAGCCGCCGGCGCCGGGCCCGGTGAGCGGCGACTCGGCCACCCACGACATCAGCATCGCGGCCAGCGCGGCATCGACGGCGTTGCCCCCGGCGCGCAGGGCGTCGGCTCCCGCCTCCGCGGTCAAGGGATGTCCCGCGGCCACGACCCCCTTCATGGGGACAACCTATTCGGAACCGAGTCGGGCAAGGACGCAGGGAGCGACGCGTGCGGCGCACGCGAGCGACCGAGGACGCAGCCCGGCGACGGTTCGCAGGCTCAGCGGCGCGGCAGAAATTCCGGCACGACGAGATCGTCCAGCGAGCCCGGACGCGGCGTTCCGGCGGTGCGGCGCACCGTCGGCTCCCGGTCGGCGGGGATCCGGTCGCGGTCGGCCTGGGGCCGGCGACGCTCGACCGGGCGGTCGCCGTAGCCGGTGGCCACAACCGTCACCCAGACCTCGTTCTGGATCTTCTCGTCGACCATCGCGCCGAAGATGATGTTCGCTTCCGGATGCGCGGCCTCGGCGACGGCCTTCGCCGCCTCGTTCACCTCGAAGAGCGACAGATCGCGCCCGCCGGTGATCGAGAGCAGGATCGACCGCGCGCCCTCGACCGACGTCTCGAGCAGCGGCGACTCCACGGCGTGCTGCGCCGCTTCGATCGCGCGTGCCTCGCCGGTGCCCATGCCGATGCCGAGCAGCGCCTGCCCGGCCTCGGACATGATCGTCCGCACGTCGGCGAAGTCCAGGTTGATCAGCCCGGGCAGGGTGATCAGGTCAGAGATGCCCTGAACGCCCTGTCGCAGCACGTCGTCGGCGACGCGGAAGGCCTCGACCATGGATGTCTGCTTGTCGAGCACGGTCAGGAGACGGGCGTTCGGGACCACGATCAGCGTGTCCACCTCGTCGCTCAGCTCCTGGATGCCGACCTCGGCCTGCTCGCCTCGACGCGAGCCCTCGAAGCCGAACGGCCTGGTGATGATGCCGACGGTGAGAGCGCCGAGCTCCCTTGCGATCCGCGCGACCACGGGCGCCGCACCGGTGCCCGTGCCGCCGCCCGCGCCCGCGGTGATGAACACCATGTCCGAGCCCTTGAGCAGCGCCTTGACCCGGTCGTACTCGTCCATCGCCGCCTGGCGGCCGAGCGTCGGGTTCGAGCCCGAGCCGAGACCGCGGGTGATGTCGCTGCCGATGTGCAGCGTGACGTCGGCGCGCGACTGCTGGAGCGACTGAAGGTCGGTGTTGACCGCGATGAACTCGACGCCCTCGACCTGTGCCTCGACCATGCGGTTGACGGCGTTGACGCCGGCGCCGCCCACGCCCACGACGCGCAGGACCGGCGTGAGGATCTGCTGCGGGGTCGCGATCGGCTGCGGCTCCTCGCGTCCGTAGCGCGGCGGCTCCGGACGGTCGAGCATGTTCTCGGGGATGTCCGAGCTGAACACCGTGCGGAGGCGCTCCTCGGGGGTGCGGGCGGGAGGCGCCACATGGGTCGGCTCTTCGACCCGGCGCGCCGCCGGCGTCTGCTGCGGAGCTTCGTTGCTCGTTGCTCGTTGCTCGTTGCTCGGCTCGGGATCGGGCGCCGGCTCCGGCTTCTCCTCGCGCAGAGGTTCTTCCAGGCCCTCGTCCTCGGTCTTGCGGAACAGGGCCGCCAGCGGCCCTTCGCGCATGCTTGCCCGCTTACCGCGTTCCATCCAGAACCTCCTCCGCAAGCTGACGGTAGCTGTACGCAGCCTTGCCGTCAGGGTCGTACTTGAGTACTGACATGCCCTTTACCGGGGCCTCCGCGAAACGAACCGTCTTGCGGATCCGCGAGGCGAAAACGCGGTCGCCGAAGTTCTCCTCCAGGATCTCGATCGCCTCCTTCGCGTGGACCGTGCGCGAGTCGACCAACGTGGGCAGGATGCCCTCGATCTCGAGGTCCGGGTTCAGGTTCTCCTTGATCATCGACACGGTGTTCTGGAGCTGGATCAGCCCGCGCATGGAGAGATACTCGCACTGGACGGGGACGATCACCTTGTCGGAGGCCGTTAGAGCGTTGATCGTGAGCAGTCCGAGGCTCGGCGGAGTGTCGATGCAGATGAAGTCGTAGTCCTCCTTGATCGGCTCGAATGCCTTCTGGAGGGCGCGCTCGCGGCCGATCATCGTGGACATCGCGATCTCGGCTCCGGCGAGGTCGATCGACGCACACGCGACGTCCACCTCGCGCCGCTTGATCACCTCCCGGATCGAGGTGCTGTGCACGAGCACGTCGTACATGGAGCGCTCGAGCTGGTCGGGGTCGATCCCCTGGCTCATCGTGAGGTTGCCCTGCGGGTCGAGGTCGACGCAGAGGGCTCGGTGGCCCCGCTCGACGAATGCCGCGGCGAGGTTGAGCGTGGTCGTCGTCTTGGCGACTCCGCCCTTCTGATTTGCGAAGGCGATGACCTGTGCCTTGGAATTCGTCATGGGCGCCCTTTTCTCGCGCTGGCATTGGATTCCTTCACATAACCTGCGGCCGATCGCGACCCTCTTCGAAAAGCGGCTCGTGTTCGTCGCCGGGAAGGGCGGAGTGGGCAAGACGACTATCGCCCTCGCGCTCGGCCTCGCAGCCGCCCGCCGCGGCCTGCGCACGATCGTCTGCGAGGTCGCCCACCAGGAGCGCTTCTCCCGCCTCCTGGGGCGCGAGGGGGTCGGCTACGAGGAGACGGAGATCGCCGACAACCTCAGCGCGATCTCGCTCGACCAGCAGCACACGCTCGAGGAGTGGGTCACCTACCAGCTCCCCTCCCGCACGCTGGCGAACCTGCTCTACCGCAACGGCGTCTTCCAGCACCTGACCTCGGCCGCCCCCGGGATCAAGGAGCTGGTCACGATCGGGAAGATCTGGGAGCTCGCGCAGCTTCACCGCAAGACGAAGGACGCGCGGCCGTATGACTTCGTCGTCGTCGACTCGCCGGCGACCGGGCACGGGCTCGGGCTGTTGCGCGCGCCGCGCACGTTCGGAGACATCGCCCGTGTCGGTCCGGTCCGCCATCAGGCCGACCGGATCCACGACTTCGTGGTGTCGAGCAAGACCGGCGTCCTGGCCGTCGCGCTGCCGGAGGAGATGCCGGTTAACGAGACGATCGAGTACCGCGACGAGATCGTGGAGTTCCGCGGCGACCTGGAGGCCGTGGTGATGAACGGCCTCTATCCGGCGCGCTTCACCGAGGCGGAGATCGAGTCGCTCGCGGACCACGACGGCCCGGCGGTCGGCGCGGCGGCCACCGAGTACCGGCGCTATCGCGCGCAGGTGGAGGAGGTCGAGCGCCTGAAGGGCGGGGTGCGGAACTCGCGGTTCGTCACGCTGCCCTTCCTGTTCGCGCCCGAGCTCGGCATGGACGAGGTCGAGACGCTGTCACACGACCTCGAGGGGCAGCTCACGTGAGCGTCGACACCCTCCTCGAGGGCAAGCGGATCTGCATCTGCGCCGGCGCGGGTGGCGTCGGGAAGACCACGACCTCGGCGGCGATCGCGGTCGGGATGGCGCGCCGCGGGCTGAAGGTCGCGGTGCTGACGATCGACCCGGCGCGGCGGCTGGCCAACTCGCTCGGGCTCCCCGAGCTGGGGAACGAGGAGCGCCGGATCGAGCTGGACGCTCCGGGGGAGCTGTGGGCGATGATGCTCGACGCGAAGAGCACCTTCGACGAGATCGTGGCGAAGCACGCGCCGGACCCGGAGACGCGCGACGCCGTCCTGTCGAACCGGATCTACAAGGAGCTCTCGACGGCGGTGGCCGGCTCTCAGGAGTACATGGCGATGGAGAAGCTCCACGAGCTCCACGCGGACGGCCGGTACGACCTGCTCGTGCTCGATACGCCACCGAGCCGCAACGCGCTCGACTTCCTGGACGCGCCCGACCGGCTGTCGCGCTTCATCGACTCTCGCGCGCTCAACTTCTTCCTGGCGCCCTCGCGGACGGGGCTGAAGATCTTCAGCCGCGGCACGGGGGTCATCTTCTCGATCCTGAAACGCGTCACCGGCATCGATCTGCTTCAGGACCTGTCGGACTTCTTCTCGAGCTTCAGCGGCATGGCGGAGGGCTTCCGCGAGCGGGCGCGCGCCGTGAAAGCGCTGCTGGCGGACGACCAGACGACGTTCCTCCTCGTCACCTCGCCCGCACACGAGGCGATCGAGGAGACGCAGTTCTTCCGTGACCGGCTGGACGAGGCCGGCATGCCGTTCGGCGGCGTGGTCGTGAACCGGATGCACGTGGAGGCCGACGTGGACGACCCGGCGATCCCCGACGGCATCGATGCGGAGCTCGCGCGGAAGCTCGCCGAGAACTTCGAGGACTTCCACGCGCTCGCGCTGCGCGACCGCCGCAACGTCGAGGAGCTGACCGCCGACATCGGCGACCGCCCGCTGATCGTCGTGCCCTACCTGGACGAGGACATCCACGACCTCGCCGGCATCGAGGCGATGGACGAGTACCTGTTCGCCGCCGAGGCGGTCGCTCAGACCGGCGCCGAGTAGCAGTCGGCGTCGTCGAAGCCCCAGTCCGCTGAGGGTGTGACGCCGGTGTCGAGCTCTCGTTGCTCGTTGCTCGTTGCTCGTTGCTTGGGCTTTGGCTTCGCGCGGGGCTTTCGCTTCGCGCGGGGCTTTGGCTTCGCCACCGCTTCGATCTCGGTCGTGTCGCCTTCCGGCTCCGGCTCGGGGTCGGGCTCCTCGCGCAGGTCGCGCGCCTCGATCTCCATCGGCGCGTTCGAGGTCAGCAGGATGTCGTCGGCGGTGCGGGTCAGGTTCGCGTCGAGGTAGCCGCAGAGCACGTCGCGCAGCAGCGCGCGGACGCATCCCTCGATCTCGGCGGTGAGCTCCGCGGGCGGCTCGGAGCCGACCTCGTCCATGTATGCGTCGGCGCTGCCGCCGCCGATCATGAAGCGCTCCAGCGAGAACGCGAGCTCGGTGCGCCGCTGAAGCCCGCGGCGGTCCGGCTCCTCCGCGCACAGCGCGGCGAGCCGCAGCGAGAGGCTCGCCCGACCCGTGTCGTCGGTTCCGTCCAGCAGCGCCTTCAGCGCCATCAGGAAGTCGGACAGCGCCTCGGTGTCGCGCGTCCGCTCGCAGCCGAGCTCGAAGCGCTCGAGCGCCCAGGCGACCCGACCGGGCACGCGCGCCCCCTCGACCGTGCGCAGGAACTCGCGCAGCTCGGTCGCCTCGTCCTCGCCGAGAATCCAGTCCGCCCCGCGTCCGGGCCCGCTCGGCAACGCGTCGAAGTGCTGCCACGGGCCCTCGTCGCTGCGCACCCAGGCACTCCCCGTGGGCACGAGGGCACCCGGCGCCCACAGCCGCAGGCCGCGAACGACGTCGGCGAAACGCGCGCACAGCCACCCGAGCGGTAGCTCCTGGCCGCTCTCGGCCTCGCGGTCGATCGCCACGAGCACGCTCGGCTCGGCGTCGTCGTCGCCCAGTTGAGGATGGGTCCATGCCGCCTCGCGCGGGGCATTCGAGGCCGTGGCGCGGGTCAGGGAGATGCCGCCGCCGAGGTCCACGGTGTCGGTCTCGAGCTGCGCGCCGCGCAGGGGCAGCACGGCGCGGAGCTGCGACTTGCCGTCGTAGAGGGTGCGCTCGAGCTCCGCGTACACGCGATCGAAGCGCTCCTCCGGGAACTCGAACGAGGTGGCGTCCTCGTAGAGGCGCTCGAGCATCGCGCGCAACGCGGGCTCCGCCTCGGCGCCGGCCATGCCGTTCGAGCGCAGCCACGTCGCGGCGCCCGCGCCCAGCTCCCGCGCCGCGGGCTCCACGGCGGGCAGCGCGGCGAGCTCCGCCCAGTGCGAGCCGATGTACTCGGATGTCAGGGCGCGGTACCGATAGAGAACGGGTCCCGAGCCGGGCTCCTCGCAGACGTCATAGCCGAGCTCGTTGCCCGACTCGACGGCGTTCATCAGGGCGGATGCGGCTTCGAGCGCGAAGTCGCGGAGGGCGGCGTGGAGGGACGCGTTTCGCATGGTGGCCGTTTCGCCGTCGTGCGGCCCGCTCCTGCCCTCGCCGATCGCTTGACCCGGGCCGTGTCTTGGCGCATAGTCACACCATGACTCGCACTGGGCTGGCCCCCGTGGGTCTGGTCCTTCTCCTGCTCGCGCTCCCGGCGGGCGCGCACGCTGCGCGGCAGTCGACGGTCACGGTGCCGGGCGGAGCGAACCTCTGGCTTGCAGGCGGCAACCCGGCCCCGGGCGACGGCCCCGGCAGCGCACCGCCCTCGGTTCGGATCCCGCCCGCGGCGACCTCCTTCAAGATCGTCCGGGTGACCGGGCTCGTGAGCTGCTGCAGCGACGAGCCCAACATCCCCCCGGACGGCGGTGGCGTGCCGACCTCGATCGAGCCGACGGCGGGCGCGATCGGGCCGTACCAGGGGCCGAGCAACCTGCCACTCCTCGGGCTCTTCCTCGACGGGATGCCCACGGGCGACGCACCGGGGGACATCGACAAGGACGACACGGGCGAGTTCCGCCGGATCTCGCCGCGACCGAAGCAGCCGTTCTTCATCGGGAACGGCCGACGCGGACCCGATGGCGGCCAGACCTTCCGCGTGCCGGACAACGCGACGCGCCTCTACCTCGGCATCCCCGACTCCTACGCCTTCGTCGGGTCGCCCCAGAAGTACGAGGACAACGACGGGTCGTTTCGGGCGGTGATCCGATGGCAGCAGGCCCGCGAGATCAAGGGGCGCGTGATGCTCGAGTGCGGCGGTGCCGGGACGTGCTCCGAGCTGCCGATCGACGACGTGGCGATCACGGCCACCGGCGGGGACGCGGAGCGCGCTGGCGCCGCGCGCGTGTACCGGACGCGAACCGGCAAGGACGGGCGGTACGAGATCAAGGTCGGCGAGGGCGTCTACGAGGTGCGCGCCCAAGCCGGGCGCCTGAACGTGCGCCCCGGAGAGCGCCGCGTGAAACTGCGCGACGAGCGAGTCGGCACGGCCGACTTCCAGGCCTGCGGAATCCGCGACACGGGGAACGCCTCGGCGGCGGTGACGGGAGGCACGTGGAAGAGCGACAAGCGCTCCTGCACGAACTACGTCGAGGCTCGCTGGCGGCCCTCCGCGACCTCCCTGGCCGTGAGCTGGATCTCGGCTCCCCGATGTTCGGGTGGAGAGCGGGGGGACTTCATAGGCTCACCGAAGGTGCTGCTGCGGGAAGCGGCGGTCCGCCCCGGCCAGCCCGGGCACAACCTGGACGCGCAGGAGCAGTCGGTGGGCTTCCTTCGTCCGATCGGAGGGGAATCCGGCGACAACATCTCCGGCCGGCTGAACGGCGACAACAGCGGCTCGTCGTCCGGAACCGTGCACGACGGCGCGTGCACGTACGGGATGAGCGGGTTGGCGCTGAAAAAGGGCGGTTAGGCCGCGGTGGCGGCGGGGGCGCAGCCGGCGACGTCGCCGTCGAACCCGAGCCAATCGCGCCCGAAGCGGCGCATGTCCTCGATCAGCGGCAGCAGCGCCCGGCCCTTCGGCGTGAGGACGTACTCGACGCGGGGCGGAACCTCCGGGTAGGTCTTGCGCGCGACGACGCCCTCCTCCTCGAGCGCCTTCAGGCGCAGTGAGAGGGTGCGCGGGCTGATGCCCTGAAGCGAGCGCTCGAGCTCGCAGAAGCGGCTGCGGCCGGCGGCGAGGTCGCGGATGATCAGCATCGTCCACTTGCCGCAGACGATCTCGGCGGTCGCGCAAACTGGGCAGGTCGAGCTCGAGGCCACATCCCAAGGGTACCGCAAGACTTCATTAACTGAAGTATGTGACGCCGGTCTCGGTCGACCCGACTTCCTCGAGGATCCGCGCCGTCCGGTCGTCGGCGGGGAAGACCAGCTCGACGGCCAGCTCCGCCGCCGTGACGTCGAAGGGAGCGTCGAAGCCGGCGAACATCGCCAGGCACGCGAATTCCGCGCCGTCGTCGAGCGTCACCCGGAGCGGGCCGAGCGGGCCGCCGCCGGGGTCCGATTGCGGCTCGGGGCCTGGAATCTCGTACTCGGCCACCTCCGCTGCGAGCTCTGCGAGGCGCTCGTCGCCGGTCACCGCGTGCTGGCGCTCGACCCGGTCGAGCCAGAACTCACGCCACGCGCCGACGTCCTTCATGACGGACGCGAAACCGCGCGGGTGGAATGCCAGCCGCAGGGCGTTGATCGGCGGCTGGAGCAGCGCGGGATCGACAGCGACGGCCCGGGTCAGCGCGACCGCGGGACCATTCACGGCGACCAGGTTCCACATCCGGTCCAGGGCGACCGCCGGATAGGGCTCGTGCCCTCGGAGCACGAGCTCGAGCGTCTCCCGCACCGGCGCCAGCTCGGGGTCGTCGAGCGCGCGCTCGGGGAACGCCGGCGCGTGGCCCGCCGCGAGCAGGATCTGGTTTCGCTCGCGAAACGGCACGTCGAGCTCCTCGGTCACGCGCAGCAGCAGGTCGCGCCCGGGCTGAGACCTGCCGGTCTCGACGAAGCTCAGGTGTCGAGCGGACACCCCGGAGTCGAGCGCGAGCTCGAGCTGCGTGAGCCGCCGCCGCGTACGCCACTCGCGCAACTGGGAGCCGACCGTCATCGCGGCGACCCTACCCGCGACGGGTCACGGCCTCCATTACCTCGGGGTAATCGACACGCGGCGCGCGCGCTGGAACGATCGCGGCATGGAACAAGGAACAGCAACACGCTTGGCAGCCATCACGGGGTTGGCGGCGGGCATTCTCTTCGCCGTCGGAAACGCGATCTGGGGGCTCGACATGCCGAAGGACGGCGCACCCGTGGCCGAGGTCCTGTCGTTCTACGACGAGACCGCGGACCGGATCGTGATCGGCGGCAGCATCAGCCTGATCTCGATCGGGCTGTTCGCGGTCTTCGCGGCCGCATTCCGGGAGGTGCTGGTCGAGCGCGGCGTGGACGCGGCGCTCGCGAACGTCGTCCTGGTTGGCGGAGCGATGGGCGCCGCGATCGGTGTCGGTGCCGAGGGGATCAACTTGATGGCGGCTCTCCGCGCCCAGGACGGCGACCTCACACCGGCGCTCGGCCAGTCGCTATTCGAGATATCGCAGTTCTTCGGCTCCGCCGGCGCCGGGATCGCCATGGGCGTGTTCGCGGTTGCGACGGGCGCCGCCACATGGCGAACGCCGGGCGTGCTGCCGCGCTGGGTCGCCGCCTTCTGCATCGTGGTGGGTCTCGTCCTGCTGACCCCGCTCGCCCACATCAACGTGGTCGCCGGCATCGCGCTGATCGTTCTGTCGATCGAGATACCGCTGCAGCTACTGCGGCGGCGTGAGCCGGGGGCTCAGCCGGCGGCGGCGCCGTTGTAGTTGCCCCAGCGGTCCACGACGTCGCCGGCGGCGACGGAGGCGGTCTCGCCCTCGGCCAGCCGGTAGCGGGTGACCCAGCGGCCGTCGCTGCGGCGGGCGCGCACGCGGCGCTCCTCCCCGTCGGCGCTCGCCACGGTCACCCATGCGCGGTGCGCGTCGCCCGCGTCCAGCCACGGCCGGAACGAGCACGTGAAGCAGAACCAGGTGATCCGGGTCGGATCGCTGCGGTCGCGGAACGCGGTCCGATTCAGGCGGATGAACTCGGCGCGGCGCGGGACCTCGTAGCTGTCGGGGTAGTCCACCGGCCCGATCTCGCCGGAGACCTCGGGGCCGCCGTCGCCGGCCACCGTCCACGCGCGCCGCGGCCCGACCTGGAAGCTGACCCGGCCGTCGTCCTCGACGCGCAGGTCCTCGACGGTGATCCCGTTCCAGGGCTCGACCCTGAAGGGCTCCGAGGTGAGCGCGTACGGCTTGCGCCCCATGTTGTCGCGGTAGGTGCCGCGGACCGAGAAGCGGTACGTCCCGACGGGCGTCACCCGGCCGCGCCCGGTGTCGATGTCGGAGACGAAGGCCTCGAAGTGCGCGGTCCACGGCCAGCGCTGGCCGCTCAGATAGCTGGCGGCGTCCTGGAGCGCCGGGAACTGGAGCGTCAGCGGCACCTCGCCGCTCTGGGCCGCGTGGGTGACCCAGCGGTCGCCGAGCTTGCGCTGCACGCGGACCTCGGGCAGGTCCACGTAGTTCGACCCGCCGTTCCAGGTGAACGTGGCCGCGTCGAAGCGCGTGATCGAGCCCTCGGGCTGCTCGACGGCCTTGCCGGCATCCACGTCGCTCGGCAGCGTCGCCTCGTACGACTCGAGCGCGGCCTTCCCCACCGTGCCGAGCACCTGCGCGCGCGCGTCGTTGTGCGCGAGGTCCGGAGCGACCTTGGCCTCGAGCGGCTCGCGCGGCGGGGCCTCGGCGCCCTTCAGCTGCGCGGCCAGCTTCACGAGCCGCGTGGCCATGTAGTCGCTCGCGTGAGGGCCCCAGGCGTTCAGCGACTTCCGGTAGTGGTCGCCGCGCTGGTGCTCGCGGTAGGTGACGACGTAGCCGTTGTAGTCGTTGGCCATGCCCACCGGGACCGTCAGGCGGTAGGCGCGCTCGGGCGGCAGCTCGCCGTGCGTGTAGTTGCCCTTGATCTCGGCCGGATCGGTGGGCTCGGACTCGGCGAACGGATCCTCCTCCCAGCCCTTCGCGTCGTTCACGACCTGCGCGCGGGCGCGGGCGCACTCGGCCTCCGTGACCTCGGCGCCGTCGGGCACGCAGTCCCACTCGTAGCCGACCCACTCGTCGCCCTGCTCGTAGTTCGTGCGCGACTTGATGTTGAAGCTCTGGTCCGCCCACTGCTCGCACGAGCAGATCGTCAGCAGGATGTCGCCGATCCGGAGCGCCTGCAGGTGGACGTTCAGGTCCTCCTCGAGGCCGGTGTAGGCGGGGATGCCGAGGTTCTCCGGCACCGGGACGCCCGCCTCCTGGAGCGTGTCGGTGCTGACGCCCGGGTCGAAGGCGTTGTGGTCGGCGCCCATGCACTCGTTGGCGACGGGCACGCGCGGGTCGCCCTTCATCGCCTCGTCGGTGCGGCAGCCCGCAACAGTCGGAAGGGGGTGCGAGATCGGGCCGGGGAACCAGCGGTCGACCATCGCCACCTCCGGGTCGGTCTCGAAGCCGACGAGGCGGTCCGGGTCGCCGGTGCCGCGCGCGCGACCGCGCCCGATGTCGTCCGAGGTCCGGATGACCGCGTTCGCGAGCACCCGCGCGGCGCGCTCCGACTGCGCGTAGTTGCGGTGGTAGTACTCGCGCCGCTCACTCGGCTCGTGCCAGCGGCTCTCCTCGGGCTCGTGGTTCCCGACAGCCCCCTGCGTGTAGATCGTCATGGCGCCGGTGCGGCGGTCGGCCATGCGCTCGAACGGCCCGACCCAGTCGGCCGAGATCATGTCGTTGCCCTCCATCATCTCCGGGTGGAGCGCGTAGTTGACGACGTTCGCGAGCGGCTTCGGCCGCCCGGGGTTCGAGATGTCGTCGAATCGGACGACGATCAGGTCGTGGTCGCCCCACTCCTCCGGGTAGCCGGCGGGCGTGCCGTCGTCGGCGGTCGCGCGCCCCGGCACGTTGCGGTGGAGGTCGGGCAGCTGGCGGACGGCCGCGCCGACGCGCGCCGGGCGGAGCCGGGCGGCGGCCTTCTCGACGGCCTCCGCCATGCGCTCGGCGTAGTAGTTGTAGAAGCGCACGTCGAAGAAGTCCTGGAACGTCCACACGCCCCAGGACGGCGTCGAGTAGTACGGCGACGAGTGGTTGTGCGTCGCCGCCATCGTGAAGTTCTCGCGCGTGATCCCGCTGTCGCCGCGCTCGAGGATCTGCGCCGTCCGCCGGTAGAGCAGGTCCTGCGGGATGTAGAGGTCGTTCTTGACGATCGCCGCGCGCGTGCCGTCGGGTCCCTCGACGACGAGCGCCCGGACCTTGAGCCGCGAGTGGAGGCCGTACGAGCGGCGGAAGTGGTACGAGTGGACGCTCGGGTCGAACCCATGTTGGTCCACGAAGCTCCCGGTCGAGGCGTACTGGCCGGCGCCCGATCCGACGTGCCACGACGCGTCGACCTGTGCGACGCCGGCCTGCAGGCCGGCGGCCGCGGCGCCGGCAGGCGCAAGCGCGGCGCCGAGCACCGCGATCAGAAACGCAAGCGAGACCCGCCCCACGCTCGATAGAACGCGGGGCGGGCTCGAAACCTTGCGGTCAGCCGGTCAGGTTGCCGAGCAGCCCGCCACCGCCGCCCTGGCCATTGGCGACCACCTGCACGCGGCCCTCGCTCGGCTGGACGAGCACCCAGCCGGGGCCGGAGAAAGCCATCTGGACGGTCTCGCCCGAGCCGCGCCCGACCAGCGTCTTCAGGTTGACGTCGGTCTTGATCGAGGTCTGGACGCTCGACGCCCAGGTGATCGCCGCCGACGGGTCGGCATAGGTCGCCGCATCGCCCGTCTGGAGCAGCACCGGCGGCCCGTCCGAGAGGATCGCGACCCAGCCCGATCCCGACAGCGCCATGTTGTAGAGACCGCCGGCAAGCGCGCCGACGCCCTTCTCACGCTTGATGTCCCAGTCGATCCCGGCATCGAACGCGAGCAGGTTCGCGCCGTTGCAGGTGATCTGGTCGTTCTCCAGCTTGATCAGGTGGATGTCCTGCGCCTGCTCGGCCAGGAAAACCTCGCCCGAGCCCGAGATCTTCATCAGACTCGCGCCTTCGCCGGTAACGGCCTTCTTGACGAGCCGGCTCATGCCGCCGGAACCCGCGTGCTCGAAGCTGACGTCGCCCTGGTAGGCGACCATCGAGCCGAGCTTCGCCTGGATCGTGATCTGCTGCAGGCTGACCTTCAGCAGCTTCGAGTTCTGGAGCGCGAACGCCTCCTGGGAGGTCGTCTCCTGGAACTCGCCAAGAGTGCTTTGCACTTTTCCTCCTAGATGCGAGTCGGAAGTGGGATTGCTCCCACCTTAACCCGCCTCAGGCGGCGTGGGTGATCTGCTCGACGGATGTCGAGCGCTGCCCGCCGGCGGCGACGAGGAGCTTGAAGTCGTGCGGCGCGGTGGCGGCCTTGAGGGCCTCGTCCATCGTCACCCGACCCTCGTTCACGTGGTGCATGAGGTGCTGGTCGAAGGTCTGCATTCCGTAGAACGCGCCCTCGGCGATGACCTCCTGGAGGCGACCCGTCTCCTCCGGGTTCATGATCATGTCCTTCACGCGGCCGGTCGAGCGCAGGATCTCGCAGACCGCCACGCGGCCATGGCCGTCCGCCGTCCGGACGAGCCGCTGCGAGATGACGCCCTTGAGCGTGCCGGCGATCATCGCGCGGGCCTGCTGCTGGTGGTGCGGCGGGAAGAAGTCGATGATGCGGTTGATCGTCTCGGGGGCGTCCACCGTGTGGAGCGTCGAGAGGACGAGGTGGCCGGTCTCGGCCGCGGACAGTGCGGTCTGCACCGTCTCCTCGTCGCGCATCTCGCCGATCAGGATCACGTCCGGGTCCTGACGCAGTACGCGCTTCAGCGCCTGCTTGAACCCGACGGTGTCCATGCCCACCTCGCGCTGGTTGACGATCGACTTCTTGTCGCGGTGGAGGAACTCGACCGGGTCCTCGATCGTGACGATGTGCTTCGCGTGCTCGCGGTTCATCTGGTCGATCATCGCGGCGAGCGTCGTCGACTTGCCCGAGCCGGTGGTGCCGGTCACGAGGATGATCCCGCGCTCCTCCTCGGCGAGCTGGGAGATCGCCTCGGGGAGCATGAGCTGGTCGGTGGACTTGATCTCGAAGGGGATGGCGCGGCAGACGATCGACACGTGCCCGCGCTGGCGGAAGGCGTTCACGCGGAACCGCGCGAGACCCTCGACCGCGTAGGAGAAGTCGACCTCGCCGGTCTTGTCGAACTCCTCGAGCTTCTCCGCGTCCTCGAGCATCTGCTTGAGCATGCGCTCGGTGTCCTCCGGCTGGAGGGGCTGGGTCTCCGGGATCGGCGTCAGGTGGCCGTGGGTCCGGATCAGCGGGAAGGCGGGAACCTTGAGGTGAAGGTCCGAGCCCTGGGTCTCGATTACGCGCGCGAGTGCTTCGTGGAGGTCTAGAGCCATGGGGGCGTATCGGGTGCCCCAGCGTGCCGCTTGAACTTGGGCGTGGATGTTGGACGGCGCCGGTCGCTGGTCGCTGGTCGGGCTACCTACCCGGCTCAGCGCAGCTTGAGCTTGAGCTTCTTCTTACTGCGGTTCCCGGCCTCGTCGCGGAAGACCACGGTTATCTTGGCCTTCGCCTTCGCGCCCTGCTTGTTGACAAGGCGCTTCAGTTGCCTCGCCCTCTTCTGGTTCTTCTCGCCCTTGGGCTTCAGTTTCAACGTGGCGGGCGTGTTCGCGGTCAGCTGCTTGCGGACGGTCTTCAGCGTCACCTTGATGAACCTGCGCTTCTTCGCCGCCCACACCGACAGGGAAAGCGATGCGTCCGCACCCGCCGTGGTCTGGTTCTGGGTGCCGCGCGCGGTCGCGGTGCCGTCCTCGTCCGAGACGACGGTGAGCTTGACCGGCTTGCCGGCTTTGCTCTTGCCCTTCTCGGTGACGGTTCCGCTGGGCTTATCGACGTCAGGTGCGTCAACGGTGAACGTGCGCGTGGCGGGCGTCGGATCCGTCGCGTGCGGCTCCAACGAATCGATCGCCCTGACCTCGAACGTGTACTCGCCGTCGTCGAGCGGGCCGATGGATTCAGGCGAGCTGCAGGGCGAGAATGCGCCCGACCCACTCATCCTGCACTCGAACGTCGCGAGGCCGTCTGACGCGAACTCGAAGCTCGGGCTCGGGTCCGCGATCACCGAGCCGTGCCCGGGCCCGCCGGTGATCGTGGTCTCCGGCGCCGACTGCCGAGTGAAGTGGATCAGGTAGTCGAATCCATAGGTCATCAGATACGTCGAGTCGGCCGCGGGGGACGTGGCGATCGCGGTGGGGTTGAAGAACCCTTCCACCTCGGCGCATCCGGGATGGTCGGTGACGTCGCCGGGCTCCTCGCGACAGCTCGCGACGGTCAACGATCCGTCGGCCGGATCTCGGGCGAAGTCCACGAGCGCGCTTCTCATCCAGGATGCCACGTACACGGAGCGAGAGTCCGCCGATACGTGCACCTCGTTGGCGTCCCACAGTCCCCCCACATCGGCGCAGTGCGCGCCGTAGAAGTCCCTGGCGGGGTCCTCGAAGCAGCTGTCGAAGGTGAGCGCGCCGTCCGTGGCCCGACTGAAGTTGAAGAGCTCGCCCCCCCCGCTCCCCGCGGCGTGGACCGACTTCCCGTCCGGCGCCACGTCGAGCGCGACCGGGCTCTCGAGGCCCTTGACGTCGGCGCAGGGCGTGCCGTAGCCGGTCTCCTCGAGGCACTCGGAGAAGGCGAGCGCCCCGGTGTCGTCCCGCGTGAGGTGAGTCAGGGTGCTCGCGGCCTCCGAGCTGACGTACAGCGACTTGTCGTCGGGGGCGAAGCGCAGGTCGCTCGGCTGGAAGACGCCGTTGGCCAGTTCGGGGCAGGCCGCGCCCGCGGCTCCCGCGTCCTCGAAGCACCCTCTCCAGCTGAGCGCTCTGGTGACCGGGTTTCGGTTGAAGTAGGTGAGGCTGCCGTCATTGGTGGTGACCGCGCCGGCGTGAAGGGTGGAGACGGCGACGAGCGTCTCGCCGTCGGGCGAGGAGTCGAGCGCTACCGGGCCGTCGAGGCCCGGGACCTGGCTGCCGCACTCGCCAGCGGGCCTGTGACTTCCCTGGAAGCAGCCTCCGTATGTCAGCGTCCGGGTCGAGGGATCCCGGCTGAAGTAGGCAACCGCGTCGGCTGCGAAGGAGGCGACCGAGACGGTCCGCCCGTCCCCTGTGACGTCCACGCCCTCCAAGTTGCCGGTGACCACGCCCCCGACGTCGCTGGCGAGCCCGGCCACCTGGTGGCAGGGGGCGTCATAGGGACTGTCCATCCCCTCGAAGCAGCCGCGGAAGGTGAGCCGACCGGTGGCGGGATCCCGATCGAAGTAGGAGAGCGCGTGCACTCCGGCCGCGAACACCGACCGTCCGTCCGAGGAGATCTCCATTTCCCATCCGGCGTCGAAGCCCTCGGTGTCCGTGCATCCCAGCGGGTTGTCGCCGGGCGAGGGCTCTACGTAGCACGTGTCGATGGCGAGATCGCCGACTTCGGCGCTCGCGGGAGGCGCCCCCAGCACCACTGCCAGCGCCAAGGCCAGGAACCAGCCGGCCCTGAGGCCAGCGGAGACACGCGTTCGGCTGGCCACGAATCGAACATAACACCGCCCCCGCGGGGCCGCCAGCGCCTCAGGCGACGTCGCGGAGCTTCTGCGCCTCCGCGAGTGACTGCAGCTTCTTCAGCGACTGGTTCTCGATCTGGCGGATCCGCTCGCGCGTGACGTTGAACGTGCGGCCGACCTCGTCGAGGGTGCGCGGGTGCTCGCCGCCCAGCCCGTACCGCAGCTCGAGCACGCGCCGCTCGCGGTAGGAGAGGTTCTCGAGCGCCTCGCGGAGCGCCTCCTTCGTGAGGATCTCGGCGGCCCGCTCGTACGGCGACTCGGCCCGCTCGTCGGCGATGAACTGGCCGAACTCGGACTCCTCCTCGTCGCCGACCGGCTTCTCGAGCGAGACCGGCGCCTGGGCGGAGCGCTTGATCGAATCGACCTCGTCGGGCTCGATGCCGGTGACATCGGCGATCTCCTCGGCGGTGGGCTCGCGGCCCAGCTCGGTGACGAGCTTGCGCTCGGCACGGCCGATCTTGTTCAGCTTCTCGACCACGTGCACCGGGATGCGGATCGTGCGCGCCTTGTCGGCGAGCGCGCGGGCGATCGCCTGGCGGATCCACCAGGTGGCGTACGTCGAGAACTTGAAGCCCTTGCGGTAGTCGAACTTCTCCGCGGCGCGGACCAGGCCGAGCGTGCCCTCCTGGATCAGGTCGAGGAAGGGCAGGCCCTGGTTGCGGTAGTTCTTCGCGATCGAGACGACGAGGCGGAGGTTCGACTCGACCATCTTCTGCTTGGCGTCGAGGTCGCCGCGCTCGATCCGGCGCGCCAGGTCGACCTCCTCCTGCGCCGTGAGCAGCCTGACCTTGCCGATGTCCTTCAGGAAGAGCTGAAGCGAATCGGTCGTCATGTCCGGCTTCAGGTCGATCGTGGTCTTCGACTTGCGCCGGCGGTCCTTGCGGTCGACCGCGCGTTCCTCCTGCGTCGCAGTGACGGCGGGGTCGATCTCGTCGACCAGCTCGATCTCCGACTTCTCCAGGAAGCCGTGGAGGTCCTCGATGTCGGACTCGTCGAGATCGACTTCAGTCAGGGCGGTCGCGACCTCGGCGTACGTCAGGACGCCGGTCTGGTTGCCCTTCGTGATGAGGAGCTTGACCTCCTCGAGTTCCTGCAGTTCAGCTACTGACAAGTTTGTTCCGTTCCCCTTGGCCCCGTAGGGCCCATTTTACTTCACTTTTTGAAGTTGAGGGCGAATCGAGCGGCCCTCGTGTCCTCTACGTGCAACCGCGCCCCTTGTTTCAAGCGTCGGCCGACCCCTCGATCAACTTTACCCATGAACGGGGACACTCGACCACTTCTGGCACGTACCATGCG
Source organism: Thermoleophilaceae bacterium (assembly GCA_035629775.1). Classification (GTDB taxonomy): domain Bacteria; phylum Actinomycetota; class Thermoleophilia; order Solirubrobacterales; family Thermoleophilaceae; genus DASPHG01. The sequence continues at coordinate 64 of DASPHG010000071.1, read as the reverse complement.
CGGATCGCAGAAGACGACGCCAAGCTGCTCGGGGATCTACCCCGCCGGAGGCCGGGTAACCGTA
>DASPHG010000070.1:0-18491 GCA_035629775.1 Thermoleophilaceae bacterium | reverse complement strand
GAGCTCACGGTCATGACGCGCCAGCTGGCGACCATGATCACGTCCGGCATGACCCTCCTGCGCGCGTTCTACGTGCTCGAGGACCAGCTCGAGAACAAGAAGCTCAAGGACTGCATCGGGGCCGTGCGCGAGGACATCGAGTCTGGCCTCGCCTTCTCAGACGCGCTCGCCAAGCACCCCAAGATCTTCTCGCCGCTGTACGTCGCCATGGTGCGCGCCGGTGAGACCGGCGGCGTGCTCGAGTCCTCGCTGGACCGGATCGCCGACCAGCTCGAGAAGGACGACGAGCTGCGCCGCCAGGTCAAGGGCGCGATGGCCTACCCGATCGTCGTCCTCTCGTTCGCGCTGATGGTCCTGATCGGCCTGATCGCGTTCATCGTCCCGGTCTTCGTCAACGTCTTCGAGGACTTCGGCGGCGAGCTGCCGCTGATCACCAAGCTCACGGTGCAGGCCTCCAACGTCGTCACCGGCCAGTGGTACCTGATGATCGCCGCGGCGATCGGCGGCCCGATCGCCTTCAAGAAGTGGCGCACGTCCTCGCGGGGCCGGCAGCAGTGGGACCGCATCCGCCTGAAGTTCCCCTTCAAGATCGGCGTCACCGTCCAGAAGATCGCGCTGGCCCGCTGGTCGCGCACGTTCGCGGCGCTGTACTCCGCCGGCGTGCCGATCATGCAGGCGATCGAGATCACGGGCCAGACCGCCGGCAACTCCGTCGTCGAGAAGGCGATGGCCGACGTCATCGAGTCCGTCAAGGCCGGCGGCTCGATCGCGGGTCCGCTCAAGGAATCGCCGATCTTCCCGTCGATGGTCGCCCAGATGATCGCCGTGGGCGAGGAGACGGGCAACCTCGACACCATGCTCACCAAGGTGGCGGACTTCTACGAGGACGAGGTGGACGCGGCCGTCAAGGCGCTCACGTCGATCCTCGAGCCCCTGATGCTTATCGTGGTCGGCGGAATCGTCGGGTTCATCGTGATCTCGATGTACATGCCGATGTTCCAGGTCTACGACCAGATCAAGTAGGCGGGCGGGCGCCGGACGCTTGCCCTCTGCGGTAAGCGCGCTTACAGTGGAGGCCTGGCCCGCGCTCCCGTATGCCCGGTCGGTCTCGCGCGACGCGCACTCCTTCTCGCCGCGTTCCTCCTCGCGTGCTCGGCGCCGTCCGCCGCCGCGGACATCCCGGCGCCGCCGTCGCAGTGGTACAAGCTGCCCGGCCTGAACGCGGCCTCGGGCGCCCAGTGGGTCCGCTCGTTCGCGTACTCGATACCTCCGAACACCGTCTACGCGGGCCTCGAGGGCGGCGGCGTCTTCCGCAGCCAGAACGGCGGCGCCACGTGGAGCGCGTTCAACACCGGATTCCCGAACCCGGCCGCGACCAACGTGCGCGCGCTGCTCGCCTCGGCCACCGACGTGCTGGCCGGCACCGACGACGGGGTCTACAAGTCGTCCGGCGGCGGCGCGTGGCAGCCGCTCGGGCAGGGCTCGGGCCCGGGCAAGCTGAACGGCTCCGTCCAGTCGCTCATGAGCCTGCCGGGCAACGTGCTGCTCGCGGGCGTGGCCTCGGGCGGTGTGTGGAAGAGCAGCGACGGCGGTGCCAGCTGGACACCGCCCGCGGCCAACAGCGGCATGCCGTCGGCGGAGACGCCGTACGGCTTCGCGGCGCAGCCTCCCGGCGCACCGCAGTACATCCTGGTGGCGGCGGGCAGCGGCGTGTACCGGTCGACCGATAGCGGCAGCACGTGGCAGCTCACGAGCGACGGGATCCCGGCCAGCGCATCGCCGATCCAGCCGTGGGTCGACACGAGCCAGCCGAACATCTGGTACGTCTCGACCGGCTCGAACGGGATCTACCGCTCGATCAACGGCGGGCTGACCTGGGCCCCGATCAACGACGGTCTCGGCGCCGTCCGGGCCAGGGGGTTCCAGATCTTCACCGCCGCGCAGGGCGCCCACCTCTATGCGGCGACCGAGGAGGGGCTCTGGCACGCGCTCCAGGGGCACGGGGTGGCACCGCCGCCGGTGGAGTGGGACCCCGTCACCCAGGAGGGACTGCACGAGGTCAGCCCGCCCGCCAGCAACGTGATCATGTGGGCGCTCACCGCGCCGGTCATCCCCGGCGGGGGCGCCTTCGGCCTGATCGCCGGCACGCAGTCGAATGGCGGCTACTTCCTGGCGTTCGAGGCGCCCGACAGCCCGTGCCCGTCGCCGAACACGACGAACGTCACAGCCCAGTGCCCGCGGATCAGCGACCTGACGCCGGTCGACGGGCAGACGCTGAGCCTCCTCCCTCCGACGGCGGGGACCTGGACGGGGACCGCGTTCATCGAGTTCGAGTACCAGTGGCAGCGATGCACGACGGCCAGCGCTGATAGCTGCGCGGACATCGAGGGGGCGGAGGAGACCAGTTACGTGGTCCCGAAGGACACGACCTTCCGCTACCGCGTCGAGGTCACGGCCACGAACCCGGCGCCCACGTTCGGCACGGTCGTCCGCACGAGCAGGATCACGGGTGCCACGGCGGCGAATCCGGCCAACTTCCCCGGGAACACCCAGGTCAGCAATCCGTCGATCACGGTCACCCCCTCCGAGCACCAGACGGCGCCGGTCGTGGGCGACTCCATGTTCGCAGCGAACGGGAGCCTCGCCGCGGCGGACCCGACCTACGGCTGGTTCAACCCGCAGGCGACGAGCGTGAGCTTCCAGTGGCTGCGCTGCGACGAGCCCACGACCAACTGCGAGGAGATCCCGGGCGCCACGAGCCGCACCTACGCCCTGACCACCGCCGACGGGACTCGCAACATCCAGGTCCGCGTGACCGGGACGAACGCGTCCGGCAGCCGTCAGATCCAGTCCTTCTACCAGTACGACGTGACCTCCGCGCCCGCCCAGATCGCGGATCCGATCCCCAACCCGAACGGCGGCCCGCCGTTCTCGCAGGCGCCACGGCTGTCCGGCAAGGCCCAGGTCGCGCAGACCCTCGCGGGCACGGTCGGCGGCTGGAAGGACCCGACCACCGAGTTCAGCCGCCGCTGGATGCGCTGCGACGCCCAGGGCGGCTCGTGCACCTTCATCCAGAAGGTCGCCTCGACGGATCCCGAGACCGGCCCGACCTACCTGATCCGGGCGGACGACGTGGGCTACACGATCCGCATGATCGTCACGGCGGACGTGAACGGCGACATCAGCGACGACGGGATCGACAATCACCTGCCGAACGACGTCGAGGTGGCCACGCCGCCGAGCGCCGTGGTGACCAAGAAGCCGTCGAACCCGGTTCTCGACGTGATCGCGCCGGTGCTGAGCGAGTTCAAGCTGACGAATGCGAAGTTCGCCGTCGCAGACGGGCCGACAGCGGTGCTCGCAAAGAAGAAGAAGCCGAAGCGCGGCACGAAGTTCAAGTTCACGCTCTCCGAGGCCGCCGCGGCGGTGATCGCGATCGACAAGCTCACGACCGGCCGCAAGGTCGGCAAGGAGTGCAAGAAGAAGACGCGCCAGAACCGCGACAACAAGAAGTGCACCCGCGCGGTGCGGAAGGGCACGCTCACCCGTGGCAACCTGGCCGCCGGCGAGAACTCGGTCAAGTTCACCGGCCGCATCGGCAAGAAGAAGCTGGCGCGCGGTCGCTACCGCGCGACGATCATCGCCGCGGACGCCGCCGGTAACGCATCCGCGCCGAAGCGCGCGAACTTCAAGATCGTCCGCGGGTAGCGACCGGTCGGTGACGGCGGTCACCGACCACATCGACCCGACCGATTAATTTGGAGGGCGGACTCTGTCTTACTCGCATGACCGCCTCTCAGCCTTACCGAAACCGCCGGCTCGCCCTGTACGTCCTCTGCACGGGGATGCTGATGATCGTCCTCGACATGACCGTCGTGAACGTCGCGCTGCCCCAGATCCAGGACGAGCTGGGCTTCTCTTCGTCGAACCTCGCCTGGGTCATCAACGCCTACCTGATCGCCTTCGGCGGCCTGCTGCTGCTCGCCGGCCGGTTCGGGGACCTCGTCGGGCGCCGGACGGTCTTCATGACCGGGCTCACGCTCTTCACCCTCGCCTCGCTGCTCTGCGGCTTCGCCCAGACCCAGGAGATGCTCGTGGGCGCGCGCTTCCTGCAGGGCATCGGCGGCGCGATGACCTCCGCCGTGATCCTGGGGATGATCGTCACGATGTTCCCGGAGCCGCGGGAGCAGGCCAAGGCCATCGGCGTGTACGCGTTCGTCGCCTCGGCCGGCGGGTCGATCGGCCTGCTGGCGGGCGGCGTCCTGACCGAGCTCATCAACTGGCACTGGATCTTCTTCATCAACGTCCCGATCGCGATCGCGACCGGCGTGTTCGCGCTGCGGCTGCTCGACCGCGACGAGGGCATCGGCTTCGGCCAGGGCGCGGACGTCCCGGGCGCGGTGCTGATCACCTCGTCGCTGATGCTGGGCGTCTACACGATCGTCAGCCCGGCCGCCGAGAACGGCTGGGGCGACTCGGGCACGCTGCTCCTGGCCGGCCTGTCGGGTGCGCTGCTCGTCGCGTTCCTCGCGCGCGAGGCGACCGCGGCCAACCCGCTCATCCCGCTCAAGATCTTCCGTTCGCGCAACGTCAGCGGCGCGAACGCGATCCAGGCGCTCAGCGTCTCGGGGATGTTCGCCATGTTCTTCCTGGGCACGCTCTACCTGCAGGAGATCCTCGGCTACGACGCGCTCGAGATCGGTTTCGCGTTCCTGCCCGGCACGATCCTGATGGGCCTGATGTCGGCGCGCTACTCCGAGCGGCTCGTCATGCGCTTCGGCGCCCGTCGCACGCTCATCCCGGGCCTCGTCATGATCGCCGCGTCACTGCTCCTCTTCACGCGCGCCCCCGTCGGCGGGAACTGGGCCGAGCACGTCCTGCCCGTCATGGTCCTGCTCGGGCTCGGCGCCGGCACGGCGTTCCCCGCGCTCATGAAGCTCGCGATGTCGGACGTCGGCCCGCACGAGGCGGGCCTGGCGTCCGGGCTCGTCAACACGACCGCCCAGGTCGGCGCGGCCCTCGGCCTGGCCGTGCTCGCGACCGTCTCCGCCTCGCGGACGGACGGCCTGCTGGAGGACGGCGCGTCCACCGCGTCGGCGCTCACGGGCGGCTACCACCTCGCGTTCTGGATCGGCGCCGGGCTGGTGCTGGCAGCGATCGGGGTGGCGGTGACGGTCCTCACACCGGACGAACAGCAGGACGCGGCGGTCGCGCTTTCGTCGGAAGAGCCCGCCTACTCCGAAGCCGCATAATCCCCGCGATGGAGTCCGCGATCCGCCTTCGCGGGGTCGTCAAGCGGTTCGGCGCCATCACCGCCGTCGACGGCCTCGATCTCGACGTGCCCTACGGGCGCTGCGTCGGGCTGCTCGGCCCGAACGGAGCGGGCAAGTCGACGACCATGAAGATGCTGACCGCGCAGGTCATCCCCGACGAGGGCGCGCTCGAGGTGCTCGGCTTCCGGCTGCCGGACGATTCGAAGCAGGCGCGCGCCGTGATGGGCGTCGTGCCGCAGCTCGACAACCTGGACGTGTCGCTCACCGTCGAGCAGAACCTGCGCGTGTTCTCGCACCTCTACCGCGTGCCGAAGGCCGAGCGGGATGCCGCGATCGAGCGCGCGCTCGCGCTGGCGAACCTCGCGCCGCGCCGCGAGTCGAAGGTGGACCAGCTCAGCGGCGGCATGCGCCGCCGGCTCCTGATCACCCGGGCGCTGCTGCACGAGCCGCGGCTCGTCCTGCTTGACGAGCCCACGGTGGGCCTCGACCCGCAGGTCCGCCAGGAGCTGTGGGCGCTCATCGACCGCCTGCGCTCCGAGGGCGTCTCGATCCTGATGAGCACGCACTACATCGAGGAGGCCGAGCGGCTCTGCGACGACGTGACGATCATGTCGCACGGCAAGGCGGTGGCGGTCGGCGCGCCCAGCAAGCTGATCGCCGAGCACGCAGGCCCGGAGGCGATCGAGGTCTACGGGCCGCCGGCGCGCCTGACCGAGGTGGAGGGCATCGCGCGCACGCGCGGATGGCGCACGCGCCGGACCGGCACGTCGGTCTCGATCCTGCGCGCGAACGGCGACGCGCCCGACTTCGAGGGCGAGCGGCGGGTGACGAACCTGGAGGACGTGTTCGTGCTCCTCACCGGCGAGGAGATCAGCTGATGGCGCTGACCGCCGCCCAGCCCCGCCTCGGCCGGCTCGAGCGCGCCGCGCTTCAGGGCGTGATCGTCCGGGAGGTCGTCAACTACTCCTCGTTCTGGCGGTCGTCCACCTTCTCCTCGACGGTCGACCCGACGATCTACCTGCTGGCCTTCGGATTCGGCTTCGGCTCGCTGGTCTCGACGGTCGCGGGCTACGAGTACATCGAGTTCGTCGGCACCGGGATTGTCGCCACCACGGTCCTGTTCTCGGGCGCGTTCCCGGCGATGTACTCGACCTTCGTCAAGTACGAGTTCCAGCACACCTACGACGCGATCCTCGCCGCGCCCGTCGACACGGAGGAGATCGTGACCGGGGAGGCGCTCTGGATCGGCGCCCGGACGGGCACCTACGGATGCGTTCCGATGCTGGTGGCGGTCGCGTTCGGCCTCGATCCGAGCTGGGGCATGCTGCTCGTGCCGCTGATCGCGGGGCTCGCCGGCCTCGGCTGGGCGTTCTTCGGCATCTTCATCGCCGCGAAGTCGAAGGCGATCGAGAGCTTCTCGTACTGGCAGAGCGGACTGCTGACGCCCATGTTCCTCGTGGCGGGCACCTTCTTCCCGCTGTCCGAACTGCCCCAGTGGGCGCAGATCGCGGGCCTCGTGAACCCGCTCTACCACTGCGTCGAGCTGGTCCGCCACGCGGTCTTCGGCTTCGAGGGATGGGCGGACGTCGGCCATGTGGCGTTCCTCGTCACGTTCGCGCTGCTGTCGTGGCGGCTCGCGATTCGCTTCATGGAGCGGAAGCTGATCCTCTGATGGCGCGCGTACGCCTGCGAGGGCCGCTGCGGAAGATGGCCGGCGACCTGGCCGAGCACGTGGTCGAGGCCGACTCGGTGATCGAGCTGCTCAAGGCGCTCGAGCGCGCGCATGGGGCGCTCGACGGCTGGATCCTCGACGAGCGCGGCCGGCTGCGCCCCCACCTGAACGTATTCGTGAACGGCGAGCTGGCGCAGCCCGAGGACGCGCTGGGCGCCGACGACCGCGTGGACGTCATTCCGGCGATATCTGGAGGGTGATTCGATGAGCGAGCTGTTGGTCGGGACGCGCAAGGGAGTCTTCCTGCTCGAGGGCGATCCGGGCGGGACGTACGAGGTCGCGGCGCGGGCGTTCGCGGGCGAGACCGTCGAGTACGCGCTCCGCGATCCGCGCAGCGGCCGCCTCCTCGCCTCGGTCACCTCGCCGTTCTACGGACCGAAGATCTGGCACACCGACGATCCTGCGGGCGAGTGGGAGCAGGCGGCCGGACTCGCGCTGCCGGAGGCGGGCGAGGCTGCGCTCGAGCGGATCTGGGTGATCGTTCCGGGCGAGGCCGACGGGAAGCTCTACGCCGGAGGCGACCCGGGCGTGCTGTTCGAGAGCGACGACGGCGGGGCCACCTGGCGGCTCAACGAGGCGCTCTGGGCCCACCCGACCCGCCCCAAGTGGCAGCCCGGAGGGGGCGGCCTCTGCCTGCACACGATCGTCACCTGGCCCGGCGAGCCGCAGAAGCTCGCGGTCGCGATCTCCGCGGCGGGCGTGTGGCTGACCGAGGACGGCGGCGCCACGTGGAGCCGCGGCAACGAGGGGCTCGTGCCGCGCTACGCGCCCGAGGACGCGCCGGCCGACGAGGTCGGGCTGTGCATCCACCGCATGCACCGCGCGCCGCGGCAGCCCGACCGCCTCTTCATGCAGTTCCACGGCGGCGTATACCGCTCCGACGACGCCGGCGCGAGCTGGACCGACATCGGCGCGGGGCTGCCGTCCGACTTCGGCTTCCCGCTGGCGCTCGACCCGGCCGACCCCGACAGCGCGTTCCTCATCCCGCTCACGGCGGACACGGACCGCGTGACGCCCGAGGGACGCGTGAGGGTGTACGAGACCCGCGACGCGGGCGCGAGCTGGACGCCGCGCGGTGAGGGCCTGCCCCAGGACCACGCGTACCTCACGGTGCTGCGCGAGGCCTTCGACTGGACCGGGGAGGGGGAGGCGCTCGAGCTCTACTTCGGCGCGACCTCGGGCGACGTGTTCGGCTCGGCCGACGCCGGCGCGACGTGGTCCGTGGCCGCCACACGGCTCCCGCCGGTGCTGTCGGTCAGCGCGGCATGAACCGCACCGCGGCCCTGTGGGTCCTGGTCGCCTTCTTCGGATCGTCCGTTGTCTTCGCGGGCATCGGCCGCATGACCGCGGACGAGTCCGCCGGGGTCCGCGTGGCGGCGCAGGTGGGCGCCCTGATCGTGATCGTCGTGGTACTGACGCTGATCGTGCGCCGCCTCCGCTAAAGGGGGACGGAGCCCTTTTCTTTCACGGCCGCAGGTGAGTGACGCGCACGCCGTGGTCCTCCGCGGCGCGCGCGGCGATCAGCGACCGGTGGCAGGCCTCCGGGTCGCGCTCGACGCACATGAGCGCCGCACTGCCGGCCGCCGGGAGCGCTGCCAGGACCGGCCCGACGCCCGCCGGGTCGAGGATCTCGCGCGTGTAGCGCTCGACGTACGCCGGCGCCAGCTCGCTGCGTGAGCGCTTGCCCACGCCCCTGCGCTCGTCCTCCGCGTACTGGACCTCGCGCAGCTCGGTCGTCGGGGCGAGCTCCTTCAGGTGCACGTAGCCGATCCCCGCGGTGTCCATCGCCGCCTGCAGGCGGGCGGCGTTCGCCCAGGCGTACTCGGGCCCGCGCACGCCGCGGCGCTGGCGCACGTCGATCAGGACGCGGACGTCGGCGCCGCGGAGCGCGGCGAGGAAGCTCCGCGCGGCGAACCCGTACACACCGATGGTCGCGAGCCCCGCCACCGCGCCATGGTGGCACTAGCGTCGCGCACGAGCTACGCGCCCGCCTGTGTTTCACGGCGGGAACCGGCCAGTTCTCGAGTCGATCGGGCTGCGCCCCGGCAGGCAGAACGCGCTGGCGCCGGAAGAGCGCGTCACAGAGGTGGCCGAGCAGGCTGACGCTCCGGCTACTGTGGCGTCATCGCAAGCCTGATTCCGCGCAACCCGCTTTCCGGCCTGCTCGCCCTCCCCGAGGTCCTCGGGGCACTCCGCGCCCTGCCCGAGATCGCGGCGAACACGGCCGCGATGGCCGAGGCCACGCGAACTCTTCCCGAGATCAACGAACGGCTCGCGCGAGTCGCCGCGGGCGCCGAGCGGATCCCGGACATCGAGCGGCGGATGCAGACGATCGAGGCGGCCATGCCGACCCTCGTGGAGGTCCAGCAGCACCTGCGCGAGCTGCCCGAGACCATGGCCGAGCTGCAGGCTTCGCTCGTGCCTCTGGTCGAGGCGGCCGACACGCTCGGCCGGGTCGCGCGACGGTTTCCGGGCCGGCGTGGGGGGACCCCCTAAAGGGCCGGCTCTCGCTGCCGATATAGCTAGCGAGTAAGCGAAAAAACCGATAGGTCGCTTCTCCCGATAAAGGCACCCCCGTCGTGAGGCGGGTTCGCAAAGCCACGGGGCTCCCGAGTGGAGCCAGCCGGGTTACCGAAGGAGAGCAGTTGCGGGTGGAGCGTCCGGCAGACCGAAGGGGACCCACCTCCATGCGCCGCCGCCCACCGCAAGTCGTTTCGACCGTCGACCTCCCGTCCGGGAGGGTGCTCGAGATCGTCCAGCCCGAGACGGGCGCGCCGTACACGCGCGTCAAGCAGCCGATCGAGGCCGATCGCGACCTCTGCCGCTGCGATTCCTGTAGCTCGGACCTGGTCGAGCCCATCATGTGGGAGGCCGCCGGCCCCACGTTGTGGCGCATCGTGCTGCGCTGTCCGAACTGCGAGGACTGCACCGAGGGTGTCTTCACGCAGGAGTGCGTCGACCGGTACGACGAGCGCCTGGACGACGGCACGGCGTCGGTCGTGGACGACCTCAAGAAGCTGCAACGCGCCAACATGACCGATGACGTGGAGCGATTCATCGCCGCGCTCCATGCGGGCGCGATCATGCCGGAGGACTTCTAGCCCCCGCAAATGGGCAGATTGTCACCGTGAGCAACTACCGCCACCGTCTCCCACAGGCCATCGAGCGTCTCGACACGATGCCCGCACTCGCCGAGTCGCGGAACCGTGTGCTGCGCGTGCTGCTCGAGCCGAACTCGCGCGACGAGGACCTGGTCACCGCGATCGAGTCCGACGTCGCGCTGGTGGTCGCCGTCATGCGGCTCGCAAATGCCGACGAGCGCAAGCGGGGCAAGATCGCGACCGTGCCGGACGCGATTCGCGTCCTGGCGCCCGAGGGGATCGAGACGCTGGCGCGCCGGATCGGCGTCTACGGGTTCTTCGAGCGGATCCCGGGCTGGCAGCTTCCGCCGGAGCGCTTCCGCCTTCATGCGGTGGCGGTGGCGGGCACGACCGACATGATCGCGCGCGAGATCGACTACCCGCGCCCGGACGAGCTGCTCGTGGCCGCACTGCTCCATGACCTGGGCAAGGTCGTGATGGCCGATGCATACCCGGCCTATCTCGAGCGGCTGTCCGATACAAGCATGTCGCCCGAGGAGCGCGTGCACGCGGAGCGGGTCGAGTACGGCGTGGATCACGCCGTGATCGGCGGCGTCCTGCTGCGTCGCTGGCGGTTCCCGCAGGCGATCGCGCGCGCCGTCGAGCGCCACCACTCGGCGGACGCCGAGGGCGAGGCCGCAATCATCCGCCTGGCCGACGGGCTCACCCGGTACGAGCTCGGGGAGACCGTTCGCCCCGCGGAGCTCGAGCAGGCGGCCGCGGCCGTCGGCTTCGACACCGCCGCCCTGCAGTCGCTCATGTACCGGCTGCCCGAGCGCGGCGAGCGCCGCCGGCGCACGACCGCGAAGTCGCCGCTCTCGAACCAGGAGCGCGAGGTGCTGCGCGGCCTGGCGGCGTCGAAGGTCTACAAGGAGATCGCGCACGACCTGGGCATCGCGGCGAGCACGGTGCGCAGCCATCTGCACAACGTGTACGCGAAGCTCGGCGCGGCCGACCGCGCCCAGGCGGTCCTCATCGCGAGCCGCGAGGGCTGGATCTAGCCGGACCGGATCAGGTCTCGGCCGGGATCACCCAGCCGGCCATCGCGACGAAGTGGAGCGCCGCCGCCGCGATCACGAGCGCGTGGAAGATCTCGTGGAAGCCGAAGACGCGCGGCCACGGGTCGGGGCGCTTGCGCGCGTACACGACCGCGCCGGCCGAGTAGAGCAGCCCGCCTGCCAGGAAGAGCATTGCGGGCACGGCCCCGGTCTCGGCGAAGACTTCTGGGAGCGCGATCACGATCACCCAGCCGATGCCGATGTAGGAGAGCGCGACCGCCAGGCGGGGCGCGTCGATCCACGCGATGCTGAACGCGACGCCGAGCACCGCGCCGACCCAGACGCTGACCAGCACGATCGTGCTGCTCGGCGGCTCGAGGACGAGCGCGGCGATCGGGGTGTAGCTCGCCGCGATGAACACGAAGATCACGCAGTGGTCGATCCGGCGCAGGATCGGCTTCCAACGCGACGCGGGAGGCCAGCGGTGATAGAGCGCGCTGGTGATGAAGAGGGCGTTGAGCCCCACCCCGTAGATCGCCGCCACGAGACGGGGCGTGCCGGCCGGCGCGAACGCGATCAGGAGCGTCGCGGCGGCGACCGAGAACCAGATCGTGTGCAGGTGGAGCCTGCCGCGCAGGCTCGGTAGCGCCTCGTCCACGGGGCGGAAGATTACGAGCCGGAAAAGCTGAGGGGCGCCTCCAGGGCGCCCCTCACAAGGTCCTCCATGCTGCTTCACCCCCCGGATACGGGTCTCGACCCCCGCATCCAAAGTGTGTCGCCATGATGGCGGGCCCGGGCACCGATGGGTATGGGGTGTTGACCCCATTTGCTGCCGGACGGTGCGCCAGACTCCATGACCGGATGAAGAAACGCGAATCCCTCAGCGGGCAGATCGTCGCGGCCAACCTGCTGCTCGTCGTGGCGGCCCTGTTCGCGGCGAGCGCCGCGTCGAGCCTCGACCTCGACCTGAACGACCAGCGGCTCGAGTTCGCGCTCCTCGCCATGACCGTGATCCTCGCGCTGCTCCTGAACATCCTGATGCTCCAGCGGCGCTTCAGCCCGCTGGACCAGCTGATCCGCGAGATCGAGTCCATCGATCCGAGCGACCCCGGATCGTTCAAGGCTCCGGAGGAGCCGGCCGAGGAGGTCGAGCGGCTCGCGCACGCGTTCGCCGACCTGCTGGCCCGGATCGACGCGGAGCGCATGCGCGCGGGACGCCTGCAGCTGCGCGCCCAGGAGGAGGAGCGAAAGCGCGTTGCCCGCGACCTCCATGACGAGGTCAACCAGGCCCTCACGGCGATCCTGCTGCGCCTCGAGGCGCTCGCCCACACCGCGCCGCCGCGCCTGCGGGACGAGCTGATCGAGACCAAGCGGCTCGCCAACCAGGCGATGGAGGAGCTGCTTCAGCTCGCGCGCCAGCTGCGCCCGACCGCGCTGGACGACCATGGGCTCGTGCCCGCGCTCGAGGAGCAGCTGCGCCGGTTCAAGGCGCAGTTCGGAGTGGACACGAAGCTGGCGACGCAGGGCAACATCGACGAGCTCGGCGGCGACCAGCAGCTGGTCCTGTACCGAGTCACGCAGGAGGCGCTCAACAACATCGCCCGCCACGCTCGCGCCAAGCACGTGCGCGTCCAGATCGCCCGCGACGACGGCACCGTGGCGCTCGAGGTCGTCGACGACGGCGCGGGGTTTGTCGTCGGCGACGAGGACCGCGGCCTCGGCCTGGACGGGATGGCCGAGCGGGCGCGCCTCGTGAACGGCGAGTTCGACGTCGAGTCGGCCCCGGGGCACGGCACCACCCTCCGGCTGCGGGTACCGGTCAAATGATCCACGTCCTCCTGGCCGACGATCACGGGATCGTGCGCTCTGGCGTGCGCATGCTGCTCGACCAGCAGGAGGGCATGCACGTCGTCGCCGAGGCCGAGGACGGGGTGGACGCCCTCGAGGCCGCGCTCAAGCACAAGCCCGACGTGGCGATCCTCGACGTGTCGATGCCGCGGATGACGGGCATCCAGGCCACCCACGAGATCAAGAAGCATCTGCCCGACACCGCGGTCGTGCTGCTCTCCATGCACGACGACCAGCGCTACTTCTACGAAGGGCTCAAGGCGGGCGCGGCCGGCTACGTGCTGAAGCGCTCCGCCGACACGCAGCTCGTGGAGGCCATCCGCGCCGCGCTGCGTGGCGAGCCGTTCGTCTCACCGGTCGCCGAGGAGGAGCTGCTGCGGAACTGGCTCGACTCCGGCGACGAGGGCGCCGAGCTGACGCCGCGCGAGCTCGAGGTGGTGAAGCTGATCGCCGAGGCGCACACGAACAAGCAGATCGCCCAGATCCTGAACGTGTCCGAGAAGACCGTCGAATCGCACCGCGGCAACCTGCTCGCGAAGCTCGGGATGCGGGACCGCGTCGAGCTGGTGCGCTACGCGATCCGGCGCGGCCTGATCGAGCCCTAGGCGGGTTGCACAAGGGGCCAGGCCCCTTGTTCAACCCCAGCGGCTCTCCGAGGCGTTCGCCTCGAGCGCCTCGGAGGTGAGCTCGCCCTCGAGCATGTCGACCGAGCGCTCGAGCGCGTCCACGCACGCCGTGTCGAACTGGGAGCCCTCGCAGCGGCGGAGCTCGGCCATCGCGTCCGTGCGCGACAGCGCTCCACGGTAAGGCCGGTTGGTGGTCATCGCGTCGAACGCGTCGGCCACGGCGATGATGCGCGAGGCGGGCGGAATGGCGTCGCCGCGCAGGCCCTCGGGGTAGCCGGAGCCGTCCATGTGCTCGTGCGCGTGGTAGATCCAGGGGACGATCGGTCCGAGGCCCTCGACGCGCCCGACCAGCTCGGCGCCCGTCACCGGGGCGAGCCGCATCTGGTCGAACTCCTCCTCGGTGAGCGGACCGGCCTTCCGCAGGATCGAGTCGGGGATGCCGACCTTGCCGACGTCGTGCAGCATCGCGGCCATGCGCAGGAGTGCGAGGTCGGTGCCCTGCCAGCCCATCTCCTCCGCGATCACCGCGGCGTAGCGGGCGACGGCGGTCGAGTGCTCGTCCGGCACGGCGATGCGCGTGTCCACGGCCTGGGCGAGCGCGGTGGCCCAACTGAGCTCGCGCCGGCTTGGCGCGGTGTCCACCCGACGCCCCTCCTTGGCCGCGTACATCTCGGCGTCGGCGTGGCGCTGGAGCTCCTCGGCGTCGGTCCCGTCGGTCGGGTAGCAGGCGATCCCGAGCGAGCTCGGTGCCCGGTCGGAGAGGACGCGGTTGATCCGGCCGACGAGGGTGAGTGCCTCGGGCCGCGCGGCCCCCGGTACGAGTACGGCGAACTCGTCGCCGCCGAGGCGGCCCACGGAGTCCATGGGGCGCAGGTTCTCCTCGAGCCGGTCCACTGTCCAGCGGAGCAGCTCGTCGCCGGCGGCGTGCCCCGAGGTGTCGTTGACCGACTTGAAGCGGTCGAGGTCGAGCATGATCACCCCGAACGCCCGCCCGGTGCGGCCGGCCTCGTCGACCTCCGCCTCGAGCCGCTCCAGGAAGCCGCGGCGGTTGAGGCAGCCCGTGAGCGGGTCGGCGCGGGAGATCCGATTCAGCTCGTCGCGCTGTGCGTCGCGGATCCGCGTCTGCCAGGCGCACACGAGGGCGGTGATGCCCAGGCTCACGGCGAAGAGGGAGAGCGAGAGGTCGTCGCGGCCCCCGACGTTCACCGCGATCATCAGGTAGACGAGCAGCTCGAGCGTGCCGACGGCGAGGACGAGCATCGGCGGATAGGTCAGCGCGACCACCACGAGCGGGACGAAGAGGAGCGCGGCGAGGGGGCTGGCCGACCCGCCGTCGATGCTCATTGCGCCGGAGATGGCGGCCACCTCGGCGAGGCTCCATGCGAGGAAGAACACGTCGTGGTAGCGGCTGTGGACGATCCGGTCGAGCGGCAGAAGCCGGGCGAGCATCCCCCAGGCGAGGTAGGCGGCCCCGATCCCGACTAGCGCGAGCCGCTCCCCGCCCTCCCAGGTTCCGATGGCGTAGGAGGCGAAGACCGCGGCGAGCAGATAGGCGAGCCAGATCCGGGCGCCGGCGATGCGCAGCCTGAAACGCACCTCCGAGAAGTCGATGATCTGGAAGCCGAGATCGCGCACAATCCGTCTATCGGCGCGGTTGCATCCGCCTGTTGAGGGATATCGACGCGACCTGGACACACGGGCCCGTAGTCCATCCGTCCGGTGCTGGGCGCCCCCACACAAGTACGCGCGCGCGAGATCCGAAGACGAGCGCATGGCGAATGCAGCCAAGCTCCTGCGTACCTCCGTGGCGCGCCTGCGGTGGCAGCACCAGCACGGCGTGGGGGCGGAGCTATCCGACCCCGCGACCATGGCGCGCGCCGGCGCCTACCTGTTCGGGTCGGGCGCCACGCTGGCCCTGATCTGGCTCTTCCTGCCGGTCTCCGGCCACGTGGACGTCGCGGCGATGGGCGGCCTCGTCGGCGCGTCGTACGCGATGGTCGTATTGCTCGTGGTCGGCTGGGACCGGATCCCGGAGTGGGGCTTCAGGGCGTTCCTGGTCGGCTTCACGCTGCTCGTCAGCGGCTTCATCTTCTACAGCGGGAAGAGCACCAGCCCATACGCCTTCTTCTACGTATGGGCCGCGCTCTACGCGCTCTATTTCTTCAGCCTCGCGGACGCGGTTCGCCACGTGGTCTTCATGGGGTTCTGCTACGCGGCGGTGCTCGTTGCCCATCACTCGGCCGGGAACACGACCTTCGCCGACTTCGTCATCGCCGTCGAGGATTCGGCCGCCCAGTGGACGGTCGCGTTCGGCACGCTGGTGGTCGCCACCGCCCTGTTCGGGCTGCTCAAGGAGCGCCTGGACGCGCTGATCGAGCGCCTGACCGACGCCGTCCGGACGGACCCGCTGACGGGCCTCCTCAACCGGCGCGGGTTCGAGGAGGCGTTCGAGCTCGAGGTCGAGCGCGCCCGCCGCACGAAGGTCCCGCTCACCCTGCTCGTGGGCGACCTCGACCGGTTCAAGATGCTGAACGACCGGCTGGGCCACCCGGCCGGCGACCGTGCGCTCGAGCTGCTCGGCGAGGCGCTGACCTCGGGGGTCCGCCGCATCGACCGCGTGGGGCGCATGGGCGGCGAGGAGTTCGCGCTCGTCCTGCCCGAGACGGACGAGCACGAGGGCTACGTGCTGGCCGAGCGGCTGCGGGCGAAGATCCGCGAGAACTTCCAGGCCGACATCTTCCCGCTCACGATCTCCTTCGGGGTCGCCGCGTACCCGACCCACGGTGCGACCACGTCCGGCCTGCTGAAGGCGGCAGACCAGGCGCTGTACACGGCCAAGGAGTTCGGCCGCGACTGCTCGGTGATCTACAGCGCGGAGACCGCCGAGATCCTTCGCGGCAACAGCCATCGGCGCGAGAGCACGGCGGAGCGGCGCGTGGCCAGCCTGGTCGGCCTCGCCAGCTCGATGGACACGGCCGAGCACTCGCAGATGGTGGGCCGGTACACGAAGCTGATCGCGATCGAGCTGGAGCTCGCCTCCGAGCTCGTCGAGCGCGTACAGCTGGCGGGGGTGCTGCACGACATCGGCAAGGTCGGCGTCGCGGACTCGATCGTCAACAAGCCCGGGCCGCTCACCCCGGAGGAATGGGACGAGATGCGGAAGCACCCGGAGTTCGGCGCGCGGATGCTCGAGCGCGCGGAGCTGTGGGACATCGCCGCCTGGGTGGCCGCCCATCACGAGCGACCCGACGGGAAGGGCTACCCGCTCGGTCTGAAGGACGAGGAGATTCCGCTCGAGGCGCGCATCGTCGCGGTCGCCGACGCCTACGAGGCGATGACGACCGACCGCGTCTACCGCCCGGGCATAGGCCACACGGCTGCTCGCGCCGAGCTGCGGCGCGGCGCCGGCAACCAGTTCGACGCGCGCGTGGTCCAGGCGTTCCTCAAGGCGCACGAGCCCGCGCAGGACACCACGTGGCGGATCGTCAGCGGCCGCGCGGTTGCTGTCTGAACACGAGGCGCGCGACCAGCCGCCGATCGCCGCGGAGCGGCTCGAACGTGACCGCGTGCCGTCCGGCGGGCTTGGCGAGCAGGTCGAAGCGCGCCGGGGCGAGCGGCCCGGCGGTCTGGCGCAGGTTCGGCGTGCCAAGCACGACGTCGCCCACCTCGGGCGCGGTCACGATGAGCGTCAGGCGCGCGCCCAGCGGCACGATGCGGGTGCGCGGCCGGCGGGCCGGCGGCCCGACGGCCAGGGTTACGGTCCGCGCCCCCGCGCCGGGTGCCGCGCCTGGATCGGCGGTCGTCTGCGCCCCGGTGCCGTCCTCCTCGCGCGTCTCGGGCGGCGGTGCGATCGACGCGACGAGGGCGGACAGGCCAAGCACGAGGGCGAACAGAAGCAGGACGCGCCGGATTTGCACAACTTGAATCTTGCCTACCGATTCATGGACACACGTCCGATCAAGTCCAGACCCCGCAAATACCGATAACCCAGGCAAGCCAGAAGTGCCACGGTGAAAAGGGCAAACCCGTCGTGAGGCGGGGACGCAAAGCCACGGTGCTCCTCCCCCCACTAGGAGTAGGCCGGGCTACCACCAGGAACTCGACTTCCAAACGGCGGCTTTACCCGCGGCGGACTGGCATCAAGGTCAATCCAGTACTCCCAAAGGAGGAGTTCACATGCTGCGGAATCTCCGCGAGCGTATGGAGAGCGAGAAGGGCTTCACCCTTATCGAGCTCCTCGTTGTCATTCTGATCATCGGCATTCTGGCCGCCATCGCACTGCCGGCCTTCCTTGGCCAGCAGAAGAAGGGCCAGGACGCGGATGCCAAGTCGAACGCGCGTAACGTCGTGTCGGCTGTCGAGTCGTGCTACGCCGAGACGCAGGACTTCGGCGCGTGCGACACGGACGCCCTGCTCGCTGACTCCGGCTCGAAGGCCGGCGTTGCGATCGGCTCCGGTGACGGTCAGGTCTCGATCACCGCGGCCGACAACAGCGATGTCTACGAGATCGTCGGCCACTCGAAGAGCGGCAACGATTTCACCATCGAGAAGCAGGCGGACGGCACCACTGCCCGTTCCTGCTCCACCGGCGGCGAGGGCGGATGCCCGAGCGGCGGTAGCTGGTAAGCAGTAATCAGTAATTCCCGCAAGGGATCGAAAGAGGGCGGGCCTTCGGGCCCGCCCTTTTTTTTGCGTCCAGGTTCGCCTGGACATCCTCATTTTCAGCGCCGGAAGCGCCGATCGGATGACCGTGCCATCGATCCCGGCTCTCATTCGTGCGCGCCTGCGCTCGGAGCGGGGCATGACGCTGGCCGAGCTGCTCGTCGTCATGGGCACGCTCAGCTTCGTCGTGATCGCGCTTCTCGGTCTGCTCG
>DASPHG010000069.1:0-42834 GCA_035629775.1 Thermoleophilaceae bacterium | reverse complement strand
GCGACGCGCGTTGAGCGTGGACGTCGCCCGGCCGGCGCCGGACGCACTTCCCCTCGCGCGGCCGGGCCTGCCCTCGTCTCGAAGGACCGGCTAGCCGCCCGTGCTCGGAGAGATCCTGATCGCGGGGACGTCCTCGCTGCTCATCTGCATGTTCCTCGGGCCGAAGTTCATCTCGTTCCTGCGCGACCGCGAGTTCGGCCAGCACATCCGCGAGGAGGGACCCAAGGGCCACGCGACCAAGGCGGGCACCCCAACCATGGGCGGGCTGGTGATCTTCCTCGCCGTCTCCGTGCCGTTCCTGATCCTCGGCGAGTACGACGCGGCGAGCATCGCCGTGTTCGGCACCGCCCTGGCCAGCGCGTTCCTCGGCTTTCTCGACGACTGGTCGAAGATCTCCAAGAAGCGCTCGCTCGGGTTGTCGGGGAGGTGGAAGATCGTCGCCCAGGCGGCCATCGCCCTCGGCCTGTGGTGGGTGGCCACGCGCTATGTCGGCCTCAACGAGTCGCTCAACACGCGGGTCTTCGACTTCACCGTCGACCTCGGGGTGTTCTACCCGGTGCTCATCTTCCTCGTACTGGCCGGGGCGACCAACGGCGTGAACCTGACTGACGGCCTTGACGGCCTGGCGGGGGGGTGCGCGGCGATCGTCCTCTTCGCCTACACGGCGATCACCTTCCTGACCAGTGGTCAGGAGGACCTGGCGCTGATCTGCGCCTGCCTGGTCGGGGCCTGCGTGGGGTTCCTGTGGTTCAACTCATTCCCGGCGGCCATCTTCATGGGCGACACCGGCTCGCTCGGCCTGGGCGGCGCCATCGCGGCGCTCGCCGTGGTGACCAAGACGGAGATCCTGCTCGTGGTCATCGGCGGCATCTTCGTGGTCGAGGCCCTGTCGGTGGCGATCCAGGTCTTCGCCTTCCAGCGCTTTCGCAAGCGGGTGTTCCTGATGGCCCCGGTCCACCACCACTTCGAGCTGCTGGCCTGGTCGGAGACCAAGATCATCCTCCGCTTCTGGATTGTCGCGGCGATCTGCTCGGCGATCGGCTTCACGCTGTACCAGCAGTCGATCCAGTGAGAGGTAGACCGCCGCTTCCGCCGGGGCCGTACCTGGTCGTGGGCATGGCCCGCTCCGGGGCCGCGGCCGCCCTCATGCTGCGCGAGCACGGCGAGGTGATCGGGGTGGACCGGGCTGAACAGGGGGCCAGGCCCCTTGTTCAGTTGGCGCCCGCGGCCGGCATCGAGGTTCACACCGGCAGCGACGGCCTCGAGCTGCTCGACCGCGTTCGCACCGTCGTGAAGAGCCCCGGCGTCCCGGCTGAGGCCCCGGTCGTCGCGGCGGCGCGCGAGCGCGGCCTCGAGGTCGTCGGTGAGCTCGAGCTGGCGTGGCGGCTTCTGCCGAACGAGTTCGTGGCGGTCACCGGCACGAACGGCAAGACCACCACGGTCGAGCTGCTGGGCGCAATGCATCGCGCGGCGGGCGTGCCGGTCGCGGTGGCCGGGAACGTCGGAACTCCGCTGGCGTCGCTCGTGGGGTCGATCGGGCCGGAGATCGTGGTGGTGTGCGAGGCGTCCAGCTTCCAGCTCGAGGACACGGTCGCGTTCGCGCCCGAATGCGCCGTCCTCTTGAACCTCGAGCCCGACCACATCGACCGGCACGGCACGTTCGAGGCCTACCGCGACGCGAAGCTGCGCATCTTCGCCAACCAGGGCCCGGACGACGTCGCGATCCGGGAACCGTTCCCCCCGCTTCCGATCCCGCCCGAGGAGCTGCGCCTCCGCGGCGCCCACAACGTCGAGAACGCCCGCGCGGCCTCCGCGGCGGCGCGCGCGCGCGGGCTCTCCCAGGACGCGGTCGCCGAGACCCTGCGGGCCTTCGGCGGCGTGCCGCACCGGCTGGAGGAGGTCGCCGAGGCGGACGGCGTCCTGTGGGTGAACGACTCGAAGGCCACCAACGTCGCGTCGGCGCGGGTGGGCATCGAGGCGTTCGAGGGCGGCGTGCACCTGATCGCCGGCGGGAGCCTCAAGGGCGGCGGCTTCGAGGGCCTGCGCGATCCCGTCGCCGCACGCTGCCGGGCCGCCTACCTGATCGGTGAGGCCGCCGAGCGCCTGGCGGCAGACCTCGAGCCCGCCGGCGTGCCGATGGAGCGCTGCGGCGACCTCGAGCGGGCGGTGGCGCGGGCGAGCGCCGCCGCGCGGCCGGGCGAGGTGGTGCTGCTCTCACCCGCCTGCGCGAGCTTCGACCAGTACGAGGATTTCGAGGCGCGCGGGGCGCATTTCCGGGAGCTCGCCCGCCGGGCGGCGGCCGAAGGATGAATTCGGCGACGGGCGTCGAACAACGCCTGGATGGCGCGCAGCCGCCCGCGCACGAAACCGCCCCTGGAGTACTCGCTGATCTACACGGCGACGCTCTGCCTGCTCGCGCTCGGGGCGATCATGGTCTACTCGGCGAGCTCGGCGGAGTCGCTCCTCGACGGCTCCGGCGACCCCTCCTACTACCTGAAGCGCTACGTCGGCCTCGCGATCGTGGGCCTCGTCGTCCTGCATCTCGCCTCACGCCACGGGCTGCGTGTGATCAAGGCCGTCGCGCCGGTGCTGCTCCTGGTGGGGTTCGTGCTGACCGCGGCCGTGATGGTCCCCGGCGTGGGCGTGACCGTGAACGGCGCGACCCGCTGGCTAGGCGCGGGCCCGCTCCAGTTCCAGCCCTCCGAGGTGCTCAAGCTGGCGCTCATCCTGTTCGCGGTCCAGCTCCTGGCGGCGCGCCCGAGCGCGACCCAGACCTTCGGCGGCCTGGCGAAGCCCCTCCTCATCGTCGTCGGGCTGGCCTGCGCGATGCTGATGCAGCAGCCCGACATGGGCACGACCATGGTCATCTGCTTCACGATCGGGACGATCCTGTTCGTCGCGGGCACGCCTCTGAGGCTGCTGGGGGCGATCGGCGGCGGGGCCGCCGCGATCGCGCTTCCGCTCGCGCTCTTCGAGCCCTACCGGCGCGAGCGCCTGACCGCGTTCCTGGACCCGTGGTCGGATGCCGGCGACACCGGGTTCCAGGCGGTCCAGTCGATGATCGCGATCGGCTCGGGCGGCCCTGTCGGGGTCGGTCTCGGAGAGTCGGTCCAGAAGATCTTCTACCTGCCCGAGGCGCACACCGACATGATCCTCGCGATCATCGGCGAGGAGCTGGGGATCGTCGGGATCGCCAGCGTGGCGGCGCTCTACGGCCTGATCGCCTACGCCGGCTTCCGCGCCGCGAAGCACGCGCGCGACCGCTACGCGAAGCTGCTCGCCGCCGCGATCACCTCGCTCATCCTCTGCCAGGCGGCGCTCAACATGTTCGCGGTGATGGGGCTGGCGCCGCTCACCGGGATCCCGCTGCCGCTGATCTCCTATGGGAACTCGAACCTGATCGTCGTCATGGGGGCGATGGGGCTGCTTCTGAACGTCGCCGCCACGGGCGGGGCAGCGGCGCGCGGCCGCGGCTTGACCGCAATCGACGGAGGGCGCTCTGATGACGCGCGTCGCGATCGCAGCCGGCGGGACCGCCGGCCACGTCGTTCCGGCATTGGCAGTCGCCGACGCGCTGCGGGATAGGGGCGCGCACGTCGAGTTCCTCGGCGGGGAGCGCGCCGAGGCCGAGCTCGTCCCCGCCGCCGGGTACCCGTTCCACGCACTGCGGGTCGAGGGGCTCGACCGGCGCAACCCGCTGAAGGCGGCGCGCGCGCTCGTCCAGGCGGCGCGCGCCACGGGGCGCGCCCGGAGGCTCCTGCGCACGATCCGGGCCGACGTCGTCCTCGGCGGGGGCGGGTACGTGGCGGCGCCGGCGGGCCTGGCGGCGCGCAGCCTGCGCCTGCCGATCTTCCTCACGGAGGCCGACAGCCACCTCGGCGTGGCGAACCGGGTGCTTGCGCCGTTCGCCGAGCGCGTCTTCCTGGCGTTCGACCTGCCCGGCCGGCAGGGGCCGAAATGGGTAGTCACGGGACGGGCGATCCCGGCCGACGTCGCGGGGGCCGACCGCGCCGCGGCGCGCGTGCGATTCGGCATCGACGACGATCGCGAATGCCTGCTCGTGTTCGGAGGCTCGCTCGGCTCGCTGCGCCTCAACCGGGCGGCACTCGAGGCTTTCGGCAGTGCCGCTCCGTGCTGGGTGCTGCACGTGTGCGGGCGGCGCGACCACGCCGAGCTCGCCGAGCGCCTGGCAGAGCTCGGCAACCCCCCGCACTACAAGCTGCACGCGTACATCTCACCGTTCGCCGACGCGTACGCCGCGGCGGACCTGGCGGTGGCGCGCGCCGGCGGCTCGGTGTTCGAGCTGTTGGCAGCCGGGCTCCCGTCCGTGCTCGTCCCGTACCCCCACGCGACGGCCGACCACCAGACCGGCAACGCCCGTTGGGTCGAGCGTGGCGGGGCCGCTGCCGTCGTGCCGGACGCCGACCTGGACGGCCCGCGACTCGCGCGCGAGGTGGGGGGTCTTCTCGGCGCGCCGGATCGGCTGCGCGCGATGGGCCGGGCGGCGGCCGCGCTCGCGCGTCCGGACGCGGCCGAGCGGATCGCTCACGAGATCTTCACGATCGCCTGCAAGTAATACGGGGCATCCGCGTTCCTCAAGTAAGGGGCCGTCGCGTTCATTCGTCCAGGAACCGGGTAGGTGACTTGGGCAGGAGGCGCGCTGAGCCGAGTCGATCGGCAGGCCGTCCTAGTTCACCCACCATGCATCTGAGGCTTGGCAACTTCCTCGTGTCCCACCGCGTTCTGATCGTCGGTGGACTCTTCGCGCTCGTCGCCTCGATCACCGTGGCGGTCACTCAGTTCGGCCGCGTGCACGAGCTCGACGCGCAGGCGAGCGCCCGCGCGCAGGAGCAGATGACGCACGAGTCGGCCGGATGGGCGGAGCGCCTGGCGGACCTCGCCAGCACCCAGACCGCGCTCGGCGTCACGATCGTCGGCGCGCTGGTCCTGCTCGCCACGCGGCACTGGCGGGGGGCGATGGCGCTCGCGCTCGTGTACCCGGTCACCCAGGGCGCGGTCCAGCTCGTCAAGGTGCTGATCGCACGGCCGCGTCCCGAGGAGAGCTTCGCCGACCCGCAGGGCTTCAGCTTCCCGAGCGCGCACTCCGCGACCAGCGTCGCCGTCTACGCGACGATCGCGTTCATCCTGATCCGCGCCTCGCGCAGGGGCCACAGCCGCATCGCCGTCGCGAGCTTCGCCGGGGCGCTGGTCCTGGCCGTCGGTCTCAGCCGCGTGCTGCTAGGCGCGCACTACCCGACCGACGTACTCGCCGGCTGGGGCTTCGGCGCGCTGCTCGCGTCGCTCTGCTGGCTGGCCGCATCGCGGATGCCGCTGCCGCGGACATCCCTCAGCGCCGCCAGGTAGCCCGCCAGCACGAACGGGATCGCGGAGAGCTTCAGGCACTCCTCCGCGACGAACTCCCACTTCGTGGGCTCGACCACGGAGTCGAGCGTCTGCGATACGGCCCCGAGGGTCAGCCCGATCGCGAACAGGACGATCGTCGTGCGGTGGCGGCGCAGGACCAGCGCGTGCCGCAAGAGCACGGCGACGCACGTCACGAGCAGCGCTACGACGAGCATCGAGTCCACGTCGTTGAACGGCGCGGGCGCCGCGATCTGGTGCTCGGTCCTGAGCCACTTGCTGAGGAAGACGGTGGGCTGCGTCAGCTCGTCGATCGCGAGCGCGACGAACACGATCGCCGAGATCGACCAGAAGTCACGCTTCCCGGGAACGCCCGCCGCGCGGTGGATCGCAATCGCGGTCGCGGCGGTGAACAGGAGGAGCGCAGCGCTCAGCCAGGTCCCCGGCATGAGCTCGCGGTAGAACGCGGCCTGGTCGTCGAGGAGCACCCACCCGAACGCGGTGAAGCACACGGCGAGGCCGGCGCCGATCGCGAGCGTCTCCGCGAGGGCGGTGAGCGGCCTGCGCGAGACATTCTCGGAGGCTGCGACGGTGCGATCGACCAGTCCGCGCCAGCCCGCGTGCGGGGCGGCGACGGGAGCGGTGATCTCGGCAGAGGTCGGGCCAGTGACCTTCATGCGATCCATGATGGGGTCGTATCGGCAGTCCGTCAAGTGACCGTGAGCGTTCTCTCAGAACCGGATCGATTCGAGCGCCGCCCGGCAGGCCGCATCGATCCGTTCCCGATGCCGTTCGTCGGCGATGCATTCGAGCTGCCAGGTGCCGCCGCCGCCGGTGAAGAAGTACGACGCAGAGGTGAAATCGACGCTCCTGCCGCCGCGCCGGACGCTGTCCGAGAACTCGAGGACGCCCACCTCGAGGCCCGCGATCTCCTCCTCGTGCTGCTCGACGCCCCCGACCGCCCGCTCGAAGTCGCGGCGGAAGTCGTCGAGGTAACGATCGGGCGGCAGCTCGCGCCGCGCCGTGCGGCGCACCTTGATCGCGTTCAGGTTCCCGTCGGGCGTGACCCCCACCTGGGCGAGCACGCGCCCGCGCGGCCGGCGCCGCGTGGTGAGCGACTCCGGGTACTGGAAGGTGAAGGGGATCCGGTCCGCGTGGAGCACCAGAAGCTGGGCCCGCGGGTTCGGGACGGTCGCGGTATCCGGGGCCCGCTCCCCCTTCGGGGGAGGCTCGTCATCAGAGCCGCAACCGGCCGCGAGCGCGACGGCCAGGATGAGCCACGGTCGCCGCTTCACGGCCCGCGACGATAGCTAAGGTCGCGCGCTATGAGCTCGACGCCCTGGGCCGGCCGGCGGCTTCATTTCATCGGCCTCGGCGGAGCGGGCATGAGCGGGCTGGCGCTGGTCGCCCAGTCGCTCGGCGCGCAGGTGAGCGGCTCCGATCAAAGCGAGTCGAGCTACCTCGCGCGGCTGCGCGCGGCTGGGATCGAGCCGGCGATCGGCCACGACGCGGCCAACGTCCCCGACGACGCCGAGGTCGTCGTGTCGACCGCGATCCCGCCCGACAACCCGGAGCTCGCCGCGGCCCGCGCACGCGCCGCGACCGTCCTCCACCGGGGCGACCTGCTGGGGGAGGTGACCCGGCTGCGGCGCACGATCGCGGTCGCCGGCACCCACGGCAAGACCACGACAGCCGGGATGGCCGCGCATGTCCTGGTCGAGGCGGGGCGCGATCCCGGCTACCTGATCGGCGGTGAGGTGCGGTCGACGGGCACGAACGCCGCGTGGGGGGAGGGCGAGTGGCTCGTCGTGGAGGCCGACGAGTCCGACCGCTCGTTCCTCAAGCTGGAGGCCGAGGTGGCGGTGGTCACCAACGTCGAGCTCGACCACCATGCGACCTTCGCCACGCTGGGCGAGCTCGAGGAGGCGTTCGCCGACTTCACCGCCGGGGCACGCGTGGTGATCGACGATCTGGACCCGCCCCAGGCCGAGCTCGTGCCCCTCGGGTCGCGCTTCAGCGCCCTCGGCGCCGATTTCGAGCTCCAGGTCCCCGGCATGCACAACGTCCTGAACGCGCTCGCGGCGGCGCGTGCCTGCCAGGAGGCCGGGGTCGAGCCGGCCGAGAGCGCACGCGCGTTGCGGTCGTTCGCGGGCGCGGGGCGGCGGTTCGAGGCGCACGGCGCCGGCCCGGGCGGGTCCGAGGTGTATGACGACTACGCGCACCATCCGACCGAGGTGCGCGCCACGCTCGAGGCCGCCCGCACCCTCGAGGCGGGGCGGGTGCTCGCGTGCTTCCAGCCGCATCTCTACTCGCGCACGCGCCACCTGGCGCGGGAGTTCGGCCGGGCGCTCGCCCTCGCCGACGTCGTCGTCGTGCTGGACGTCTATCCGGCGCGCGAGCGCGCCGAGGACTTCCCCGGGGTGAGCGGTTGGCTCGTCGCGGCCGCGGCGGCGGATGCCGCGGGCGGCAGGCCCGTCTACTGGGCGCCGGCGCAGGAAGAGGCCGAACGCCTGCTGCGCTCGGAGCTCTCCGAGGGGGATGTGCTCCTGACGATGGGGGCGGGGGACGTGGACGCGCTCGCGCGGGTCCTCACGGCCAGGTAGGACTGGGGCGGCCGGGGGCGAAAACCCCCGTAGTGAGAGAGCTCGCCGCCGCGCTCCCGCGCACGATCGCCACACTCCCGCGCGCCATGGCCGGATTGCCGGCCTGGGTGCGGGCGCGCCCGCACCGGCGCTCCCTCAGCCTGCGCGCGCGCCGCCGGATCGTCGGCACCCTCCTCGCCGCGATCGCGCTGCTCGCGCTCTACCACTTCTGGCTCCGCGACTCGGCGATCGTCGCGGTCAACGAGGTCGAGGTCACCGGCCTCACGACGGAGGACGGCCCCCGGATCCACGCCGCCCTGACCGCGACCGCCGAGGAGATGACGACGCTCCACGTCCGGCTGGACGAGCTCGAGGAAACGGCGTCCCGGTACCCCGTGATCGGCTCGATCGAAGTGGAGCGAGACTTCCCGCACGGGCTGCGGATAGCGGTCGAGGAGCGCGCCTCGGCGGCGCTCGTCGAGTTGGGCGGCGTACCTGTGCCGGTGGCCGGGGACGGGACCGTCCTCGAGGGCCTGCAGCCGCCCAAGGGCCTTGCGCTGCTGAAGATGGAGAAACCGGTCGCCGACGGCCGGGTGACGGATCCCCGCACGCTCCGGGCGCTGCTCGTGGCGGGCGCCGCGCCGGCCGGGCTGACGGAGCGCATCCAGGGCGTGACGGAGAACGACACCGAGGGGATCACCGTCGAGCTGCGAAAAGGGCCCGATGTCATCGTCGGGGACGCCGACCTGCTGCACGAGAAGTGGACCGCCGCAGCACGGGTGCTCGCCGATCCGAGCGCGCAGGGGGCCACCTACATCGACGTTCGGCTGCCCGAGCGACCGGTCGCGGGCGGCCTGCCGGTCGAGACCATCGCGCCGGTGCTCCCGGCGGGCGAGCCGCTGCCCGTGCCCGTGACGCCCGCCGCACCCGAGGCGACGGATCCCACGGCCGTCGACCCGGCCACCGGGCTGCCGCCCGTCGACCCGGTCACCGGCGCGCCCACGGTCGATCCCGTAACCGGGGCGCCGGTCACCGAGCCCGCGCCGGCGCCGACCACGACCGCGCCCACAGCGGAAACCGCGCCCACTGAGCCGGTCCCCACTACCCCTCAACCATGAGTCGAGACTTGGCCAAACCTCAACTCTGCATCGAGGGTTATTGCTTGCAAAGCCACGTGCCGGGCGTTGACATAGTCCGCACGATCCGCTTACAGTCCCGCTGTTTGCGGGTTCTTCGGCGGGCTCGAAAACGCTCAACCCTGACTTGAGCGGCGGACGGAAGGCAACACATTGGACACGGGCAGCTACCTGGCGGTCATCAAGGTCGTAGGCATCGGCGGCGGCGGCACGAACGCCGTGAACCGCATGGTCGATGCCGGCCTGAAGGGCGTCGAGTTCATCGCGATCAACACGGACGCGCAGGCGCTCCAGATGTGCGATGCCGACATCAAGCTCCAGGTCGGCAGCCAGCTCACGCGCGGCCTGGGTGCCGGCGCGAACCCGGAGATCGGCCATGGCGCAGCGTCCGAGAGCCGCGACGAGGTCAAGGAGGCGCTGAAGGGCGCCGACATGGTCTTCGTGACCGCGGGTGAGGGCGGCGGCACCGGAACCGGCGCCGCCCCGGTCGTGGCGGAGATCGCCAAGCAGGAGATCGGCGCGCTGACGGTGGGCGTCGTCACCCGCCCGTTCGACTTCGAGGGGACCCAGCGCCAGCGCCAGGCGGCGGACGGGATCGAGCGGCTGCGCGAGCAGGTGGACACGCTAATCGTGATCCCGAACGAGAAGCTGCTGTCGATTGTCGAGCGGCGCACGAGCATCCTCGACGCCTTCCGCGAGGCCGACAACGTGCTGCGCCAGGGCGTCCAGGGCATCACCGACCTGATCACGATCCCGGGTCTGATCAACCTGGACTTCGCCGACGTGCGCACGATCATGCAGGACGCCGGCTCCGCGCTCATGGGGATCGGCTCCGCAGCCGGCGAGAACCGCGCCACGGAGGCGGCCCGCAACGCGATCTCGAGCCCGCTGCTCGAGCAGTCCGTCGAGGGCGCCAACGGGATTCTTCTGAACATCACCGGCGGGTCGGACCTCGGCCTGTTCGAGGTCAACGAGGCGGCGGAGATCATCCAGAGCGCCGCCGACGCGAACGCGAACATCATCTTCGGATCGGTCATCGACGAGGGCCTCACCGACGAGGTTCGAGTGACCGTCATCGCCACCGGCTTCGATCGCGGCCGCGGTACCGGTCGCGGGGGAGTCCTCTTCGACGTGGACCGCCCGGGCCGGTCGAGCGAGGGGCGCGAACGCAGCGGCCCGCGCCGCCGCGACGTCGTGATGGACGACACGCAGCGCTCGTCGCTCGAGATCTCCGACGACGACATCGACATCCCGCCGTTCCTGCGCGACTAGCCGCCCTTTACTCGCGTCGCCGCATCGCTTAGGTTCGCCTCACCCGAGTTGGGAGGGAACGATGGCAGCGACGGGCGTCGACCCCGCGGAGTTCCGCGCGGGCCAGAAGCAGCAGTGGGACATCGCCGCGAGGGGATGGCGAAAGTGGAACGAGCTGATCGACAGCTCGGCGAGCGCGATCAGCGAGCGGCTGGTGGAGCGCGCCGGAGCGCGGCCCGGAGCCCGCGTTCTCGACGTGGCCGCCGGCTACGGCGAGCCGTCGCTCACGGCGGCAAGAGCCGTCGGGCCCGAGGGCAGGGTCGTGGCGACGGACATATCCGCCGAGATGCTCGCCTACGGGCGTGAGCGCGCGGTCGCGGCCGGGCTCGAGAACATCGAGTTCGTCCAGTCGGCGGCGATCGACCTCGACTTCCCCCCGGGCAGCTTCGACGCTGCCGTCTCGCGCTGGGGGATCATCTTCGACCCCGACGGGGAGGCCGCCGCGGATCGCGTGCGGTCCTTCCTCGGCTCGGGCGCGCGGATGGCCATCAGCTCGTGGGGCACCCCCGAACGCGTCCCGTTCCTCTCGATCCCGATGCGGACCGCGATGCAGCGACTCGGCGTCGAGCCGCCACCGCCCGGCACGCCCGGCCCGCTCTCACGGCCGACGCCGGAGGCGCTCGGCGGCCTGCTCGAGGGCGGCGGATTCGCCGACGTGGAGGTGGACGAGGCCGAGGTCACCTTCGAATGGGCGTCAGCCGACGAGTTCACGACGTTCGTCCGCGAGATCGCGCCGCCGATCAGCGCGATGATCGACCCCCACCCGGCCGAGGTTCAGGACGCGACGTGGGGCGCGATCACAGAGGCGATGGCCGAGCAGGCCGGCGCCGACGGCCGCATAGCGCTCACGAACCTGGTGCTGATCGCGAGCGGCCGCGCCTAGGCGGCCGGGGCCCCGGTGTTCCCGCAGGCGTCCGCCACGCGGATCACGCGTACGGTCGCCTTGCGGGGCACGCGCGCGCGGAACGCCAGCCGGTCCTTCGTCAGCTTCGCCCGTACGCGCCGCTCCTTCTTGCCGGGCCGCTTGACACCCAGGACGACGTGGCCGGAGCGGACGCGCCGCGGCAGCGCCAGGAGCGTGTCCTCCTCGTGGGGTGCCGGGTAGGTCGCGGTCACGCGCGCTCGCCGGCCCTCGACCGTCAGGCGCGGCACGATGTCGCGGATCGGCTCGAGCACGAACGTGTCCGACTCGATCGTGTAGTTCTCGGGACCGTCGCCCGTGTCGGCGCGCCCCTGGACCAGGAACCGGTACGTCCCCGCCTGCATGCAGTCAGTCGTCTGGAACGTGGTCGTCCAGACGTCGGTCTCCGGGTTGCGCTCGAGGATGTCGTAGAACCCGTCGTCGGTCGCCACGCGCCGCCAGCGCTTGCGCCCCTGCCGCTGGGTGATCACCAGTCGCCCGGCGCGCGGAGCATCGATTGAGGGGTGCCCGCCGTTCCAGCTGAACTTGGCGCGCCCGTAGCGGGTCACGCTGTCAGCCGGCTGCTCGACCGGTGTGCCCGCGTTGGGCGTGGCCTCGGGCATGGTCGGCTCCTCGCCCGGCACGACCTTGTACGACGGCTCGGGATCGCCCGCGTAGGCGGTGCCCGCCAGCAGCGCCTCCGAGACGGACACGAGCGAGTCGCGGTAGAGCGCGCCCTGCTGGCGGCCGAACAGCGTGAAGCTGCCCTCGTAGTGGCAGGCGTCGTACTCCTCGGGGGTGGCCGTGTACGACGAATAGCCGTTCGTCAGGCCTGAGAGGACGACGTGGTCGAACGCGCCCCCCGACTCCGCCTTCACGGCGTCGCGGATCCGCTGGCCCATCTGGCGCGTGACCTCGGAGGGCAGCGCCGTGATCGCGAGCGCTCCGAGGCGGAAGATGCTGATCGGCTGCGTGCCGGGCACGAGCGAGTCGCCGGGGCCGCCGAGGAGGAGCATCTTCATGCCCTGCCCGGGCCCGGCGAAGCCGTCGAACGGCGCGCACGTGCCGTCCTCGGCCACGATGCCGCCCGAGCCGAGGATCGCGTTCGGCCCGACCGGCTCGCCGTCGGCCTGCGCCCCGTCGAACGCCACGTAGCCGAGCCGGCCGTCGAAGGGGATCTCGGTGACCATCTGCCGCCCGGCGCGCCGCCACGCCCTCAGCACGCCGCGCGCGACCTTCATCCCCGCCATGTGCGCGCCGGTGAACGAGTTGGTCGAGTACTGGAGCGGCTCCGTGGGCTCCTCGCCCTCCGGCGGCGGTTCGGCGGGCGGCTCCTCGGCCGGCACGCGGTCCGCGCCTCCATCGGGCGAGATGTCGCCCTCGTTCGAGTTCGTCCACACGTTCACGACGGTCTCGGGCCGGCGCGCCGGCGTGCCGGCCGCGCGCGCCCGGCGCCGGATCTCCTGTTCGACGATCCGCTCGGTGAACGCGGCGTTGTCGCCCGAGAAGAGCAGGTTCTCGTCGCCGAACGAGGTCTCGTGGATCGCGAAGTTCGACCAGACGCCGATCGGCCGGCCGTCGGTCTCGTCCACGCGGATGACGGTCATCACCGGGTCGATCGACGCCCTTCGCGCGGCCTCCTCCTCCTTCGGCACGTCCTCGTTGAGCAGGAACGGCTCGAAGTTGCGGTTTCGGGAGGCGTTTCGGAGGTGCGTCCGCGCGATCCCGAGCTTCGCCGGCGCGCGGTAGGAGTTGGCGACGGCGATCGCGCGCGCGATCCCCTGCGCCGTGAACTCGAAGACGCGCGCGTCGAAGAGGTCGCCGCCGAGAACCGCGTAGCCGGTCGAGTCGGCCGGCCAGATCGGGCCCGTCGAGGAATGCGTGTGGGTGGCCGCGATCATGATGTTCTCGAGCGGGATGCCGGTCTCGGGGATCAGCTCGTAGACGCGCTGCACGAGCGCATAGGGGATGCCGCCGAGATCGGTCTGCACGAGGGCGGCGCGCTCGCTCCCGGTGTCGAGCACGATCGCCCGCGCGCGCACCCGGGTGTGGATGCCGCGGCTGGCGGCGAACGTCTTCGCGTAGAGCCCGCCGTCGGGGTCGCCCACGATCTGCAGCGGGATGTTCTGCGGGGCGCCGCCCGCCAGGCTCGAGCGCGCGGTGTACGCGAACTGCGGCGTGCCGATCGGCGGCGTGATGTCGGCGTTCGCCGCGCCGGCGGTCAGTTCGGCGCGTGCGGCGGTGGGCAGGGAGAGGAGCGCCGCAAGCGCGCCCAGGACGAAAATCCGGCGAGTCAGGAGTCGCATACCCGGAATCGTGCCCGCAGGTCGGCGGGCGTGCGCCGGGTGATGAATCTGACGCGTGCCCGCAGGCGGTGCCGCCCCGGCTCGAGTCGCACTCGCCGGTCGAGTCGCCAGCCGCCGCGCGCCGTGTGCGCGCCGGTGCGGCGGCGGCCGTCAAGGAAGAACCGGACGCTGCGGAGATCGCTGCCGGTCACGCGCGCCCGCAGCCGCCGGCGCACGCACGGCCTGGGCCGCACGCTCAGCTTCGGCTCGGCGACTGGCGGCTCGGGGTCGACCAAGACGGGATCGCGGACGTAGATCGCGGACGTGAGCGCAGTGACCCCCAGCATGTTGCGGCAATACGTGGTGTTCGGGTTGTCGCAGGCGGCGGCCCGCTGCTCTGCGAGGTCGGGCGCGAACAGCTCCGCCCGCACCCAGGACGGGGCGGCGCCCGGTGCCGCGAACTCGTGGGTGAACGAGGGCCCGGTCACCAGGACGGGCTCGCCCAGGAAGTCGCCGCCGGTCGTGACGAGGCGCAGGAACATGCCCGCGCCGTTCTGGACTCGGACCCGCAGCGGCGTGTCCGGCGCGACCTCGTCACCCACCATCGCGCTCTCTCCCTCGAGGAACAGGCGCGGGCCCGCCAGCGCCGGCGGCTGGTGCGAGATGAACGTGCGCCCGGCGCGGATGCCCTCCAGGACGCCCGCGGTCGTGCGCTCGCGGGCGAAGACCCACGTCGTCGGCTGCCCGACGCCCTGAAGGGCGAACGTGGAGCGCCAGTGGTTGTCGCTGCCACCGGTCGCGGCGACCTTCGCCCCACGGTCGAGCCAGCCCTCCCAGTAGCGCACCGCGTCGTCGTTCGACGAGCCCGACGGCAGCGGCGGCTGCCATAGCCGCGAGATGTTCCAGACCTCGACGGTGTCCGGCTGGACGTCGTAGAGATAGGACCAGTCGCGGTCATGCGGGAAGTCGGTGGACCCCTCGGCCGGGTGATTCACCTGGAAGGCGCCGCCGTCGGCGCGCAGGGCCTCGGCCAGCGCCTGCACGGCCCCGGCCGACTCGTCGCCGTTCTCGTAGATTCGCGTCGCCCCGAGCATCTGCGCGTGCCCGTCAAGCGA
This sequence comes from Thermoleophilaceae bacterium, assembly GCA_035629775.1. GTDB lineage: Bacteria > Actinomycetota > Thermoleophilia > Solirubrobacterales > Thermoleophilaceae > DASPHG01. The sequence goes on along the minus strand of DASPHG010000069.1, from coordinate 28,143 downwards.
GTTCTCGTAGCCCGGTATGGGGATGACGCCGCGCCCCCCGAATCCCGTGTCGCTCTGTGACCGCACGTCCTGGTGGTCGGTGATCGCCAGGTAGTCGAGCCCGCGCGTGGACGCGTGCAGGAACTGGTCGGCCACGCTCCAGCCGAGCGTGTAGAGCTCCTCGGGGCCCGTGTTTTCGTCACCCGGGCCGCCGTAGGAGTCGTGCGAATACGTGGTGTGCACGTGCAGGTCGCCCGCGAGCCACTCGCCCTCGGCGGCGGTGGCCGGCGCCGCCAGCGCGAGCGCGAACGCGGCTGCGGCCAGCGCGGCTCTCACCGCGGCAGCCGCCTGATCAGGATCACCTCGGCCGTGTCCTTCTCGGGCAGCTCGACCAGCAGGCCGCGGCGCAGCACCCGCGAGCCGACCGTGCCCACGAGCTCCGCGTCGACGCCGCGGCGGAGCTCGAAGCGACGGTGGCGCTCGACGTTCCGAAGTGCGATCTCAACCGCGCCGCGCTCGTCCTCCTGGCGGAAGGCGAGCAGCGCGCCGCGCCCGCGGTCGGGGTTCCACGATTGGAGCGCGGTCCAGCGTTTCTTCAGCGGGTCCTCGAGCAGCGGGTAGATCATCTGGGTGAAGCGCCCGCGGTGGCGCTTGTAGAGCTGGATCCAGGGGCGCGCCGCCTCGATCACCTCGTCCGGGATCGCGCGCAGGTCGCTGAAGAACGTGAGGTGGGACGGGAGCGCCGCCGCCATCAGCGTGGCGACCGGATGGTCCTTCCAGGCCTCGCCGCCGAGGAAGTGCTGCCCGAGCGACCACGCCGGCACGTACGGGCTGAGGTTCCAGATGTTGTGGAGGAGCACGTGGTACTCCGGCGAGCCGTTCTGGAACCAGGACGGGCCGCGCGCCACCGACTCGTAGGGGAAGAGGCGGTAGTCGTTCGTCTCGTCGATCTGGAACGTGACGTCCGGGTAGTCGGCCTGGAGCCGGTCGAGCATCGCCAGCAGCGCCTCGCGGAAGTCGTAGACGTCGCCCTGGCCGGCGCAGTCGAGCCAGGCCATGAAGTCCCACTTGAAGTAACGGACGCCCCAGTTCTCGATCGCGTCCCTCAGCCGGCGCTCGACGTGCGGCAGCGCCGCCGGCCCCCACGTCACGAGGCCGGCCTCGTTGGAGCTCGACTCGGGCTCGGCCGTGTTGTAGGCCAGGAGCGCGTCGCCGATCGGCTGGCAGATCCACTCAGGGTGCTGCTTGTAGGTCTCCGACGAGGGGTGGAAGTGGAGCGGGGTCCACCACAGGCCGAGGCGCATCGGCGCGATCGCCTCGCGCACGCCCTCGAACTCGGAGTCGGGGAAGCGGGGCTCGTACTTCGAGCCGGGCTGGCCGTCCCAGCGCGGCTCGGGGTACTCGGGGGAGTCCGGCTGCCAGTCGCCCGAGCGCGCCTGCCAGCCGTCGTCGAGGATGAAGGTCTCGATTCCGAGCCGGCGGGCCTTCGGCGCGATCTCGCGGATCACGTCGATGTCGAGGTCGTCCTTCGCTCCGGTCGAGCGGACGTTGTCGTCGGTCCCGTTCGAGTTGAAGGTCACGGCCTTCGGGTACCGGGTGAGCCGGTGGCGGACGAGATAGGCGTAGTGCTGCCACTCCGCGTCCCCGGGCCGCGCGCCCAGCGCGACGAACGCGGGCTCGAGGACAAGGGGCCGGCCGGGCGCGACGACGCGCCGCCGTACACCGTCCTCGTAGGGGTTCTCTATGTGCCCGTTCTCCTCGAGCGGGCCGAGGATGATCACGTCGCGCTCGTAGTCCACCTCGAGCCGCGCGCTCGTCCCGTCGTAGCGGGCGCGCGAGGACGGCTGGTCGTTGCGCTCCATCACCATCGCGAGCGCCCGGCCGTCCCGTGTGGCATCGAGCCATTCGGCGTTCGCCTCGAGCGCCTCGCCGCCGCCCGCCTCGCTGGTCGCGCGCCAGGTGCCGGCCTGCGGGTCGCCCACAACGATCGGTGGGCCGCCGTAGTCGGGGTGGCGCCAGTCGGCGCCCGCGCGCAGGTTGTGTGCCGCGATTCGCGCCTCGGCGCCGACGGCGGCCTCGTCGAGCGTGGCGCCGGTCAGCGGCAGCGGCGCCAGGGACTCGAGCACCGTCTGGGTGCGGAAGCCGGCGATCCGCGGGTACGCCTCGGCGGTCCGGGTGGCCGAGAGTCCGGCAGGCCCGGCCAGGCGCATCGTCACGCGCAGGCCGCCGCGGTCGAGGGGCTCGACCTCGGCCGCCGTCACCGTGAAGTCCTCACTCGTCAGGGGCACGCCGGTGCCGAAGAGCCGGAAGTCGGGCGTGCCCTCGGACCAGAGGGTTCCGCCGCGCCGCTTGTCGACGAGTGCGAGCGTGGTCAGCCCGGCGCGGCTCCAGCTCCGCTCAGCCACGGAGTTGCCGAGCACGACGCGGTCCGGGGTGACCTCCGCGTACACGTCGCGATCGCGCACGGTCTGGGCCGCCGCGGGCGACGCGGTGGCCAGGAGCGCGATCAGCGCCCCAGCAGCGAGTCGAAGAGCAGGAACCACCCTGCACTACAAACGGAGCGGGGGCCCCGTTCTGGCGCTACCTGCGCTCGAGGATCACGAGCGGGATCTCGCGCTCGGTCGAGCGCTGGTACGCCTCGTAGCCGCTGTACTGGTCGACGACGCGCGGCCAGAGCGCCCCGCGCTCCTCGGACGAGGCCTTTCGCGCGCGGACCGGCACCTTGCCCTCGCGTGGCACCTCGACGACCGTGTCGCCATTCGCCATCAGGTTGTGGAACCAGCCCGGGTGCTTCGTATAGCCGCCCTTCGACGCCACGATCACGAACCGGTCCCCGTCCGACATGTAGAGGAGCGGCGAGATCCGCTTCTTGCCGCTCTTCGCGCCGACGTGGTGGAGCAGCAGCACGGGCGAGCCCACCACGCGGCCGCCGAGCCGCCCATTCGTCAGCCGGAAGGCGGCCGTATGGCCCTTCACGGAGGTGTTGAAGAACCTCCAGAAGAGGCTGCTTTTCGGCGCCACCATCGCCGCGCAGCCTAGACCGCACCCCCCGATAAGGTCTCATTCGCCTTGCCGCCGGCCACCGAGACCCTGCGCCGAACCCCGCTGTATGACCGCCATGAGGCGGCGGGCGCGCGGCTCGTGCCGTTCGCCGGCTGGGAGATGCCGGTGCAGTACGAGGGCATCCGGCAGGAGCATGTGGCCGTGCGGACGGCCGCCGGGAAGTTCGACGTCTCGCACATGGGCGAGGTCGAGACCAAGGGACCCGACGCCGAGGCGTTCCTGCAGCGCGTCCTGTCGAACGACGTCTCGAAGATCGACGTGGGTGGCGCCCAGTACTCGGTCCTGTGTCGTGAGGACGGCGGCGTGCTGGATGACCTCTTCACCTACCGGCTGGGCGAGGATCGCTACCTGACCGTCACGAACGCGTCCAACCACGAGCGGGACTTCGCCTGGCTGGCAGAGCACGCCGCGGGCTTCGACGTGGAGGTGCGTGACGCCGCGGCCGACTACGCGATGATCGCCTTCCAGGGACCCGACGCCCGTGGTCTCTTGGGAATCGACGCGCCGCCGCGCATGCGCGTGGCCGAGGCGCGGGTGGCGGGCGCGGACTGCCTGGTCTGCGGCACGGGCTACACCGGCGAGGACGGCGTCGAGCTGCTCGTCCCCCCCGACGCGGCGCCAGCGGTCTGGGACGCGCTCGGCGTGACCCCCGTCGGCCTCGGCGCGCGTGACACGCTGCGGCTCGAGGTCTGCTTCCACCTGTACGGAAACGACCTCTCCGAGGACCGCAACCCGATCGAGGCGGGCCTCGGCTGGTGCTGCAAGCTCGACACGGACTTCATCGGCGCCGACGCGCTGCGCGAGCTCGACCCCACGGACAAACTGGTTCCGTTCGCGCTGACCGACCCCGGCATCCCGCGCCCGGGCAACCCCGTCCTCGTGGACGGCGAGGCGCGCGGGGTCGTGACCAGCGGCAGCCATTCGCCCTGCCTCGGCCATGGGATCGGGATGGCGTACGTTCCAGTCGACGCCGCCGCGGCCGGAACGCGGATTGAGATCGACGTGCGCGGGAAGCGTCGCCGCGCCGAGATCCGCGAGAAGCCGCTCTACAAGAAGGAGGACGGCTAGTTGGCCGAGGAGAGCTACCCGCCTGAGCTGAAGTACCACCCCGAGCACGACTGGGCGCGCATCGACGGCGACGAGGCGACGTTCGGCATCACCTGGTACGCGCAGGACGCGCTCGGCGAGGTCGTGTTCTACGACCCGCCCGAGGTGGGCACCACGGTGACGGCCAACGAGTCCTACGCCGAGGTCGAGTCGGTCAAGGCGGTCTCGGACGTCTTCGCCCCGCTCTCGGGTGAGGTGATCGAGGTGAACCAGGCGCTCGCGGACACCCCCGAGCGGATCAACGACGACCCCTACGGCGAGGGCTGGCTCGTCAAGGTCCGGCTGAGTGACTCGGCCGAGGTCGAGACCCTGCTGGATGTCGAGGCGTACCGGAAGCTGCTCACGGCGTGAGCCGCTACACCTCGGCAACCGACGCGGACCGCCGCGAGATGCTCGACGCGATCGGCGTCGGGTCGCTCGACGAGATCTTCGAGTCGGAGATCCCCGAGGAGGTGCGGCTGCGCCGGCCGCTCGACCTGCCGCCCGGCATGGCCGAGCAGGACGTGAACGACCACCTGGGCAAGCTCGCGGCGCGGAACACGCACTGCGACGACGAGGTGTCCTTCCTGGGGGCGGGGATGTACGACCACTACGTGCCGGCGCTGATCGACTCGATCATCACGCGGTCGGAGTTCCTGACGCCCTATACGCCGTACCAGCCGGAGATCTCCCAGGGCGGCCTGCAGGTGATGTTCGAGTTCCAGACGGCGATCTCCGAGCTGACGGGGCTACCGGTCTCGAACGCGTCGATGTACGAGGGGCCGTCGTCGGTCGCCTCGGCCGGCTACCTGGCCAAGCTCGAGACGAAGCGGCGGAGGTTCGTGATCTCGCGCGGCGTCCACCCGCACTCGCGCGAGACGCTCGCCACCTACGCGGCCGGGTTCGGCTCGGAGGTGGTGGAGACCCCGCTGGACGACGCCGGCGCGACCGACGTCGAGGCGCTCGCCGCCGCCGTGGACGACGACACCGCCGCCGTCTTCGTGCAGCAGCCGAACTTCCTCGGCACGGTCGAGGACCTCGGCCCGCTCGTTGAGGCGGGGAAGTGCACCGGCGCGCTCGTGGTCTGCGCCGCCGACCCGCTGCCGCTCGGGATCCTCGAGCCGCCCGGGAGCTTCGGCGTGGACGTGTGCGTGGGCGAGGGCCAGTCCCTCGGCAACCGGCTGGACTTCGGCGGCCCGTCGTTCGGGTTCTTCGCGGCCCAGGAGCGCTACATCCGCAAGATGCCGGGCCGGATCGCCGGCGAGACCGTGGACGCCGAAGGCCGGCGCGGCTTCGTCCTGACGCTCCAGACGCGCGAGCAGCACATCAGGCGCGAGAAGGCGACCCACAACATCTGCACCTCGCAGGCGCTGAACGCGCTCGCGGGCGTGATCTACCTGTCCTGGCTCGGAAAGCGCGGCGTCGTGGAGCTGGCGGAGCTGATGCTGCGGCGTACGCACTACGCGCGCGAGACACTCGGCCTCGAGCGGATCAATCCGGGTCCGGTGGTGCGCGAGTTCGCCGTGCGCGTGCCGGATCTCGACGGGCTCTTCGCTCGGGCGCGTGACGCGGGGATCAACCCCGGCTACCGCCTGGGCCGCGACTACCCGGAGTACGAGGACGGCCTGCTGGTCGCGATCACCGAGCGCCGAACGAAGACGCAGATCGACCAGCTCGCAGCGCTCTGCACCAAGGGGTCAGACCCCCTAAGCGTGGGCGACTCAAGGGGTCTGACCCCATGAGCGAGGCAGTCGGCGCCACCCGCACCATCTACGAGCGCAGTCGCGAGGGCCGGCGCGCGTTCGCGCCGCCCGTGCTCGACGTGCCCGACGTCCCGGTCGCCGACCTGCTGCCCAAGGGCGCGATCCGCAGGACGCCGGCCGAGCTGCCCGAGGTCTCAGAGCCCGAGATCGTGCGCCACTACAACACGCTCTCGAAGAAGAACTTCGACCTCGACACGGGCTTCTACCCGCTCGGGTCGTGCACGATGAAGCACAACCCGAAGCTCCACGAGCGCGTGGCCGCCCTGCCGGGCCACGCGCGCCTCCACCCGCTTCAGGACCCCGAGCGCGCGCAGGGGGCGCTCGAGCTGATGTGGCGGCTCCAGGGGGCGCTCGGTGAGATCGCCGGGCTGCCGCACGTCTCGCTCCAGCCGAGCGCCGGCTCCCACGGCGAGCTGGCCGGCCTGCTGCTGACGCGCGCCTACCACGAGGACCGCGGGCAGGAGCGGCACAAGGTGCTGACCCCCGACACCGCGCACGGGACGAACCCGGCCACCGTGACGATGGCGGGCTACGAGGTGGTGAAGGTCGGCACGGCGCCGGACGGCGGCGTCGACGTGGACGACCTGCGCGAGAAGGCGACCGAGGACGTCGCCTGCCTGATGCTCACCAACCCGAACACCCTCGGGCTCTTCGACCGCAACATCCGCGAGATCGCCTCGATCGTCCACGGGGTGGGGGGCACGCTGTACTACGACGGCGCGAACCTGAACGCCGTGATGGGCATCTCGCGGCCCGGCGACATGGGCTTCGACATCGTCCATTTCAACCTGCACAAGACGTTCACCCAGCCGCACGGCGGTGGCGGGCCGGGCTCCGGGCCGATCGCCGTGTCGGACCGGATCGAACCGTTCCTGCCGCGGCCGCAGATCGTCCGCCGCGAGGGCTCGAACGGCAGCGCGGACGCCTGGTTCGACCTCGACCACGAGCGCCCCAAGTCGATCGGGCGGCTCCGCGGCTTCCACGGGAACTTCGGCGTCTTCGTGCGCTCCTACGCGTACATCTGCTCGCTGGGGGCCGACGGCCTGCGCGAGGCATCCGAGATGGCCGTGCTGAACGCGAACTACCTGAAGGCGCTGCTCGGGCGCGAGGGGATCGCCGAGCACCTGCCGCTCGCCTTCGACCGCCACTGCATGCACGAGTTCGTGCTGTCGGGGACGGGGGCGAAGGAGAAGCTCGGGATCAAGACGCTCGACATCGCGAAGCGCTTGCTCGACCACGAGGTACACCCGCCGACGGTCTACTTCCCGCTGCTCGTGGACGAGGCGCTGATGATCGAGCCCACCGAGACCGAGCCGAAGGAGCGGCTCGACCATTTCGCTGCGGCGGTCCGCGCGATCCTCGAGGAGGCCGCCGAGGACCCCGAGGTCGCCCGCCACGCGCCCTACAGCACGCCGGTCAGGCGCCTGGACGAGGCCGGCGCCGCGAAGCGCCCGGTCGTGCGCCAGCCGGTCCCCTAGCCGACGATCCGGAAGCGCACGCGCTTGGCCGGCCTGCCGCCGGCGGGGTGGATGCGCGCGCGGTAGCGGCCCGGCGTAAGCTCGCGGCCCTCGAGGCGCCCATCCCAGCGCAGCGTGTTGTCACCGGCGGCGCCGCCTGTCACGAGCACGCCGAGGAGCCGCCAGCCCTTGCGGTGGCTCCGGCGGCGCTCGATGCGCACGTCGGTGTGGTCGACCGCGGTCGACGCCCACCACGCGATGATCGTGCGGTAGCCGGCGCGGCTGCCGCCGGCCTCGAAGGCGCGGTCGCTGAGCCGCAGGTTCGCGATGCGGATCCCGCACGTGCCGATCGGAACCGCCGTGCGGTCGATTGCGAAGTCGTCCGCCGTGCTCGTGAACTTGCCGTCCACCGCGTAGGTGCCGCACCGCTTCGGGCTGCTGACGAGTGCCGCCGGGCCGCCGTACAGGCGAACCGTCAGCGCGGTGAGGGGGAGGGCGGGCAGGCGGTCGAAGCGCAGCTCGACCGAGCCGTCCGGACGCCGCACGACCGCCCCCTCCACGGCCTGGCGCACCGTCCCGCCGAACAGGCTGAGGACGAAGCCGAACCCGTTCGGTCCGGTCTTCCTGACCACGCCGGCGACCGGCACGCCCCGACCCACACGGGCGATGAAGATGCCGATTCGCCCGCCGGTGGCCACGCCGGGCGCCCCCGCGACACCAAAACCGCGGGGCAGGTCCAGGGTGAAGCGCTCCACCGGCGACTCGGTCGCCGGGTGCACGTACCCGACGGTCAGCGCCGGCGCCGTCCCGGCCGCGCCGGGCGCGACCGCCAGGCGGAGGTCAGGTGCGAACGCGGCATGCGCGGGCGCGGCGAGCGCGCAGAGGGCGATGGCCGCGAGCGGTGCGGTCCGGGAGAGCCTCACGAGGGCGCCATCGGCATCTCGGCGTCGGCCCTGAAGGCCTGGGCGGCGCGATTAGAGATCTGGGCGCCCTCGGAGTCGCTTGGTTTCACCCCGGACGCGCTTCTGCTGGAGCCGCCGCTCCTTGGCGGCGCGTGTCGGGCGCGTGCTCTTGCGTGGCCGCTGGACCGCGAGGGCGCCCGCCAGCCTGGAGGCGAGCCGCTCGAGTGCCAGCTCGCGGTTGCGCCGCTGTGAGCGGGTGTCCTGGGCGATGGCGCGGACGACCGGTCCGCAGCGGGCCATGACGCGCCGCTTCTCCGCGTCGCCGAGCGCACGGGAGGCGCGCACGTCGAAGCTGACCTCGACCCGCGACGCGGTGACGTTCGCGTGCTGGCCGCCCGGCCCGGACGACCGGGTGGCGCGGATCTCGATCTCATCGAGTGGGATGTCGGTGCCGGGTCGGACGTGAAGCACGCCGTTAGTGTGCCCGGCCCATGCGGATCTTCAGCGGAATCCAGCCGACGGGCCGCAAGCACCTGGGCAATTACATCGGGGCGATCAGGCAGTACGTCGAGGGCCAGGACCGCGGCGACCCGGCGATCTACTGCGTCGTCGACCTGCATGCGACCAGCGTCGCCTACGACCCGAAGGCACTCCCCGCCTACGTGCTCGACACCACCGCGATGCTGCTGGCCGCGGGGCTCGACCCGAGCCGGTGCATCCTGTTCCGCCAGGGGGACGTGATGGAGCACGCCGAGCTCTGCTGGCTCTTGTGCGCCTCGACGGCGTATGGGGACCTCCAGCGGATGCATCAGTTCAAGGACAAGTCGGCGCGGGAGCAGGAGCTGGTCCGGGCGAGCCTCTTCCTGTACCCGGTGCTCCAGGCGGCCGACATCCTGGCCTATCGGACGGACGAGGTCCCGGTCGGTGACGACCAGCGCCAGCACCTCGAGCTGACGCGCGACATCGCCGAGCGGTTCAACTCGACCTACGGCGACGTGCTGGTGGTCCCGGAGCACCGGATCCCGGACGTGGGCGCGCGGATCATGGACCTGCAGGACCCGACGACGAAGATGTCCACGACCTACAGCTCGGAGAGCGGGCTGATCTACGTGGACGACGAGCCGGACGCGATCCGCAAGAAGGTGAAGCGCGCGCAGACCGACTCGGGCAGCGAGGTCCGCCGCGGCGACGGCAAGGAGGGGATCGCGAACCTGATCGACATCATGGCCGTCGCGCGCGGGGTCTCACCGGAGCAGGTGGAGTCGGAGTTCGAGGGCAAGGGCTACGGCGACTTCAAGGCGGCCGTCGGCGACGCGGTCGCCGACCTGCTCGCCCCCGTCCGCGAGCGATACGCCGAGCTGCGCACGGACGAGGGCGCGCTGGAGGCCACGCTGCGCGAGGGCGCCGAGCGGGCGCGCGCGATCGCCGCCGAGACGCTCGCCGACGTGCGCCGCGCCATGGGCGTCGGACCCCAGGGTTAACCTGAACGGCGGTGCGCGCCGCGACCCTCGATCTCGACCTGGAGGTCTTCCAGGGGCCGTTCGACCTGCTCCTGACGCTCGTCCTGAAGGAGGAGGTCGACCTGCTCGAGGTGGACCTGGCCGAGGTCGTCGTCTCCTACGTGGACTACCTCGAGCAGCGGGGCGAGCTCGACCTCGAGGCGGCGACCGAGTTCCTCGTGCTGATCGCCGCGCTGCTGCTGCTCAAGTCGCAGCTCATGCTGCCGCGCGAGGAGGTCGAGATCCCCGAGCTCGAACCGGGCGAGGCGGCCGAGGAGCTGCTCGCGCGGATGCTCGAATACAGCCGCTACCGCTCGGCCGCGCAGTTCCTGCACCAGCGGCTCGCGGGGGAGTCGGGCTTTCGATACCGCTCCGCGCCGCTGCCGAAGGAGCTGCGGCGGGTGTCGCTCGAGGTCGCCGCGAAGTCGTACGAGCCGGTCCAGCTGGCCGAGGCGCTCGGCGGCCTGCTGCGCACGCCCCCGCCGCTCGACCTGGGCCACATGGCCCGCGCGCGGGTCACCGTCGAGATGCGGCTGGCGCACCTGCGCTCGATCCTGTCGAACCGCCACCGCTTCTCGTTCGACGAAGCCGTGAAGGGTGCCGACCGCCTGACCGAAGCCATGACCGTCTGGGCGCTGCTCGAGTTGTACAAGGCGGGCGAGGCCGTCTGGCAGCAGGACGAGAACTTCGGCCCGATCGAGGTGAGCGGCACGTGAACGAGCTCGCCCGCGTCGTCGAGGCGCTCCTGTTCCTGTCGTCGGACCCCGTCACGGTCGCCGACCTCGCCGAGGCGTGCGAGGTCAGCGAGGGCGAGGTCGTGGAGGCCCTCGCGCGCCTGCGCGAGCACTACGCCGAGGGTTGGCGCGGCGTGGTCCTGCGCGAGGTCGCGGGCGGCTTCACGCTGGCGACGGACCCGGTCGCGGAGCGCGCCGCCCGGCGGCTGCTCGCGCGCCCGCGCACCCCGCCGCTCACGCAGGCGCAAGCCGAGTGCCTCGCGATCGTCGCCTACCTCCAGCCGGTCTCGCGCCCGGAGATCGCGCGGATCAGGGGCGTCGCGTCCGAGTCCGCCGTGGGCACGCTGCTCGAGCGCGGCCTGATCCAGGAGTCGGGCCGGTCTCAGTTCGGTGCGGTCCTCTACCGGACGACCGACCTGTTCCAGAAGCTGTTCGGCCTCAGCGGGCTGGACGCGCTGCCGGACGTCACGGCGTTCGACCCGACCCCCGAGGAGGAGGGCACGCTGCGCGACCGCCTCTTGAAGGCCGGCGAGCAGCGCGCCGCTCCCGGATGACGCTGCGAACCTGCGCTGCCCGGCGTCCTCGGTCGCCCGCGTGCGGAGCACTGCGAGCTCCCTGCGTCCTTGGCCAGCTTGCTTCTCGCGCCCCCGGTTCGCGTCGAAACGCCGCCCCGGCGCAGGGCTGATTGCCGAGCTTCGGCGAGCACCTGCAAACGCTCGCGCGCTGGCGCGAGTTCCCGGCCCTCGAGCGGCTCGAGGACGAGCGCGTCGCGCTGACGTTCGACGACGGGCCCGACCCCGAGGGAACCCCGGGGGTCCTGGACGCGCTGGACGCGGCCGATTTGAAGGCCACGTTCTTCATGGTCGGCGAGCAGGTGAAGGCCGCCCCGGCGCTCGCACGCGAGGTCGCCACACGCGGGCACGAGGTCGCGCTCCACGGGGCGACGCATCGGCCTCACAGCGAGCTCTCGCCGCGCGACTCGCGCGACGAGCCGGCGTACGGCCTCGGCACGCTCGAGGCGGCCACGGGGCGGCGCCCGCGCTGGTTCCGCCCGCCCTACGGCGTCTTCAACGAGCACTCCTACGAGGCCGTCCGCGGGGTGGGGCTGGAGCCGGTCTACTGGTCGGCGTGGGGGATGGACTGGGAGACGATCTCGGCCGAGCGGATCCTCGACATCGTCGAGCGCGACCTCGCCGCCGGGGCGATCCTCGTCCTGCACGACTCGGCGCGCTACGGCCACCGGCCTGACGTGGCGGCGACCATCGCGGCGATCCCGCTGATCGCCGCCGCGGCGGCCGAGCGCGGGCTCCAGCTCGGGCCTCTATAAGCCGCCCTAATCGCAGGCGTCAGAGATCGTCGTGGAAAGGCGAGGGTCCGCTTGCCATCCTCGACGGGTGGACCGCCGCGCCTGGATTCTGCTCGTCGTACTCGCCTCGGTGTGGGGCGCCTCCTACCTCTTCATCAAGCTCGGCCTGGAGGACCTGTCGCCCGCGATGGTCGTGTTTCTCCGCACGCTTCTCGCGGCCGTGGTGCTCGCGCCGCTCGCGCTCAGCCGGGGCGCGTTCACAGGCTTTCGCGGCCGGCTCGCCCCGATCTTCCTGCTCGCCGCAGTGCAGGTGGCCGGCCCGTTCCTGTTGATCAGCTGGGGCGAGGAGGAGATCTCCTCTTCGCTCGCCGGCATCCTGGTCGCCTCGGCGCCAATCCTCACGGCGCTCCTCGCCGTCTTCGTCGATCAGGAGGAGCGGCCTTCGGCGGCCGGTGCGTTCGGCATCGGGATCGGCATCGTGGGGGTCGCGCTGCTTCTGGGAGTCGACGTCGGCGGCGAGTCGGCGGCACTGGTCGGTGGGCTGGCGGTGGTCCTCGCCAGCCTGGGCTACGCGATCGGCGGCTTCTACCTCAAGGCCAAGTTCCGCGATACCCAGCCGATCGGGGTCGTGACCGCCACGATGCTCGCCAGCGCCCTCCTCGTCCTGCCGCTCGCCCTCATCACCTTCCCGTCGGAGGCGCCCGGGGTCGGCGCGCTGGCCGCGATGGCGGCGCTCGGCGCGGGCGGAACGGGCATCGCCTTCGTGATCTTCTACACGCTGATCGCCGAGGTCGGCCCGGCGAAGGCGTCCGTCGTCGCCTACATCGCGCCCGTCTTCGCGGTCATCTACGGCGTCGCGTTCCTCGACGAGGCGTTCACGCTCGCGACGCTCGCCGGCATGGCACTGATCCTCGGCGGGTCCTGGATCGCCGGCGGCGGCGCACTGCCGTCACGGCGCAGGGACCGAGTCACGCGCCCGGAAGCCGCGGACGACCCCGCTCGTCAAGCGCCCCCTCCAGTTCCAGCAGGTGGCGCTTGACGCCCGGTCCGCCGATGTAGGGGCCGAGTTCGCCGCCGTAGCCCCCGAGCTTGCCGCCGGTCCGGACGATCCGGTGGCACGGCACGACGATCGGGATCGGGTTCGAGCCGAGGGCGTTTCCCGCGGCCCGGACCGCGCGCGGGCTGCCCGCGGCCTCGGCCATCTGCTTGTAGGTCGCCAGCTCGCCGAACCCGAGCCGGGCGGTCGCGCGGAGGATCTTCTGGAAGAAGCCGCGCGTCAGCCCCCAGTCGAGCTTCAGGTCGAAGTCGCGCCGGCGGCCCTCGAAGTACTCCTCGAGCTCCCGCCGGACCGGGTCGAGCTTCGGGGGCGCCTCCAGGACCCGCGGCGACACCTTGGCCGCGATCTCCTCGAGCACCGAGTCGTTGCGGCTCGGGTCGTAGGAGAGCCGCAGCAGGCCGCGCGGGGTGACGGCGGCGAGCAGCTCGCCGAAGGGGGACTCGACGGCGCCGTAGGCGACCTCGAGCAGCCCCTCATCCTCGGCGCGGGCCGCGAATCGCCCGGCCGCCATGTCCGCGCCCACGTCGCCGCGCGGCAGCGCGGTGTCCCGCAGCGCGTCCTCGAGTTCCCTCATGTCGCCCATTGCGTCCTCAGTTTCTTCAGGCCCTCGTGCACCGAGCGGCGGGCGGCGTCCTCGGAGCAGCCCATCACCTGCCCGATGTCCGCGTAGGCGAGGTCGTTGACAAACCTGTGAAGCACCGCCGCGCGCTGCTTGTTCGGGAGCCGCCGGACCTCGGCCCACAGCTCCGGTTCGCCGTTCAGCTCAGGGCCGGTCGGAGCGGCACGCTCGGGCAGGTCCTCGACCGGGGTCGCCCGCCGGCCGCGGGCGCGGTGCGCGTCGATCGCCTTGCGGTGCGCGATCGTGAAGAGCCAGGACCGCAGGTTCGAGGCGTCCCGGAGCCGCGGGTAGGCCCGCAGCGCGGAGATGAACGTCTCCTGGAAGCAGTCGTCCGCGTCGTCGCGCCCGAGCGAGGCCACGAGGAAGCGGTACACATCCGCGCGGTGCTCGTCCAACAGCGCCTGGAACGGCGGCAGCCTCACGGCCATGAAACGAGCCTACGCGCCGCAACGTGAGATGCAACGAACGGGGTCAGTCCCCGCTCGTTGCGCTCCCCCGTTCGGCGCGCTACGCCGTGAACAGCTCGTCCGCGATCAGCGCGTCGAGCTGATCGGTCGGCGTTTCGACCCCTCCCCGCGTGTGCGGGGTGGCCAGCGCCATCGCCTCCTCACGCCCGAAGTCGTGCGTCTCAGGCGTGGATTCGGCGTCGGTCAACGGCTGGAGGTCGATCATGTCTCCTCCTCCATCGGGTGCGAGTGCCCTCATGTTGGGGCTTCCGGGTAAGGGCCCGGTTAAACGTTGGTGATCATCTCGTTGCAGCGAGCTGTCCGCAAGCCGCGGCGATGTCTTGTCCACGCGTCAAGCGGATAGTTGTGCGAACGCCGCGCGATTCGAGCGCCTCCTTGAAGGCGCCGATCGCCTCCCGCGACGAGCCCTGGAACCCGGCCTCGGTCGGGTTGTAGGGGATCAGGTTGACCTTGAACGCCTTTCGCGGCTCAAGCAGTGCAGTCAGGGCGAGCGCCTGCTCGTAGCGGTCGTTGACCCCCGCGAGCATCAGGTACTCGACGAACACCTGGCGCCGGCGGGCGGCGTGCCACGCACGGCACGCCTCGAGAACGTCGCCGAGCGGATACCGGTCGTTCACCGGCATGAGCTCGGAGCGCAGCGCGTCCTCGGGGGCATGCAGCGAGAGAGCGAGCCGGATCGGCGGCCCCTCATGCGCCATGCGCTCGATCCCGGGGATCCAGCCGACCGTGGAGACGGCCGTGTTCGAGGTCGCGATCCCCACGTCGGGCAGCCGCTCGCAGGCGGCGAGCACGCTGTCGAGGTTCATGAGCGGCTCGCCCATGCCCATGAAGACGGCGTGGTCCACCGCTTCCGCGCGGCGGAAGTGGAGCGCCTGGTCGAGGATCTCGGAGGCGGTCAGGTTGCGCCCGAACTTCATCTGCCCGGTGGCGCAGAAGGTGCAGGTCAGCGGGCATCCGGACTGGCTCGAGAGGCAGAGCGACCGGCGGCCGTCGCGGTAGCGCATCAGGACGGCCTCGACCGGCCTCCCGTCCGCCGTGGCGAAGAGAGCCTTCTCGGTGCCGTCCCGGGCGAGCGCCTCGCGCTCGACGGTCAGCGACGAGAGCGGCAACTCGCCTGCCAACCGGTCGCGCAGCGCGACGGGCAGGTTCGTCATCTCCTCGTAGGAGGATGCGCCGCGCGCGAGCCACTCCCACACCTGTCCGGCGCGGAACGGCGGCTCGCCCGCCTCGGCGAGAAGAAGATCGAGCCGCTCGAGGTCCATCGCGCCTAGTATGGACACGTGCAGTTCCGCTGGCCGCTGGCACTCGCGCTCTCGGTATCCCTCGCTGCGCCCGCGTCGGCGGCCGACCAGACGATCACGGCCACGCCGTTCGCCGAGTTCGAGCCCAAGCAGGTGGAGATCGACATGGGCGACACCGTCACGTGGGAGAACGGCGGCGGCCCCCACAACGTCAACTTCGACGACGGGTCGTTCAACGAGCCCGCGGAGCCCGACTCCTCCGACTGGGTGGTGGACCGGACCTTCGACACGCCGGGCCGCTTCCGCTTCCACTGCGAGCTCCACGGCGGCCCGAACGGCCAGGGCATGTCGGGGATCGTCCTCGTGCGGGACGAGACGGGGCAGGTGCCGGACCCCGACCCGGATCCCGACCCCGATCCGGACCCCGACCCCGACCCCGATCCCGGTCTGAGCGTCCAGGTGCCGAAGAAGCGGCCGCTCGCCAAGCTCCTCGAGCGGGGCGCGCTCGCCGCGAGGGCCGAGTGCGAGAACGGGTGCGACGTGAAGCTCAGCCTGACGATCGCTGCGAAGGTGGCCGCGCGGTTCGGCTACGTGCGCGAGCGCACCACCGTGGGCAGGGCGCGCAAGACCACGCTTGAGGCCGGCGTGCGCCGGAAGATCGACGTGAAGCTGACGAAGAAGGCGAAGAAGCGCTTCGCGGACGCCGAGCGGCCGTTCAAGATCCGGCTCGACGCCACGGCCGAGTCCGAAACCGCGCGGCGCACGATCAAAATAACTCTCTAGACGGTGCGCCTGGCGCGGTACCTGGCGCATGCCGGCGTGGCCTCGCGCCGGGCGGCGGAGGACCTGATCGCGGCCGGCCGCGTGCGGGTGGGAGGCGCGGTCGTGACCGACCCGGCGCGCGACGTGGGCGAGGACAGCGGGGTCGAGGTGGACGGCCGGCCGGTCACGCCGGAGCCGCGCGAGGTGTGGGCGGTGAACAAGCCGGCGGGCGTCGTCTCGACCGCGAGCGACACGCACGGTCGCCCCATCGTCACCGACCTGGTCGAGACCGGGCGGCGGCTGTATCCGGTGGGGCGCCTGGACGCCGACACGACCGGGCTGATTCTCCTGACGAACGACGGTGACCTGGCCAACCGGCTCACACACCCCCGCTTCGGGGTGGAACGCGTCTACCGCGCTCGGGTCGAGCCCGCGCCCGTTCCGGAGGCTGCGCTTCGCCGGCTGCGGGAAGGGGTCGACCTCGAGGACGGGCGAACCGCGCCCGCCCGCGTCCGCCAGGCGGCGCCGGGGGTCCTCGAGCTGACGCTCGGAGAGGGGCGGAAGCGCCAGGTCAGGCGGATGTGCGAGGCGGTCGGCCACCCCGTCGTTTCGCTCGAGCGGGTGGCCTTCGGTCCGCTTCGGCTGGACCGCCTCGCGCCCGGCACGGCCAGGCGGCTTTCGGCCGCGGAGGTCGAGCGGATGAGGAAAGCGCCAGAATCGGGTCCATGAAGCTGAGGGCGCTCCGCGGCGCGATCACGGTCGATCGGAACGATGGCGACGCCATCCTCGACGGCACCGAGGAGCTGATGCGCGCGATCCTGGACCAGAACGATCTCGCTCCCGAGGACCTCGTCTCGTGCGTCTTCACCTGCACGGACGACCTGGACGCCGAGTTCCCCGCGGTCGCCGCGCGGCGCATGGGGCTGAGTGCCGTGCCGCTCCTGTGCGCGCGCGAGATCGACGTGGCCGGGGCGCTGCCGCGCGTGATCCGCGTGCTCGTGCACTGCTACACGGACGACTCGGCCCCGCCGCGGCACGTGTACCTGCGCGAGGCCGAGGGCCTGCGCAAGGACCTCCAGGGCGCGCAGTGAGCGGCGTCGAGTTCACCAGCCGGATCCGCGCGATCCCGGTCTACCCGGCGGCTGAGACCTACGAGTACGGCGGCGAGCTCGTCAAGCTCGCCTCGAACGAGGCGCCGTGGGGCCCACACCCCGCCGTGCTCGAGGCGGTCGATGCGCAGCTGGCGCACCTGAATCGCTATCCCGACCCGACGGCGACGCACCTGCGCCGGCGGCTCGCGGAGCGCTGCGACCTGCCGCCCGAGCGGATCGCCGTCGGCAACGGCTCGTGCGAGATCCTGCTCGCCGCGGCCCAGGCCATGCTCGAGCCCGGCGCCGAGATCGTCTACGCGTGGCCGTCCTTCTCGATGTACCCGCACCTCGCCGCCATGACCGGGGCGCGCGCCATCGAGGTGCCGCTCGACGCCGCCGGGAGGCACGACCTGGAGGCCATGGCGCGCGAGGTCACGCACGCGACGCGCATCGTGCTCGTCTGCAATCCCAACAACCCGACCGCGACGGCGCTGCCGGTGGACGCGATCGGGGCATTCGTCTCCGACCTGCCGCGCCACGTGGCGGTGATCCTCGACGAGGCGTACGTCGAGTTCTCGGTCATGCAGGACCCCGACGAGTCGCTCGACCTCGTGCGCCGGCACCCGAACCTCGTCGTCCTGCGCACGTTCTCGAAGGTCTACGGCCTGTGCGGGCTGCGGGCGGGCTATTCGCTCGGGTCGGCCGACTTCAAGCGGGCCGTGGACATCGTCCGCCAGCCGTTCTCGGTGAACGCGCTCGCGCAGGCGGCCGCCGCCGAGGCGCTGCTCCACCAGGACGAGGTGGAGCGCCGGGTCGAGCGGACGGCGGTCGAGCGGGTCCACGTCGAGGCGGAGCTCGCCGAGCGGGGGCTCGCGACCACCGAGAGCCAGGCCAACTTCACCTGGGTCGCGCTCGGCGACCGTGAGGAGGCTGCGGTGATGCGGGGCCTCGGCGAGCGCGGGGTGATCGTGCGGAGTGGCACCGACCTGGGCGGCCCCGGGCACCTGCGCGTCACGTTCGGCACTCGTGCGGAGAACGATCGCTTCCTCGAAGCGCTCGACGCGGCGCTCGCGGCCTGATACAAAGGGTGGCGATGACCCGCCCCGGCGCGCCTTCCACGATCGACTCCGCGTCGCGGCGTGCCTATCGCTGGTTTAGCCGATTTAGCTAGGCGTCCGGCTCGCGGCTGCCTGCCGCACGTATTGCTCATACCCCGGACGCCGTTCCAGCTCCCGTACGTAGGATTTCCAGCGACTTCTCAGAAAGCAACGTGAACACTGTGACTAGCCAGATACGGACCCTTATGGAGGGCCACCCCGAGCGGGTCCGAGACCAACGCATCGCGCGGGTCGTCCCGCTCCAGCCCCCGACCGAGATCCTCGCCGACCTGCCCCTGACGCGGCAGCAGGAGGAGACCGTCCTGCGGAGCCGGTCGGACATCGTCGAAATCCTGCGGCGAGAGGACGACCGGCTGCTCGTGGTCGTGGGACCGTGCAGCGTCCACGACGTCGAAGCCGCCGTCGAATACGCGCGCCGGCTCGCCGCGCTCGCTGACACGCTGAGGGACGACCTGTGCGTCGCGATGCGCGTCTACTTCGAGAAGCCGCGGACGACCACCGGCTGGAAGGGCATGATCAACGACCCGCACCTGGACGGGACCGGCGACGTCAACGCGGGCCTCCACACGGCGCGCGGCCTGCTGCTCGAGGTGCTCGCGCTCGGGCTCGCCACCGCCAGCGAGTTCCTCGATCCGATCACGCCGCAGTACATCTCGGACGCCGTCACCTGGGCGGCCGTCGGAGCGCGCACGACGGAGAGCCAGATCCATCGCAACCTCGCTTCGGGGTTGTCGATGCCGGTCGGCTTCAAGAACGGGACCGCGGGCAACGTCGGGATCGCGGTGGACGCCGTCCGCGCCGCCGCGTCGCCCCATGCTTTTACGGGCGTCACGCTGAACGGAAGCCCGGCGATCCTCCATACGCGGGGCAACGAAGACGCGCACGTCATCCTGCGGGGCGGGCGCCAGGCGCCGAACTACGACGCAGCCGCGGTGAAGGGCACGCTCCAGGCGCTGCGCACCGCCGCACTGCCGGAACGGATCGTCGTCGACGCCTCCCACGACAACAGCGGAAAGGATCCCGCGCGTCAGGTGGAGGTGGTCAGCGACCTCGCCGAGCAGATCGGAGCGGGCAACCCGGCCATCGTCGGCGTCATGCTCGAGTCGTTCATCGCGGCCGGTCGCCAGGACCTCGTGCCGGGCGAGCCGCTCGTGTTCGGGCAGTCGATCACGGACGCCTGCATGAGCTGGGAGACGACGACGCTCGTCCTCGACCAGCTCGCGGGGGCTGTGAGGGCACGGCGGGCCGCGCGCGCGGCCTGAGCCGGCGGGTCCCTGACCGTGCGCATCGCCGTCCTGGGGGTGGGGCTGATCGGGGGCTCGATCGGCCTCGCCGCGAGGCAACGGCTCGATGACGTCGAGGTCGTCGGCTTCGGGCGCGACGAGGGCCGGCTCGACCGGGCGCGCGCGCTCGGGGCGCTCGACCACGTCACGACCGACCTGAGGGACGCACTCGCGGGCGCCCAGGTGTGCTTCGCGTGTGCACCCGTCGGCGTGCTCCCGGAGCTCGTCCACCAGACCCTTGCGGCCGCGCCGGCCGACTGCGTCGTGACCGACGTGGGGTCCACGAAGCGCCGAATCGTCGAGGCCGTTGGCGACGAGCGCTTCGTGGGCGGCCACCCGATCGCGGGCGCAGAGACAGCGGGCGTCGACAACGCACGCGCCGACCTCTTCCAGGGCGCGACGTGGTACCTGACGCCGGGCGAGCGCTCGTCGGGGCTCCTGTACGAGCGGTTGTACCGGCTGGTCGTCGAGATGGGGGCGCGGCCGATCGCGATCGACGCGGAGACCCACGACCGGCTGCTGGCGACGGTCAGCCACCTCCCGCACGTGATCGCGAACGTGCTCGTGGCCCAGGCGGCGCGCACGCTGGACGAACAGGGCGAGGCGCTGCCGCGCGTCGGCCCGAGCTTCCGCGACGCCACCCGGGTCGCCGGCGCCAACAGCGAGGTCTGGACGGACATCTACCTGGCCAACGCGGACGCGATCGCCGACGAGGCCGAGGAGCTGGCACGGCGCCTCGGCGTGGTGGCGGAGTCGCTGCGGTCCGGGGACCCCGAGGCGCTACGGACCTGGAACGAGGACGCCCGCGAGGACAGGCGGCGGCTGCTCGAGGCCGACCTGGCGGGGGGCCCGGTGCACGAGCTCCATGTTCCGGTGCCGAACCGGCCGGGCGTGGTGGCCCGGCTGGCGGTGGCGCTCGGCCGCGCCGGGGTGAACATCGTGGACATGGCGCTGGCACCGGCGCCCGACATGCGAACGGGCGCGATCACGCTGTGGGTCGCGGGCGACGAGGCGGCGACGCGGGCGCGCGAGGTCGTGGACGCGCTCGACTTCGGCGAGGAGGACGCGGGGTGAACCGCCGGTTCGAACCGGCACGCCGCCTGCGCGGCAGCCTGACGCCGCCGGCCGACAAGTCGATCTCGCACCGCGCGGCGCTGTTCGGCGCCATGAGCGACGAGCCGGTCACGGTCCGGAACTACCTGTACGCCGAGGACACGCTCTCGACGCTGACCGCCCTGCGCGTCCTCGGGGCCGGGGTGGACATGCGCGAGGGCGAGCTGGTCATCCGCGGCGTGGGGCTGCGGGGAGCGCTCGAGGTCACGGGCGGCACGCTCGACGTGGGCAACTCCGGGACGCTCCTGCGGTTGCTCCCGGGGTGGCTGGCGGGCCAGGCGGGCGGCGTCTGGGCGCTCGACGGCGACGAATCGATCAAGCGCCGCCCGGTGGACCGCGTCGTCGAGCCATTGGCCGCCATGGGCGCGACCATCGCGGCGCGCGAGGGCCGGTTCACGCCGCTCCGAATCGGCGGGAGCGAGCTGCACGGAGCCGAGCACGAGCTGCCGGTTGCGAGCGCGCAGGTGAAGTCGTGCGTCTTGATCGCGGGGCTCCTGGCCGAGGGCGTCACGCGCGTGCGCGAGCCGCACCCGAGCCGCGACCACACGGAGCGCATCCTGCTGGGGTCGCGCGCCCGCTTCGCGCGCGGTGACGACGGCACGCTCAGCGTGTCGCAGCTCGACGAGCTCGAGCTGGGGGAGGTCATCGTGCCCGGCGACCCGTCGTCGGCGGCGTTCTGGATCGCCGCCGCGACCCTGGTCCCCGACTCGCGGATCGTGATCGACGGCGTCGCGTTGAACTGGACCCGGACCGGCTTCCTCCGGATCGCGGAACGGATGGGCGCGGTCATCGTGGGCGACCTCGAGGAGCCAGGCACGTTCGCGTCGCACGAGCCGATCGGCGACATGGACGTGGTCACGTCGCCGCTCGAGGCGACCGAGGTGACGCCGGACGAGGTCCCGCTGGCGATCGACGAGATCCCGCTGGTGGCGCTGATGGCGGCCTACGCCGAGGGCGAGACCGTGGTGCGCGGGGCGGGCGAGCTGCGGGTGAAGGAGTCGGACCGGATCTCGGGCGTCGTCGAGGGCTTGGGCGGGCTGGGCGCCGACATCGAGGCGACCGAGGACGGCTTCGTGGTCCGCGGAACCGGCGGCCTGCGCGGCGGCACGATCGATTCGCGGGGCGACCACCGCCTCGCGATGCTGGGGGCGATCGCCGGCCTGGCGTCGGACGAGGGCGTGGAGGTGATCGGCATGGAGGCCGTGTCGATCTCGTACCCGACGTTCGAGGCGGACCTCGAACGGTTGCTCGCCGGCTAGCGGGCGCTCAGTCCCTGACCGGGAACACGTAGGAGATCCGCGCTTCCTTGAGCTTGCTGCGCTTCTCCCAGACGATCGGGAACTCGCTCAGGCAGTCGCGACCGTCGTCGCCTCGGTGCTGGGCAAGCCCGACCCGACCCTTCCCCTGGCTTCCGGTCAGGGCCACGACCAGGTTGGTCCCCACCGGGCAGTGGCGATCGCGGGAGCTCACGACCTTCGCGCGCGCTCCGACCGCCCTGCGCCCGTTCTTCGACAGGTAGTTGGCCCTTGTGTCGCGCTCGAGCAGCACGCGGATTCGCCGCTCGTCGACGTCGCCGGTCCGGTGGAGGTAGGAGGTGGTGATCCTCACCACGCCCTCCGCGCTCGCGTCCCTCTCCTCGAAGTCGAACGGGTCCACTCTCCCGGTCATCGGCGGGATGGTCAGCTTGGTCTTCGACGTCTTCATCTCCACACCGACCAGGTCTTCGGGCAGTTCGCTGTCCTTCTCCGGACGATCCGGGTAGCCATCGACCTTGAAGCCGAAGGTGGCGCCGCGCTTGGTCGGGATCTCCGTCACCTTGAACGTGAATCCCTCCCCGCTGTAGGTCCCCTGCCCCTGGGGGTTGCCCTGCCGGTACGGGATCGGCGCGAACGTGAGCGGGTCGTCGCTCTTGCCGGACATGACGAATTCGTAGCTGTCCCCCTGCCTGGTCGGGGTGCCGTTCGGGAGGTAGTAGTCGCTCCCCGGGTCGCCGTTCGCCATGAAGTACTGCGGCCCGTTCATGTTCGGCTGGTTGCAGAGGAAGCCGAAGATGCAGTGGTAGGCGCTGAAGACCGACTTCCTGTCGAACTCGTCCGTCTCGACGATCGTGCCGCTGATCTCGATGCGGAACATGCTGTCGGACCAGAACTTCGTGACCGTGGTGTGCGGCGGCTTGCCTGGGGCGATCGAGAACGTCTCCGTCGCCGCGGGTGCGGTGGACGAGAACACCATCACGCCGAGCAGGCATGCGGCGGCCAGTGCGGGAGCTGTGCGAGTCATCGCCGTCTCGTTTCAGTGTACGCCCGCCCATTAGCCTCCGCCACCGCATGGTGATCGCGATCGACGGGCCCGCCGGGGCGGGGAAGAGCACGGTCGCGCGCGCGGTGGCGACCACGCTCGGCTTCACGTACCTCGACTCCGGGGCGATGTACCGAGCCGTCGCGCTCTCCGTTCTCACCGACCCGGGCGACCCAGCCGCCCGAGCCAGCGAGGTCACGATCGATTTCGGCGACCCGGAGCTGCGCACCCCGCAGGTCTCGGCGAAGGCCTCGGAGGTGGCCCAGGACCCGGCCGTCCGCGCCGCCCTCGTCGAGCGCCAGCGCGAGCTGATGCGCACCGGCGACTGGGTGGCCGAGGGGCGCGACATCGGCACGGTCGTCATGCCCGATGCGGAGCTCAAGGTCTTCCTGACGGCGAGCCCCGAGACGCGTGCCCGGCGCCGTGCGACCGAGCTCGGCACGGACGTCGAGACCGTCCTGCTGGACCAGGCCCTGCGCGACGAGCAGGACCGCACGCGGGAGCACTCGCCACTCGCGCCCGCACCCGACTCGGTCGAGGTGGACACGACCGGCCTCTCGATCGACGAGGTCGTCGAGCGCATCGGCGCGCTGGCCCGCTCGCGCCGATGAGCCTCCCGAAGGTCGCCGTCGTCGGCTATCCGAACGTCGGCAAGTCCACCCTCGTCAACCGGCTGACCGGCACGCGCGAGACCGTCGTGCACGAGCAGGCGGGCGTGACACGCGACCGCAAGGAGGTGGAGACCGAGTGGAACGGCCGCCGCTTCCTGCTGGTGGACACGGGCGGGGTGGACATGGAGGAGCGCGGCGACCTCGCGCGCTCGGTCCAGCTCCAGGCACGCCAGGCGCTGGGCGAGGCCGCGGTCGCGGTGCTGGTGGTGGACTCGCGCACCGGGATGCGCCCTGGCGACGCCGAGCTCGCCGACGAGCTGCGCCGGTCGGACGTGCCCGTCGTGGTGGCGGCGAACAAGGTGGACGACATCCGCCAGCAGTCCGACGCCGCCGACTTCTACGCCCTGGGGCTGGGCGACCCGATCGCGGTCTCGGCCACGCAGGGTCTCGGCACCGGCGACCTGCTCGACCACGTGACGGCTTTGATGCCGGAGGGCGCTGACACGGACGAGGACGACGAGCCCGCGCGGCTCGCCGTGATCGGGCGGCCGAACGTGGGCAAGTCGTCGCTCGTCAACCGGATCCTCGGCGAGGAGCGCGTGATCGTCTCCGACGTGGCCGGGACGACGCGCGACGCGATCGACACCCGGCTCGAGGTCGATGGGACGCCACTCGTGCTCGTGGACACGGCGGGCCTGCGCCGGCGCGGCAAAGTGGCGGGGACCGTCGACTGGTACGCCCAGCTCCGCTCGGAGCGCGCCGCCGAGCGGGCCGACGTCGCGCTCGTGGTCTGCGACGCATCGGAGGGAGTCACGTCTGACGATTTCCGCGTCGCCGAGCTGGCGATGAAGAGCGGCTGCGCCACCGTCCTCGTGCTGAACAAGTGGGACATCGAGGACGTGGACCTCGAGTTCACCCGGGCGCGCGTCGCGCAGAAGCTGCGCCTGCGCCCAAGGGTGATGACCGCGTCGGCGAAGACCGGGCGCGGCATCAGGCGCCTGCTCGACGAGGCCGTCGCGCTCTCGGAGCGCGTGACGCAGCGGATCGCGACGCCCGAGCTCAACCGCTTCATCTCCGACCTCCAGACGCTGCGCGATCCGCCGGCGGTCCGCGGCAAGCGCCTGCGCATCTACTACATGGCCCAGTACGACGTCCGGCCGCCGCGGTTCTCGATCCAGGTGAACGACCGCTCGCTGCTGACGCGCTCGTACGGCTTCTTCCTGGAGAATCGACTGCGGGAGCGCTACGGACTCGAGGGGGTCCCGCTCGTGATCGATTACAAGACCTCGTGAGGCGCGCCGCGGCAGCGGTGGCGGCGCTCATCGCGCTCGCCGGCTGCGGGTCCGACGACGGGCCGCGCACGGACGACGTGGTCGATTCGGTGCCGGCCGACGCGCGCGCCTATCTGCACCTCGACCGTGACGCCGAGGACTGGCAGGTGGTGCGCGACGCCCTCGATGACCTACCGGCGCTCGAGGGCGCGCTCGCGACCCTGCTGCCGCGGAGCGCGGAGCCGCCCGCGGAAGGCGAGGTCGGGCTCGCCCTCCTGCCCGGCCAGGAGGAGGCGCTCGCGGTCGGCCCCGACGACCCGGACGCGCCGACCAGCCTGGCGGAGTCCGACGAGTACACGGCGCTGCTCGACGAGCTCCCGGACGGCCGCTTCGCCCACGCCTACCTGGCGCCGGCGGCGGTACGCGCCCTCCGCGTACCCGACCGGACCACCAGGTCCGCTGCGGGGGCTGCCGATGTCTCCGAGGACCTGCTGCGGGTTCACGCCGTGGCCCGCCACTCGAATGCCGGCGGCGGCTGCCCGGTCGCGCACTCGGGCTCCGATCTGGTGGACCTGACCGACCCGCAGGCGGCGCTCTACGTGGAGGTGGCGTCGCTGCGCTGCATGCTCGAGTCGCTGACGGGCACGTTCCCGAGCGTCGACGCGGCGTTTGCGGAGTTCACGCGCGCTGCCGAAGCGCGCGGAGAGCTCTCCGTCCCCGACGACCTGCTGCCGCTGCTCGACCGGCCGGCCGCGCTCTCGATAACGCCCGGCGATGCGGCGCCGGTCCTGACGCTCGTGCTCGACGGCGTCGACGAGGCCGAGGCGCTCGACGTCCTCGCGCTTCTCCAGCCGGGACTGATCGACCTGATCGGCGCGCGCCGCTTCGGCCAGGCGCCCACGTTCGGCTCGGTCGACGTCGAGGGCGTGACGGTGGCGACCGCCCAGGTCGCGCCCGGGCTCGAGCTCAGCTACGCGGCTTGGGACGGCCGGCTCGTCGTCAGCACCGCGCTCGACGGGATCGCCGCTGCGCGGCGCGCCGAGGGTCTCGGCGGCGCGGCGGGCTTCGACGCGGTGGTCGGCGACAGTTCGAGCCCGCTCTCGGCGTTACTCTTCATCGATCTACAGCAGCTTCTCACGCTAGGCGAGCAGGCGGGGCTGGCCCAGGACCCGCGCTATCTGGCGGTCCGGGACGACCTGCACGAGCTGGGCGCCGTCGGCGTCGTGGTCTCGCGTGAGGAGGAATTCACTACAGCGGAGCTGACCTTCCAGATCCCATGAGTTTCCAGCCACTTTCTGACAACGAGTTCCTCTTCACCTCCGAGTCCGTCACGGAGGGCCACCCCGACAAGATGGCGGACCAGATCTCGGACGGCGTCCTCGATGCTGTGCTGCGCGACGACCCGATGGGTCGAGTCGCGTGCGAGACCCTGGTCAACACCGGTCTCGTGGTGGTGTCGGGCGAGATCTCCACGAACACGTACGTGGACGTGCCGAAGATCGCGCGCGACACGATCCGCAAGATCGGCTACGACAACGCCTCCTACGGCTTCGACTGCGACACCTGCGCGGTCATCACGGCGATCGACGAGCAGTCCCCGGACATCGCCCAGGGCGTCGACCAGGCGTACGAGTCGCGCACCGACCCCGGTGACGACGACGCGCTCGACGTGGCCGGCGCCGGCGACCAGGGAATGATGTTCGGCTACGCGACGCGCGAGACGGCGGAGCTCATGCCGATGCCCATCTCGCTGGCGCACAAGCTCGCCCACCGGCTCGCGGAGGTGAGGCGCGGCGACGTGATGCCCTACCTGCGGCCCGACGGCAAGACTCAGGTCACGATCCGGTACGAGAACGGGCAGCCGATCGAGATCATGAAGATCCTGATCTCGACCCAGCACAAGCCCGGCGTCGACTCGGACACGCTCATCAAGCCGGATCTCTGGGAGAACGTCGTCAACCCGATCCTTCCGTCCGAGCTCTTCGACGAGAAGAAGCTCAACACGAAGCAGAACTTCCTCGTGAACCCCACGGGCAAGTTCGAGATCGGCGGGCCGATGGGCGACTGCGGCCTGACCGGCCGCAAGATCATCGTCGACACCTACGGGGGCGCTGCCCGCCACGGCGGCGGGGCGTTCTCGGGCAAGGACCCGTCGAAGGTGGACCGCTCGGCCGCGTACGCGGCGCGCTACGTCGCCAAGAACGTGGTGGCGGCCGGCCTGGCCGATCGCTGCGAGGTCCAGGTGGCCTACGCCATCGGCGTGGCGCACCCGGTCTCGGTCATGGTCGAGACGTTCGGCACCGAGAAGGTCGCGGTCTCGAAGATCTCCCAGCTCGTGGGCGAGCACTTCGACCTGCGGCCCGGCGCGTTCCGCGAGGAGCTCAGGCTCCACCGGCCGATCTACCAGAAGACGGCGGCCTACGGCCACTTCGGCCGCGAGGACCACGACTTCACGTGGGAGAAGACCGACAAGGCGGACGCCCTGCGCGACGCAGCCGGCCTCGGCGCGCGCGAGTCCGAGGCGGTTTCCTGACCCCGCCCGTCCGCCTCGACCGTGACGGCGACCTCGCCGTCATGGTGCTCGACGACCCGCCACTGAACCTCTACCGCGAGGAGACCCAGGAGGCCCTCGAGGCCTGCATTGGCGAGGTCGAGTCGTCAGACGCGCGCGCGCTCGTGTGGCGCGCCGAGGGCAAGCTGTTCACCGGCGGCGTGGACGTGAACCTGTTCCAGCGGATGGTGGACGAGGGCGACCGGCGCGAGGACGGCCTCCTTCCCCTCGTGCACCGGCTCGAGGCGCTGGACATCCCCACGATGTCGTTGCTGCACGGCGTGTGCCTCACATGGGGGCTCGAGATCGCGCTCGGCACCGACCTGATCTGGGCATCCGAGTCCGCGCGGATCGGGCTGGTCGAGGCGAACGTCGGGCTCACTCCGGGCGCGGGCGGCACCCAGCGGATGGCACAGCGGGCCGGCGCATCGCGGGCGGCCGAGTTCGTCTTCACCGCGGGCTTCTACGAGGCGCCTCAGCTCTACGAGTGGGGCGTCGTGACCCGCGTCGTGCCGGACGCGACACTGCACACCGAAGGGCTCGAGTTCGCGCGCAAGCTGGCGGCCGGGCCGACGAAGGCGCACGCCGCCACGAAGGCCATTTTGCGCGCGTTTCGATCCGGGGGAGTGGACGCCGCGGACGCGATCACGCGCGACACGATGGGCGCCCTCTTCCACACCGAGGACCTCCAGAACGCGGTTCGGACCTTTCTCACAGAGGGACCCGGGAAGGCGACGTTCGAGGGTCGCTAGAGTCGTAATACCCAGAATCTCGGAGGTATTTCATGGCTTTGCAAATCGGCGACACCGCGCCTGATTTCGAGGCGGAGACGACAGAGGGCAAGATCAAGTTCCACGACTGGATCGGCGACT
>DASPHG010000068.1:0-7962 GCA_035629775.1 Thermoleophilaceae bacterium | reverse complement strand
TGTTCTCGATGGGCCACGGATCGGTGGCCGAGGAGATCAAGCGCCGGCGGGGCGAGCGCGAGTCGATGATCCTCTCGATCGAGGAGGAGGGCGTGCGGTTTCGCTCCTACCTCGACGGCGCGGAGCGCTTCATGGGTCCGGAGACCTCCATGGAGGTGCAGGCGGCGCTGGGCTCCGACGTGGCCCTGGCGTTCGACGAGTGCACCCCCTTCCACGTGGACCGGGACTACACCGCCCGCTCCATGGAGCGCACGCACCGCTGGCTCGACCGCTGCATCGCCTGGCACGAGCGGAACGCGCCCGACTGGCAGCTCTTCTTCGGCATCGTCCAGGGCGGCGTCTACGAGGACCTTCGCCGCGAGTCGGCCGCGCGCGTGAGCGAGGCCGCCGTGGACGGGATCGCGATCGGGGGGTCGCTGGGCCGCGACAAGGACGAGATGCGAGCGGTTGTGGAGCTGACGGCTCCGCTCCTGCCGGATTCGCTGCCGCGCCACCTGCTCGGGGTGGGCGACGTGGACGACCTGGTGCACGGCGTCGGCGCCGGCATCGACATGTTCGACTGCGCGACCCCCACCCGGCTCGCGCGGCACGGAACGGCGCTCGTCCCGGACCCCGGCGCCCGCTGGCGGTTGGACCTCGCGAAGGCTGTCCACGCCGACAGCCGCGAGGCGATCGTGGCGGAGTGCCCGTGCCCCGCGTGCGCGCGCCACACCCGCGGCTATCTCCACTATCTGGTGAGGGCGCGCGAGCTGACCGCGGTTCGCCTGTTGACGCTCCATAACCTCACGTTCATGGCGCTCCTGATGCAGAAGCTCCGCGCGGCGATCGTCGATGGAGACTACGAAAACCGCTCAAAAGCGCTCATCGAGGCCGGTCCCTACGCCGCATAACGCCCGACCCCTCTACGACATTCGTCCGAAAGCTCACAAACGCTCTTCCAACCGCGGTATACCTGCCGATATGACGATCACGGTGGAAGGGACTCCACGGCATTTCCTCAACGTCGGCCAGGCGGCCGAGTATCTCGGCGTGAGCGCAGCCTCGCTGCGCAACTGGTCCGATCAGGGCCGCGTGCCCGTCTACCGGACGCCGGGCGGCCAGCGCCGCTATCGCCTCACGGACCTCGAGAAGTTCATCGAGTCGTGGCGCGAGACCCCGGTCGCCGAAGCCGCCGAAGCCGCCGAATAGCCGGCCGCACCGGCTACTCGGCGTACTCGCGGATCAGCTCTTTGAGCTCGCGCACCTGGTTGCTCACGTCGCTCTCGTTCGGCGCCTCGATGCCGCCGTCGAGAGCGGATACGGCGGCGAAGGCGGCGGCGCCACCTGCCACGAGCAGGAGCAGGGCCACCAGGAAGCGGCCGGCGCGATTTCGCTTCTTCGGGCGCGTGGTCGCGGGCACCGGGTCCCGCTGACGGGCGGGCACGGGCGCGACCATCGTCGGGTCGCGGCGGGCGTACTCCGTCCGCGGCATGGCGCGCGTGGCGGCGTCGTCGTACGCCGCGAGTCGCTGGGTCGCCTCCGTGTCCTCGCCGCGGGCGCCCGCCTCGACGGCTTTCGCCATCTCGACGGCGGACGTGTAGCGGTGGTCGGGCTCCACATGGAGCGCCAGCCGGATGGCCCGGTCGAGCGCCTCCGGGACCTCGGGACGCGCCGCGCGGATCGGGTCCACCTCGTTGTTCTGCTGCTTCAGCGCCAGCTCGGTCAGCGAGCTGTACTCGTGCGGGAGCCGGCCGGCGAGGAACTGGTAAGTGCAGACGCCGAGCGAGTAGATGTCGGACGCCGGCCCGGCCTCCTCGCCGCGCGCCTGCTCGGGTGACAGGTAGGCGGCGGTGCCGAGCACTGAGCCGACCTGGGTGATGCGGGTCTGCTCGGCCGCCTTGGCGATGCCGAAGTCGGCCAGCTTGACCGAGTCCGCCTCGGTCGAGACGAGCAGGTTGCCGGGCTTTACGTCGCGGTGGATGACGCCGGCGCGGTGGGCGTAGTCGAGGCCATGGCAGGCATCGACGACGTAGCGGACGGCCTCGTCCACGGCGATCTGGCTCTGGTCGCGCAGGAGGTCGGCGCAGGACGGGCCCTCGACGTACTCCATGACGATGTAGTGCCGCTCTGAGTCGACGTCCTTGCCGGAGTCGAAGACCTGCACGACGTTCGGGTGTTGCAGCTTCGCGGCGGACAGCGCCTCGCGGCGGAAGCGCGCCACGAATGCCTCGTCCTCGGCGAGATGCTCGGCCAGCAGCTTGACCGCCACGCGCCGCTCGAGGACCGTGTCCAGCGCCAGGAACACGGTGGACATCCCGCCGGCGCCCAGGCGGCGCTCCAGCCGGTAGCGGTCGGCGACGAAGGTCGGCGTGGCCATCAGCCGCCGTCCTTCTTCGCCTGGCCCGGCGGGATGCTCCCGCCCTGGCCGGGCGGACCGGCGCCGCCCGAGTCGAACTGGCCCTCGCCGTCGCCCTCGTCCGGCTCCTCCTCCTCGGGCGGGGGAAGCGGCTCGGGCTCTGGCTCGGGTTCCGGCTCCGGCTCGGGTTCCGGCTCGGTCTCGGTCTCCGTCGGGGTGGTGTCGGTCTCCGGCGGGTCCGTTTCGGTGGGGGGCGGCGTGGTCTCTGTCTCCGTCGGGGTCTCGGGCTCCTCCTCGACCTCGGGCTCGCAGTCAATGCGCGCGAGCGTCGCCAGGTTGTCGACGCCGTCGCCGATCGCGTCCTGAACGTCGCTGCCGACACCGTCGTCGTCGAGCGTGTCCACCTGAGTGCGGATCTGGGCGATCGTCGCGAACGACTCGTCGCACAGCCCGTTGACGATCTGCTGCTCGGCGGCGTCGAGCTGCTGCTGGAGGTTGAGCGCCTTGGCGGCGGGGATCGGGTCCCCGGTGTCCGTGTCGCCGCAGCCCGCGAGGGCCAGCGCGAGCGCCGCGGGAGCGAGAAGAGCCGGGATGGAGAGCCTCGTGCTCATTGCCCGTAGTAAAGCCGGTCGGCCAATTGCTCCGGCAGCCGCGCAGCCCGGATGGCCTCGGCCGCCTCGTCGATCGGGTACTCCGTGCGTCGCCAGGTGGCCCGCCAGGACTCGAGCTCGAGCAGCAGCCAGCTGGCGCGCGGATCGCCGTCGCGGGGCTGGCCGACGCTGCCCGGGTTGAGCAGCCAGCGGTCGTCCGAGAAATCGATCGTTTCGTTTGCTTCCGGCTGCCCCCAGAGGGTCGGCGTGTCCCCGCGGCGCATGAACGTGACGGCCACGTGGGAGTGGCCGACGGCGCCGACGCGCGGTTCCATCGCGTCGAAGCAGTCGTCGGCGATCATCGCCGAGAGGACGTACTCCCACGTCGGGTCGCGCGGGCTGGCGTGGTACAGGCCGATCGCCTCCTGCTCGGACTTCTCGTCGCAGGCCTCGAGATAGGCGCGACTTTCTGCGGTCAGCTCGCCCTTGGTCCACTCGGCCGCCGCGGCGGCGTTGGCCGAGAACTCGGAGATGTCCAGCCGGTCGATCACCACCGAGTCGTGGTTCCCGCGCAGGCAGAGATCAACCGACTGCCGCGACAGCTCGACGCATTCGTTCGGGTGTGCCCCGTAGCCGACGAGGTCGCCCAGACACCAGATCGCATCCGGGCTCTCCTCTTCGATCGCGCGCAGGACGGCGCGGAACGCGGGGAGATTCCCGTGGACGTCCGAGATCAGGGCGATGCGGCGCGTGTCAGTCTCTGTAGCCATGCGAGGGATCGGGTACAAACTGCCGGTCGCAGTCATCGCGGCGGTGGTTGCCGCCGCGGCGGCAACGCTCATCATCCGCCCGCGCGGAGGCCTGATCGACCCGGCTGCGGTGGATCCGACAGCCTACTTCAGCCCCGCCGAGATCGAACGGGCGGAGGACTTCCGCGGCCCGCAGCAGCTGCTCGGGCTGGCGGGGCTCGGGCTGAGCGGGATCACGCTGGTGCTGCTGGCGCTCCGGTTGCCGCGTGAGCGGCTGCGGGCGGCGCGTCCCGTGCCCGGCGCGGCGGTGGCGGGCGCCGCGATCACGGTCGTCCTCGTGGTCGTCAACCTGCCGCTCGACGCGATTCGCCACGACCGCGCGGTGGAGGCGGGCCTATCCACGCAGGACTGGGGCCCGTGGCTGGTCGACGTGGCGAAGGCGGGCGGGATCAGCGCGCTCTTCGCCGCCGGCGGCAGCGCGCTCGCGGTGGCGCTGTGGCGCCGCTTCGGCGAGCGCTGGTGGATCCCCGCGTCCGCCGCCGTGGTGGCCGTGTCGGCGGCCTTCGTCTACGCCTCGCCGCTCGTGATCGAGCCGCTCTTCAACGACTTCGACGAGCTGCCGGAGAGCGGGCTGCGATCGGAGGTGCTGGAGCTGGCCGATCGCGCCGGGGTGGACGTGGGACAGGTGTACCGCGTGGACGCCAGCCGGCGGACCACCGGGGCGAACGCCTATGTCGCCGGACTCGGCGGGACGAAGCGCGTCGTGCTCTACGACAACCTGATCGAGGAGTTCACGCGGGCCGAGGTGCGCTCGGTGGTGGCGCACGAGCTGGCCCACGTGAAGCACGACGATGTGCCGCGCGGCCTGCTCTTCCTCGCGCTGATCGCGCCGCCGGGGATGCTGCTGGTCCAGCGGATCACCGAGCGGCTCGCACCGGGCGCGCGCGGAGCGGACGTCGTCCCGGCGCTCGCGCTGGCGCTCGCCGTCGTGGCCTTCGCCGGCCAGATCGCGGGCAGCTACGTCTCGCGCGGGGTCGAGGCGCGCGCCGACGGGTTCGCGCTGCGCCTGACCGAGGATCCCGAGGCGTTCGTCTCGCTCGAGCGGCGCCTCGCGCTGCAGAACGTGTCGGACCCGGATCCGCCGGGGCTGCCGCACGCGCTCTTCGGCACGCATCCGACGACGCTCGAGCGGATCGGGTACGGCGTTGAATACCTCCGCGGGCATCCGCGCCCGCGTTCTGAGTAAGCAGCCGACATCCTGTCGTCGAAAAAAGGCGGGCGAGCGCTAGCTAGCGCTCTTCGTCGCCGTACTCGGGGAGGTTCTTGATCCCCTCCGTCGTCTCCCACTTGGAGAAGTTGTCCTCCATGGCGTCGATCAGCTCGCGCATGAAGCGCGGTGAGACGCTGACGCGCGAGACGACGACGCCGGGGACCTCGTCCTCCTCGATCTCGTGGTCCACGCGGGCGAAGGTGATGGTGAACTCGTAATCCGAGTGGCTGACGTTCGCGAAGTTCGCGTACACGCCCGCCATGACCTCCGGCGACGTGTGGATGTTGAAGTGCCGCTCAGGCTGCTCTTCTTCCACTGCGCCTAGTATCGCAGCCGCCGTGCGGATTCTCGTCCTCGCAGTCGGGCGGCTCAGGCGACCGTTCGCGGACGACGTGCAGCACTACCAGAAGCTGCTGGCCGGTCACGCGCGGCTCGAGATGGTCGAGCTGCGCGAGGACGCGAAGGTCGCGGGTCGCATCCCGGACCGCGCGCACGTCGTGGCGCTCGACTCCGGCGGCCGGCAGTTCTCCTCCGAGGAGCTGGCCGGGTGGCTCGAGGAGCGCCGCCAGTCGGGGCTCGACCTCTGCTTCGTGGTCGGGGGGCCACGCGGGCTCGCGATCGAGCGCTGCGACACGAAGCTGTCCTTCGGGGCGATGACGCTGCCGCACCAGCTCGCGCGCGTGGTCCTCCTCGAGCAGCTCTACCGCGCCCACAAGATCCTGGCTCGCGAGCCCTACCACTACTAATACGGGGGTGGACCCACTCGCCGACCTGCGCGCAGCGATCGGTGAGGGCGCGCGCCTCGAGCGCCCGCCCAAGCCCGAGTTCGGGGACTACTCGACGAACGCCGCGATGCTGCGCGCGCCGACGGAGGGCCGGCCGCCGCGCGACGTCGCGGCCACGCTGGCCGAGGAGCTGAAGGAGCGCTTGGGCGACGACGTCGAGCGGATCGACGTCGCCGGTCCGGGCTTCCTCAACCTGTTCATGAGCGACGCCTGGTTCTGCCGGATGTTGGCGAGCGCGCTCGAGCACGGCGGGGACTTCGGCCGCGGCGAGGGCGGCGAGCGCGTGCTGGTCGAGTTCGTCAGCGCGAACCCGACGGGACCGCTGACGGTGGCCTCGGCGCGCGGAGCGGCGATCGGCGACTCGCTGGCGCGGCTGCTCGACTTCGCCGGGAACGAGGTCGAACGCGAGTACTACATCAACGACTACGGCACCCAGGTGCGCCTGTTCGGCGAGTCCATCCGCGCGCGCGCACGCGGGGAGGAGCCGCCGGAGGGCGGCTACCAGGGCGAGTACGTGGGCGCGCTGGCGGCGGAGATCGAGGGCGCGGCCGACGGCGACCCCGACGAGCTTGCGCGGCGCGGCGTGGAGCACATGATGGGCCGTGTCGAGGCGACGCTCAGGCGCTTCCGGGTGGAGTTCGACCGGTTCTTCTCGGAGCGGTCGATGTACGACGACGGCTCCGTGGAACGGGCGTTCGAACAGCTCTCCGATCACATGTACGAGCACGAGGGCGCGCGCTGGCTGCGCACGACCGAGTTCGGCGACGACAAGGACAGCGTGCTCGTGCGATCAACCGGCGAGCCGACGTACTTCGCCTCCGACATCGCCTACCACGCGGACAAGCTCGCGCGCGGCAACGACCGCCTCATCGACGTGCTCGGCGCCGACCACCACGGCTACATCGGGCGGCTGAAGGCGGCGGTCGCCGCGCTGGGCACCGATCCCGACCGCCTCGAGATCGTGATCATGCAGCTCGTCAACATCGTCGAGGCCGGCGAGCAGAAGCAGATGTCCAAGCGCAAGGGCGAGTTCATCACCCTGGACGACCTCGTGGCGGAGGTCGGCGTGGACGCGACGCGGTGGTTCATGCTGAGCCGCTCGCACGACACGGCGGTCGACCTCGACCTCGACCTCGCGAAGCGCGAGTCGAGCGAGAACCCCGTGTACTACGTCCAGTACGCGCACGCCCGGATCTCCTCGATCCTCGCCAAGGCGGGGGAGGAGCGCGTCCACGCGGCGCTCACGGCCGTCGGGCGGGTGCCGGTCGTGGCGCTCGAGCCGGCGGAGCGGGCGCTCGTGAAGAAGCTCCTCTCGTTCCCCGAGGAGCTGCTCGACGCCGCGGAGAAGCGGGCCCCGCACCGCATGACGGTGTACGCGCTGGAGCTCGCGCAGACGTTCACGGCGTTCTACCGCGACTGCCAGGTCGTGGGGGCGGAGGGGGAGGGCGTGGAGGACCTGCGCCTCTCGCTCTGCGTGGCGTCGCGGCGGACGATCGCGGCGGCGCTCGGGCTGCTCGGCGTCACCGCACCGGAATCCATGTAGCGATCATCCGGTTTCCGAAGTAATGTCCCCCTCCGTGAGGAGGACGACCATCCCCGCGCTGGTGCTCGCAGCGGCGATCTGCCTCTGCGCCGCGGCCTCGCCGGCCGGCGCCGCCACCCTCGCGCCGGAGGACGGCGCGACGTACGAGGCGCAGACCGCGCTCGGCATCACCTTCACCGTCACGGGCGCGCCGCGCCTGGCGCCGGTGCACGTCGTCGTCGCCCGCACCGCGGCGCTGGAGGAGGACGACGTCGTGGACTTCGTCGGCCTGTCGGCGGACCTCGCGCGGCCGGGCGCGTACCGCGGGCTCTCGGGCGTCGGGGGCTGGGCCGCGCGGCCGGGCACCTACTTCTGGCAGGCCCGCGACGGGGCGGGATCGCTCGGGCCGGTCCGGCGGCTCGTCGTCCGCGAGGCGGACGAGGGGCTGCCCGTGCTGCGGCGGTCGGAGAGCCGCAGGGCGGCCCGGCGGCACCTGCGCAGCGAGTTCCGCAGCTACCGCCGCGGCAGCGAGCGGCGGATCCGCTGCGCGCGGGTGAGCCGGATGCACATGGCGTGCCGGGTGTCCTGGCGGTTCCGCGACCTGCGCTACACCGGGCGGGTCGAGGTGACGGCGGGCGACGAGGACGTCCTCATCGCCCGCTCGCGCATCCGCCGCCGCGCCTAGCTAGCCTAGCTAGCGATTGGTACCGT
>DASPHG010000067.1:0-31807 GCA_035629775.1 Thermoleophilaceae bacterium | reverse complement strand
CTCCGCCATGCTCGTGCAGACGATCTGCCAGTTCGGGACCATGTCGCCGACCGTCGCCAGCCAGACGTCGTAGCGGTCGGCCATCTCCGCGAAGGGCTCGATGAAGGTGCGGCCGAACGTGTCGGTCAGCGAGACCGCGAGCAGGCGGGTGAACGGGACGCGCCCCGGCAGCTCGGGGTACTTTGACCCGTAGTACTCGTTCTCCTTGGTGTACAGGCCGGCGAGCGTGACGATCGCGCCCTCGAGCGAGCCGGAATCTCGTGCCGGCGCCGCGCGGGGACCGGTCAGCGACGCGAACAGCCCGACCGACTCCGGCCAGACCACGAGATCCGATCCGGTCCGGTGCGACGCCATGTCGTCCGCGCCCTCGACGATCACCGGCTTGCCGGGCACACGCTCCGTCTTGTCGGCGAGCGCGAACAGGTAGTCGCGGTACGTCTGGCGCGTCTCGAGCCAGCGCATGTTGAGCTTCGCGCCCATCGCGAAGACCCGGACCTCGGTGTTCGCAGGCGGAGCACCCGCCGCAAGCGCGGGCGCGGCGGCCAGCGCTAGCAGCGCGCTAAGCCAGGGGATCGAGTTTCGCCGCAAGCTCGAAGTCGTTCGTCGTGAGCCCGCCCTCGGAGTGCGTCGAGAGCGAAACCGTGACCTTGTTCCACGAAATGGACAGGTCGGGATGGTGGTTCATGTCCTCCGCGACCGGCGTCAGCCGGTTCACGAAGTCCACCGAGCCCACGAAGTCCTTGAACTCGAACGTGCGGACGATCGCATCGCCCTCGCGGCCCCAACCGTCGAGCTGGTCGAGCCGCTCCTTAATCTGTTGATCGTCCATGCGCATCGCGAGCCTAGTCCCGTCCGCCACCGAGACGCTGTTCGCGCTGGGACTCGGTCCTGACGTCGTCGGGGTCACGCACGAGTGCGATTATCCGCCAGACGCGGCGGAGCTGCCACATCTGACGCGGACGGTCATCCCGGAGGGGCTGTCGAGCGAGGAGATCGACGCGGCGGTCCGCGAGCGGACGGAGCGGGGCGAGCACCTGTACGAGCTCGATGCCGAGCGCCTGCACGAGCTCGCGCCCGACCTGATCGTGACCCAGGCGCTGTGCGAGGTCTGCGCCGTCTCGTTCGACGACGTGCGCGCCGTCGCGGAAGAGATGGAGTCGCAGCCGCAGGTGCTCGCACTCGACCCCACGACCCTCGGCGAGGTGCTGAGCGACGTGCGCCGGCTGGCCGAGGCGACCGACGACGAGGGGGCGGCCGACGAGCTGCTGGACGACGCCGCCGACCGCATCGACGCCGTCCGCGGACGGCTCGCTGACGCGCCGATCGTGCCCGTGGTCGCGCTCGAGTGGCTGGCGCCGCCGTACATCGCCGGGCACTGGGTGCCCCAGCTTGTCGAGCTGGCGGGCGGCGTGGATTCGCTCGGACTGCCGGGCGAGCGCTCCCGCACCGCGGGCTGGGACGAGGTCCGCGCCGCCGAGCCGCAGGTCGTCGTCGTCATGCCCTGCGGCCTCGACGTGCGCGCGTCGGCCGACGAGGCGCTCGACCACCACGCGCGCCTCGCAGAGCTCGGCGCCGAGCGGGTCGTCGCCGTGGACGCGACCTCGTACTTCTCGCGGCCGTCGCCGCGGCTCGTCGACGGGCTCGAGATCCTCGCCCACGCGCTCCACCCGAACCGTGCACCGGATCTCCACCCGGGCGCGGCGATCGTGGTGGGCTAGGTCCGCCGTTCCCGCGGACAGCGTCTCGCGCCGGGCACCGGGCGCGGGGTGCGGTCGCCCGCGGTCCAGCGCCCGAGCGGCGCGAAGCGGTTGCCGTCCCATGCCGCGGCCACGTTGCCCGAGCGCGAGCGGCTGGAGAGCGAGCCCGCCGTCACGGGCCGGCCGCCGCTATCGAGCCAGGCGACCCGCATGTCGGCCGTGTAGAAGACGCTGACCTCCTCCTGGGACTCGAGTCCCAGCCGGCGCACGTCGGCCGCGTGGCGGAATCCGCCGAAGGCGGTGTTGAAGGACGCCGGGCCCGCGAACACGTGAACGCCGTCCTGGCTGAACTCGTCGAGCTCCATGCTGAACTGACCGGCGCTCAGGTCGCCGGTCAGGCGCAGCCGAACGCTGCCGCCGTGCGGAGACGCCACGATCCGGTCGACCGACCGCCGCGGCGCGGTGCCGAGCGCCTGAGAACCGGGCGGCGAGGGGGTCGGCTCGATCACGGCCGGGGTCGGCACCGATCGCGCCGACCGCCGGTACAGGATCACGTTCGTCCCGGCGGCCGAGACCATCGCTGCCGCCAGCTCGGTGCCGTCCGGCGACATCGAGCACGCGGTCAGGCGGTAGCCGCCGTCCGGGACCCCGCCGTTCAGCCGTTTCGCGAATGTGCGGCCCTTTCCCACCATGCGCCCGTGGAGGCCGTGGAGCGGGTCGAGCGCGAACAGATCGCCGTTCCCGATCGGAGCGAGCCGCCGGCGCGCGAGCTGGTCGTGGAGCGTCGGCGTCGCGACGAAGCCGAGGAACGGCGGAAGCATGGGTCCGCTTACGAGCGTGAGGAACCCCGGCTCGCGCGCCCGCGTCGTGCTCGTGTAGAGCACCTGGTCGTCGGGTGCGATCACGGCGCCCTCGGCAACCCCCTCGTCGTAGGAGACGCGCCTCCGCCGGCCCGTCTTCAGGTCCATGTAGTGGACGCTCACGTTGAGCATCCCGGTCCCTCGGTCGGACGCGAAGTACAGCCGCCGGCCGTCCGCGCTGAATCCCCGGGTCTCGTAGTAGGCCAACCCGAAGAGCAACCGGTCGAAGTTCGCCTCGGTCGCCGGGTCGACCGGCAGCAGGTTGCGCGGGTCGGCCAGCTCCGAGCCCGTCCAGTCCGCGAGGCAGAGCTGGTGCTGGAAGCGGTTCGTGTACGTGAACGCGACCTTCTTGCCGTCGGGTGAGAAGCAGGCCGCCCGCGCAGAGTCGGGATGGTCCGGCAAGAGGCGCGTCATCCCCGCGAGGGTGACCAGGTGCAGGTGGGGAACGCCGTCGTCCGCGGCCGGGCCGCTCGCGATCAGCGCGCCTCCGGCCGGATGCCATGCACTGCCCGAGAGCGTGAACCCGGGGGGCGTGACCGTCGTGCGGCCCCCGCCGTCGCGGCTCAGGATCTCGATGCCGTGCGGTGTCTCGAGCGCGAGGTGGCGCCCGTCGGGTGCGAACGCGGCGAATGCGCTCTCGCCGATCACCTCCCTGGGCCGGAACCGATCGCCGGCCGGCAGGCAGTGCACGGATTCGCGCGGTGTGCGTCGCCGCACCGCGGCGAGCGCGTCCGGGAAGGGCACGGCCAGGGCGGCGCCGCCGACGGCGCCCCGGACCAGCAGCTCGCGTCGGGAGAGGTTCTGGCTCAAGTGCGAGTCAGACTAGGAGGTGTGGCCGTGAAGACCGTCCTGTTTCTGCACTCGTCCGCGGACCGGTACGGCTCGGACCGCGTCCTGGTCACGCTCGCGTCCGGCCTCGACAGGAGCCGCTTCACCCCGGTCGCAGTGCTTCCGGAGCGCGGCGAACTCGCGGGCCTGCTCGAGGAGGCCGGCGTCGAGACCGCCGTCGCGGACCTGGCAGTTCTCCGCCGCGCGGAGCTGGGACCGCGCGGCGTTTGGAGGCTTCTCCGCGGCGACGAGAGCAAGCTCGAAACGATCGCGCGCGAGCGCCGCCCGGCGCTTGTCCACTCCAACACCTCGGTGATCCTGTCCGGCCACCGGCTGGCGGACGAGCTAGGCGTTCCGCACGTGCTGCACGTGCGCGAGCTGTACCCGCGCGTTCCGCTCGCGTGGCAGCTCTGGCGCCGGCGGTTGCTGCGCGCCGATCGCGTGGTGTGCGTGTCGGAGGCGGTCGCCGACCAGTTCGGCAAATCGTCGAAGGCCATCGTCGTCTACGACGGGCTGACGCGGGAGCCGAGCCGCGGCGACCGGAACCGCGCGCGGGCGCAGCTCGGCCTCGAGCAGGACAGCTTCGTCGTGGCGCTCCTCGGGCGGATCAGCGCCTGGAAGGGGCAGGACGTCCTGGCCCGAGCGCTGGCCGAGCCCCCGCTCGCCGAGAGGCCGGTGGTTGCCCTGATCGCCGGTTCTCCGTGGCCCGGGGCCGAGGCTCCCCTGCGGGAGCTCGAGCGCCTGAAGGCCGACCTTGCCCTCGGCGGCCGCCTGCGCCTGATCGGCTTCCGCGACGACGTCGAGACGATCCTCGCCGCGGCGGACGCCGTCACCGTGCCGTCGACCCGGCCCGAGCCCTTCGGCCTGGTCGCACTCGAGGCCGCTGCCCAGGGACTGCCCGTGGTTGCCGCCGCGCACGGAGGGCTGCCCGAGATCATCCGCCACGAGGAGACGGGGTTGTTGGTCGAGCCCGGCAGCCCGGCCGCGCTCGCCGCGGCGCTTCGGCGCCTGGCCGACGAGCCGCGGGCGGCGGCCGCCATGGGTGCGGCCGCGGCCGCGGATGTGACGGCAAGATTTCGTTCCGGGGACGCCGTGGCCGCGCTGCAGCGCCACTACGACGAGCTTCTGCGCTAGCCCGCCAGGACGACGCTGCCGAGGATGGAAGCGACACCCACGGCGACCGCGAGCAGGGTGGCCACCGCCTGCGGCAGGCGAATCCGGTCTCTCAGGTCGAACATCAACGCGGCGGCGAGCGCGCCCCCGACGAGCCCGCCCAGGTGGCCGCCGATCGAGATCCCCGGGATGGCGAACGTGAACACCAGGTTCAGCCCGAGCCAGAGACCGAGGCCGCTCTCCATCGGGTTGATGCCGCGATGGCGCATCACGACGATCGCGGCCCCCATCAGGCCGAAGATCGCACCCGAGGCGCCGACGGTCAGCGCGTCCGGCTCGACGAGGAGGGCGCCGAACGAGCCCGTGAGCAGCGAGACGAAGTAGATGACGGCGAACCGAAGGCGACCGACGGCCGGCTCGAGCATCGACCCGAGCACGTACAGCGCGAAGGCGTTGAACATCAGGTGGAGCAGCCCGGCATGCAGGAAGCCGCTCGTGAGCAGTCGCCAGACCTCGCCGTCGGCGATCGCGTCCCGCGACACGGCGCCGTCGAGGATCAGCTCGGAGCCGCCGAAGCTCGAACCGCCCCCTGTGGCCGCACCCCCGCTGAGCAACGCGCCCAGCTGGACCAGCACCATGATCCCCAGCAGGACGTAGGTGAGCACCGGGTCGTCCGGGCGCGCGGCCGCCACGGTGCGCACGCGCGTGCGCTCGCCGGCGCACTCCGGGCAGCGCATCCCGACCGAGGTGGACGTCATGCACTCGGGGCAGATCGGGCGGCCGCAATTCGAGCACGAAACCCCCGTCTCGCGGTCCGGATGCCGGTAGCACACGTCCATCCGG
Organism: Thermoleophilaceae bacterium; assembly: GCA_035629775.1. GTDB lineage: Bacteria > Actinomycetota > Thermoleophilia > Solirubrobacterales > Thermoleophilaceae > DASPHG01. The sequence goes on along the minus strand of DASPHG010000067.1, from coordinate 26,466 downwards.
CGGACGATAGCCTCCGTCCTCTTGACGAAGCGGTTGATGATCGCGGTCGCGCTGACTGGCCTCATCGCGACGGGCGGGGGCCCATCGGGATCCGCTTCGAGCGGCCCGAGCGCCGTTCTGGCGCAGACGCCGCCGAAGTTCAAGCTCGCGGTCGCGAGCACGAGTCAGCGGCGCATGCTCGCGAAGCGCAAGGTGGCCGTGAGGATCCGCAGCGGCCGCGGCGGCAGGTACCGGGTGTTCGCCTCGGCCCGCCGGCGTCCCGGCGGGCGGCGGCCGCGGGTCGTCATCACACGCGCGCGCGCCGTGACTCTGGCACCCGGGCGCGAGCGCGTTGTCCGACTGCGGCTGGTCCGCTCGGGGCGGCGCGAGCTCAGAGGGTGCGCCCGCCGCAGGCTGTTCGCGAACGCCGTCAGGCTGCGAGGCGAGAACCGGCGGCCCGGCCGCCTCGTGCGCCGCGGGAAGAAGCTGCGCAGGACCGGCTCGCACTGCGCGCCCGGGAATACGCCGTCGCCACCCCCGTCTGAGGAGCCCCCGCGCGAGCAGCCGCCGATCGACTTCGAGGCCCGCAACGCCGACCGCTGCGACCACACCGATACCGCGCTCTGCATGCTCCCCTGGCCGAACGATCACTTCACGGTCCGCGACACGACGACCGACACAGGCCGGCGGCTCGGCCTGAAGCTCGGGTCGATGCCCCGCAACGTGGCGGGCAAGCCGATCGCCCCCGGCCCCTACAACCGAAACGACGGCTTCAGCCCCGGCTCCCTGATCGTGACGAAGGTGCCGGGTCTCGAGACGCCGGCAGCGTTCCAGGAGACCGGCGCCGTGCCGATCGAGCACATGGCGCGCGCATTCGGCGCGCGCCAGCCGGTGGTCGTGATCAACGCAGAAACCCGCGAGCGCCACCTGATCTGGGCCGAGATCGACTCGTCCGCGTCCTCGCCCGCTGACAGGACCCTCCTGATCCGGCCGGGCGTGAACTTCGAGGAGGGGACGCGCTACATCGTCGCCCTGCGCGACCTGAAGGACGAGGACGGCCGAACGCTCGGGACGCCACGCGGCTTCCGCGTCTACCGCGACCGAGTGCTCACGACGAACGACGACGTCGAGGCGCGGCGCGGGCACTTCGAGTCGATCTTCCAGACGCTCGCCGAGGCCGGGATCGACCGCGACTCGCTGTACCGGGCCTGGGACTTCACCGTGGCGAGCGAGCGCAACCTGTCGGAGCGCGTGCTGACGATCCGCGACGACGCCTTCGCGCGCCTCGGGGACACCGACCTCGCCGACCTGGAGGTGGAGGGCGAGGCGCCCGAGTTCTCGATCGAGGTGGTCACTCCGAACCCCGAGGACCAACTGGCGCTGCGCATCGAGGGCACCTACACCGTCCCCTGCTACCTGAACACGCCGAACTGCGTCTCGGGCGGCACGTTCACCTATCCGGTCGGCTCGCAGCACGGGCCGCCGACGATCCCGCCGGGGAGCACGACCGAGGCGCGCTTCCAGTGCAACATCCCGAAGTCGGCCACGACGGCGGGCGCGTCACGCCCATCGCTCTACGGCCACGGCCTGTTGGGCAGCCGCGGCGAGGTGAACCAGGGCCAGCTCCGCGACTTCGGCCTGGAGCACAACTTCATCTTCTGCGCGACCGACTGGGTCGGGATGTCGTGCGCCGACCTGCCGGACACGGATGCGAGCCCGGAGGCGATCGAGGGCTTCCTCGAGAAGGTCACCCGCGGACAGCTGCCGAACTGCGACTACGCGACCGTGCTCGGGATCCTCGAGGACATGTCGAACTTCCCGCAGCTCGCCGACCGGGTGCAGCAGGGCCTCGTCAACTTCCTCTACCTCGGCCGGCTCATGATCCACCCCGACGGGTTCTCGAGCGACCCGAACTTCCAGGTCGGCGGGCAGAGCCTGATCGACACGCGGCGGCTGTTCTACGACGGCAACAGCCAGGGCGGGATCATCGGCGGCGCGCTGGCGGCCGTCGGCGTGGACCACGACCGAGCGGTGCTGGGCGTGCCCGGCATGAACTACTCGACGCTCCTCACACGCAGCGTCGACTGGGGCACGGGCAAGCAGCCGAGCGAGGTCGATCTGCCCGAGTACTCGTGGTTCATGTACGAGGCGTACCCGAACGAGCTGGAGCGCCAGCTCATCTTCTCCCTGATCCAGACCCTCTGGGACCGCGCTGAGGCGAACGGCTACGCGCACCACATGACGGACGACCCCCTGGCCAACACGCCCCCGCACGAGGTGATGCTCCACGTCGGCCTCGGCGACCACCAGGTCGCCCAGGTGGCCGCCGAGGTGGAGGCGCGCACGATCGGCGCGCTGGCCCGCACCCCCTACACGGACCCCGGGCGCGACAGCGATGTCTCCCCGCACTTCGGGATACCGGCGTTCCCCAGCTTCCCGTTCGCCGGGTCGGCGCTCGTCCTCTGGGACATCGGGCCGAAGCGGACGGAGAACGGCGAGACGGTGGGCACGGACGTGCCGCCGATAACGAACACGCCACCGGGCGATGACGCGGGCCAGGACCCGCACGAGTTCCCGCGCCGGTCGGCGTCAGGGCGCATCCAGAAGGCGGCGTTCCTGTCGATTGACGGGCAGGTGATCGACGTCTGTGGGTCGAAACCCTGCTACGCGGGTACCTGGACTGGGCCCTGAGTCAACCGACGGAGGTGTTCGATGGACGGGCGCTCACCTGCCCAGCTGTATGCCCTGATCTTCGGGGTGGTCCTCGTAGCGGCCGGCGTCCTCGGCTTCTTCTACGAGGCGAGCTTCGCCACCGGCGACGACACGCTCGTCGAGCGCGACGCGGTGCTGGGAATCCTCGACGTCAACGGCTGGCACAACCTGGTGCACATCCTGAGCGGGCTGGTCGGCCTGGCCGTCGTGGGCTCCTATGCGAGCGCGCGCGTGTACGCGCTCGCATTCGGCGCGGTGTACATCCTGGTCGCGATCCTCGGGTTCATCTACGGGAACGGCGACTCGATCTTCAAGCTGATCCCCGTCAACACCGAGGACAACCTCCTCCACGTGCTCATCGGCGTGGCGGGCCTGGGCGCCGGGATGGCGACCCCCGCGGAGCCGTCGCCGACGACTACGGCGGCTAGCGCTCCTGAAGCTGAAGCGCCAGCGAGTTGATGCAGTAGCGCTGCCCGGTGGGGCCTGGGCCGTCGTCGAAGACGTGGCCCAGGTGCCCGCCGCAGTTTCGGCAGACGACCTCGGTGCGGACCATGCCGTGGCTCGGGTCCTCGCGCAGCTCGACCGCTTCCGCCACCGCCGGCTCGGTGAAGCTCGGCCACCCGCTGCCGGAGTCGAACTTCGTCGTCGAGTCGAACAGCTGCGCTCCGCAGCCCGCGCAGTGGTAGGTGCCGTCGTCCTTGGCGTCCACGTATTCGCCGCTGAACGGCGGCTCGGTCGCGCCACGGCGCAGCACCGCATAGCGGTCGGAGTCGAGTTCGGCGCGCCACTCCTTGTCTGACTTGGTCATCGCTCCAGGGTCCTCCCCACGCGGTCGACTACGTCCTGGAGTCCCTGTTCCAGGGCGCGCAGCCCCGTTACGTTCTTCTTGGTGCGCTGCCGGGCGCGCACGACCACGAGCGCCCCGCCGGCCACGCCGATCACGGTCGCCGCGGCCACCGGCCGTGCCCAGTTGCGCGGGTCGCGCATGGCGCCGAGCTCCCACTCGGCGAGCTCCTCCGCGGCCAGGTCGGTCAGCTCGGTCAGGTGGACCTCGAGCCGGTCCGACAGCGAGGCCGGCGGGTCGACCGGGGTGAGTGCCGAGCGCAGCAGGGCCTCGACGTCGAAGCGAGCCTCACTCATCGCCGAGCTCCTCCTCGAGCTGCTTGATCGCGCGGTGAATCAGCACCTTCGTGGCGCCGTCGCTGCGGCCGAGGGCGCGCGCGATCTCGCGGTTGTCCATGTCGAGCGCGAAGCGCATGATCAGCGCGTCGCGGCGGTCCTCCGGCAGCTTCGCCACCCCGGCCAGCACGTGCTGCACCTCCTCGCGGCCCTCCACCAGGTCGGAGGTGTCGTGGAGCGTGGCCAGCACGCCTGCGTCCTCGAGGTTCGTCTGCGGCTTGCGCGAGCGGTCGCGGTAGTAGTTCGCGGCGAGGTTGTGGGCGATCCGGATGAGCCACGGCCGCAACGGGCGGCCGGCCGACTCGCGCTGCGCGCGCTCGAAGTGGCGGTAGGCCTGAAGGAAGGTCTGCTCCGTGATGTCCTCGGCGTCGTGGTGGTTGCCGATCCGGTAGTAGGAGTAGCTGTAGACATCCCGCAGGTGAGCGCGGTAGAGCTCGGTGAAGTCCGCGTCGAGGCGGACCTTGTCTCGAGTCCCGTCCACGCACGGAGCCTATCCCCGGTCAGCGCGCCGCCGCGATCCGCTCCGGCTCCTCGGATCTGCCTTCGACGAGCGCCGCGAGGGCGGTCACGGCGGGTGCGGGCAGCTCGCGCTGCTCGAGCGCGCGCTGTACGAGCGACACGGAGTCGAGCGCCTCGGGCGTCTCGCCGAGCTCGGCGCGGATCTCGTCCGGCCGCACGCCGCGGGCGAGCATCTCGCCCGCGCGGCGGTTGCGGCTGCCGTGAGCGATGACGGTGGCCACCAGGTCCCCCACGCCGGCGGTGCCCGCGAATGTCTCGGGGCGGGCGCCCTCGTCGAGCGCGAGCGCATAGACCTCGCCGAACACGCGCGAGGCTGCCGCACCCGCATCGTTCAGGCGGCCGACGCCCACCGCCGATGCGGCGAGGGCGGCCACGTTCTTCGCGCACGCGGCCAGCTCGGCACCGGCGACGTCGTCTGTCTCCTCGACCTGCGCTCCCGCCTTGCCCAGTATTCGCACGAGCTGCCGCCGCAGGTCGGGATCGTTCGCCGCCACGACCAGTGCGGCGTCACCGGCCGCGGCCTCGGCCGCGTGGGCGGGACCGGCAAGCACCGCCACGCCGCGGGCGAGGACGCGCTCGGCGACGTACTCCGAGGGGCGCATCCCGAACGGCCGCACGAGGCCCTTGCAGCAGACGACGACCGCCGTGCGGCGGCCGACGCGCGCAGCGACATCCCCGACGGCGGCCGGGAGGTCGCGGCTCGGCACCGCGAACACGACCAGGTCGACGGCCTGGAACTCGATCTTTGCGACCGGCCGCGCGGTCACGCCGGCGGGCAGCTCGACACCGGGCAGGCGCTCGTGGTTCGCGCCGGCGGCGGCGATCCGATCCGCGTGCTCGCGAGTGCGGCAGCCGAGCTCGACCTCGAGGCCGGCGCGGGCGAGCAGGCTGGCGAGCGCCGTTCCCATCGGCCCGGCACCGACGACCGCGGCCGTGCGGAGCGCGGGCGTGCCGCCGAGCCATTCGTACTGGAGCTGGACGCACGGCCATATGCGGGCGGTCACCTCGCTGGCCAGGTGGGCCGAGGGGCGCTCGACGTGCGGGAAGGTCAGCGGCCGCCCGCAGCGGACGCGCACCTTGCAGGGACGGATGATCAGCCCGCGCCGCGCACGTTCGGTGCCCGCCACCGCCACGGGCACGACCGGCGCGCCGGTCTCGAGCGCGAGCCGGCCGACGCCGCGGCGCGGCTCGCCGAGCGAGCCGCGCCGGATGCGCGTGCCCTCGGGGAAGATCAGGACCGCCTCGCCGCGCTCGACCAGCGCCCGCGCCGTCGCCATGGCCTCCTCGTCCGCCTCGCCGCGCCGGATCGGGAAGGCGCCGAGCGAGTTCAAAAACCACCCCATCCAGCGCTTCTCGAACAGCTCGCGCTTGGCGACGAAGTAGACCGGGCGGCGCAGGCAGACTCCGACGACCCACGGGTCGAGGAAGCTCCGGTGGTTCGGGGCGACGATCACGCCGCCCTCCGACGGGATGTGCTCAAGACCGATCCGCTTCAGCCAGAAGAACAGCATCAGCAGGGGCTGGATGACCGCGCGCGTGGGCCAGTAGACGAGCGGGTTTACGCCGCGCGTGCGAGTCCTGGCGTGGTAGAGGCTCAGCTCGCGGGCCATGGCCTTGTTTACCCGTGTCCCCGGGTCGCGTTACGCTGCACCCGATGAGGCTGGAGCGGACTGTACGCGGGGCCGCGGCCGGAGCCGTGGGCGCGGCCGTCTGGGCTGCCCAGGAGCCGCTTGACAAGCGGGCGTTCGGCGTCGACTACTCGGACGTCGAACTGCTCGGCAAGTGGGTCACCCGCGGCGACGAGTGGCCCGCTGTGGGCCTTGCAATCCATCTTGCGAACGGCGCGGCGTTCGGCGCGGGGTACACCCTGCTCAAGCCATTCCTCCCGGGGCCGCCCGTCGCGCGCGCAGTCATCGCCGGCCTGGCCGAGAACTTCGGCTCGTGGCCGCTCATCGGGGTCGCGGAGCGGCTCCACCCGGCGCGGCGCGACCTGCCGCAGCTCTCCGGGAACCCGCGCGCGCTCGCACAGGCGACCTGGCGCCACGTGCTCTTCGCCGTGGTCGTGGGCGTGCTCGAGGAGCGGCTGAACCAGGGCCTGCGCGTGGACGTGCCCGAGGTCCCGGTGTCGTCAAACGGCCACGGCGACATCGAGCTCGCGGTCGGCGCGGCGACCTAGACTCGCAGCAAGGCCCGCTTAGCTCAGTTGGTAGAGCACCGGTTTTGTAAACCGGCGGCCGTCGGTTCGAGTCCGACAGCGGGCTCTCGCTCTACAGCCCGGCCGCCGCGCGTGCCGACGCTTCGTCCTCGTGTGCTTCCCAGTCGGCGATCCGCGGCCCGGACATCGTGTAGGTGAACCAGCAGTGACGGTCCTCGCCGTCCACGGTGGCCTGCACCAGGATCACGTCCCCACCGTCCTCGAAGCCCGCAGGCTGGAGGCCGGGGCGGTCGTTCTGCTCGTCCCAGGCGTCGACCTTCTCGGCTACGCCCTCCTCGAAGTCGCGCACCATCTGCTCACGCAGGCGTTGGCGCCAACCTGCCCAGGACGACTTCACGATTGCGACGTTTTCCGCTGACACGCACGCAAGTCTGGCGTACGTTTCGGTCGTGCGCGTTCTCGTCATCGCTCTGGCCGCCCTCGCCGCGGCCCCGCTGACCGCCGAAGCGCGCACGGTCACGGAGCGCGACTCGGCCGACGGCACCCGCGCGGAGCTCCGCTACGAGCGCACGGGCAGCGACCTCGCCCCCGACTACCGCAACTTCCGCCTGCGCATCTGGGAGGGCAAAGACCTGGTGGTCGACCACCCGCTCGCGAACTGCGGCAAGAGCTGCCGCCGGTACGCCCCGGCCGGCTTCGGCAGGTCGCGCTCGATCCACGTGCGCGACCTCGACGGCGGCAAGCCCGAGGTGGTCGTGAACCTTTACACGGGCGGCAGCTACTGCTGCTGGATGACGACCGCCTACCGCGCGCGGCAGGGCACGTACTTCGGGACCGCGCAGAACTGGGGCCCGAAACGGCCCCGGATGGAGGATGCGGGCGGCAACGCGCTGCCGGAGTTCCTCTCCTTCGACGACAGCTTCCTCGGCCCATACGGGTGCGCGACCTGCTGGCGGTACCTGCCGCACGTCTGGCGGTTCGACTCCGGCAAGTTCCGCGACGTCACGAAGCGCTTCCCGGACAGAGTGCGGCAGGGGTCGAAGGCGCTGAAGCGGAAGTACCGGCGGGCGAGCGGGAAGAAGAACGGCAACGTCAAGCCGTGGCTCGCAGCGTACGTGGCGACCACGTACCTGCTGGGCGAGCCGCGCCGCGGCTGGAAGGTCGTGAATCGCGCGCTGCGCCAGGGCAAGCTGGACAACCGCCGCGGCCGCTACGACTTCTGCCCGTGCGGCAGGGGATACCGCAAGGCGCTGAAGAAACACCTGCGCAAGTACGGCTACCGCTAGCTAGAAGCGCAGCACCGCGCCCACGCCGCCCATCTGCTCGAGGTCGTCGTGGTGGCGGGTGATGATCACGTCCGCGGACTGGGCGACCGCCAGCTCGACGGCCTCCTCGACGATGTCGTCGCACGCCTCGGTGGGCGTCTCGTCGGCAGGGCAGCTCTCCACGTTCTCGGCGAACAGGGAACCGCACTGCGGGCAGATCCGGCCGGGCATCCGGAAGCGCTCCTCGATCAGGAGCGTCTCGACGCGCCGCTCATTCAGCACACCGAGCGCGTCGTCCAGGCCCGCCACGCCGCGTCCGCCGGCGCCGACGCCCTGCTTGAGCCGGTCGAGCGCGGCGCGCTCCGCCGTGCGCTCGTGCTCCTCGATCAGCGGCCGCGCCGCGTCGAGGACCGCGTCGCCGGTCGTGTTCTCCACGTCGATCGACAGCCGGCCCGCCAGCCGCTGAGCCACGTCGGGATGCAGCGTGTTCTCGATGTCCGACGAGAGCTCCTCGGGTGATCCGATCAGGAGGTGGTCGAATCGCGCCCGCCGGAAGCGCCGGTGGAGCAGCTCGCCCACGCGCTTCAGGTGCCGGTGGACCTCCTCGTCCTGCCCGCGCTCGTAACGCGTCTGTGACCAGCCGCCCGCGTCCGCCTGGGAAAGGACGTCGTCGGAGGTGATCCGCGCGACCTCCTCGAGCCGGTCGCTCGAGCCGCGGAAGACGCGTGCGGTGCGGCGGTTGCAGAGAAGGACGCACCACGTGCCGGACACGAGGTCCACGAGCGGCTCGATGAACGGCGAGTCGGAGATCACGACCTCGGACTGGACCGCGCGCGGCAGCCGGATCACCTCGAACAGCTCGGTCTCGCCACATGAGAAGACCGCGAGCCCGCGCACACCGTCGGTCGGAATGTCGCCGTTGAAGAACTCGCGCGCCCGCTCGAACCCGGCACGCAGGCCGCGGTTCGCCTCACCGCTCTCGGCCTCCTTGACCTTCTTCTCGCCCTCGTCGAGGAGCGAGCGAATGGCCGAGGCGCGCGCCGGCGGAGTCGCGAACTCGGTCGGCTCCAGGTTCAGGTAGAAGCTGATCGCCTTGCCGCCGTTCGCGGCCTTCGCCTCGGCGAGCCTGCGCAGCGTGTCGCGGTCGAGATCGTTTGCCTGCATGGCGGGTTCATACCGCGCCCGTCCGGGGAGAAAACCCGCATGGGCGGCTTTGCGCTCACCCTATACCCGGAGGATGCGCGCCTGATGGAGGGTCGGCGCGCGCTCGTCACCGGCGGCGATTCCGGGATCGGGCGGGCGACCGCCTTCGAGCTGGCCGCGCACGGCGCCGCGGTCGCCATCAACCACGTGGGCGAGCCTGATGCCGCACGAGCGATGGCGGAGGCGATCGAAGCGGCCGGCGGCCGGGCCGTCCCCGTGCGGATGGACGTCGCGCGCGAGGACGATGTCCGGCGCGGATTCGCCGAGGCGGCGGACGCACTCGGTGGGCTCGACCTGCTCGTGAACAACGCCGGCATCCAGGAGCCCTACGAGCTCGTGGACATGCCGCTCGAGTCGTGGCGGAAGGTCCTCGACGTGAACCTGACCGGGGCCTTTCTGTGCTGCCGCGAGGCGGCTCGCCTGATGGACGCCGGCACGATCGTCGTCAACACGAGCGTGCACGAGGTCATGCCGTGGATGCGCTACTGCCACTACGCGGCGTCGAAGGGCGGCCTGAAGCTCTTCGTCGGCTCGATCGCCAAGGAGCTGGCGCCGCGCGGGATCCGCGTCTGCTCGGTCGCTCCGGGCGCCACGCGTACGCCGATCAACGCGGGCGCCGACGACGCGGACGTCACGACCGACGAGGTCCCGCTCGGACGCTGGGCGGAGCCGGAGGAGATCGCCCGCGCGATCGCCTGGCTCGCGTCGGACCAGGCCGGGTACGTCGTCGGGACCACCCTGTACGTCGACGGTGGGATGACCCTGTACCCAGGGTCGGACTAGCTCCGCGTGCATCCCTGCCCGCGTCCTGATGGGATGGCGAGCGTCCGGCTCGCGTGACCGGCGGCTTCGCCGCCTCCTAGTGGATCGGCGTCGTGGGGCGGCGCAGCGACGCCAGCTCGAGCACCCAGAAGTCCCGCCCCATCACGGGAACCGAAACGTTGTAGACGGGTGAGGCGCCGATTCGGCCCTCGAACGTGCCTGCGTGCGCGTGGCCGTGCAGGACCAGGTCGGGCTCGTGCTCGCGGATCGGCGCGGCGATGCGCTCGTTGCCGAGGAAGGCCCAGATGCCCTCAGGCTCGCCCCGGAGCGTCTCGGCGGACGGCGCGTAGTGCATCAGCACGATCCGGTAGGGGCAGTTGGCGATCTCGCGCAGGCAGGCGTCGAGTGCCTCGACGTCATCGCTCGACTGGCGGTAGACCTGACGCAACAGGGGCTCGCCGAAGTCCGGCAGGCTCGAGCCCGGGAACCCGCCGACGAACCCCTTCAGGCCGGCGATACCGACCTCACAGCCGTCGAGGTCGATGATGCGCGACTCGCGTTCGAGGACGGTGATCCCGCCCTCCTCAAGCGCCGCGATCAGCTCATCGGCGCGATCGGCGTGCCAGTCGTGGTTGCCGAGCACGGCGAACACCGGCACGTCGAGGCCCGAGCACGCCTCCGCGAGCCAGACGCCCTGCTCGGGCTCGCCGTGCGTGGTCAGGTCGCCCGCGAGCAGCACGAGATCGACCTCCCCGGCAAGCGCGGCGAAGGCCTCGGTCAGCTGTTCGCGGTTGGCGTCCCGGATGTGGACGTCGCCCGCTGCGGCCATGCGGATGGACACGGGGTGCATTTACCCGAAGCGGCGGGTAAGGGAACGACATGCCCTCCAGCGAGCATTCGTTCGGCGATATCTCCGAGACGCTGAAGAAAGTCGGCGCGGTGCTGCGCGACAACCAGATCCCCTACCTCCTCGGCGGCAGCCTCGCGTTCTGGGCCCACGGCGGGCCGGAGCGACGGAAGGACCTCGATTTCATGGTCAAGCCCGAGGACGCCGACCGGGCCCTGCAGGTGCTGGAGGACGAGGGGCTCCGGCCCGAGAAGCCGCCCGAGGGCTGGCTGTACAAGGCGTGGGACGGCGAGGTCCTCGTGGATCTCATCTTCTACCCGAAGGGGATGGAGATCGACGACGAGGTGATCGCCCGCGGCGAGGACCTCGAGGTGCTCGCGATGCCGATTCGCGTGATGGCACTCGAGGACGTCCTGTGCACGAAGCTGCTGGCGCTCCACGAGCACTACGTCGATTACTCGGGACTGCTCCAGATGGCGCGCTCACTCCGCGAGAAGGTGGATTGGGAGGCGGTCCGGACGCGCACCGCGGGCTCGCCGTTCGCGCGCGCCTTCTTCACCATGATCGAGGGGACCGGGATCATCGGCGAGGGTGAGCCGTCCGAGGTGAGCGGCCGCACCGCGGTCCGCGTGGTCGAGCCCTCGCGCTAGGCGACGGCCACCGGCGGGCGCGGCGTCGACCAGGGCCGCTCGGCTTCGAGCTGCGCGGCGAGGGCGACCAGCGTGTGCTCGTCGTTCGGCCGCCCGACGAGCTGGACCGCGATCGGCAGGCCGTCGGCGTTCAGGAACGCGGGGACGGAGGCGGCGGGGTTGCCGAGGACGTTCCACGTCCCCGCGAACGGATACACGCGCCCCATGCCCTCGGCCGTGCGCGTCGCACCGAGGCCCTCCCAGCGCATGACCTCGATCGGCGGCTGAGCGGTCATCGGCGTGATGAGCACGTCGTGCTCGTCGAAGATCGAGAAGATCCGCTTGGCGTGGGCGGCCTCGTCCCGGCGCGCGCGCTCCACGAGGGGACCCCACGGGAGGCCGAGCCGCCCGAACCCACGCGTTCGCCGCTCGAGTCGATCCTGCCTCGGCATGCGAAGGACGTCCTCGCGGATCCCGTGGAAGTAACGCGCGAAGAACGCCGTCGCTAGGAGGCCGTAGTCAGGGTCGTGTGCGCGTACCTCGTGGCCGAGTGACCGGAGCAGCTCCCCCGTCTCGGCGGCGGCGCGCCTGCAGTCCTCGGCAACGCGCACTCCCGCAGCGGGCGGCTTGGTCGAGACCGCGATCCGCAGCTTCCCGGGTGGCGACGCCGCGGCGTCGGCCAGCGGGCGCTCCCAGGCGGGCGGCGTGTCGGCATCCCCCGGGGCGGGGCCCGCGATGGCGTCGAGAAGCGCAGCCTGGTCGCGCACCGAGACCGTGTGCACCCCCGCGACCGACAGGCCGTACCAGTGCTCCGGGTCGGGCATGAGTGACACCCGGCCCCGCTGGGGCTTCAGGCCGAAAATTCGGCAGTTGGCGGCCGGGTAGCGGATCGAGCCGGCCCCGTCCGAGGCGGTCGCGAACGAGGCCATCCCCGCCGCGACGGCCGCACCGCTGCCGCCGCTCGACCCGGCCGGCGAGTGGTCGAGGCTCCACGGGTTCCGCGTCACGCCCCACGTGGCGGACTCGGTGAAGCCTGATATCGCGAGCTCCGGCAGGTGCGTCTTGCCGATTGGGATCGCGCCCGCGGCACGCAGGCGCCGCACGATCTCGGCGTCCTCTCGCACGGGAGTGCGGTCGTAGGCGTCGGTGCCGTGCGTCGTCACCTCGCCCGCGAGGTCGTGGTTGTCCTTGATGGCGAAGGGAACGCCGAGGAACGGTGGGCCGTCCGCCTCGCCGCGGCGGGCGTCCGCCTGGTCGGCCTCGGCGAGAGCCCGCTCCGCCAGGACAACCCGGAAGGCGTTCAGCTGGAGGTCGATCCGCCCGATCCGCTCCAGGTACACCTCGACGAGCTCACGCGCGGACACCTCGCCCGCGCGGATCAGATCGGCCTGGCGGAGGGGTCCTGTGAAGGCGAGCTCGGCGGCGTCCACGACGCCGCCGACTCTACGTGCAACGAACGGGGTCCGTCCCCCTATGTGCGTTCCTACAGCGGGACGGCGCGCGAGGCCAGGTGCGCGCCCACCTTGCGCTTCACCCGTTGGAGGGCGTTGTCGACGGTCTTGGTGTCGCAGGCGAGCCGCTCGGCGACCTCCTCGTAGGAGCGGCCGTCGAGGTAGAGCGACAGGACCGAGCTCTCGAGCTCGGACAGCACGCTCGACAGGCACGCGACCAGGCTCTGCAGCTCCTCGGTCGAGATCACCTGGTTGACCGGGTCGGTGTGCGACGGGCCCGGGAGCACCTCGTCCAGCGTGGGCTCGCTGTCGCCGGCCGCCGCAGGCGTCTGCGAGAACGACACGTACTGGTTGAGCGGCGTGTGCTTGTTGCGCGTGGCGGTCTTGACCGCGGTGATGATCTGCCGCGTGATGCACAGCTCCGCGAAGTTGCGGAAGCTGGACTCGCGGTCGGAGCGGTAGTCGCGGACCGCCTTGTAGAGCCCGACGAGGCCCTCCTGGATCAGGTCGTCGGAGTCCCCGCCGATCAGGAAGTACGACGACGCCTTCAGGCGCACGAAGCCGTAATAGCGCCGGACGATCATGTCGTAGGCGTCCGGCCGGCCCTGCTTGGCGAGAGCGATCAGGTAATGATCGTCAAGCTCAGCTTCAGCGTTAGATCCATGCGCCTGCGTACGGGGAGTACTGATTGCCATGAGCTTCTCCTCCGGGATCCTGGGATCCCCGACGGAAGTCCGGCGCGCTTACCTCCCCTGGCAGCGCCCTGTCAATTGTTCTCAGCTCTCTCTAGCTGAGGTGCAGCCTTACTTCTAAACGATTGTCCGGACGTTATGGAGCCCTGTCAACTTTGCACACGAAATTGCAGGATTCCGTAGGTCAGGGCCGCGGCCGCCGTCGAGACGTTCAGCGACTCGACCCGGCCGCGCACGGGCAGCGCGACCAGCTCGTCGCAGGTGGCCGCCACACGCGGCCTGAGCCCCTTCCCCTCCGCACCGAGGACGAGCACGACGCGGCCGCGGTAGTCCGGCTGGTCGTACGGGATCCCGTCCGGGGCAGCTCCGTAGACCCAGGCGCCCGCGTCCTTCGCCTCAGCGAGGAAGTCGGCCAGGTTGCGGACCTTCGCGACCGCGAGGTGCTCCACGGCGCCGGCTGACGCTTTGCAGACCGCGGGGGTCACCTCCGCGCTTCTGCGCTCCGGGATCACGACGCCCGCGGCGCCCCCCACCTCGGCGACCCGGCAGACGGCGCCGAGGTTGTGCGGGTCCTGGACCTCGTCGAGCGCGAGTACGAGCGCGTTCTCGTCTGCGAGGACAGAATGGGGGTCGGCGTAGCGGTAGGGCTCAACCTCGGCGCAGATGCCCTGGTGGTCCGGCGAGCCACAGACGCGCTCGAGCTCGTCGTCTGGCAGGTCCTCCCAGACGCGGACCACGCGCCGCGGGCCCCGCTCGGCCTCCCGGACCGCATTGCGGCCGTAGACGATCACGCCTGGCGGACTAGCTGCGGGCCGGCGGGGGTGTCGCGGACGGTCCAGCCGAGCGCGGCGAGCTCGTCGCGGCGCGCGTCGGCCGTCGCGAAGTCGCGGGCGGCGCGCGCCGCCTCGCGCTCCTCGAGCAGGCGCTCCGCCTCGGGCGGCGCGGCCTCCTCGTCCGGCTCGAGCAGGTTGTCGAGGCCCAGCACCCACAGCATCTGCCGAAGCGCCCCCGTCCCCAGCCGCTCGCCCGCATCGAGCCGGCGATTGCCCTCACTGATCCAGTCGAACAGGGCCGCGCGCGCGGCGGGCGTGTTGAAGTCGTCCGCCAGCGCGGCGAAGAAACGCTCCGCGTACGGCTCGATCCCCTCCGCGGGCGCATCGGAATCGAGCCGGCGGGCGAAGTCGCGCACGCGCTCGACGGACCGCGCGGCGTCGGCCAGCGCTTCCTTCGAGTAGGCGATGGGCTGGCGGTAGTGGCCCGAGACGAAGTACATGATCAGCGCGTCGCGGCCCGCCTCGTCAAGCGCCTCGTTCAGCAGGAAGATGTTGCCCACCGACTTCGCCATCTTCTCGCCCTCGAGCCGGACCATCCCGTTGTGCATCCAGATCCGCGCGAGCGGCTTCCCGCGGGCGGCCTCCGTCTGGGCGATCTCGTTCTCGTGGTGCGGGAAGACCAGGTCGGAGCCGCCGCCGTGGACGTCGAAGTCCACTCCGAGGATCTCCTCGGCCATCGCCGAGCACTCGATGTGCCACCCCGGCCGCCCGCGCCCCCACGGCGCGTCCCAGGCGGTGTCCTCGCCCTCCTTCTGCGCCTTCCAGAGCGCGAAGTCCTGCGGCGACTCCTTGAGGCTCGCCGCGTCGTCGCCCTCGCCCTGCTGCATCTCCTCGGCGGGCCGGTTCGAGAGCTTGCCGTACTCCGCGAAGCTCGCGACCCGGAAGTAGACGTCGCCCTCGGCGGCGTACGCGTGACCCGAGTCGATCAGGTCGCCGATGAGGGCGATGATCCCCTCCATCGTCCCGGTCGCGGTCGGCTCACGGTCGGGGCGGCCGAGGCCGAGGCGATCGGTGTCCTTCACGTAATGGGCAGTCATCTGACCGGCTAGCTGCTCACTGCCGATGCCCTCCGCGCGGGCCGCGTCGTAGATCTTGTCGTTCACGTCCGTGATGTTCGCGACGAGCGTGACCTCGTTGCCCGCGTGCTCGAGGAAGCGCTTGAGGAGCGAGAAGACGACGAACGGGCGCGCATTGCCGACGTGGATGCGGCCGTAGACGGTCGGCCCGCAGGCGTAGATCCCGACCTTCCCCGGCTCGCGCGGCTCGAGGATGCGCAGCTCTCCGGTAAGCGTGTCCTGGATGCGGACCTCGGCGCTCAATCCGCCCGCTCCACGGTGGCCACCGCCAGGGCCGCCATGCCCTCGCCGCGGCCCACGAAGCCCATCCCCTCGTTCGTCGTGAACTTCACGTTGACGTCGATCGGCTTGATGCCGATGCAGCGCGCGAGCGATCGGCGGATGTCGTCGCGGTGCGGGGCCATCTTCGGGGCCTCGCAGATCAGCGTGCAGTCCACGTGACGCACCGTCCAGCCGTGGTCCTCGAGGAACGTGCACACGTCGCTCAGCAGGCCCATGCTGTTCGCGCCCTTCCAGGCCTCGTCGGTGTCGGGGAAGTGCTGGCCGATGTCGCCCAGGCCCGCGGCGCCGAGCAGCGCATCGATGATCGCGTGGGTGAGCACGTCGGCGTCCGAGTGGCCGTCGAGGCCGCGATCGGCGTCCGCGATCTCGACGCCGCCGAGGATCAGCGGCCGCCCCTCGGCGAGCCTGTGCGAGTCGAAGCCGATGCCGGAGCGATCGCTCATCCGATCGGCTCCAGCCGCCGCTCGCGCCGGTCGAACACCGCGAGCTCCGTGACCCCGGCGTCCGCAAGCCACTCGACCGCGCGCTCGTACTCGTGCCCCACCTGCTCCGGCAGGTGGGCGTCCGAGGACAGCGCCACCGGCCGGCCCGCGTCGAGGCACATCTCGAGGAACGGCCGGGTGGGGTATAGCTCGCCGACCGGCTTGCGCAGCCCGGCCGTGGAGACCTCGATCGCCACGTCCGACTCCGCGATCCCGTCCATCGCGCGATCGTAGAAGCGGCGCAGGTCGCCGTCGGGAACCCGGTCGCCCCAGACCTTCACGAGGTCGGGATGCGCGAGCACGTCGAACATGCCCGTCCGCGCGGCCTCGCCCAGCGCGTCGAAGTACGCCGCCCACACCTTCTCCGGATCGCCCTGGGTGCTCCAGATGTCCCACTTGCCGCGCATGTCGACCGCATCGTCGCGGATGAAGTGAACCGAGCCCACGACGTAGTCCCACTCGTGCTCGTCGAGAAGCGTCGCCATCCGGTCCTCGCGGCCCGGGACGTAATCGGCCTCGATGCCGAGCTTCAGGTCGGTCTCGCTGCGGACGAAGGCGACGTACTCGTCGAGGTCGTCCACCGCCCAGCGCCGCCAGAAGGGATGGGTCCATACGTCGAGCGCCCGGCTGAAGCGGTGCACGTGCTCGGCGACGCCGAGCTCGGCGATCCCGCGCTCGGTCGCGGCCGCGCGGTAGCGCTCAACGTTCGCGTCCGTGAAGTAGCCCGCCGGCGGCGTTCCGTCCTCGTCCGGCCGCAGGTGCAGGTGGTAGTCCGTCAGCACAGGAGCATCTCGGCGATGCGCATGTCGAGCGGCGTCGTGACCTTGAAGTTCTCGGGGATTCCCTCCACCACGCACACGCGCCCGCCCGTCGCCTCCACGAGCGCAGCGTCGTCGGTCCCCTCCCCGCTCGTCCGCCGAAGCGCCTCGGCCCGGAACACCTGCGGCGTCTGGGCCGCCCACAGCCGGCCGCGATCGGGCGTGCGGATGATCTCCGCGCCGTCCACCACCTTCACGGTGTCGGTGACCGGGAGCGCCGCGATCGCGCCGTCGAAGCCCTCCAGCGCGTCGATGCAGCGGCGCACAAGCTCCGCCGTCACGAGCGGCCGGGCCGCGTCGTGGACGACGACGACGGACGCCTCGGGCGCGGCGTCGAGCGCGGCGCGCACGGACGCCGAGCGCGTCGCGCCGCCGGGCACGAAGTCGGGTGGCGCCGCGCGGTCCGGCGGCACCGCCACGACCACGCGGTCGCAGACCTCGCGCAGGACGTCCAGGCTCCATTCGAGCATGGGTCGGCCCCCCAGAACGGCGAACGCCTTGGGCACGTCGGCACCAAGGCGTTCGCCTGCTCCGGCGGCGGGAACGATCCCGACGACGGACATATAACCCTCGAGGGTCGCTACCTCACTAGCCGGCGGCCACCGCGCCCGTACGCTCGGCGTGGGCGTCCTCGATCAGCTTGTCGAGGTGCTCCTCCGCCTCGTCCTCCTCCATCTCGAGCGCGTACATCAGCTCGGACGCGAGGATCTTCTTCGCGCGCGTGTACATCTGCTTCTCGCCGGTCGAGAGCCCCTTGTCCGACTCGCGGATCGCGAGGTTGCGGACTACCTCGGCGAGCTCGAACACATCGCCGGTCTTGATCTTGTCCCGGTTGTGCTTGAAGCGCCGGTTCCAGTTCTTCGGCATCTGGCTGACGTCGTCGCGCAGGACTCCGAGGACCTTCTCCACGGCCTCCTCGTCGATCACGCGCCGCAGCCCGGCGATCCCCGCGTTCTCGGTCGGGACCATCACCGTCATGTCGTTGTGGAGGATCTTGATCGTGAGGTACTCCCGCTTCTCACCGATCATCTCCTTGATCTCCTTCTTGAGGACCTTGCCGGCCCCGTGATGGGGGTACACCACGAAATCGCCGACCTCGTACTCGATGTGCGGCGTCTCGCGGCTGATCGCGAGGTCCCCTGCTGCGTTCTCCAACATCGTGTCGCTGATGACTTCCTCCTAGTTGACAGACGGCGCGTCAGCGCCCCAATCAGGTTTGCAGATATCGATCCACGAGGTTGATCTCCTGTAGCCGGCGAAGGCCCTCGCGGATCTCCTTCGCCCGCATCTCCCCGACGCCCTCGACGGCCTCTAGCTCCGAGTCCGTGGCGGCGAGGATCTCGTCCAGCCCGCCGAACTCGCGCACGATCGCCTGGACGACGAGCTTCGGGATGCGCGGAATGGCCCCGAGGATGCGGTATCCCCGCGGGGAGACGGGATGGTCGAGGGTGTTGAGCTT
This sequence comes from Thermoleophilaceae bacterium, assembly GCA_035629775.1. Lineage (GTDB taxonomy): Bacteria > Actinomycetota > Thermoleophilia > Solirubrobacterales > Thermoleophilaceae > DASPHG01. Next base: position 8,123 of record DASPHG010000067.1, on the reverse strand, counting down.
GCGCTCGTAGCCGAGCAGCTCCCCGAGCCGCCCGAAGTCAAGAAGGTCCTGGTGTGGGAGGCGCGCCATCGAGTCGACGACGAGCGCGAAGCTCTCCTCCGAGTAGTCGGCAAGGTAGTCGTGGACGAGCGCGGCCTTCGCGCCGGCGACCCCGACCATCGTCTCCTCGAGTTGCATCTCGATAAGCCGGCCCTCGGTGCCGAGCTCGACGATGTACCGCTCGATCTCCACCGCCATTCGTGTGACGAGCTCGGAGCGCTGGAGCACCGTCAGGACGTCGTGGAGCGTTACGCCGCCCTCGAACTCGAGCGCGGTCAGGCGCGTCGAGACCTGGTCGAGGCGGGTGCGGTACTTGTCCAGCGTCGCGAGCGCCTGGTTGGCCTTGGCGAGGACGACGGGGATGTCCTCGAGGATGTACTTCGCGCCGTCGAGGTAGAGCGAGACGACGTCGCGGCTGGCCGACACGGCGATCACGAGCGAGTCGGTCTGCTTCGAGACACGCTCCGCGGTCCGGTGCCGGGTGCCCGTCTCCATCGAGAGGATCGTGGGGTCCGGCATCAGCTGGACATTCGCCCACGAGATCTTCGTCGTGTTCGAGTTCAGGATGATCGCGCCGTCCATCTTCGCCAGCTGGTAGAGCACCGCCGGCGTGTAGTCCATGTCGATCTTGATGCCGCCCGAGTAGAGGAACGACAGCTCGGCGTCGTCGCCGATGCAGATCAGCGCGCCCAGCCGCGCCTGCACGATCGCGTCGATGCCCTCCCGCACCGCGGTTCCGGGCGCGACCATCTCGAGCGCCCTTACTAGCCGGGGCTCCTGTCGATTTTCGAGCTCTGAGACCTCGTCCCCGGCGTGCTGCACCAGCCCCATTGTACGGCAAAGCTGCCGAGTTACCAGCGGTTTTTGGCTCTATTCCGGCATTCTGTAACGATCGGGCGTCGCATGTGACCAATCCACCGTGATCGGTGTGGCAATCCTCTCGGTGGCGCTCGCGCTCGGCCTGGGTGCCTCCGGCGAGCGCGATGGGCGAGCGGGCACCAAGGTCGTGCTGCGCGACAGCGATTACGGCCGGATCCTTTTCGACTCGCGCCGGCAGGCGATCTACCTGTTCGACAAGGAGGATTCCACCGAGCCGCGCTGCTACGGAGCGTGCGCGGCAGCGTGGCCACCCGTGTACGCGAAGGGCCGCCCGCGGCTCGGCAAGGGACTGGATCGGGAGCTGCTCGGCACCGTGAAGCGCCGCAGCGGGCGCACGCAGATCACCTACGGCGGCCACCCGCTCTACTACTACGCGCACGAGGGCCCCGGGCAGGTCTTCTGCCACAACGTGGACGAGTACGGCGGGCTGTGGCTGGCCGTCCGCAAGAGCGGCCGGCCGGCGCCCTACTAGGCGGCCTCGGCCTCGGCCGCCGGCTCCGGCCGCGGCTGCAGGGCGCGCGTCAGCGCCTCGCGGAGCGTCGCGGCGCCGTCACCCGGCGCTAGCACCGGGGCCAGGCCGAACTTCGCCGCCTCGCTGACGCGTCGCTCGTGGTGCGCCACCGCGCGCAGCTCGCCGGTCAGGCCGATCTCGCCGAAGGCGGCGAGCGGGCGCTCGGCGCCGAGCGGGATGCCCTTTGCCGCGCTGGCGAGCGCCAGCGCGATCGCGAGGTCCGCCCCCGGCTCGTCCACCCGGACGCCGCCCGCGAGCGACACGAAGACGTCGCTGGCACCCAGGCCGAAGCCGCCGTGGCGCGACAGGACGGCGAGGATCAGCGCGAGCCGGTTGCGATCCACTCCGTTGGCCACCCTGCGCGGCGGGACGAGCTCCGTGGGCGCCACGAGCGCCTGCACCTCGACCAGGAGCGGCCGCGTGCCCTCCATCGAGGCGAGGACGACGGATCCGGGCGCGCGCGTGGCCTCGGCGACGAAACGGGCCGAGGCGTCGGCGACCTCCGCCAGGCCGTCGTCGCGCATCTCGAAGACGCCGACCTCGTTGGTCGAGCCGAACCGGTTCTTGAGCGCCCGCAGGGTGCGGTACGTGCGCTCGCGCTCGCCCTCGAACTGGAGCACGCAGTCCACTAGGTGTTCGAGCACGCGCGGGCCCGCGAGCGAGCCCTCCTTAGTGACGTGGCCGACCAGCACCGTCGCGACGTCGCGTTCCTTGGCCACGCGCATCAGCCGGCCCGCGACCTCCCGCACCTGGCCGACGGACCCGGGCGCGCCGGTCAGGTCGGGGGCATACAGCGTCTGCACCGAGTCGATCACGCAGACCGCCGGCCGCTCGGCCTCGATCGTCGCGATCACCGCGTCGAGGTCGGTCTCGGCCACGATCGGGACCTCGAGCGCCGCCGGGCCCAGCCGCTCCGCCCGAAGCTTGACCTGCGCGGGGGACTCCTCGCCGGTCACGTAGAGGACCTTGCGCTCCGACGCGAGGTTCCCGAGGGCCGAGGCGGTCAGGGTGGACTTCCCGATCCCGGGCGAGCCGCCGAGCAGGACGAGCGAACCGGGCACGATCCCTCCGCCCAGCACCCGGTCGAGCTCGCCGATCCCGGTCGAGTAGCGCGCGGTCTTCGGCGCCGCCACGTCGGCGAGGCGCACCGGCGCGGCCACTCGGCCGGGCTTTGACCGCCCCGCGCGCGGCGCGGCCGGCTTCTCCTCGACGAGCGTGTTCCAGTCGCCGCAGCCCGGGCAGCGGCCGTGCCACTTGGGGCTCTCGTGGCCACAGGCTGAGCAGGAGAAGACGGTGCGCGGACGCATCCGCCCAACTTAAGCCCGCGGGTGGACGGTTCAGTCCCGGCGGATCTCGAACCAGACGTGGGTGCTGCCGGTATGCACGCCCCAATCGTCGGCGAGCGTCTCGACCAGGTGGAGGCCCCACCCGCCTGCGTCGGCGACGGTCATGTGGCGGCTGTCACGCGTCCGGGGAATGAAGCCGTTGCCCTGGTCGACGATCTCCGCGCGAAGGCGGTCGGGCTCGGCCTCGATGTGAACCTGGATCTCACCGTCGCCGCCGTACTTGACGCCGTTCGACACGAGCTCCGAGACGAGCAGGGCCGCATCGGCCACGACGTCCGAGCGGACCTCGCCGCGCAGATCGCGCACGAGGCCGCGGGCGAGTGCCGGCGCCTCGACATTCTTCGCAAGCGATCTCTCGAAAGCCACGGCCATTACTCCTAGGGTGACCCGGGCCGACGCTGCTAAACGTCAGCGCACCGCTCGCTCGGCGGCCTCGAAGCCGATCCGCGAGTGGGACTTGTCGCAAAAGGGCTTCGTCTTCGACGCCCCGCAGCGGCAGAGGATCACCGGCTCGCCGGCGGGCACGTCGTACTCGGTCCCGTCGGCGTCGATCAGCCGGATCGGGCCGGTCACCTTGTACGGCCCGTTCGAGCGCACCTTGATCTCGACGGCCGACGTCATGCCGCAGGTGGCTGCCGGCGCGCTAGCTCGGCGCGGGCTGGTCGTCCGCCGGCGGCGCATCGGGCGCCTCGGGCAGGACCTCGGGCTCGTCCGGCAACTCGGCCGCCGGCTCGGACTCGGACGCGCCTTCGTCGACCGCGGACTCGTCGCCCTCGGCGCCCACGCCGGCGGCGACCTTCTTGCGCTTCTTGGTCGGCGCCTTGATCGTGATGTTCACGTCCGGGTCGCCGCCGTCCTTGCCCTCGACGCGCCCAACCTCGATCGTCGCGCCCTCGGGCGCCTGCGACCGCAGCACGGCGTCGGAGAGGGGGTCCTCGATGTAGCGCTGGATCGCGCGGCGAAGTGGGCGCGCACCCATCGACGGGTCCCAGCCCTTCTCGACCAGCAGGTCCTTCGCGTCCTCGGTCAGGTTGAGCGAGAGCTCGCGCTCGGCCATCGCCTCGCGGATCCGCTTGAGCAGCAGCTCGACGATCTCGCGGATCTCGTCCTTAGTGAGCTTGTGGAAGACGATGACGTCGTCGATCCGGTTGAGGAACTCCGGGCGGAAGACCTTCTTCAGCTCGCCCATGATGTTCGTCTTCATCTCGTCGTAGCTGACGCCGGTCTCGTCCGTCGAGATCGAGAAGCCGAGCCCGGTGTTCTTCGCGATCTGCGCCGCCCCGATGTTCGAGGTCATGATCACGATCGCGTGGCGGAAGTCCACCGTGCGGCCTTGCGCGTCGGTGAGGCGCCCGTCCTCGAGGATCTGAAGCAGGATGTTGAAGACGTCGGGGTGGGCCTTCTCGATCTCATCGAGCAGGAGCACGCTGTAGGGCTTGCGCCGCACCGCCTCGGTGAGCTGGCCGCCCTCGTCGTAGCCGATGTAGCCGGGCGGGGAGCCGACGAGCCGCGACACGGAGTGCTTCTCCATGTACTCGGACATGTCGATCCGGACCATCGCCTCCTCGTCGCCGAAGAGGAACTCGGCGAGCGTGCGCGCGAGCTCGGTCTTGCCGACGCCCGAGGGGCCGAGGAAGATGAACGATCCGGTCGGGCGCTTCGGGTCCTTGAGGCCCGCGCGCGAACGGCGGATCGCCTTCGAGATCGTCTCGATCGCGGCGTGCTGCCCGATCACGCGCTTGTGGAGCTCGTCCTCCATGCGCATCAGCTTCTGCGTCTCGGCCTCTGTCAGCTTGAAGACCGGGATGCCGGTCCACATCGAGACGATGTCGGCGATCTCCTCCTCGCCGATGGACGGGCGCTCGCCCGACTCGCCCGACTGCCACTGCTCCTCGAGCTCGCGCTTCTTGTTCGTGAGCTGGCGCTCCTGGTCGCGGAGGTTCGCGGCCTTCTCGAACTCCTGCGCCTCGATCGCCGCCTCCTTCTGGCGGCGCGTCTCGGCGATCTCGTCCTCGAGCTCGCGGTAGACGGGCGGTGAGCTCATCGACTTGATGCGCATGCGCGACGCGGCCTCGTCGATCAGGTCGATCGCCTTGTCCGGGAGGAAGCGGTCGGAGATGTAGCGGTCGGCCAACTCGGCGGCGGCCTCGAGGGCCTCGTCCGAGATCTGCACCTTGTGGTGCTGCTCGTAGCGCTCGCGCAGGCCCTTGAGGATCTGAACCGTCTCCTCGGTCGAGGGCTGGTCGACCCGGATCTGCTGGAAGCGTCGCTCGAGCGCCGAGTCGCGCTCCAGGTACTTGCGGTACTCGTCGAGCGTCGTGGCGCCGACGGTCTGCAGCTCGCCGCGGGCCAGCGCCGGCTTCAGGATCGACGCCGCGTCGATCGCGCCCTCAGCGGCGCCGGCACCGACGAGGTTGTGCAGCTCGTCGATGAAAAGAATGATGTCGCCGCGCTGGGTGATCTCCTTCATCACCTTCTTCAGACGCTCCTCGAACTCGCCGCGGTACTTCGAACCCGCGACCAGCGCCGCCAGGTCGAGCGTGTAGATCTGCTTGTTCTTGAGCAGCTCGGGGACCTCGCCCTTCGTGATGCGCGACGCGAGCCCCTCGACGACCGCGGTCTTGCCGACTCCCGGCTCGCCCACGAGAACCGGGTTGTTCTTCGTGCGGCGGGAGAGGATCTGCATGATCCGCTCGATCTCGTTCTCGCGCCCCACCACCGGGTCGAGCTTGCCGTCGGAGGCGAGCTTCGTGAGGTTGCGGCCGAACTGGTCGAGCAGCTTCGACGACTTCTTGCCCTCGCCGGAGCCGGCGCCGGCACCCGCGCCCTGGCCCTGGCGGCGGCCGCCCGGCCCGGAGAGCATGCGGATGACCTCGTTGCGGATCTTCTCCGAGTCGGCGTCAAAGTCGAGCAGGATGCGGGCGGCGACGCCCTCGTTCTCGCGCACCAGGCCGAGCAGGATGTGCTCGGTGCCGATGTAGTTGTGGCCGAGCGACAGCGCCTCGCGGAGCGCGAGCTCGAGCACCTTCTTCGCACGCGGCGTGAACGGGATCTGCCCCGAGGTGACCTCCTCGCCGGAGCCGACGATGCGCACGACCTGAGCGCGCACGCGCTCGACGGTGATGTCGAGCGACTCGAGGACCCGAGCGGCGAGACCCTCCTCCTCGCGGAGGAGACCGAGCAGGATGTGCTCGGTGCCGATGTAGTTGTGCTTCAGGATGCGAGCCTCCTCCTGGGCGAGGACGACCACCTGGCGGGCCCTCTCGGTGAAGCGCTCGAACATCTGCGGATCCTTCTTATCGGGGACTGCCGACCCTACTCGGGAGTCGGAAGGTCTAGTGCCTCAATCGGCAGATTCGCCGTCGGAGACAACCCCCCTTCGCCCGTCGCCGAGCCGGGAGGCCAGTCTAGCAACGGCCTTACCCCCGGAATCGGGCCTCCAATCGGTCTAACGCCGGGAAAATCCGGCCTTAACGAGCCGGCAAGACGCGTGCGGCGCATTCGCCCAAACTCGGCGACGAAAGCACCACCTCATCGCCGTCTTCGAGCCACCGCTCGCCGCGGAAACGCTCGAGCAGGCAACCCTCGCTTCCCGCTTCGGCGCCGGAGATCGTCCCGGTGCCGAACAGGTCGCCGGCCGTCACCGGTGCTCCGCCGGAGGTGACATGCGCGAGCAGCTGTGTCGGCGTCCAGTAGAGCCCGCGTGCGTTCGTTCGCGTGAGCACCTCGCCGTTGACGGCAACCTGGAGCTCCACGTCCAGCGCGTCGCCCCTTGCCCGGGCGAGATACGGCAGCGGCTGCGGCTCCTGCGGTCGCGGCCGGGCGGTCGACAGGTCTTCGAGCGGGACGATCCAGGGCGAGACCGAGGTCGCGAATGCCTTGCCGAGGAACGGGCCGAGCGGCCGGTACTCCCAGGCCTGGATGTCACGTGCGCTCCAGTCGTTCAACAAGACGACGCCGAAGATGCGCGCCTCCCGGTCCGTCACCAGCCCGAGCTCGCACTCGTAGTCGAGCGCCTCCGTCGGGGCGAAGCGGCCCTCGCCGAGCTGGCCGCTGGGCCGCACGACCGGCGTGCCGGAGACGACGACCCCGGACGCGCGGCCGTGGTAGCCAACCGGCAGGTGGCGCCAGTTCGGCTCGAGCGGCGAGTCCGGGCGGAACATCCGCCCGACGTTCGTCGCGTGCTCGAGCGACGCGTAGAAGTCCACGTAGTCCCGCGGCGCGACCGCCAGTAGGACCTCGCACTCCTCGAGCGGCACGCGGTCGCGTGACTCGTACACACGCTCGCGCTCCTCACGCCAGCGCTCGGGCCCCTGCGCGATCAGATGGCGGAGCGACCGGACCTCGTCGCCCAGCAGCAGGACCTCGTCGTCGATCCGCGCCGCGGCGGCGGGGGCGCCGTCCCCGCGCCGGACCGTTCCCCAGCCGAAGAAGCTCAGACCTCTGCCGTCTCCAGCGGTGTGTGCCAGCTCAGCGCGTACGACGGGTCGTCGAGCCCCTTGGCGAGCGGCGTCAGCTTGAGCGGCTTGAAGGTGTCGCACATGACGGCGAGCTCGTCGGTGTGGCGCTTGCCGAGCATCTTCTCCACCACACCAGGCTGCGGGCCGTGCGGCAGGCCGCTGGGGTGAAGCGTGATCGCCCCGACGCCGACGCCCTTGCGCGACCCGAACTGGCCGTCGACGTAGTAGATGACCTCCTCGGACTGGAGGTTCGAGTGCACGTAGGGAATCGGCACCGCCTCCGGATCCCAGTCGAGCTCGCGCGGGCAGAACGAGCAGATCACGAAGTTCGGCCCCTGGAAGGTCTGGTGCACGGGTGGCGGCTGGTGGAGGCGCCCCGACTTCGGCTCGAAGTCGTGGATGTTGAACGTGTACGGATAGACGTAGCCGTCCCATCCGACGACGTCGAACGGGTGGTAGTCGAGGGTGAAGTGCTGGTAGCCGCCGCGCGCGCGAACGACGAGCTCGTAGTCGACGCGGTCCGAGTGCGTCTCGAGCTCGAGCGGCGGATGGAAGTCGCGCTGCGAGAACGGCGCGTTCTCGAGCAGTTGGCCGTAGCGGTTGCGGTAGCGGTTGGGGGTCTCGATCTCGCCGGGCGTCGCGAACGTCAGCCAGGTGTGCGGCCCGTCGCCCAGCACGACGCGATACGTCGTGCCGCGCGGGATGACGATGTAGTCGTGCTTGCCGAACGGCAGGCGGCCGAAGACGGTCTCCACCTCGCCCGCGCCCTCGTGGACGAAAAGGACCTCGTCGCCCTCGCCGTTGCGGTAGAAGCAGTCGGCGTCGGCGACCGGCTTGCAGATGCCCATCTCGACGTCGGAGTTGAACATCAGGACCTTGCGCCCGAAG
>DASPHG010000066.1:0-29300 GCA_035629775.1 Thermoleophilaceae bacterium | reverse complement strand
GAGGGCGGCGTCGGCACGTGGGAGCGCCACGGCTGGCCGGTCGAGCGGGGCTGAGTCAGCGGGCCTGCTTGGTCGGCCGCACGAGCACCTCGTTGATGCCGACGTGCTCGGGCTGCGAGACGGCGTAGAGGATCGCGTTCGCGATGTCCTTTGCCTCGAGGACCTTCCCGATCTCCGCCTGCGACTTCTCCATCGCGTCGACCACCATCGGGTTCGTGTTGTGGCCCTGGAGCTCGGTCTCGACGAAGCCCGGCTCGATACAGGTCACGCGCACGTTCACGTGGATGCCCTCCTGGCGAAGCGCCTCCGAGAAACCCGTCACGCCCCACTTGGTCATGTTGTAGACGGCGGACCCGAGCGCGGCGATGCGGCCGGCGACCGACGAGACGTTGATGATGTGGCCGCCGCCCTGCTCGGTCATCACCTTGAGCGCCTCGTGCGAGCAGTAGAGGAGGCCGAGCTGGTTCACCTCGATCATCCGGCGCCAGTCGTTCGACTCCTGCATCAGCAGAAGCCCAAGCAGCATCACACCGGCGTTGTTGACGAGGACGTCCACCGACCCGAGCTCGTCCTTTGTGCGCTGGATGAACGCCCGCGCCTGCTCCTCGTCCGTGATGTCGGTCTCGATGGCGAGCGCGCGATCTGACCCGATCTGCTCGACGAGCGCGTCGAGCCGGTCGGCCCGGCGCGCGCCGAGCGAGACGCGCGCACCGGCCTCCGCGAGTGCGATCGCGGTCGCCTCGCCGATGCCCGAGGACGCACCCGTGATCGCCACGACCTTCCCCTCCAGTGGCGCCATAACGCCACCCTATCCGCGCTCGTCCGCGCGCGTTACAGTCGCCTGCGTGGACGACGCGCGCGTCATCGCCGCCCTGCGGACGGGCGACGAGGCGGCCTTCGCGGAGCTGGTCGACCGGCTCCACCCGTCACTGGTGCGGGTGGCCCGGCTCTACGTCTCGAGCCAGGCCGTCGCCGAGGAGGTCGCGCAGGAGACGTGGCTCGGCGTGCTCAACGGGCTCGACCGGTTCGAGGAGCGCTCGTCCCTCAAGACCTGGATCTTCCGGATCCTGGCCAACATCGCCAAGACGCGCGGGACGCGCGAGGGTCGCACCGTGCCCTTCTCGTCGGTCGCCGGCGAGGAAGAGGGTCACGCGGTGGACCCGGACCGGTTCATCCCGCCCGAGGCGGAACGGGCGCCGCGGCACTGGGCGATTCCGCCGTGCGTGTGGAGCACGGAGCCGGACGAGCGCCTGCTGGCCGGCGAGGTGCGCGAGCTGATCTTCCGCACGATCGAGACGCTGCCGCCCAACCAGCGGGCAGCGATCGTGCTGCGGGACGTCGAGGGCTGGAGCAGCGAGGACGTGCGTAACGAGTTGGGCGTCGGGGATACCAACCAGAGGGTGCTTCTTCACCGCGCGCGCTCGAGGGTGCGACAGGCGCTCGAGGATTACTTCAGGGACGAGGACTCATGAACCAGCAGCTGCCAGAGATGCCGTGCCAAGAGCTCGTCGAGGTGATCACCGATTACCTCGAGGGCGCGCTGCCCGAGCGCGACCGGATCCGGTTCGAGGAGCACCTGGACGCATGCGGGAAGTGCCGCGAGTACGTGACCCAGTTCGAGCGCACGATCAGGGCGGTCGGCGTCGTGCGCGAGCAGGAGCTCGACCCCGAGGTCCGCGAGGGCCTGATGGAGGCCTTCCGCGGATGGTCTGGATCCAGCGCACCCTGACCCTCGAGCCGCGCCCGCGCGGCTTCCACCTCGTGACTCACGAGATCGAGCAGGCCGTCCCCGAGCTGGGCGACCTCGCCGTCGGCCTCGCGCACGTCTTCATCCAGCACACGTCGGCGTCGCTGACGCTGAACGAGAACGCCTCGCCCGACGTGCGCCGCGACTTCGAGTCGTGGGCGAACGAGGCCGTGCCCGAGTCGGCGGCCTACTGGAGTCACGTCCTGGAGGGCTCCGACGACATGCCGGCCCACGTGAAGGCGTCCTTGTTCGGGCCGTCCTTGACCCTGCCGATCGCCGACGGCCGCTTCGCGCTCGGCACCTGGCAGGGGATCTACCTGTGTGAGCACCGCGACCGCGGTGGGTCGCGCCGGGTGGTCGTGACTGCGTTCGGGGACGCCAGCACCTGAGCCGACCGTCCGCGCCATATGCGAACATGTGTTCGTGCGCTGGGACAACCTGAGAATCGACGATGAGGAGGAACGGAACCTCCCCGGCTACCGGGATCCCGCGCAGGTCCGCCGCTTCGACGCGCCCGAAGCTCTGAACACGAACTTCTACGAGGTCCGCGCGAAGTCGGCGCTGAACCGCGTGCCGAAGCAATCCCGCGTCCCGTTCAACTGGACGATCAATCCGTACCGCGGATGCACCCATGCTTGCGTCTGGTGCTTCGCCCGCCCCACCCACAACTACCTGGACTTCAACGCGCGCGAGGACTTCGATCGCCAGATCGTCGTCAAGGTCAACGCACCCGAGCTGGTGCGAGCCGAGACGCGCCGACCTTCATGGAAGCGCGAGCTGGTCGCCATCGGCACGAACACCGATCCGTACCAGTGGGTCGAGGGCCGTTACAAGCTCATGCCGGGCATCTGGGAGGCGCTGCGCGACTCGCGCACGCCGTGTTCGGTGCTCACGAAGTCACCGCTCGTCACCCGCGACGTCGCGCTGCTCAAGGAGATGAGCGACATGGGCCTCTTCAGCGCGGCGTTCTCGGTCCCCACGATCGACGAGAAGGCCTGGCGGGCCAGCGAGCCGCGCACGCCGAACCCCTACGCGCGGCTCGAGGCCGCGGCCGAGCTCAGCCGTAACGGGATCGCCGTCAGCATCCTCGTCGCACCGCTCATGCCGGGCATCAACGACGACCCGGCGCAGGTCGAGAAGATCCTCACGCTGGCCGCCGAGGCCGGCGTCGTGAACGTCAGCGGGATCCACCTGCACGTCCGCGGGGAGGTGCGCGACATCGTCATGGACTGGCTGCGTTCGTACCGGCCCGACCTGATCCCCCGATACGAGCAGCTGTACAGCCGCGGCGCATACGCACCGGCGCTGGAGAAGGAGCGGATCAGCTCGCTCGTCAGGGACACCTGGGCCAAGGTGGCGCCGGACCGCAGGCCGCCGCGCAGATGGGACCACGCAGCAGCCGAAGAAGCACCACATCGGGTGCGCGAAGCTGCGCAGGAAGACCTGCAGGCCTCGCTTTTCTAAGTACTCCGTAAGGCCCCGCGTTTAGCCACAAGCCGCGCGGGGAGCCGAAAAGCATGTATCCCACCCTGGTCCGGGAGCTGGGCTCGCATGCCCGCAACCGCGCGCGTCGCGCTCAGCGCGAGGCGTTCCTGATCCTGCCGCTGGTCGGCGGGGTCCTGCTGGCCTACCACTATCGGATGGATCTGTTCGGGCTCGACATCCCGGTGCGAATCGCCAGCGTGATCGCGCTCGTCATCCTCGGCTGGGCGCTGGCGCGCGACATCGGCCGCGCCCTCGGCCCGATCCTCTTCAAGCGGCTGGACCCGGGGACGGCGGGCACGCTCGGCTTCCTCATCCGCCTCTTCACGGTCATGCTCGCCGTCCTCGTCGCCCTCCGGATCGCGGGACTCAAGCCCGAGACGCTCGCCGTCGGTGGCGCCGTCACCGCGGTGCTGTTCGGACTCGCCGCTCAGCAGACGGTCGGCAACCTCATCGCCGGAACCGTTCTGCTGAGCGCCCGCCCGTTCCGCGTGGGCGACCGCATCCGGTTGCACTCCGGGATGGCGGCGGGCCGGATCGAGGGAACGGTCGCCGGCCTCGGCCTGCTCTACATGACCATGCGCCGCGGCGGCGACCCGATCATGGTCCCGAACAGCCTCGTGCTGAACTCGGCCATCGAGCCGCTCCACGAGCCCGCGAAGGTGGACCTGCTCGCGCGCTTCCCGCGCGACGTCAAGCCGAGCGCCGTGCAGGAGATCGTCCAGCAGCGGATCACCGTGCCGACGGTGGACGATCCGCACATCGAGCTCGAGGAGGTCGACGGCGACGAGGTGCTGGTGCGCATCGAGGCCGTCCCGCGCAGCGAGGCGGACGGCGCGCAGCTCGCGGACGAGGTGCTGGCCGCTGTCGCCGCGACCGGCCGCTAGCGGTCGAGACGCACGGCGGGGAACTCCCCCGTCTCCATCTCGCGCTCGATCTCCTCGTCGATCTCGGCCTGCGTGATGCCCTCCTGCTTCGCGAGCTGGCGCTGGCGGAATCGGCGGAACTTGAGGATCTCGAGCACGTACACGAGGTAGACGCTCGCCGCTACCGCGACCAGGCCGAACCCGATCATCACGGCGGTCCACCCTGTGTGGAAGTTCCCGCGGTCATCCGAGTACGGGATGAACCGCAGCGCAAGCGCCAGCGCGGCCAACGACAGCGTCCACAGGTAGAGGTAGATCACGGTCCTGCGCTGCGAGAACCCGATCCGCGCGAACCGGTGGTGGAAGTGCTCCGTGTCGGCCTCCCAGGCGGGCCGCCTGTACTTGAACCGCTTCGCCACCACGAACGCCGTGTCGAGGATCGGCACCGCCAGCACCACGAGCGGGAACACCAGGGCGACGACGGCGGCCGTCTTCAGCACGCCCTGGACGGCGACGCACGCCAGCATCAACCCGAGCAGGTTCGAGCCCGCGTCCCCCATGAAGACGCTCGCGGGATGGAAGTTGTGCCAGAGGAACCCGAGCGCCGCGCCCGCCGTGATCGCCGCCAGGATCCCCGCGTCCACGCGGTCGAGCGACAGCGCGATGACCGCGAACGTCACGCCCGAGATCGTGCAGACGCCGGCCGCGAGGCCGTCCACCCCGTCGGTGAAGTTGACGACGTTCATGACGGCGACCATCCCCACGCCGGTGAGGACCGCCCCCGCGGTCGCCCCGAGGTCGACCGACCCGAGGAACGGCAGCGTGAACACCTCCACCCTCACCCCGGCCGCGACCGGGAGCGCCGCCGCCGCGATCTGCCCCGCGAGCTTGACGGGCGGTGGGAGGTCGTAGAGGTCGTCGAGCGCTCCGACCACGCCGATCAGCAGCGCGCCGGCCAGGATCCCGCGCGTCTCGGTGTTCAGCGGCATGAACGCGATCGCGGAGACGAGGATCCCGAGCAGGATCGCGAGGCCGCCCAGCCGCGGCACCGGCGCCTCGTGCAGACTCCGCTCGCGCGGCAGGTCGATTGCCCCGACCTTGACCGCAAGCCGGCCGGTGAGGGGCGTTGCCACCAGCGTCACGACAGCCGCGATCGCGAAGGCGGCGACCGCCTCGATCTCGTTCATCCGGTCGTCAGCGTAAGCAGTGGGCGAGACTGACCGCGTGCACGACCATCACCACGACCATTTTCGCGCCGGCAACACGCGCCGCATGGCCGTGGCGCTCGCGATCAACCTGGCGATGTTCGCCGCCGCGGTCGCGGGGTGGCTGCTGTTCGACTCGGTCGCGCTGCTCGCCGACGCCGGTCATGTGCTGTCCGACATCGGGGCGATCGTCCTCGGGATCGCCGCCGCGTGGATCGCCTCGCGGCCCGTCCGCGGCCGGCACACCTTCGGCCTGCGCCGCGCGGAGATCATCGCGGCGTTCGCGAACGGCATCGGGCTGATCGCCGTGGCCGTCTGGGTGTTCGTCGAGGCCATCGGGCGCCTCTCGGACGCGCCTGACGTGAACGGTGCCGGCGTCGCCGTCGTCGGCGCCTTCGGCCTCGCGGGGAACCTTGCCGCGACATGGGTGCTGGCGCGCGGCGAGCGCGGCGACGTGAACCTCGAAGGCGTCCTGCGCCACTCGGCCGCGGACGCCCTCGGATCGCTGGGCGCGCTCGTAGCCGGTCTCGTCGTGCTGGCCGGCGGCCCGGACGAGGCCGATGCGGTCGCCGCGCTCATGATCGGCTGCCTGATCCTCCTCGGCTCGTGGCGTTTGGTGAGCGAGCCGCTCGACGTGCTGCTCGAGGCCGCGCCGCGCGGCATCGACCCGAGCGAGGTGGGCGACGCCATGTGCCGCGTCCCGGGCGTCCGGGAGGTCCACGACCTCCACGTCTGGACGGTCACCTCCGGCTTCCCCGCGCTCGCCGCCCACCTGCGCGTGGATCCCCACGCCGACATGGAGCACGTGCGCACGGAGGTGGAGGCGGTCGTGCGCGAGCGCTTCGGAATCTCGCACACGACCCTCCAGACCATGCCGGAGCGGCTGCTGTCTATCGAGGACCAGCGTCCCGGAGCTGATGAGCCGGGGTGAAGAACCCGCGGTAGCCGAGCCCCGTCGCGATCAGCGCCGACAGCGCCACGCTGCCCAGCAGCGACCAGAGCAGGATGAGCTGGAGCCGCACCGCGTCCACCGGCTCGGCACCCGCCACGAGCATCCCGGTCATCGCGCCCGGGAAGAAGACGATGCCGGTCGTCTTCGTCGAGTCGATGAGGGCGATCATCCCCGAGCGCAGGCTGCGGGTGACCGCCCCGGCTGCCGCCTGGCGTGCCGTGGCGCCGAGTGAGAGCGTCGCCTCGATCGCCGCCCGCGAGCCGCCGATCTCGTCGGCCAGGCGGTTCAGCGCAACGGCGGCCGCGGTCATCGCGTTTCCGATGACCATGCCGCCGACCGGCACGAGGTAGCGCGGCTCCGGCTCGAAGACACCCAGGGCCAGGACGAGCCCGAGCGTTGTTGTGGCCGCAACGGTCAGCGCCAGCGCGACGGGGCCGAGCGCGCGCGGCACGTCCTTCGCCCGGCCGCGCGCGGTAAACGTCCCGAACGCGACCATCCCGGCGAGCAGGGCGACCACCAGGAGCAGGCTGTCGGAGTCGAAGATGGCCTGGATCGCGTAGCCGACCGCGGTCAGCTGGACGAACGATCGCAACACCGCCACGGCGAGGTCCTTCTCAAGCTCAGCGCGCCGCCAGCGCGAGACGACGGCGGCGATCACAACCAGCACGAGGGTGGCGGCGACCTCGACGAGCGTGACGTCGATGGAGCTCACGCGACCACGCGACCCTCGCGCAGCTCGATCACCTGGGACGCGATTCGCTCGGCCTGCCAGCGGTCGTGGGTCACGAGCACCATCGCCACGCCCTCCTCGGCAAGCTCCTCGAGCGTGCGCTCGACGCCATCGCGCGCCGCCTCGTCGAGGGCCGACGTCGGCTCGTCCAGCAGGAGCACCTCGGGCCCAAGCGCCAGCGCCCGCGCGAGCATCACGCGCTGCTGCTCCCCGACCGAGAGCTCGGCGGCGTCGCGCGTGGCGTAGGTGCGCGCGAGGCCCGCACGCCCGAGGCACGCGTTGACATCGGCCTCGCGCTCGCACAGGGACGGCCCGTAGCGCACGTTGTCGGCCACCGTCCCGGGGAGCGGTGCGGGGAGCTGTGGCACGAGCACGGCG
Source organism: Thermoleophilaceae bacterium (assembly GCA_035629775.1). GTDB lineage: Bacteria > Actinomycetota > Thermoleophilia > Solirubrobacterales > Thermoleophilaceae > DASPHG01. Next base: position 21,940 of record DASPHG010000066.1, on the reverse strand, counting down.
CGCCGGCGCAGATCGAGGACGTCGAACGTGCGCACGTCCTTGCCCTTGAAGTGGACGGTTCCGAGGTCGGGATCGCTCAGGCGGTTGAGCATCCGCAGCAGGCTCGACTTGCCGGAGCCCGACGGCCCGAGCACGGCGGTCGTCCCCTGGGGCATCCGCGCGCTGACGTCATCCAGAACGAGCCGGGCCCCGCGGGACGCGGAGACACAGTGGAGGTCGAACAGACCGCTCAGACTGGAGTGGGCGCGCCGCTGTAAGAGACGTGCGGGTACAGCGGGTAGCGCTCGGCGATCGCACGCACGCGCTCGGAGAGCTCGCCCTTGAGCGACGTGTCCCAGTCGGCGCTCAGCGCCGTACCCATGATCGCGCCCACCTCGCTGAAGTCGTCTTCCTGGAGCCCGCGGGTGGCGAGCGCCGGCGATCCGACGCGCAGGCCGGACGACACGGCCGGGGGCCGCGGGTCGAACGGCACCGCGTTGCGGTTCACCGTGATGCCGATCTCGTGAAGCCGGTCCTCGGCCTGCTGGCCGTCGAGGTCCGACTCGCGCAGGTCCACGAGCACCAGGTGCACGTCGGTGCCGCCGGTCAGGACGTTCACTCCCGCGCTGAGCAGCCGCTCCCCGACGACCCGCGCGCCCGTCCGCGTGCGCTGCTGGCGCTCGCGGAAGACCTCGGACGAGGCGATCTTCAGCGCGACCGCCTTACCGGCCACCACATGCATGAGCGGCCCGCCCTGCTGACCCGGGAAGACCGCCGAGTTGATCTTCTTCGCCCACTCCTCCTTGCAGAGGATCATGCCGCCGCGCGCACCGCCGATCGTCTTGTGGATCGTGGTCGAGACGACGTCCGCGTACGGCACCGGGTTGGGGTGCTCGCCGGCGGCGACCAGCCCGGCGAAGTGCGCCATGTCGACGAAGAGGTACGCGCCCACCTCGTCGCAGATGTCGCGGAAGCGCTGGAAGTCGAGCTCGCGCGGGTAGGCCGACCAGCCGGCGAGGATCACCTTCGGCCGGTGCTCCTTGGCGAGTCGCTCCAGCTCGTCGTAGTCGAGGAACGAGTCCTCCTCGCGCACTCCGTAGGCGACGATGTCGTACAGCCGGCCGGAGAAGTTGATCTTCATGCCGTGCGTGAGGTGGCCGCCGTGGTCGAGCTTCATGCCGAGCACGGTGTCGCCGGGCTGGCAGAGCGCGTGGTAGACGGCGGCGTTCGCCTGCGCGCCCGCGTGCGGCTGGACGTTGGCGTGCTCGGCGCCGAACAGCGCCCGGGCGCGGTCGATCGCGAGCCGCTCGATGACGTCGACGTGCTCGCACCCGCCGTAGTAGCGCTTGCCGGGGTATCTCTCGGCGTACTTGTTCGTCAGCACCGACCCCTGGCAGTCCAGGACAGCCTGCGGGACGAAGTTCTCCGAGGCGATCATCTCGAGCGTGGACTCCTGCCGCTGGAGCTCCGCCTCCATGGCGTCCGCCACCTCCGGATCGACCTCCGCGACGGGCTTCGAGAAGTAGTCGGGCGCCAGCTCGCTCATCTCCGAGCCAAGTTACCAGCGGCTACCGCTGGAGCAAGGCCCGTATCCATTCGGCGGACATGGCGCCTTCCCGCACGATCCGTACCTCCTCGCCGCTCAGGTCGACGACAGTCGAGGGCGTACCCGGCAGCTCGCCCCCGTCGATCTCGAGATCGACACCCGCCCGGATTGCTGGGTCCACGTCCTCGAGCCGGCGCGGGTCGGGGCCGCCGGACGGGTTTGCGCTCGTCTGGAGCACGGGGATCCCGACACCCGCGAGCAGCGGCTGGTCGGGCACGCGGATCCCGCGCCCGTCGGCGAGGATCACCGTGATCGGGCCGGGGAGCAGCTTCCGCGCGCGGTCCGGCAGGTCCGGAACGGCGTCGATGAGGAAGTACATGAGGGCGGACTTCTTCTCCCGCGGCCTGCCCTTCAGCCGGTACATCCGCTCGATCGCGTCCTCATTCTCCGGATCGACCGCCAAGCCGTACACCGTGTCGGCCGGGAACAGCGCGATCCCGCCCGAGCGAACGCAGTCTTCGAACGTCACGACCGGCCGATGGTGACGCGGTCGCGGCCGGCGAGGTCCGGGCGGGTTTCGGCGTCGGCGAGCATCCCCCTCACTGACTCCGCCTGACCCGGCGCGTGCTCGAGCGCGACGAGCGAGCCCGCCGGAACCGCCGCGACCAGCGCGCGGATCTCCTCCAAGCCGTCCTCTCCGGCGATGAGCGCCTCGCGCGGCTCGTAACCCTGGATCTCGGGTGGAAGCGCGGCCCACTCGTCGAGTCGCACGTACGGCAAATTCGCCACCACGAGGTCGTACTCCCCGGGCGGGAGGCCGCCGCCCCCCGAGATCTCGACGTCGAGCCCGAGCCGCTCCGCGTTCCTGCGCGCGACGTCGACGGCCGACGCGGACCGGTCGGACGCGGTGACGGTCAGGTCCGGCCGCTCGTCCTTCACCGCAAGCGCGATCGCACCCGACCCCGTCCCCACGTCGTGCACCTGGCCGCCGGGTGGGGCCAGTTCGATCGCGACCTCCACGAGCAGCTCCGTCTCGGGCCGCGGGATCAGCACGCGCGAATCGACCGCCACCTCGATCCGGCGGAAGGCCCGCCGGCCGATGATGTAGGCCACCGGCTCGCGCCGGGTGCGCCTCCGCACCCAGCCCATGAGGGTCCGGGAGGCGGTGGCGTCGAGGCCGAGCTCCGGCTGGGCGATCAGCTCCAGCCGGTCCACCCCCGCCGCGGCCGCAGTCAGCACCTCCGCGTCGAGGCGCGGCGTCTCCACGCCCACCGCAGCGAGCGAGTCTGCCGCCGCCGCGACCGCATCGCGGGCGAGCGCGACCGAGGCGCTCACGCCGCCGCGCTCGCCTCGAGCTTCCGCCGCTTCTCGTCCGCCTCGAGTGCGGCCGTGAATTCCTCGAGGTCTCCCTGGAGCACCCCGGCGAGGTTCCCCTTGGTCAGGTTCACGCGGTGGTCTGTCACACGGTCCTGCCCGAAGTTGTAGGTGCGGATCTTCTCGGCGCGCTCGCCAGTCCCGACCTGGGACCGCCGCTCTGCCGACAGCTCGGCCTGCTGCGCCGCCAGCTCCTGCTCGTAGAGGCGCGCGCGCAGCACGCGCATCGCCTTGTCACGGTTCTGGAGCTGCGACTTCTCGTCCTGCATCGCCACGACGAGACCCGTCGGCTTGTGCGTAATCCGGACGGCGCTGTCGGTCGTGTTGACCGACTGGCCGCCGGGCCCCGACGAGCGATACACGTCGACCTGGAGGTCGCTCGGGTCGATCTGCACCTCGACCTCCTCGGCCTCCGGGAGGATCGCCACGGTGGCCGTCGAGGTGTGGATCCGCCCCTGCGACTCGGTCTCCGGCACGCGCTGCACGCGGTGCGTGCCGCCCTCGTACTTGAAGACCGAGTACACGCCCTGCCCTCGGATCGCAAACGTGTAGTCGCCGTCGGCGAGGGAGAGCGGCTCGTGCTTGAAGCCGCGCCGTTCCGCGTAGCGGGTGAGCATCCGATAGAGGTCGCCGGCCCAGATGCCGGCCTCGTCGCCGCCCGCGCCCGCGCGCACCTCCACGATCACGTCCTTCTCGTCGTTCGGGTCGCGCTCCACCATCGCCAGGCGGATCTCCTCCTCGAGCTCGGCCAGGCGCGCCTCGGAGGTCGCGAGCAGCTGACGCGTCTCCTCGTCCTCACCCTCGGCGAGAAGCTCGCGGGCGCCCTCGGCGTCGCTCGTGCGCAGACGCCACTCCTTCGCGAGCTCGCGCGCGGGCTCGAGCGCGCGGTACTGGCGCCCCACCTCGGCGTACCGCTCCCGGTCGCCGATCACGTCCGGGTCCGTCATCTGCGTCTGCAGCTCGTCGAACCGCGCCTCGATTTGCTCTACAAGGCGCTCAAGCAACGACTTCCATCCCGACCTTGTCCTCTTCCGAGGCCTCGGCGGGATTCTCCACGGCAAGCACCGCCTCGAGCGCCGCGATCGCGACCGCGAGCTGCGTGAGGTCCGGCTCGCGCGTCGTCAGCTTCTGGAGCTGCATGCCGGGCGCCATCAGGATCCGGGCCCAGCGCTTCGTGCGGTTTCGGCCGAACCACTTGATGACCTCGAACGCGAGGCCGGCGACCAGCGGAATGCCGATGATGCGCGACGCGAACAGCCAGTACCACTCGGGCGTGCCGAGCGGCGCGAACACGAAGATCGCGACGATCATGACGATCAGCAGGAAGCTCGTGCCGCATCGCGGATGGAGGCGCGAGAACTTCTGCGCATTCTCGGGCGTGAGGTCGAGCCCGGCCTCGTAGCACGAGATCGTCTTGTGCTCGGCGCCGTGGTATTCGAACACGCGCTGCAGGTCGCGCATCCGCGAGATCAGCCAGAGGTAGCCGAGGAAGATCGAGATCCGGATGAGCTTCTCGATCACCACGAAGACGAACGAGTTCGGGATCTCGTCCTTGAAGATGTTCGTCAGGCCGGCCGGCAGCAGAAAGAAGAGCCCGACGGCGAGCAGGAGCGAGAAGGCGATCGTGCCTGCCCAGGCGGCGCCGCCGATCTCCTGCTGCTCACCCTTGTCGTTCTCGGTCAGCTGCGCGTTCGCGGAGATGCCGAGTGCCTTGAACCCGATCTTGAGCGACTCGCCGAGCGCGACGACGCCGCGGATGACGGGCAGCCGGTAGGCGCGGTGGCGCTTGGTCCACGACACGAGCGGCTCGGAGACGGTCTCGATCTCGCCGTCGGGAATTTCGACCCGCTCGCCGGCCTTGATCGCCTCGACCTGTGCCTCGGACGGCTTGCGAACGGCGACGGCCCACGTCGAGACGCCGCGCATCATCACGCCCTCCAGCACCGCCTGGCCGCCGACCGGCGCATCGCGCACGGCGCTGATGCCGCCGTCGGCTTCGATCTGCGGTTCCGTCACCGCAGGGATGCTAGAGGCAGGTCGCGCGTCTGATGTTGTCTCCCTCGCGCGACTCCTCGATCTGGCGCTTGGGATCGACCACGACGCGCACCCGCTTCCGACAGACCGGGCCGTTGAATGTGAGGGTGCGCGACTCGTTCGGCTCGAGCAGCTCGATGGGCTCCGCCTGGTCCACCACCTCGCCGTCGACCCGGAGGACCACACCGATGTCACGCGCGCTGCCGGAGCCGCGGTTCACGACCGTCACCTTGTACAGAGCCGTGCCTTCCACGTCGCCGGACCGGACCTCGATGCCGCTCACGCGCAGGTTCGGCAGCCCGCCGGGCTGGACGCAGCGCGGCGACCGCCGCCGCTTCCGCTCGATCCTGTTGTCGGCCGAGTCGTGCCACCTGTAGCGAACGACCGCTCGATAGACGCCGCCCTGGCGAAGGCCCCGGACGCGCTGCTCGTACCGGAACTGCGGAGCGTCGGCGCGCGAGCGGCGCCATACGTCCAGCCCCTCGGCCGAGACGTGCTCGAAGTGGCCGTCGGCGAGCTTCTCGTACAGGGAGATCCGCAGCGACATGCGCGCGGTCCCCGGGAGCGCGTGCATGCGTGCCGCGTAAGTCACCGAACCACCCTCGCTCTCCTCCCACGGCACACACGAGAGCATGCGTATGCCGGCCGGCGAGCGCGCCTCGGCGGGCGCAGCCCACAGGGCAGCGATGGCCACGGCGAGCAGTGCGAGTCGAACAGGCATGGGTTGATGGAACCCCGCGCGGGATGCGCGGTTGCGGCCTTAGCGGCGGCTCTTGGCCGCGCGGCGCTGGAAGCGCTCGACCCGCCCGCCCGTGTCAACCAGCTTCTGGCGACCCGTGTAGAACGGATGGCAGTTGGAGCAGATCTCCACGTGCAGCTCGGACTTCACCGAGCGCGTCATGAACTCGTTGCCGCACGTGCACCACACGCGCGCCTCCACGTACTCCGGGTGAATCGCTTCCTTCACGACCCCGAGTGTAGGGACTTCTGGACGGACGTCCGATGTAGGGATCCCGCAGGGTGCCGATGGGTAGCGGCACTCGATGGCAGAGGCCACCGCCCCCACCTTCAGCGGACTCCCGGCCAAGGCTCGCACGTACATCGCAGCTGTGATCGCAGCCTCCGCGGCCGCGGTCGTAGCGGCTACGGCGTGGAGCGCCGGTCCGACCGAACTCGACATCGCGCTGCTCGTCGCAGCGGTCGTGGTGTGCGCCGCTGGGAACTTCTTCGAAGTTTTCGCGCCTGCCCACTTCTCTTTCCAGCCGAACCTCGCGTTCTTCTTCGCCGCCGCGCTCCTCCTGCCGCCCTGGGCGGTGGCCGCGCTGGCGGTCGTCTGCTTCGCGCCCGGCTGGGTCCTGCACCGCGTGCGCTGGTACATGGCCACGTTCAACATCGCGAACTACGTGCTCGCCGGGCTGGCGGCACGTGAGGTCGCCGCCGCAGGCGACGCCCTGTCCGGCGGAGCGCCCGACCTGGCCGGCGTCATCGCCCTGGCGGCGGCCGCGGTCACGTTCGTCGTCGTCAACCACCTCCTGATCGTGGTGGCGGTCACCCTCTCCCGGGGCGTGCCGCTCAGGAAGACCCTCGACGAGATGCTGGCCTGTCTACCCGTGGACACCGCACTCGCGACGACGGGCGGATGCCTGGCGGTGCTCTGGGCCGCGAACCCTCCGCTCGCTGCTCTCGCAGCCGGACCGATGGCCCTGATCCACCGGGCGCTCTGGGTACCGCTCCTCGAGCACAAGTCACGCACGGATTCGAAGACGGGCCTGTACAACTCGGAGCACTTCACCCGAGAGCTCGACGAGGGGCTGGCCCGGGCCGACCGCCGTGGACTCCCACTCTCGATGCTGATGATCGATCTCGATCGCCTTCGAGCCGTGAACAACGTCCACGGCCACCTCGCCGGCGACCGGCTCATCCGCGGGGTCGCGGAGCTCGTGGCCCGGCTCGGGGGTCACAGCGGCGTGGCGGCGCGGTTCGGCGGTGACGAGCTCAGCCTGCTCCTCCCGGACACGGACCTGGACGCGGCGCGGGCCGTGGCGGAGAACATCCGCCGCGGCGTGCAGGCGCTCGAGATCCCCGCGGACGGCAACCACGCCACGATGCGCAGCAGCGTGAGCGTGGGCATCGCCACGTTCCCCGAGCACGGCGCGAACGCGGATGCCCTGCTCAAGTCGGCAGACGCCGCCGTCTACGACGCGAAGCTCGGCGGACGTAACCGGATCCGCATCGCGCTGCCGCCCGCAGCCCGGGCGGCGTTCGAGCTGGAGTCCCCGTCGGGCCAGGACGAGACGCCCAACGTGGCCAACATGGTCTTGCCCGACGAGGAGGCGCTCATGGCGGAGCTGCCCGCGGAGGGACCCACCGACGCACATACGCCGCCGGCTGAGCGCTCTGCCCGATGGCGGCGGCTGATCCCGTGGTACGTCGGCGGCCTGTGCTTGGCGACGCTGGCCGTCGCGGCCTTGTCGGACCACGTCGCCATCGGAAGCGACCTGACGCTTTTCGGTCTTCTCGTGCTCTCCGTGGTCGTGCTCGACGTGCTTCGCCTGGACGTCTTCGAACGGGCCACGATCTCACCTGCGACCGTCCCGAACCTCGCGCTGGCCGCTTTCTTCGGGCCGCTCGGGCCGATCGCCGCCGAGGTCTGTGCCGCAGGCACGAACGTCGTTCGTCGCAAGCCGTCCGTGAAGACGCTGTTCGACTTCGGCGCGCTCTCGCTCGCGGGGGCGGCGGCGGCCGTCACGTTCGACGCGGTCCCGACGGACACCCGGCTCGGGATCCTCGCGGCGAGCGCGGCCGCGGGCTTCGTGTACTACCTGGTCAACATCCCGCTCCTCGCCGTGGTGATGGGCCTCGAGGAGGGCACCCACCCGAAGGTCCCGTTCAAGGAGGGCCTGGCATGGCTCTGGCCCCAGTACCCGGTTTTCGGCGTCGTGGCGGGCACCTTCGTGATTTCCGAGACCAGCCTCGGGCTCTTCGCGTTCTTCGTGTTCGGGCTGCCGGTCGCGATGCTGTGGGTGGCCGAGAAGCAGTACCTCGCGCGCGCCCGGTCGAGCGTCGCCGAGCTCCGGAGCAGCCACGGCGAGCTGGAGCAGACCAATGCCCAGCTCATGGAGGCGTTGGACGAGAACCAGCGCCTGCTCGGTCGGATGCACCGGTCCTACCTGTCCACGATCACGTCGCTCGCTCGCACGATCGAAGCGAAGGACCCGTACACCGGGGATCACACCGAGCGGGTCGCCGAGCTCGCGCTGCTACTCGCAGAGGAGCTCGGGTTCGTCGAGCCCGACCTGCGGGCGATCCGGGTGGGCGCCCTCGTGCACGACATCGGCAAGATCGGCGTGCCCGACAGCGTGCTCCTCAAGCCCGGCGTGCTCAACCAGGACGAGCTACTCGAGATCAAGCGGCATCCCGAGATCTCGAGCTACATCCTCGCCGAGCTCGAGCTGCCGCCGATCGTGAAGCAGATGGTCAGGAGCCATCACGAGCGGTGGGACGGCGCCGGCTATCCGGACCAGCTGGAGGGCGACGAGATCCCGTTGGCTGCGCGCATCCTCTCGGTGGCGGATGCCCTCGACGCCATGACGAGCGACCGTCCGTACCGGAAGGCAATGCCGCTCCCGGCCGCCCTGGACGAAATCTGCGAACAGGCCGGCGCGCAGTTCTGCCCGCAGGTCGCCGCCGCACTCGAGCGCTGTCTCGAGCGCCGCATGGAGACGCACGGCTGGCATCTCTGGCTGGACGACGTCCACGCGCCGTCGCTCAGCGGCGCCGTCTGAGCGGCTGTCTCGATCAAACGTCCAGTTAGCGGCGCTGCGGGGCTCGATTCCCCCTCTGCGCTCGACGGATGTCCATCTTCAGCGGCCGCCGCTCCGGCCGATGGAATGAGCCGTGACTGCCGCCACACATATCCACTTCGCGAGCTGGCGCTGGATGGCCGCCGCGACCGCCCTGCTGATCGCATCCCTGACCGCCGCGGTGGGAGCTCGTGCACCCGAGCTCCCACTCCCGGCGTCTGCTTCCCCCTCCTCCGTGGCGGCACCCGACCCGCTCACCCCGGCGGTCGCGCGGATCGCGTGGCGCGACCCGCGCCAGCGGATCGAGACGATCGTGCGCTTCAAGCCGGGCGTCGATCCGGAGAGCGCCCGCACGCTCGTCCGGGCGGAGGGTGCACGGATCGTGGGCGAGGTCGGGTTGATCAACGCGCTCGCCGTTCGCTCGAGCGCAGGCGATGCCGCGAACGTCGCCCGCGTACCCGGCGTGCACGCCGTTTCGCTTAACGCGCGGATCCGGACGGACGCCGTAGCGATCGACCCCAGCACGCTGCGGACGGCCTACAACCAGTCGGTCCGCTCGCCGAAGGTCTGGTACAGCGGCTCCTATCCCGCCACGGGCAAGGGGGTCGGCGTGGCGGTGGTCGACACCGGGATCCAGGGCGGCCTGCCCGACTTCCAGGTGTCGGCCTCCGACAACAGCTCACGCGTGATCGCGAGCGCCACCACCCACCCGAATCCCGGCGGTCACGGCGACGGGTACGGGCACGGCACGCACGTCGCCGGCGTGATCGCGGGCGACGGGACGAACCGCAGCGACGATCTGGTCGGCAGGTATGCGGGCGTCGCCCCCGAGGCGAACCTGATCTCGGTCAAGGTGTCCGACGACTCCGGCGACGCGACGCTGCTCGACGTGATCTATGGGCTCCAGTTCGTCGTGGAGCACAAGGACGAGTACGGGATTCGCATCGCGAACCTGTCGCTCAACTCGACTGTGGCCGAGTCCTACCGGACCGACCCGCTCGCGGCAGCGGTCGAGGAGGCGTGGTTCAACGGCATCGTGGTCGTCGCCGCGGCGGGCAACCGCGGCACGGACGCCGACGCCGTTCACTACGCGCCCGGCAACGACCCCTACGTGGTCTCCGTCGGGGCCGTCGACGACATGGGGACGAAGGCCACCACTGACGATCACCTCGCCGACTGGTCGAGCCGCGGGGCTACGCAGGACGACTTCGCCAAGCCGGAGGTCCTCGCCCCCGGGGCGCACATCGTTTCGAACCTCTCGCCGAACAGTGAGATCTCGCGACTCTGTCCTGAATGCGCTCGCGGCGACGGGGCGTACTTCCAGATGGGAGGCACGTCGATGGCGGCCGCTGTGGTGTCCGGCATCGCAGCGCTGCTGCTGGAGGACCACCCGGAGTGGACGCCCGACGAGGTGAAGGGGGCAATGGAGAACCGGCTGCGGAACACGTCGGGCGAAGGCGGCGAGACCGCGGTCGACAAGGCGATCACGGCCAGCACCCCGAAGCTCGTCGCGAACGCCGGCCTCACGCCGAACGAGTACTTGGACGCGGCGACCGGACAGGTCGACTGGGAGCGGGCACGCTGGAGCCGCGCCCGCTGGAGCACGGAGGTCGATCCGGATCGGGCCCGGTGGAGCCGCGCCCGGTGGAGCCTGCATCCCGACACGATCGCCGAGAGCGCGACCGAGGCCACCGACGCCGAGGTCGATCCCGACCGCGCGCGCTGGAGCCGCGCCCGGTGGTCGCGCGCGCGCTGGTCGATGAGCTTCTACAAGTAGCCCGTCAGCGGCGGCGGCGGAACCGGGCCACGAGCCGCCGCCACCAGGACCTGACCCCGCCGAAGCGCGCCGGCTCCGGCTGCGCCGCGCGGACCAGGCTCACCCAGTCCTCCAGCGGCAGCTCCCCCGCGATCAACCGTGAGAGTGCCGCGGTGACGGGAGCCCGGACCCCGGCGGACTCGATCGCGTGCGCGAGCAGCGGCACCGTCTCGAGCGCCTCGACCGCCTGCCCCAGCCGCGCCGGAATCTCCGCGGCGGGCACACCCTGGCTGAGCAACTCGCCGGCGCTGCGATTGCGCGAGGTCGGCGCGAGGGCCGTCGCCACGAGGTCGCCCGTGCCCGCTCGGCCGAGGAACGTGCGCACCTGCCCGCCGCGGCGCTCCGCCAGCGCGGCGACCTCGCTGAAGATGTCCGACGCCGCCATGCCGGCCGCGTTCAGGCCCTGGGCCTCGGTGGCGCCGACGGCGACGGCGGCCGCGTTCTTCGCGCACCCGGCCAGCTCGACCCCGACCGGGTCGTCCGACACCTCACACACGACACCGGCGCGCTGGAACAGGTTCGCGCAGCGGTGCGCGAGCCGCTCCGAGTGGGACGCGCAGACGAGCCCCGCGCCCTCGATCGCCATCTCGCGCGCGTGCGCGGGGCCGCCGATGCACGCCACGCGGTCCTGCCCGAACGCCGCCTCGAGGGCGAGTGTCGGCGGGACGCCGTGCGGCGGCACGAGACCCTTCGCCAGCGAGACGATCCCCGCACCGCTCGCCACGCCCTGCCGCTCGAGCTCGATCAGCGCGTCCGCGAGGCCCTTCGACGGCACCGCCAGGAAGACCAGGTCCACGCGGTGGAACTGCTCGTCATGACCCCCGAACTGGCGCACCTTGAGCTCGCGCGGGAAGGGCACGTCGGGCAGGTAGCGGGGGTTCTCCCGCCGTTCGTTCAGGTCCGCAGCTTGCTCCGCCGAGCGGCACAGGAGCGTGGTCCGCGCTCCTGCCCGCACGAGGAGCAGCGCAACTGCAGTCCCGAACGACCCGGCTCCCACGACCGATGCGCGCACCGCGCCAAGGTATCCATCTGACGCGTCGTTAAGCTGCCCCGAAATGCGCTCACTTCAGAAGAACCGCATCGCGTACACGCTCGCCCTGGCCGCGATGGCACTCGTAATCGGGTGTGGCGGCGACGACGACAGCGACAGCAACAACGCCGACCGCTACGAGGGCACCGAGGCGGAGGTCGCGGCCGTCGTCGACGACTTCGTGCAGGCCGGCCGCGATGGTGACATCGCGAAGATCTGCGAGGAAATCTTCGCCGAGCAGCTCAAGAGCAACATCGAGCGGGCTTCGCAGCAGAGCTGCCAGAGCGAGGTCGAGGGCAACATCCCCGAGGACGACTTCGAGCTCGAGATCAACAGCCTTCAGCTCGACGGCGAGAACGCCGCGACGGTGAACGTGACCGACCACGAGGACGTCGACAGCACGCTCCACATCGAGCGCGTCGAGGGCACTTGGCGCATCGCCGCCGTCACGGACGGCTAGCTCACTCGGCTTTCCGCTAGCCTCGATCGCCGTGCGACGCCTCCCGGTCGCGACCGCTCTACTCCTCCTGATCGCGTGTGTTCCGCTCGCGCACGCGAAGGACTACGCCGCGCCCGGCTCGGCGTACAGCATTTTGCTCCCGGGGCAGAGCGGGAACGTCCCAACGGACGAGAACTCGACCGATCAGGCCGACATGTACGACGCGCTCACGCCGCAGCTCGGCAACGTGTCGGCGGGCGATTTGGCCGACACGTTCAAACCGAACGTCTTCGGAGTGCGCGGGCAGAAACCCGTCCGGCGCGAGCAGACACCGAACGAGGGCGTGAATATCCGCGTGGATCGGTGGGGCGTTCCGCACATCACGGCCAAGAAGCGGAACGACGTCTTCTACGGCCTCGGCTGGATGGTCGCGAAGGAGCGCCACCTGCTGCTGGAGCTGGCGCGCCCGCTCGGCCGCCTGGCCATCCTCGATCCACCGGGCATCAACGCGTTCGGCCTGGTCACCTCGCTCCGCCAGTTCACCCCGAGCGCGGAGGCGAACGCCATCGTGAAACGCCAGGTCGGCGTCCTCCGCCGTGCCGGCAAGAAGGGCCGCCGGATGCTGAAGGACATCAAGGCCTACATCCGCGGGCTCAACGCGCAGTACAAGGACGCCGAGCGCACGCACAAGCCGTGGAACATGGTGGACTTCATCTCGGTCGCCGGCTTCATCGGCTCGATCTTCGGACGCGGTGGCGGAGACGAGGCGCGCCGCTCGATGTTCCTCGACGCGCTGCGGATGGAGCTCGGCGAGGGCCGCGGCACCGAGGTCTGGAACGACCTGCGGAACTTCCAGGACCCGGAGACGCGCGTCTCCCTGACGAAGAGCGCCGGCTGGGGGCAGATCCCGCAGCAGAATCCCGGCAACGCGGTCATCGACGACGGCTCGTTCGAGCCCGTCGCTTACTCCGGCGCTCGGCCGGCGGCGGCGCGCCCGGAGCCCCCGACCATGTCGAACGCGCTGCTCGCATCCGCGGGACGCTCGAAGAACGGCCATCCGCTGTTCGTCGCGGGCCCGCAGCTCGGCACCTACTACCCCGCGCTCGTGTACGAGGTGGACCTGCATGGCGGCGGGATCGACGCGCGCGGCATCACGAGCACGGGCGCCGGCCCGTATGTGTTCATCGGCCGCAACCAGGACTTTGCGTGGAGTCTGACCTCCGCGAACAACGACATCGTCGACACGTTCGTCGAGACGCTTTGCGACGGCAGCGACACGAAGTACATGTACAAGGGCGAGTGCCGCGATATGACGGTGGTCGACGCGGGGCTCCTGAAGGGCAACAGCGAGACGCCCGACCAGCGCCTGCGCTGGCACGAGACCGAGCACGGCCCGGTGCTCGGCTACGCGACGGTCGACGGCACGCGGGTGGCGATCTCGCAGGCGCGCTCGACCCGCGGCCGCGAGGTCCTCAGCCTGCGCTTCTTCCACGACCTGAACTCGGCGAAGATCAAGACCGCCAAGCAGTTCACGCGCGCGGCGAACCAGCTCGAGCACACGTTCAACACCTTCTTCGCGGACGAGGAGGACATCGCGATGTTCTCCAGCTGCCGCTGCCCCACCCGGGCGCCGGGTGTGGATCCGGGGCTGCCCACACGCGGGGATGGCTCGCGTGAATGGCGTGGGTTCCTCTCCCGGCAGAACCACCCGCAGGCGATCAACCCCCGGCGCGGGCTGATCCTCAACTGGAACAACAAGCCCTCGAAGGACTGGGGCGCCGCCGACGACCAGTGGAGCTACGGGGCAATCCACCGCGTCGAGCTGTTCGACGAGCCGATCAGCCGGCGGAAGGAGCACACGCTCGCGAGCGTCGTCGGCGTGATGAACGAGGCCGCGACGCAGGATCTGCGCGCCGAGCTCGGCCTGTTCGCGCCGATCGAGGTGCTCGAGACGGGCGTGGCCCCCTCGCCGCGCGCTGCGCAGATGCTCGAGCTGCTGAAGGACTGGCGCGCAAAGAACTCCAGCCGGATCGACTCCGACCTCGACGGGCTGGTCGACCATCCCGGGGCGGCGATCCTGGACGAGTGGTGGCCGCTTCTCGGCGACGCGGTGATGTCGCCGGTTCTCGGCGACCTCACCGACCGGCTGGCGGACGTCAACTCACGCGGCGGCCCGCCCCCGGGCAACGGCAACGCGTTCGGCGGCGGCTGGATCAGCTACATCGACAAGGACCTGCGCACGCTGCTCGGCCGCGAGGTCCGCGGCAAGTACAACGAGCAGTACTGCGGCGACGGCGTCCTGGCGGCCTGCGCGACGGCACTGTGGGCGTCACTCGAGGCGGCCGGCGACACGCTGGCGGCCGAGCAGGGTGCCGACCCCGCCGCGTGGCGAAAGAGCACGGAGACCGAGCGGACGAAGTTCGCGCCGGGCCTGATCGACAAGACGATCCAGTTCTCGAACCGGCCGACCTTCCAGCAGGCGATCACCTTCCGCGGCGGGCGGAAGGACTAGCGCCAGTCCAACGTTCGGGCGATCAGCGCGTCCATGCGCCGGTCGCCGACGAGTGCCTTGACCTTCAGACGCATCTTCGCGTCCCTTCCCACCACGTAGCGGAGCTTCGGGCGCGAGTCAGTGAGGGCGTGCTCGATGGCTTTGGCTACTTCGTCGGGGTGCACGCCGCGGTCGGGGATCTTCTCCGTCTCGGCGCGGATGCGGTCGGCGAGCTTTCCGTAGAGCTGGCGGCCGCGTTCGCCCATATTGGCCTCGACCCGATCCGCGGTTGCGCGGCCCTTCTCCCAGATGGGCGTGACCACGGCGCCCGGCTCGATCAGCGAGACATGGAGCCCCCAGGGTCGGAGCTCACGGCGCAGTGAGTCGCTGACCGCCTCGAGCGCATACTTCGACGCCGCGTAGGGGCCGACGAGCGGGAGGGCCATCCGCCCGCCGATCGAGCTGACGTTGACGATCCGGCCGCGCGCCTCGCGGATGTTCGGCATGAAGGCCTGGATGACCGCGACCTGGCCGACGAGGTTGACCTCGAGCTGCTGGCGGAGGTCGTCCAGCGGGACGAGCTCGATCGGCGCGCTGACCGCGACGCCGGCGTTGTTCACGAGGCCGTTCAGCCCGCGCTCGTCGAGCTGCACCCGCGCCGCCTGAATGGACTCGGCGTCGGTCACGTCGAGCCGCACGGAGTGCAGGCCCGCGTCACGCAGCCGCGCGAGGTCCTCGTCGCTGCGCGCGGCCGCGAAGACGTCCCAGCCGGCGCGCTTCATCCGAAGCGCGGTCGCCTCCCCGATCCCCGTAGAGGCCCCCGTGACGAGCACACTGGGCACGCCCCGACCCTATAGGCCGGGGCGAACCCCTCGCGATCGATGCATTCACCCCGTGATGACGGGGTCAATCGAACACTCGCGCCGCGCATGGGCGCTCGCACGCCGACAACACTGGGTGATCACGCGCACGCAGCTGCTGGACCTGGGCTTCACCGACAAAGCCATCGAGTGGCGCGTGCGCGAGGGGCGGCTGCATGTGACCTGGCGCGGCGTTTACGCGGTCGGCCGGCCGGAGTTGACACGGCACGGCTGGCTGATGGCGGCGGTGTTGGCGTGCGGCGAGGGTGCTGTGCTTAGCCACGACAGCGCCGCAGAGCTGTGGGACATCCGCATTCCGCGGAATCAGCTGATTCACGTGTCAGTGACGAGGAGCTCGCCTGTGCGCCGGCGAGGGATCCAGACGTACCGGCGGCCGAGCCTGGCAGCCGAGGATGTCGCGACCCAGCACGGCATCCCGACGACGACTCCGACGCGGACTCTCATGGACCTGACCCTGCACCCGCGCGAGCTCGAAGCCGCCGTCAACGAGGCCGACAAGCTCGATCTGATCGACCCGGAGAGCCTGCGCGAAGCGCTCGAAGCGTCCGCCGGGCAACCCGGCGTCAAGAGCCTGCGCAAGCTCCTCGACCGCCACACCCTCCTCCTCACTGACTCAGAGCTGGAAAGACGCTTCGTCCCGATAGCGAACCGCGCCGGCCTGCCCCCACCACAGACGCAGGCAAGCCTTCACGGCTTCCGGGTGGACTTCTACTGGCCGACGCTCGACCTCGTCGTCGAAACCGACGGCCTCCGCTACCACCGAACGCCCACTCAACAGGCACGTGACCGCGTCCGCGACCAGGCGCTAACCGCGGCCGGGCTGACCGTCCTGCGCTTCACTCACGCGCAGGTCCGCTATGAGCCCGGCTACGTCGAGCGGATCCTCAGGTCTGCTGGTAGTTCGGGCCCTCGCCGCCCTCGGGCGGCGTGAGCCTGCCGCCCTTCGCGGTGATGGCCCCGCACTGGACGCAGTTCGACGGCGCGACCTGGAGGTCGACGATCTGCTTCGGGTCGAGTTCCTCCTCGCCCTTCTGAAGCTTCTCGAGGATCTCCTCGGGCACCTCGTAGACCTGCGCCGGGCACATCTGCTGCCACATCAGCGCGAGCTCGAGCGGCACCTTCTTCTGGATGCGGATGTGCGACGGCGCGTCGTCGCGCGACTGGTTGCCGGTCGCGAAGACCGACGACAGCTTGTCGAACGTGTACTTGCCATCCGGCTTCGGATACTTCTTCCAGCGGTTGCCGATGAACACCGGCTGGTTCGCGTCGTCGTGCGTGGCGAACCGCCCGCCGGGGAACCGCCCGCCGGTGATCTCCATCGCGTTCGCGAGCGCGCCGCCGACGAGGAAGCCCCTGCCGAACACCTGGCGCATGTTGCGCGAGCGGTGGATGTCCTTCTCGATCACGGACCCCTCCACCTTCTCCTGATAGTTCGAGAGGTCGTGGCAGTCAGCCCCCTGCGAGAGCTTCTCGTAAATCGCCTCGGCGGCGAACATGCCGGCGTGCATCGCCAGGTGGACGCCCTTCAGCTTGGGAATGTTCACCATCGACGCCGAGTCGCCCGCGATCGCCATGCCGGGCGCCCACATCTGCCGCGGCATCGCCCAGTAGCCGCCCGACGGGATCGTCTTCGCGCCCCAGGCCACGCGCTTCCCGCCCTCGAGGATCTTCCGCACGAGCGGGTGCGTCTTGAACATCTGCAGGGTGTCGTGGACCGAGAACGTCGCGTCGCGGTAGTCGAGCCCGGCCACGAACCCGATCGAGACCTTGTCCTCGCCCATCGGGTAGATGAAGCAGCCGCCGAACTCGCGGTACTTCGCCCCGAGCCGCAGCGGCCACCCCATCGAGTGGATCACGCGGTCGAGCGGCTTCTGGACCTCCCAGACCTCCTTGACGCCGAGCTCCCACTGGGGCGGGTCGTCGGAGGCCAGATCGAAGTGCGAGATCGCCGCGCCGGCCAGGTGACCGGCGGTCCCCTCGGCGAGCACCGTCGCCTGGGCGATCAGGTCTGAGCCCGGCTCGAAGTTGCCGAGCTCCTCACCCTCGCGCCCGCGGCCCTTGTCGCCCGAGCGGATGCCGCGGACGACGCCGTCCTCGACCAACAGCTTGTAGGCCGACGTCTCGGGGAGGATGTACACGCCCGCCTCCTCGGCCTTCTCGCCGAGGAACCGCCCGAGCTGGGCGACCGAGGTGACGTGATTGCCGTGGTTGCGGAACGGCGGCGGCGTGGGCACCAGCGGGATGGCCCGCTTCGACGTCATGAAGTAGACCGTGTCCTTCGGCACCGTGCCGTAGGTGGGCCACTCCTCCTCGGGAAGGTCCGGGAAGAGCTTCTTCATGGCCGACGGGTCCATCATCGCCCCGGACATCAGATGCGAGCCGGGGCCCTTGCCCTTCTCGACGAGCGCAACGGGAACGTCACCGAGGCGCTCCATGAGCTTCTCGTCCTCGGAGACCAGCTGCATCAGCCGGATCGCGCACGACAGCCCGGCCGGGCCGCCGCCCACGATCACGACACCTACCTCGATGCGCTCGTCCTCAGGGTCGGTGGGCTGGGTGACGAACTCCTTGCCCGACTCGACGCCGGGCAGGAACTCCGCTGGTGCCGTGGCCATCCCGAGCCTCAGCCGCCCTTCTTGGCCTTGATCGCCTCGGTCAGCTTGGGGACGATCTTGTGCAGGTCGCCCACGATGCCGAGGTCGGAGAACTCGAAGATCGGCGCGTTCGGGTCCTTGTTGATCGCGACGATGTTCTCCGACGACTGCATGCCGACCTTGTGCTGGATGGCGCCCGAGATGCCCACGGCCAGGTAGAGCTTCGGCGCGACCGTCTTGCCGGTCTGACCGATCTGGCCCGCGTACGGGAACCAGCCCGCGTCGACCACGGCACGCGTGGCCGCGACCGCCCCGCCGAGCGCATCGGCGAGCGGCTCCGCGATCTCCTGGAAGCCCTCGGCCTTGCCGAGGCCGCGGCCGCCGCCCACGAGGATCTGTGCGTCCTCGATGTTGACGTCGGCGCCGCGCTGCTCGCCGCGCTCGACCATCGTGGCCTTGGTGGACCACTCGGAGAGGTCGACGGCCAACTCCTCGACCTCGGCGTCACCGCCGCCGGCCTCGGCGATCTCGAACGCGTTCAGGCGGCCGATGATCACGGCCGGGCCGTCCTCCGAGTAGCCGACGTCCACGACGGCCGAGTCCTGGAGGATCGGCCGCACCGCGACCAGCTTCCCGTCCTGGACCTTGACCTCGGTGACCTCCATGGTCACGCCGCCATGCAGGCGGGCGGCCAGGCCAGCGCCGATCTCGAAGCCGAGCAAGCCGCCTCCGAAGATCACGTAGTCGTAGCCGTTCTGCTCGATCAGCTTGGCCATGACGTCGACCACCGGGCCACCCAGGCCCGCGGGCGCGGGCGCGCGGAAGACCTTCGACGCGCCGTAGTTGCCGAGCTGCTTGCAGAGGTCGTCGGTAGCGTCGTCGCCAACGACGACGGCGTGCGCCTCGACGCCGAGCTCGCCGGCGAGCTTGCCCGCCTCGGAGACGGCGCCCAGCGAGTTCTTGTTGAACTCGCCCTCGTAATGGAGTGCGTACGTGAGGATCCCGCTCATGCCAGCAGCTTCCTTTCCTCGAGCCAGGAGACGATCTGCTGGACCGTCTCGTCAGTGTCCTCGTCCTCGATGATCTGCCCGGCCTGCTTCTCCGGCGGCGGGTTGATCGCGAGGACCTCAGTGCGTGAGCCGTCGAGGCCGACCTTGTCGCCCTCGATGCCGACGTCGCCCGCACCCTTCGTCTCGAGCGGCTTCTTCTTCGCGCCCATGATCGCCTTGAGCGACGGGTAGCGCGGCTCGTTGATGGCGTCGCCAACCGAGATGACGGCCGGCAGCTCGATCTCGACGGTGTCGTAGCCGTACTCGGCCTGACGCTCGCAGCGAAGCTTGCCGCCCTCGACGTCCATCTTGATCACCTGGGTGAGCGACGGCATCTTCAGGTGGTCGGCCACGACGGCGCCGATCGTGTAGCACTCACCGTCGTCCGACTGCTGGCCCAGCAGGACCAGATCGGGGCTCTCGCTCTCGAGCACCTTCGCGAGCGCGTAGCCGGTGGCGGCGACGTCGGACCCGGAGAGGGTCTCGTCGGTCAGGTGGACCGATCGGTCGGCGCCGAGCGACACGGCCTTGTGGAGTGCGCGGACGGCGCTCTCGGGACCCATCGTGACGGCGATGATCTCCTCGACGTCGGCCTGGCCGCCTTCCTTCACCTGCATGGCGGCCTCGATGGCGTGTGTGTCAAAGGGGTTGAGGTTCTTCTCGCCGGACCGGTCAAGGCGCTTGGAGTTGGGGTCCATGCGCTTCTCGACGGCGGCGTCCGGCACCTCTTTGACCAGGACGCAGATCTTCAAGGTTTCTCCTTCGTTCAGTCAGCGGCGGCTAACGAGTGTGGCTGGGCGTCGCGCAGCATTGCGGATCGCCCGCGCGGGGCGATTCTACCCCATTGACTGACCAGTCAATCGTGCGGGTCAGCCGACCCGCTCGGCCCGCCAGGTCATCTTCTCGCTGTCGCAGTTCTTGGTGACCTCGCGCGCCCGGCCCTTGACCACGCCGTTGGGCCGGAAGCGGCCGAAGATCTTGAAGCGGTTCCCGCGCCGAGTGAAGGTGATGTCGCCGATCGGCATCCGGCCGGGGACGCGTGTGCCGCGCATGCGGTCCTTCGCACAGCGGTTCATGAAGCGGAACTGCCGCACCTCGTTGCCGTCCACGACCATGAAGGAGACTCGCCCGCCGTGCTCGGTCTGGCCGCGGTACTTGACGGACTCGCTGCTCGGCCCATCCCCCACCGTGACCCGAGCGATTGCCTTGTGGACCGTGTCGCCGCAGACCTGGCGGCCGATGAAGCGGGCCTGGCCGGGCTCGGCCGCCTGGTAGTGGGTGTCGAAGACGAACCGCCCGTTGCCGTGGATGGCCGAGCCGAGCTTCAGCCGGCGCCCGCCCTGGCGGAAGTAGAGAGTGACGCGGTTCGGACAGTTCTCCGTGAGCCAGCCCTTGCCGCGGAGGCTGACGTCGTCGCCTGGCTTGCCGTGATCGGGATCAGCGCGGAGCGATGGATCGGCCGATGCCAACGAGGGGGCGGCCAGCGCGAGGGCGCAGGCCGCGACACAACCTGCCGCGACGTTCATGGCCTAAGCCTGAACGCCGCGGCGGATGTACTCGCGTACTAGGAGACGCAGATCACGTAGACGGTGCCCGGCGTTCCGGCGCTGTACTGGAACCGCCAGCCCGTCGGGACCCCGCTGGTCACGATGGGGGCGTCGATGATGGCTCGGTTGTTACCGGAAGCGGCGCTCACGTCGTAGCCGCCGCCGAGCGCCTTCTCGCCCGCGAGGCACGTGGCAGTGCCGATACCGGTGGACGAGTTGACCGTGCCGGTCCGGACCGCGACGTTCGCCGTGGAGAACGTCCCGTCCGCCCCGTCGGCCCCGTTCGTGCCGTTCGTGCCGTTCGTGCCGGCCTGAGCCATCAGGTCCCAGTAGGCCCCGGCGGCCGGCGTCTGGCCCGTGTGGGCCTGCTTCGCGATCCACGACGAGCCGTTGTAGGAAACGGTGTCGCGCACCGCGTAGGCAGTCGAGTTGCTCCAAGCGCCGCGCCAGGTGAAGCTGGTGCCGTTCGTGCCGTTGGTGCCGTTCGTGCCGTTGGTGCCGGGCGTTCCGGGCGTGCCCGGGTTGCCCTGCGGGCCCTGAGCGCCGGTCGCGCCGGTCGCGCCGGTGTCGCCCTTCACACCATCGATGCCCTGGATCCCCTGGAGGCCGGTGGCGCCGGTGGCACCAGTCGCGCCGGTCGCGCCCGTTGCGCCCGTAGCGCCCGTTGCGCCCGTCGCGCCCGTCGCACCCGTGGCGCCGGTCGCACCAGTCGCACCGGTGTCGCCCTTATCGCCCTTGTCGCCCTTGTCGCCCTTGATGCCCGGGATCCCCTGGATGCCCTGAGCGCCCGTCGCGCCGGTCGCACCCGTGGCGCCGGTCGCACCCGTCGCGCCAGTAGCACCCGTGGCTCCGGTCGCGCCGGTCGTACCGGTCGTACCGGTGTCGCCCTTGTCGCCCTTGTCACCCTTCGCGCCAGCAGCACCAGTCGCGCCCGTAGCGCCAG
This sequence comes from Thermoleophilaceae bacterium, assembly GCA_035629775.1. Taxonomy (GTDB): domain Bacteria; phylum Actinomycetota; class Thermoleophilia; order Solirubrobacterales; family Thermoleophilaceae; genus DASPHG01. The sequence continues at coordinate 414 of DASPHG010000066.1, read as the reverse complement.
CAGCGCCCGTGGCTCCGGTCGCACCGGTGTTACCGGTGTCGCCCTTGTCGCCCTTGTCGCCCTTGTCGCCCTTCGCGCCGGCAGCACCAGTCGCGCCGGTCACGCCGGTCGCGCCCGTGGCACCCGTGGCGCCGGCCGCACCGGTGGCTCCGGTAGCGCCAGTGGCTCCGGTAGCACCGGTGTCGCCCTTGTCGCCCTTGAGGCCCTGGATGCCCTGAATACCCTGAATTCCCTGAGCGCCAGTCGCGCCCGTAGCGCCCGTGGCACCGGTAGCGCCAGTGGCACCGGTCGCGCCCGTAGCGCCAGTGGCACCAGTCGAGCCGGCCGCACCCGTAGCGCCGGTCGCACCAGTCGTACCGGTGTCGCCCTTGTCACCCTTGTCGCCCTTCGCGCCAGCAGCACCAGTCGCGCCCG
>DASPHG010000065.1:0-39514 GCA_035629775.1 Thermoleophilaceae bacterium | reverse complement strand
GATCGTGCGCACGCCGCGGGTGCGGCGCGAGGAGCGCGAGGCACAGGAGAAGGCGCGCGAGCTGCTCGAGTACGTCGGCGTCGACAAGCGGCGCTTCGACGACGCCGCGTCCTTCCTCTCCTACGGTGACCAGCGCCGCGTGGAGATCGCGCGGGCGCTCGCCTCCGACCCGCGCCTGCTGCTGCTCGACGAGCCGACGGCGGGCATGAACCCGCAGGAGTCCGCGCGCTTCACGGAGTTCGTCCACAAGCTGCGCGACGAGATGAAGATCTCGATCCTGCTGATCGAGCACGACATGAAGGTCGTGATGGGGGTCTCCGAGCGCGTCACCGTGCTCGACCACGGGCAGAAGATCGCCGAAGGCGACCCGAGGGAGGTCCGTAAGGACGCGCGGGTCATCGAGGCGTATCTCGGCAAGCGCGAATCCCAGGAGCAGCACGCCTGATGGCGCTTCTCGAGGTCGACGGCATCCACACCTTCTACGGCGCGATCGAGGCGCTGAAGGGCATCAGCCTCGAGGTCAACGAGGGCGAGATCGTGACGCTGATCGGCTCCAACGGCGCCGGCAAGTCGACCACCCTACGGTCGATCTCGGGCCTGACGCCGCCGCGCGAGGGCTCGATCCGCTTCGACGGCCAGGAGATCGGCGAGACGCCCCCTCAGGACATCGTGCGGCTGGGCATCTCCCAGTCGCCCGAGGGCCGGCACATCTTCCCGCGCATGGGCGTGGACGAGAACCTCGCCCTGGGCGCGTACCTGCGTCGTGACTCGGACGGGATCAAGGACGACATCGAGCGCGTCTACGAGCTCTTTCCGCGGCTCAAGGAGCGCGAGCGGCAGAAGGCCGGGACCATGTCCGGCGGCGAGCAGCAGATGCTCGCGATCGGGCGCGCGCTGATGGCGAGCCCGAAGCTGCTCCTGCTCGACGAGCCGTCGATGGGGCTCGCGCCGATCCTCGTCGAGCGGATCTACGAGACGGTCGCCGAGATCAATCGCCAGGGCACCACGATCCTCCTGGTCGAGCAGAACGCGAACTACGCGCTCGAGGTATCGCAGCGGTGCTACGTGCTCGAGACAGGCACGGTCGCGTTGACCGACGAGTCGGACAAGCTCCGCGAGAACCCCGAGGTCCAGAAGGCGTATCTGGGGGGATGATGGGAACGGTCCTCGGCGTCATCGGCGCGCAGGCTCTCTGGTTCACCTATGCGTGGCTCGCGTCGGCGATCATCTCCGCATACCTGTCGGACCGGAAGGGCTACGGCGAGCGCCCCGGCCTGGCGAGCGGCCTGCTGCTGACGGTCGTCGGCGTGCTGGTCTGGCTGGTGTGGCCGGCGAAGCCGGACTCGCGCTGGAAGCTCCAGGGCCCTATTGGCCGGGGGAAGGGTGGGAAGACGGTGGCGCAGATGCGGGCCGAGCTGGATCAGTCCGAGAAGACCGAGCCGCCGCCGGCGGCCTAGCCGCGGTCAAGAGTCCCACCAGGATCAGCGCCGCGCCGAGGAGCTGCAGCTCGGTCGGGTCCTCCCTGAAGAGCAACGCTCCGAGCAGCATCGACGTGAGCGGCTGGAGCGTCAGCAGCACGGACGTGACCGCGGCCGGCAGGCGCGGCAGCGAGCTCGTAATGAGAAGCCAGCCAACCACCTGCGAGCTGATCGCGAGCAGGAGGAGCCAGCCGTGAGCGGGCCAGTGCGGCACGAAGTCGATGTCGCCGATCGCGATCCCCGCCACCGCGCAGCCGATCGCCGCGACCCACGTGGCCTCGAACAGCGGCGGGGCGGGATCGCTGCCCGTTCCCGACTGGCGGATCAGCAGGATGAACGCCGTGTAGCTGAGCGCCGTCACGATCCCGAAGATCGCCCCCTTCGCCGGGTCGGCGCCATACGCGCCGTCCTCGAAGGCCCCCGAGATCAGGACGATCCCGACCAGCGCGGGCGGGACGGCGACCAGGATGCGCGCCTCGGGCCGTTCGGCCAGGAGAAGCCAGGCGACCAGGCCGACCAGGACGACCTGGAGGTTCCCCAGCACGGTGGCGAGCCCGGCGCCGATGTAATCGATTGCGTAGTGCCAGGCGACGAGGTCCACCGCGAAGAGGATCCCGGCGGCGTACGCCAGGCGCTGCTGATAGGCGGTGCGCTCGACGCCGCGGGCGAGCAGCCACAGCACCGGCACCGCGTAGAAGCAGCGGAAGAACGCTGACGTTGCGGGTGCCACCTCGGACGCCTTCACGAGGATCGCCGAGAAGGCGATCGTGAGCGCGCCGAGGAGGGCGGCGATGCGCGGGGAGAGGCCAGGGGTCTGACCCCACCACCGGGCCAGTGGTCGCGGCGTGTCCGGTTGCGGGGTCAGACCCCTGTGGCCGCGCGCAGCGCGTCGTCCAGGTCCGGCCGCTTGAACTCGTAGCCGGCCTCGGTCAGCCGCTTCGGCACCGCGCGTACGCCGGTCGTGACGATCCACGCCATCTCGCCGTAGAGCGCCCTGATCGCGAGCGCGGGGACAGGCAGCACCGCCGGGCGGCGGAGCGCGCGTCCGAGCGCCTTCGAGAGCTCGCGGTTCGTGACCGGCTCGGGAGCCGTCACGTTGTAGGTGCCGTCGCCGGAGTCGAGCAGGAAGAGGAGCGCCCCGACCACGTCGTCCAGGTGGACCCACGGCACGAACTGGCGCCCGCCCGCCACCGGGCCGCCGACGCCCATCCGAAACGGCGGCAGCATCTTGTCGAGCGCGCCGCCCCCGGGAGCGAGCACGACCCCGGTGCGCGCGATCGCGACCCGCACGCCGAGCTCGCTCGCTCGCCGCGCCTCCGTCTCCCAGGCGACGACCACCTGGGCCAGGAAGTCGTCACCGGCGGGCTCGGACTCGTCCACGCGCTCGTCGCCGCGCGCGCCGTACCGGCCGATCGCCGACATGGAGACGAGCGCGCGCGGGCGCTCGCCGGGGTCGAGCGCGGCGACCCCCTCGACCAGTCGGCGCGTGCCGAGCTCGCGCGACTCGCGGATCGCCTGCCTGGCCTTCGCGGTCCAGCGCTGGGCGACGTTCTCGCCGAGCAGGTGGATCACGCCGTCGCGGCCGGCGAGGGCCTCGGGTGGCGGCGGCGCCGCGGTGGGGTCGGGCCACCGCGTGGTGCCCGCCGCGCTCCGCGAGAGCACGGTGACCTCGTCGCCGCGCGCGCGGAGCGCCTCCACGACGTGCCGGCCGATCAGGCCGGTCCCGCCCGTGACCGTGACTCGGCTCACTGCGTGGGGACGGCGGCGGCCTGCGCGACACCCTCGCGCTTGGCCTCAGCGGAGACCGCGCTCGCGACCGCGGCGCTGACGTCACGGTTGAAGACGCTGGGGACGATGTAGTCCTCGGCCAGCTCGTCGTCGCTCACGATCTCGGCGATCCCGCGAGCCGCGGCCAGCTTCATCTCCTCGGTGATCTTCGGCGCGCGGACGTCGAGGGCGCCGCGGAAGATGCCCGGGAACGCCAGGACGTTGTTGATCTGATTCGGGTAGTCGGAGCGGCCGGTCGCCATCACCTTGACGACGGGCGCGCACTCCTCGGGCAGGACCTCCGGCACCGGGTTCGCCATCGCGAACACGAACGGGTCGGAGTTCATCCGCTCGACGTCCTCGACCGAGATCACGCCCGGGCCCGACAGCCCGATGAAGACGTCGGTGCCCTCGAGCGCGCCGCCGAGGGTCGTTTCCCGCCGGTCCGGGTTCGTGTTCTCCGCCAGCCACGTCTTCGGGCCGTTCATCTCACCCGACTCGTAGTCGGAGCGCCCGGCGTGGATCGAGCCGTACCGGTCGCACGCGACCATCGCGCCGACGCCCGCGTCCATCAGGAGGCGCGCGACGGCCACGCCGGCGGCGCCCGCGCCGGCCATGGACACGCTCAGGTCGCGCAGATGGCGGCCGGTCAGCCGGCAGGCGTTGAAGAGGGCGGCAAGGACGACGATCGCGGTGCCGTGCTGGTCGTCGTGGAAGACCGGGATGTCGAGCTCGTCGACAAGGCGGTTCTCGATGTCGAAGCAGCGCGGCGACGAGATGTCCTCGAGGTTGATCCCGCCGAAAGCAGGGGCGATCAGCTTGACCGCCTGGACGATCTGGTCGGGGTCCTTGGTGTCGAGGCAGATCGGGAAGGCGTCCACGTCGGCGAACTCCTTGAAGAGCATGGCCTTGCCCTCCATGACGGGCAACGCCGCTTCCGGGCCGATGTCGCCCAGCCCGAGCACCGCGGTGCCGTCGCTGACGACGGCGACCGTGTTCCGCTTGATCGTGTACTGGAAGGCCTTGCTCGGGTCCTCGGCGATCTCCATGCACACGCGAGCCACCCCGGGCGTGTAGGCCATCGACAGGTCGTCGCGCGTCTTCAGCGGGACCTTGAGCCCGGTGTAGATCTTGCCGCCGCGGTGGAGCTCGAACGTTCGGTCGGTGACCTCGACCAGGTTGACGTCATCGAGACTCTCCACGACCCGGACGACTTCGTCCCAGTGGTCGCGGTCGGAGCAGTCGACGGTGATCTCGCGCAGGGTCCGGTTCTCGCCCTGGGTGAGGATGTCGATCGCGCCGATCTGGCCGCCCGCCTCGCCGATCGCCGACGTCAGGCGCCCGAGCGCGCCCGGCTGCCGCTGGAGCTCCAGCCGAAGGATGATCGAGAACTGCGCGCTTTGGGACCGCGAGGCCATGGGAGCCGGATCATAAGATCACGCGCGTGGCTGCCGAACGCGAGCTCTTCCTGATCGACGGGAACAGCCTCGCCTACCGCGCTTTCTTCGCCCTGCCGGAGACGATCGCGACCTCGACGGGGCAGCCGACCAACGCGATCTTTGGCTTCGCGTCGATGCTCGTCAAGATCCTGACGGAGTACGGGTCGCACCCGACGCTCGTCTGCTGGGACGCCGGCATGTCGGGGCGGGAGGAGGTCTCGAGCGAGTACAAGGCCGGCCGCCGCGAGCGGCCCGACCTGCTCTCCGAGCAGTGGCCGCACCTCCAGCCGCTTGTCGAGGCGTTCGGCTACCGGAACGTGAAGGTGCCGGGCTACGAGGCAGACGACGTGATCGCGACGCTCGCCCACCAGGCGCGTGAGAAGGACATCGACGTGATGGTGGTGACCGGCGACCGCGACATGTTCCAGATTGTGGGCGACGGGGTCCGTGTGATGGCTACGAGCCGGGGCATCACGGAGACCAAGCTCTACGACCGCCAGGCGGTGATCGATCGCTACGGGATCCCGCCCGAGTCGATTCCCGACTTCTACGGCCTGAAGGGCGACACCTCGGACAACATCCCCGGTGTCCCCGGCATCGGCGACAAGACCGCCTCCGACCTGCTCCAGCGCTTCGGCGACCTCGAGACGGTGCTGGCGTCGATCGACGAGATCTCCGGCGCGAAGCGCAAGGAGAACCTGACGAACCACGCGGACGACGCGCGCATGTCGAAGGAGCTCGCGACCATCCAGCGCGACGTGCCCGTCGAGATCGACGTGGCCGAGTGCTATGCGGCCGAGCCCGACCGCTCGGCGATCCGCGAGACCTTCCGGGTGTTCGAGCTGCGCGACCCGCTGCGGCGGCTCGAGGAGGCGCTCGGCGACGACGAGGCGGGCGCGCCGGCGCCGTCGGCGACGACGATCGACGTGCGCGCGGTGAAGGCCGCCCCCGCCGGCCTGGCGCAGCTCGACGGCGAGCTGGCCACCCTGGCCGCCGAGCGCCCGGCCGTCGAGGAGCCCGCGCAGGGCGAGCTGCTCCCGGCCGAAAAGGGGACGGAGCCCATTTCCTTCGCCGCCTACGCCGGCGGCGACGTGATGGTGGGGGAGGCGGAGACCCTCGCCGCGGTGACGATGGGCTGGGGCGATCGGCCGCTCGTGGCGCACGACTGGAAGTCGATCGCGGCGCCCGAGGAGCCCTGCCCGATGCCGCCGCTCGCGCACGACACCCAGGTAGCGGCGTACCTGCTCGACCCGGCCGGGCGTGCCTACCCGCTCGAGGAGCTGCTCGAGAACGAGGGCATCGGGGTGAGCGTGAAGGGCGCGAACGGCCTGGCGGAGCGCGTCGTCGGCACGCGCGCGCTCGCCGAGCGCCAGCAGGTGCGGATCGAGGAGCTCGGCCTGACGCGCCTCCTGCGCGAGGTCGAGCTCCCACTGGTTGACGTCCTGATCGAGATGGAGCGCACCGGGGTGAAGCTGGACGTCGGGCGGGTGGCAGAGATCTCCGGCCGCGTGGGCGAGCGGATCACCGCGCTCGAGCGCGAGGTGTGGGAGCTCGCGGGCGAGCAGTTCACGATCGGATCGCCGCAGCAGCTCTCGGAGATCCTCTTCAACAAGCTCGGCCTGTCGAAGAAGCGCCGCGGCAAGACGGGGTTCTCGACCGATGCACGCGTGCTCCAGGCGATCCGGGGTGAGCATCCGATCATCGAGAAGATCGAGGACTGGCGGGAACTCTCGAAGCTCAAGTCCACCTACCTCGACGCGCTGCCCGAGCTGATCGACGCGCGCACGGGCCGGCTGCACACGACCTTCAACCAGACCGCGACCACGACCGGCCGGCTCTCGAGCACGAACCCGAACCTCCAGAACGTGCCGATCCGGACCGAGCTCGGGCGCGAGATCCGCTCCTGCTTCGTCGCCGAGGACGGCCACCTGCTGATCTCGGTGGACTATTCGCAGGTCGAGCTGCGCGTGCTGGCGCACATCGCGGGCGAGGAGGTGCTCAAGGACATCTTCAGGCGCGGCGAGGACGTGCACACGGCCACCGCGGGGACGATCCTCGGCACGAAGCCCGAGGACGTCGATCCGGGCACTCGCTCGAAGGCCAAGATGGTCAACTACGGGATCGTCTACGGCCTGTCCGCCTACGGCCTCGCCGACCGCCTCCAGATCCCGCAGGACGAGGCGCAGGAGTTCATCGACCGCTACCTCGATGGCTTCCCCAAGGTGAAGGAGTTCATCGACACGACGATCGAGCAGGCGCGCGAGGAAGGCCACGTCGCCACGCTCTTCGGGCGCATCCGGCGGATTCCCGAGCTGCGCGCGCGCCAGTGGACCACGCGCTCGCTGGGCGAGCGGCTGGCCGTCAACACCGTCATCCAGGGCACCGCGGCCGACATCCTCAAGGTCGCGATGCTGCGTTGCCGCGACGCGCTCGCCGACATGCGCGCGCGGCTCGTGCTCACCGTCCACGACGAGCTCCTCTTCGAGGCGCCCGAGGACGAGGTCGAGGCGGCGAAGGAGATCGTCGCGCGCGAGATGGCCGAGGCCTACGAGCTGGAGCCGCCGCTCGAGGTCGACGTGGGGGTGGGCGCGAACTGGACGGACGCGAAGTAGTGGCGAAGGAGCCGGCGCTCCTACTGACCGTCTTCGCCGGCGGCCTGATCGCGCTGCAGGCGCCGATCAACTCCATCCTCGGCAAGTCGGTCGGCACGTTCGCCGCGGCGAGCGTCTCGTTCATCGTCGGGACGATCGCCCTCGTCCTCATCACCGCGCTCGTGGGCGGCGGGTTCGGCGACGTCGGCGAGGCGCGCCATCTGGCCTGGTACTACCTGAGCGGAGGGATCCTGGGCGCGGTGTACGTGACGACGGCGCTCGTGGCCGTCCGATCGCTGGGCGCCGGCGGAGTCGTGGCCGCGACGATCGCCGGCCAGCTCAGCCTGTCGCTCGTGATCGACCAGCTCGGCATTCTCGGGGTGGACAAGCAGCCGATCACATGGGAGCGGCTACTGGGCGTGGTCCTCCTGGCGGTCGGGACTCTGCTCGTGATCCGCGACTAGGGGCCGCGCAGCTCGCAGTCGTACTTGTCCACGAGAACGCACGTGTGCATGTCGGCCATGAACCCGACAGCCTCCTTCGTCTGGTTGCGCTCGAGGGTCAGGTAGCGCGAGTCGGTCTCGCCTGAGGCGTTCTTCACGATCACCCGCAGGCGGCGGTCGTCGGTGCAGTGGAACTCCTGCTGGTTGGAGTCGCGCTCGTCCTTGCACTCGTACCGGGCCTTGAGCCGGTAGGGCGTCTCGTAGAGCGGCTGCTTGTCGCGCACGTACGGGTAGTCGAGCCAGAGGATCGAGCTCCGGTCGTCCCAGTCGCCGCCGGTGCCGAGGCAGTCGTCGGTCCAGGTGTGATCGATGTCGCCATTGGGGCCCCGGTGCCCGTGCCAGCCGAACGGGTAGGTGTCGAAGTCGTACTCTCGATCAGGCTGGCCGTTCACGCGGCAGGTCCGGCCGGGCCCGTCCAGTGTCAGCACGATCCGGTCCTCCGCGTACTGGCCCTTGAAGCGCGGGTCGTCGATCGCCACCTCGATCCGCAGTCCCCACTGGAGGCCGGCGTACGCGAATCGATTCGAGAGGTCGTAGTGGTCCTGCTCGGTCCGCTCCGTCTCGAGCAGGGCGTCCCGGACCTCGCGCATCGTGGACGGGTGCGTGTCCTGCCACTGCCAGTCGCGCATCGCGCCGAGGAGCTTCCGGAGGCCGCGCCCGACGCTTTCCGTGTCGAACCCGTTCGCCAGCTGCTGGACCGCGCCGCGGAAGGCCGCGGCCGCGTGGCGCTCGTTGTACTGCGCGGGGCGGATCGGCTTCTTGGGCGGCTCCGCGATCGCCTGCGGCTTGCAGCCGTGGAAGACGACCTCGCTCGACCCGGCCGCGAGCGTCGCGTAGGCGTTGGCGAATCCGTCGGAGACCGCGACGAGCGGGTGCTTCGGGTAGCTCTTGTCCATGAAGTGCTCCTCGGGGTAGCTGCCCGCTGGAAGCGCAACTCGGTAGTGCAGCCAGTGGCCGACCTCGTGCAGGATGATCCCGTCCTGCCACTCGTGGGGCGGCTCGTTGCCCGCGTTCTTGCGGCCGTCGATCGTGATGCCCTCCGGGGCGTCGTTGCCCTTCGGCATGTAGTACGACCACTGGAGGTCCTCCTTCGGCCGCTTGAAGTCGCGGTTCAGGCGCCAGCGGACGCTCAGCTGGTCGAGCAGCTTGTCCTTGCCCGGATTCGCCATGTGCGCGAGTTCGACTCCGCGGTGGGAGGTGGACCAGACGTTGAGCGCGCCGGCCTGGAAGCGCTCGCGCTCGCCCTCCTCGTTCGTTGCGTTGAGCGCGACCGAGAACAGGTTCTCACCAGGTTTTGCCGTGCCGAGCCAGATCCGGTACGGGTCGTCGTGGTCGGGCGAGACCTTCAGGCGATCGCTCTCGAGCTCGAGCCACGCGCTCACGGCACCGGCCCCCGCGGGCACCTGCGTGCTTCCGCGGCCCAGGTCGCTCAGCCGGGTGCGTGCCACGACCTTCCCCCTACGCTCGAACTTCACGAGCGCCCCCGGCACGGCCGCGAGCCTCGGCTCGGAGTCGTCGGACCAGCAGCGCTTCTTCTGGTAGGCGACGGCGACCTCGTAGCTCGGTCCGGCGGCGGCCGCGCCGGACCGCGGTTGCTCGTTCGTCATGCCGAGGACGAGCGCCGCGAACGCGGCGAGGGCGAGGAGCCTGCGAGCCACGATCGGATTCTAGAGCTGCAAGGACTGGAAAACCGGCGCCGCGAGGCGTAAATTCTGGGATATGACCGCTCACGTACGACACGCTTTCTGGATTGCGTGCGGGTCGGTCGTGCTGCTCGGGATCTTCTTCGCGGCGCTCGGCGCCTTCGATCCGACCGAGGCCGTTGGCCTGACCGTCGCGTTGCTTGTGCTGGCGGGGCTGTGGCTCGCGCACGAGTGGGCCGGCATGTGGCACGACGAGCACCACGCTCGGTAGGGTCGCGCCCGTGGAGGAGCAGACGACCGCGCCGCCGGAGGGCGCCGAGCGCCGTGGGGAGGACCGCCGCTCGACGATGAGCCTGGGCGGCCGTCGCCAGGCGCCGCGGCGGTCCGCCGACCGGACGAAGCTCCTGCGCGACATGGCCGCGCTCGTGTTCGCCCTGTGCGGCGGGCTTGCGGTCGTCTACCTCTTCTTCGCGGCGATGGGCGCGATCGACATCGGCGAGGCGGCCGTGGCGTCGGCGATCGCGATCGCCCTCGGGCTCGTGTGGATGATCGGGTTCGGCTGGCGCCTACGCGGCCAGGCTGTCCGCGCCCAGCGGGCGGACAAGGAACGCCGCGGGTTTTAGGCGGCCTCCGCCGCGAACTTTGTGGCGCCCGCGTCGGTTTCCGGCGTGACGGCAGCAAAGTTCGGGGGCGGGGCGATCCGGAGGTAGTGGTCGAACGCCCAGTGGGCGGCGCGGCGGCGGCCCAACGCGCCGACGACCCCGCGCAGCACCCGCGGGGGGATGCGCGGGACCGTGCGCTGCGCGAGCAGCATCGCCTCGAATTTCCATCGGTGGGCATCGTTGAAGGCGCCGTACCGGGCGAGCGCCTGCTCGCGCGTGGCGTTGCCCTCGAGCACGCTGCGCAGCTCGCGGCCGCACGCGATGCCGAAGTACCAGGCCGTGCGAATTCCCTCGGCGGTCAGCGGGATGCAGTGCCCGGCCGAGTCGCCGGCGAAGAAGATCCCGTCCTCGGTTGCGGCGCGCAGCTTGTGCGGGATCCAGTTGCCCTGGTAGCGGACCGCGTCCTCCCCGAGGTCGGTGGCCAGCCGCACGGTCGGCTCCTTCACGTGGTAGCGCGGGTCGAACGACCCCACGCCGATCCGCAGTTCGTCGTCGGCCGGGAAGCTCCAGCCGTACCCGGCCGGCACGTACGAGCGGTCGATCCACAGCTCGAGGTCGCGCCCCGACCCGTGGGGATGAACCTCGAGCCCGCGCGACAGGGGGGCGTCGGGCGGCTGGAAGTTGTCGTCCGAGCCGAGGACGCGCCGCCACCCGAGCGCATCGACGATCAATTCGGCAGACACATCGCCCCGATCGGTGTGGACGACAGATCCCGTGCGTCCGTCCACCTTCGCCGTCTCGAACTCGGCGTCGTTCTGGTCGTCCAGCAGCTCGCACAGACGCGGGTAGTCGAAGGTCGAGAACGTGAACGGAAGCGGCCATGCGGACGTGCCGTGCGGGGTGTGTGCGACGAGGCGGTCGAAGGTCTGCTTCATGGCGCCCTCGAGGCCGAGCGCGCGGATCCATTCCGTCGGCGCCGCGCAGGCCGACGTCTGGCGCTCGCCGATCTCGTAGCGGTCGAGGACGAGGACGCGTGCCCCCCGAAGTTCGCGCGCCACGGCCAGTCCCGCGAAGCTCGCCCCGCAGATCAGGACGTCGTAGTCGCCGCTCAGCGGCGTGCGCTCTTCGCCGCGCTTCGTGCGCCGTCGTGGCATGGCGGGTCAGAGTACATGCCGCTAGTCTGTCCGCTCGTGGCTGAAGCCCAGACGACTTCCCCTGCCTCCGCACAGGAGAACGGCCTCTTCATCGAGGTTGACGGTCAGATGGTGCCCAACTACGAGGCCACCCTCGTCCTGTTCGAGGAGGGGGATGTCGTTTCCGGCAAGGTGGTCCGGATCGACAAGGACGAGGTCCTCGTCGACATCGGCTACAAGTCGGAGGGAGTCATCCCCTCGAACGAGCTGTCGATCCGAAAGTCGATCGACCCGTCGGAGGAGGTGTCCCTCGGCGAGGAGGTTGACGCGCTCGTCCTCACGAAGGAGGACCAGGACGGCCGCCTGATCCTGTCCAAGAAGCGCGCCCGCTTCGAGAAGGCGTGGCGGCGCATCGAGGCCGCGGCCGAGTCCGGCGAGCCCGTCGAGGGCTCCGTGATCGAGGTCGTGAAGGGCGGCCTGATCATCGATCTGGGCGTGCGCGGCTTCCTGCCGGCGTCGCTCGTCGACATCCGCCGCGTCCAGAACCTCGACGAGTTCATGGGCCAGACGATCGAGTGCCGCGTGATCGAGCTGAACCGCTCGCGCAACAACGTCGTGCTGTCGCGCCGCGCGGTGCTCGAGGAGGAGCGGAAGGAGCAGCGCCAGCAGATCCTCGACCGGCTCCAGCCCGGCCAGGTCGTCGAGGGCGCGATTTCGAACATCGTGGACTTCGGCGCGTTCGTGGACCTGGACGGGATCGACGGCCTGATCCACATCTCCGAGCTGTCGTGGAGCCACGTGAACCATCCGTCGGAGATCCTCTCCATCGGCGACGTGGTGCCGGTCAAGGTGCTCGACATCGACCGCGACCGCCAGCGCATCTCGCTCGGGCTGAAGCAGACGCAGGAGGACCCCTGGCAGCGGGTCATGGACACCTACAGCCTCGGCGACGAGCTCGAGGGGGCCGTTACGAAGGTCGTCACCTTTGGCGCGTTCGTCGAGATCCTCGATGGCGTCGAGGGGCTCGTCCACATCTCGGAGCTCGCCCATCACCACGTGGAGAACCCGCGCGAGGTCGTCAACCAGGGCGACAAGGTGCGCGTGAAGATCCTGGAGATCGACTCCGAGCGCAGGCGCCTGTCGCTCAGCCTCAAGCGCGTGGAGGACCAGATCCTGCCGCTGCGCGAGGGCGCGCCGCCGCCGGACGACGCGCCGGCCGAGGAGATCGGCGACGTGCCGGACCTGGCGCTGTCCGAGGACGTGTTCGCCAGCGCCGAGGAGGCTCCGGCTCCGGCCGAGGAGGCCGCGGCTCCGGCCGAAGAGGAGGCCCCGCCGGCGGAGGCGGAAGCCCCGCCGGCGGAGGAGGAGGCGCCCGCCGAGGAGGAGCCCCCGGCTCCGGCCGAAGAGGAGGCCGCGCCTGCGGCCGAGGCGGAGGCCCCGCCGGCCGAGGAGGAGGCGCCTGCCGAGGAGACTCCCGCCGAGGAGACTCCGGCCGAGGAGCCCCCGGCAGAGGAGGCTCCCGCAGAAGAGGCTGAGCCGCAGGAAGCGGCGGCTCCCGAAGGGGAGGACCAGCCGGCCTGAGCGTCCCGTTCGTCGGCCTCACCGGGGGGATCGGCGCGGGGAAGTCCGAGGCGCTGGCGGCTTTCGAGCGGCTTGGTGCGGCCACGCTGTCCACCGACGCCGTCGTCCACGAGCTCCTGACGGGCGCCGAGCTGCGCGATGAGCTGGTCGCACGCTGGGGCGATGACGTGGCCCCCGACGGCGCCGTCGACCGCAGCGCGATCGCGCGGATCGTCTTCGACCGCCCCGAGGAGCGTCAGTGGCTCCAGGGGCTCCTATGGCCGCGCGTCGGCGCGCGCGTGGCGGACTGGCGCGCCGAGCAGGACGCCGCCGACCCTCGGCCGCGCGCCGCGATCGTCGAGGTCCCGCTCCTCTTCGAATCGGGCATGGAGGCCGTCTTCGAAAGCACCGTCGCGGTCGTTGCCGACGAGACCGTCCGGGCCGAACGTGCCGCCGCCCGCGGTCACGAGGGCGTCGAGGGGCGCACCTCTGCACAGCTGACACAGGATGAAAAGGCGCAACGTGCGGACTTCGTGGTTCGCAACGACGGGACCGTGCCAGAGTTGGAGGGGAAGCTTTCGGAGCTGCTGGACGAGCTATGACGTCAACGACCTACCGCGCCCGCCGAACGCCGCGCGCCGCCACGCGCCGTCGGCGCCTGCTGGCGGGGGTCGTGAGTGCGCTGGGGCTCGGCGCGATCGCGCTGGGAGTAGCCGGAGTCGCCGGCATCGGCCCGCTCAGCGACGCGGTCCGCGAGATCACGCTCCCGCTGCGCCACGAGGACATCATCCGCCAGCAGGCGGCCGACAAGGGCGTCGACGCCGCACTGATCGCCGCGGTGATCTACGAGGAGTCGAGGTTCCGCGACGCCACCTCGCACGCCGGCGCGCGCGGCCTGATGCAGATCACGCCCCAGACCGCGGACTACATCGCGGCGAAGTCCGGCGGCGTCGCGTTCGAGCAGGGCGACCTGGCCACGCCGCAGATCAACATCGCCTACGGGTCCTGGTACCTCCAGTACCTGCAGGAGAAGTACGACGGCCATGAGATGGCGACAGTCGCCGCGTACAACGCGGGCGAGGGTCGGGTGGACGGGTGGATCAGCGCCGCCGGCGGCCTGACGAACTTCTCAGAGGACCACATCGCCTTCCCCGAGACGCGCGAATACGTGGACGGCGTCCTCGACCACCGCCGGGACTACCGGAAGCACTACGACGACGAACTCGGCTACTAGGTCCGCCCCGAACTTTGTGGCGATCGCCCCGGAAACCGGCGTCGCCGTCACAACGTTCGCGGAGCTAGGCCACGGCCAGCAGGCGCTCCAGGTCCGACTCGTCGTTCCACGCGCCGACCGACGCGCGCAGCAGCGGGCGGTTCGGGATGCTCCGGATCACCACGCCGGCCTCGGCCGCACGCGCCTTGACGGCGGCCGGGTCGTCGTCCTCCCACGAGACCAAAGTCGTCCGACCGCGCTCGGCCACCCCGTACCCAGCCTCTCGGAGAAGCTCGGCCAGGCGCGCGGCGAGCGCCGGGCCGTCGGCGTGGACGCGGTCCCATCCCGTCTCGTCGAGGACGGCGAGCGACTCGAGGGCATAGCGCGAGGTCTCGCCCGAGAGGCCGGCGTTGTCCCACGCGCGTGCGTTCGGATGAAGCTGCGCGTCGAGCCCGGCGTCCGGGTCGGCCAGGTTCCAGTAGCTCGGCACTAGCGACGGCACGCGTTCGCGGTGTGACGGGTCGACGTACAGGATCCCGCTGCCGTCGGGCCCGCACAGCCACTTCTGGCCCGAGCCCGCATACGCGGCGCAGCGCAGCCCCTTCACGTCCACCGCGATCGCTCCGACCGCCTGAGCGCCGTCGTAGATCACCGGGACCTCCAGCTCGCGGAGCTCCACCGGCGCTACCGCCCCCGACACCCAGCTCACGTGGCAGCACACGACCGCGGTCGTCTCAGGCGTCACCGCCTCGTGAAGCCGCGCGAATGGCGCCACCGTCACCTCGGCGCCGCGCTCGCGCGCCCGCGCGAGCGGCCCGAACACGCCCGGGTGCTCCTCGTCCGAGGTGACGATCCGGTCGCCACTGCCGAAGCCGGCGATCAATGTGGCCATGCCCTCGGTCGTGGTGGTGGTGAGTGAGAGTTCGTCCCGCGGGCACCCGAGCAGCGCCGCGTATGCGTCGCGCTGGTGCTCGCGAAGCTCCACCCGCCGCGCGAAGTAGGCGTCGTACCGCCCTTCCGCGACCTGCCGTTCGACCTCGTCGGCGACCGCCTCCACGGCACGCCGCGGCGCCGGCCCGTCGGTGCCCGCATTCAGGAACGCGATGCGCTCGAGCACGGGGAACTCGGCGCGCAGGCTCAGGCGACGCCCTCCTCGCGTTCGGCCAGGTCGACCGCGTCGGGCGTCGGGACGGCGACGTCGGGGGTCCGGGCGACGATGCAGGCGGCGATCGCGACCTGCACGCCGGGCGCGGCGATGCCGTCCTTCCTGGACCGGCCCTCGCTGTAGTGCTCCCAGCGCTCGATCAGGGCCGCCACCGAGGCTGCGACCGCGCTCTGCGGAGTGTCCTCGCCGACGTCGCAGGCGAGCCGCGCGAGGCCCATGTACTCCTCGCCGCCCTGCCCGTAGAGCATGCGCGAGGAGGCCGTCATGAGGAACGAGTGGATGCGCTCGAGCAGCACGTCGTGCGGCTTGTCCGGCGGACCCGGCGCCGGCCCGGCGTCGATCAGGTCCTCACCCGCCAGCACCCGCTCGACCTGGCGCGCCGCCACGCACTCGAGCTGCTCCTGGCTGAGCCCCACCTGCAGCGCGCAGCGTGCGGCGTAGAGCACGCCGGTCACCGGCGTGCCATAGGGCGCGTCGCTGGCCATCAGGATCTGGCCGGGCGGCACCAGGCTGAAGAGCGCGAAGAAGTCGGCGGCGGTCCACCAGGAGGTGTCGTAGAGGAGGTTCGGGCGCTCGTCCGCGTGCCGCCACAGCCAGGCGAGGTCCGACACGCCCGCGTGGGCGAGGATCAGCCTCATGTCCGGGTGGCGCCCGGTCAGCTCGTACGCGTGCCGCCCGAGCGCGGGGATGCCGCGGCCCGCGTGCACGATGATCGGGAGACGGCGCTCGCTCGCCAGGGCGCACAGCCGGTGGACCTCGGGGTGGTCGAGCGTGAACCGCTCCGCGCGCGGATGGAGCTTGATCCCGCGCGCGCCGCGCGCGAGCGCGCGCTCGGCCTCGGCCGCCCCGTCGGCGTTCGGGTCGACACGGCAGAAGGGCACGAGCCGCCCCTCCGAGGCCTCGGCCTCCGCGATCACGCGGTCGTTCGCCTCGGTGTAGCCGCCGGGTTCGTGCATCGTGAAGACCACGGCCCGGGCGTTCACCAGCGCCAGGGCGTCGAGCAGCTCGCCGGCGCTCGCGCCGAAGCCGTCGGGGTCGTTCTCGCCGGTGTGCGTGTGCGCGTCGAAGTAGTCGAAGCCGGGGAGCGCCTCGACCCACGGCATCAAGAGAGCGTCGGCATACACTCGCCGCAGGCTATGTCAGACCGGCCTCGCAACCATGGCTATGCCGCGTTCGAGCCCGCGGACGTGGATGACGCGAAGCGCGGCCGGCCGGACTTCGACCTTCGGGCGTACGCCGAGGAGCGCAGCCTCGAGTTCCTCGACCGTGCGGACCCGCCGCTCGCGGGGTGGAAGCAGGCGCTCCCGCGCTTTCCCGAGTACGCGTTCAACATGGTGCGTGGCGAGCTGCCGGGTGGCGCCTACGGCCTCATGTGGCACGAGGCGTGGGAGATCGCGGCCTCCGGCGAGGGGGAGACCAAGCACTTCGAGGTCCCGGGCGAGTACTACAGCGTCCACTACAAGGGCGTCGGCAGCGCGACCTGGCTGAACCTCATCCCGTTCATCGGCTGGATGTTCAGCAAGGACCGCTCGCACGTGCTCGAGGAACCGTTCGGCCTGAACCGCATCTGGGTGCCCACCACGGTCGTCACGCTGCGCGTCTCGGAGCCGATCGGGGTGGCGCCGCACTTCGCGTTCCTGCAGCGTGCACACACGGGGCGCGGCGTGGGGAAGGAGCTGTCCGGCTTCGGCCTGCCGGACACGCGCCTGGTTGCGGACTCGGAGCTGCCCGACGACCTGTTGGCGCCGTTCATGGCGGACCCGCACCGGTTCGTCCACCTGGGCTGGGTCGGGGGGTACTTCGCGATCAGGTTCCAGTGCGGAACGATGATGTTGCGCCGCAACGGGTTCCTGCGCGAGCCGGAGATGCTCGACAAGCTCGCCGGCGACGCATCTGCCGTCGCGCGCCAGTTCGCCGAAGCGTGCCTGCCGCGGGCCGAGCCACGGCCGTTCCAAGAGAGCCTGCCGGAGCGCACGATCGTCGAGACGATCGACCTGACCGCCCCGCCCGACCCGTTCGCGATCCCGCCGGGCGAGTGGGTCAAGGGGTTCAAGGAGTACGCGCAGCGGCACGGCCTCGTCCACGAGGAGCCGCGCGCGTTCCATCGCGCCTTCCCGCGGCTCCCGTCGCCGGGTCAGGCCGTGGCCGTGATGCGTGGGCCGCGCCATCGCGTCGTCTACTACGCCGAGCACCCGCTCGCCGAGAAGCAGAACGTCCGCGGAGCGATCGTGTTCCGGACGAGCCACGCGGACACGCCACCCGAGGGCGTGCGTGACGCCGACAGCGGTTTCGTCCTGGAGGTGCGTGACGGGGTGGCCGTCATCTGGAGCATCCAGAGCTGGGGCTGGAAGTGGGCGTACGAGGACGACTTCCCACAGCGGGCGGCCGCAGTGGCCGACTCCCGTGGCCTATACGCCTGATAGAGAACGCTGTGATGAGCGAGCTCCTCCCAATCGCCTGCCCGCGGTGCCGGGTGCGCCTCGACCTGAGCGGTCCGACGGTCTCCTGCTCTGGCTGTGACGCGGTCTACCGCCGCGAAACGCACTGGGACCTGATCCCCGGGTTCGCCTACGCCGACGACGAGACCGCGCCGCGCCATACAGAAGAGGGCGGCGAACGACTCCGGGCGGAGCGCTTTTACCTGTCGTTGCTGCGCGAGGTGGCCACCGCCACGGGGAGGCGTCTGTCGGACCTGCGCATCCTGGACGACGGTTGCGGCTTCGGCGCAGCCGTGGAGCGGCTCCGCCAGGAGGGGGTGGAGGCCGTGGGCGTGGACGTCGGCTGGCGCTCTCGCGACTGGAGCAACCGTAAACCCCCATGGCCGTACCTACGCGCGGACGGCCGCGCCCTTCCGTTCGAAGATGGGAGCTTCGACGCGGTCTTCTCGTTCGGAGTCATCGAGCACGTTGGGATCGAGGGAGAGAGCGGGGCCTCCGAAATCGTCGCGCCCGACTACCGCGAGCACCGCGCTCGCTATGTCGCGGAGGCGTTGCGGGTGCTGCGCCCCGGCGGCGCCGCGGTGTTCCAGCAGCCGAACGGCACCTGCCCGGTCGACTTCTGGCACTACTCCGGCCGCATCCCGGCCCGGCTGCATAGTCCGCGTCAGCCGTTCCTGCCGCGCTTCAGCGAGCTCCGCGAGTGGGCGCTCGCCGCCGTTCCGGACGCGCGGGTCGAGGCGCTATCGCCGCAGCGGACGTTGGCGTTCGAGCGGATCTCGCGGTGGTGGTACGGCCGACTCTTCACCGGCCTGATGAAGACGCTCTTCGCGCTCATGCAGCCACGGCCGCTCCGCTTCCTGGCACGCAGCCCGCTCAACCCCTTCATCGTGGCGGTCGTGCGTAAGCCCGGCCGTGACGCTCTCTAGGCTGACCGTGTGCCGAAGTTCGAGCTGAACGCCGCCTACTCGGCGGTCGCCGACCAACCCAAGGCGCGCGACGACCTCTCGCGCGGGATCAACGAAGGCGACCGCTTCCAGACGCTCCTCGGCGTCACCGGCTCGGGCAAGACGGCCACGATGGCGTTCACGATCGAGCAGACGCAGCGGCCGGCGCTCGTGATCGCGCACAACAAGACGCTCGCCGCGCAGCTCTGCAACGAGTTCCGCGAGTTCTTCCCGAAGAACGCCGTCGAGTACTTCGTCTCCTACTACGACTACTACCAGCCCGAGGCGTACGTCCCGGCGCAGGACCTCTACATCGAGAAGGACTCCTCGATCAACGAGGAGATCGACCGCCTCCGCCACGCCGCCACCAGCTCGCTGTTCGCCCGCCGGGACGTGATCGTCGTCGCGTCGGTCTCGTGCATCTACGGCATGGGCTCGCCCGAGAAGTACAACGCGCAGGTCCAGATCCTGAAGAAGGGCGAGTTCATCGACCGCGACGAAGTCCTGCGGAAGCTCGTGGACATGCAGTACAACCGCAACGACCAGGTGCTCGCGCGCGGCACGTTCCGGGTGCGCGGCGAGACGCTCGAGGTGTTCCCGGCCTATGCCGAATCGGCCTACCGCGCGGTGCTGTTCGGCGACGAGATCGAGTCGGTCCAGCACTTCGACCCGCTCACCGGCGAGATCTACGACGAGCTCGAGCACGCGGCGATCTGGCCCGCGACCCACTACGCGACCGACCGCGAGACGATCGAGCGCGCGGTAGCGGAGATCCGCGACGAGCTCGAGATGCGGACGAAGGAGCTCGAGGCCGAGGGCAAGCTGCTCGAGTCGCACCGGCTCCGCCAGCGCACGCAGTTCGACATGGAGATGCTGCGCGAGCTCGGCTTCTGCAACGGGATCGAGAACTACTCGCGGATCCTCGACAACCGCAAGCCCGGGGAGCGGCCGTTCTGCCTGCTGGACTTCTTCCCCGACGACTTCGTCTGCTTCATCGACGAGTCGCACCAGACGGTGCCGCAGATCGGCGGCATGTTCGAGGGCGACCGGTCGCGCAAGCAGACGCTGGTGGACTTCGGGTTCCGGCTTCCGTCCGCGCTCGACAACCGGCCGCAGACTTTCGACGAGTTCCTCCAGAACACGCCCCAGATCGTGTTCGTGTCGGCCACGCCCAGCGACTTCGAGCGCAACCACTCCACCCGGATCGTCGAGCAGATCGTCCGCCCGACCGGCATCGTCGACCCCGAGGTCGAGGTGCGCGAGACGAAGAACCAGATCGACGACCTGATGAACGAAGTCCGCATCCGGGCCGAGGCCGACGAGCGCGTGCTGGTCACGACGCTCACGAAGAAGATGGCCGAGGACCTGACGGACTACCTCCTCGAGTACGGGTTCCGGGTGCGCTACCTGCACTCGGAGATCGACACGCTCGAGCGGATCCAGATCATCCGCGACCTTCGCCTCGGCGAGTTCGACGTGCTCGTCGGAGTGAACCTGCTGCGCGAGGGGCTCGACCTGCCCGAGGTCACGCTGGTCGCGATCATCGACGCCGACAAGGAGGGCTTCCTCCGCGGTGAGACCTCGCTGGTCCAGACGATCGGCCGCGCGGCCCGAAACGTGAAGGGCAAGGTCCTGATGTACGCCGACAAGGAGTCGAGGGCCATGCGGGCGGCGATCGGCGAGACCGACCGCCGCCGGGCGATCCAGGTCGCCTACAACCTGGAGCACGGGATCACGCCCGAGTCGATCGTCAAGGGCGTCTCCGACATCGCCGACTTCCTCTCGCTCGAGTCGAAGGTGCCGCAGGGGAAGGGCCGCCGGAAGCGCGCCGAGACCGAGGGGATGTCGCCCGCCGAGCTCGAGAAGACGATGGTCGAGCTCGAAGAGGAGATGCTGCTCGCCGCCGACGAGCTGCGGTTCGAGTACGCGGCGAAGCTCCGCGACGAGATCAAGGCGCTGCGCCGGGAACTGGAGGAGCTCGCGGCGCGCTGAGGTACGCTTGGCGCGTGCGGCGGGGGGTCGTATGCGCGTTGGGGGTCGGGCTGCTGCTGATGCCGGCGTCCGCCGTCGCGCACTGGGAGGACGTCGCGAGCCATGCCTCCGCCGACCTGCCCGGCCCGGCGTGGGAGGAGCTCGGCAAGCTGCCGCTGCCCGAGCTGCCGGCGCGTGCCCGCGCGCGGGTGGAGCTGCCCGCGCCGCCCGAGCAGAGCCCCGGCTCGTTCAAGCTGGTCGGCCATGACCCGCTGCTGAGCCGGGGGATGAACGCGGCGCTCGCCGTGCACGGGGACTACGCCTACGTGGGGTCGCGCACGGACGGCAGCCACCTGAACTCGGGCGTGCTCGTCGTGGACGTCAGCGATCCGTCCGCGCCCGCCGTCGTGAACGAGATCGGCCCGCCCAACGCGGGCAACCTCGGCGAGAGTTCGCGCGAGCTGCGAATCCTGCCCCAGCACGACCTGCTGCTGGTCCTGAACCACGGCTGCAGCGAGCTCATCCACCGCTGCGCCAACGCCTCACAGGCGGGGACGACGCTGATGGCGTCCAACATCCGCTTCTACGACATCGGCGGCGACAACGCGGTGGATCCGAAGCTCGTGTCCACCTACATGCCGTCGCGCTCGGCGGCCCAGCAGCCGCACGAGTTCTTCCTCTGGACCGACCCGAAGGACGCCGGCCGGGTCCTCCTCTTCATGTCCACGCCGTCGAGCGACGGCAGCACGCAGCCGAACCTCGTGGTCACGGACATCTCGCGCGCCCGCGAGGGCGAGTTCCGCGAGATCGGCTTCTGGCACAACTCGATCGGGAACCCGGAGCGCGACAACCGCCTGCACTCGCTGACCGTCTCGAACAGCGGCCGGCGCGCATATCTCGCCTACCTCGGGGGCGGGTTCCTGGTGGCGGACACGAGCGACTTCGCCAGGGACGTACCCGACCCCGAGGTGCGGCTCGTGACGCCGGTCGAGAACCGGGTCTTCTGGACCGATCCCGGCGCGCACAGCGCGATCAAGCTCTGGCGCAAGCCGTACGCGCTCGTGACCGACGAGGTCTACGGCAAGCTCGGCGGCGTCCTGCCAGCGCACGGCTGCCCGTGGGGCTGGGTGCGGATCATCGACATCCGCGACCAGGCGGCGCCGGCGCTCGCGGCGGAATACCGGCTGCCGTCGAACGAGCCCGAGGCATGCACGTCGCAGCCGGCGGATCGCGACCACATCGGCAGCTTCTCCGCCCACAACCCGACGCTCACGCGCAGGCTCGCATTCATCAGCTGGCATGGCGCCGGGCTCCAGGCGGTGGGGCTCAGGAACCCCCGGCAGCCGCGGTCGGCCGCGCAATTCGTGCCGGAGCCGCTCGACATCGTCCAGACCGAGGACCCGGCGCTCAGCCAGGGCCGTGACAAGGTCGTCGTCTGGAGCTTCCCGATCATCAAGGACGGCCTGATCTACGTCGTGGACATCCGAAACGGGCTCTACGTCCTGCGCTACCGCGGGCCCTTCGGGCGGGAGGTCCGCCGGATCGACTTCCTCGACGGGAACTCGAACTCCGGCGACGCGCGGCGCCTCGGGCGGTGACTGCGGCGCATCGGGAGGGGACGCTAGTCTTGCGCGCCGTGGAGCTCGATCGCCGATACATCACCCGTAGGGACTTCCCCGCCGCCCGCCGCGGCTACGACCCGGACGAGGTCGACCAGCACCTTCGCGACCTGGCCGACGCCATCGAGGACCTGCGCCGCGAGGCGGACAGGCCGGTCCCGGTCGCCAGCGTGGCGGGGGCCGCCGCCGAGCAGGTGCGCTCGATCGTGGAGGCCGCCGAGCGGAGCGCCGCCGAGATCGAGCAGCGCGCCGAGCTGGACGCGCGCCGGGTGCTCGAGACGGCCGAGGACGACGCGCGCGCCACGCGCATGCGGGCCGACAGCGAGGCGGCCGACCATGTCAGCCGCGTCGAGGACGCCACGCGCGCCATGCTCGAGCGTGCCGATGCCGCCGAGGGCCAGGTCGCCCAGCTCCTCGAGGGGCTGCGCGCGACCGCCGATTCCATGGTCACCGACCTCCGCAACGGGGCCGAGCAGCTCGGCCGCGAGCTGGGCGAGATCCGCCGCGGCCTGGGCGACGTCAGCTCGGCCCGGCCCGCGCCCACCGAGACGCAGCGCATCCAGCGCGAGGAGCCCCAGCCGGCAGCGGAACCGGAGTACCGGGAACCGGAACCCGAGTACCGGGAGCCCGAGCCGGCCTACCAGGAGCCGGAGCCGGTACCCGAGCCCGTCCCGGAGTCGCAGCCCGAGCCCGTCCCGGAGCCGCAGCCCGAGTACCACCAGCCCGAGCCCGAGGAGGAGTCGCTCAAGGTTCAGGGGGATGAGCTCCACCCCGGCGACGTGCACGCCCCGGCGCAGGACTTCCCGCCGGCGCCCGAGCGCGAGCCCTTCCAGCCGGAGGCCGAGCCGGAGACCCTGCCCGATCTCGCTCCCGAGCCCACGCCCCAGCCCGCGGCGAGCGGCGGTGGCGGCGGCGGAGCCGGCTCCGAGGGCGCGCGCCTGATCGCGCTCAACATGGCCCTGAACGGCACCCCGCGCGAGGAGACCGCCGCTTACCTGCGCGACAACTTCGACCTGCCCGACCAGGACGCCCTGCTCGACGAGGTCTATAGCCGCGCAGGCGGCTGAACCCGCAAACACCGCGCGTTGCACAGGGGGCCTGGCCCCGTGTGCAATCGGGGCCGGCCCAGCCCATCTCTAGACTCGATTTCGTGCCGCCGCAGGACGTCATCCGCGTCTCGGGCGCCCGCGAGCACAACCTCAAGGACCTCCACCTCGAGCTGCCGCGGAACGCGCTCGTCGTCATAACCGGGCTCTCGGGCTCCGGTAAGTCGAGCCTTGCCTTCGACACGATCTACGCCGAGGGCCAGCGCCGCTACGTCGAGTCCCTGAGCGCCTACGCGCGCCAGTTCCTGGGTCAGATGGACAAGCCGGACGTGGACTCGATCGAGGGGCTCAGCCCGGCGATCTCGATCGACCAGAAGACCACCTCGCGCAACCCGCGCTCGACGGTCGGCACGGTCACCGAGATCTACGACTACCTGCGTCTGCTGTGGGCTCGGATCGGCCATCCGCACTGCCACAACTGCGGCCGCCCGATCGCCGCGCAGTCGGCCGAGCAGATCATCGACCAGGTGATGATGCTGGACGAGGGCAAGCGGTTCATGGTCCTGGCGCCGATGGTGCGCGGCCGGAAGGGCGAGTACGGAAAGCTCTTCGAGGAGCTCCGCGCGGAGGGCTTCACGCGCGTGAAGGTGGACGGCGAGCTCCGCCGGCTCGAGGAGGACTTCGAGCTCGACAAGAAGTACAAGCACGACATAGCGGTCGTGGTGGACCGGCTCGTGATGCGGTCCGACCTGCGCAAGCGGCTGGCCGACTCGATCGAGACCGCCGTCGGCCTGGCCGAGGGAATCGTCGAGATCGAGGACGCCGAGAGCGGCGACGTAAAGACGTTCTCCGAGCGCTTCGCGTGCCTTCACTGCGGCACCTCCATGCCCGAGCTCGAGCCGCGGATGTTCTCGTTCAACTCGCCCCACGGCGCCTGCCAGCGCTGCACCGGCCTCGGGTCGCAGATGGAGATCGACCCGGAGCTCGTCGTCCCCGATCCGAGTCTGTCGCTCGCCGAGGGGGCGATCCTGCCCTGGTCCACGAGCGCCTCGAACTACTACGACCAGATGACGCAGGCGATCGCCGAGCGGTACGAGATCGACCTAGACACGCCGTGGGAGAACCTCGAGGAGGACGCCCAGGACTGCTTCCTGTTCGGCACGAACGGCGACCGGATCTACGTCTCCTACCGGAACCGCTACGGGCGCCGGCGCTCGTACACGACCTCGTTCGAGGGGATCGTCCCGAACCTCGAGCGGCGCTACAAGGAGACCGAGTCCGAGTACGTCCGCGAGAAGATCGAGGAGTACATGTCGGTCGTGCCGTGCCCGGAGTGCGAGGGCGCGCGGCTCCGGCCGGAGTCGCTCGCGGTCAAGGTCAGCGGGCTCGGCATCCACGAGGTCACGCGCCTGTCGGCCAAGCGCGCGATCGGCTGGTTCGACGAGCTCGAGCTGTCCGACACCGAGCGCCAGATCGCGCGGCTGATCCTGCGCGAGATCGACGAGCGGCTCCGGTTCCTCGACAACGTCGGGGTCGGGTACCTGTCGCTCGAGCGCGCCGCGGCCACGCTGTCGGGCGGAGAGGCGCAGCGAATCCGGCTGGCCACGCAGATCGGGTCGAGCCTGGTGGGCGTGCTCTACATCCTCGACGAGCCCTCGATCGGCCTCCACCAGCGCGACAACACGCGCCTGATCGCGACGCTCGAGCGGCTACGCGAGCTGGGCAACACCGTGATCGTCGTCGAGCACGACGAGGGAACGATGCGCGCGGCGGACCACCTCGTGGACCTGGGCCCCGGGGCGGGCGAGCACGGCGGCCATCTGGTCGCGGCCGGCACGCCGGCGGATGTGATGCGGAACGCCGACTCGTTGACGGGGCAGTTCCTCTCCGGCAAGCGCGAGATCCCGGTCCCGAGGAAGCGGCGCCGGCCCTCCGGGCACATCCAGATCGAGAAGGCGGCCCAGCACAACCTGAAGAAGATCGACGTCAAGTTCCCGCTCGGCGTCTTCTGCGCGGTCACGGGTGTGTCCGGCTCGGGCAAGAGCACGCTCGTCAACGAGATCCTGCACAAGGCGGTGGCGAACCGGCTGCACCGGGCGAAGCAGCGGCCGGGCGCGCACCGGCGCGTCAGCGGGCTGGACCAGATCGACAAGATCATCAACATCGACCAGTCGCCGATCGGCCGGACGCCGCGGTCCAACCCGGCCACCTACATCGGGCTGTTCGACTCGATCCGCGAGCTGTACTCGAAGACCCAGGAGGCCCGGGCCCGCGGGTACAAGCCGGGCCGGTTCTCGTTCAACGTGAAGGGCGGCCGCTGCGAGGTCTGCCGCGGCGACGGCCAGATCAAGATCGAAATGCACTTTCTGCCCGACGTCTATGTGCCGTGCGACCAGTGCCACGGCAAGCGCTACAACCGCGAGACGCTCGAGGTCCGCTTCAAGGGCAAGACGATCTCGGACGTGCTCGAGATGCCGGTCGAGGAGGCGCTCGAGTTCTTCAAGCACATCCCGAAGATCAAGCGCCGGCTCCAGGCGCTGCACGACGTCGGCCTCGACTACATCCGGCTCGGCCAGCCCGCCACGACGCTGTCGGGCGGTGAGGCGCAGCGCGTGAAGCTCGCCAGCGAGCTGGCCAAGATCGCGACGGGGCGGACGCTCTACATCCTGGACGAGCCCACGACGGGCCTGCACTTCGCTGACGTGCAGCGGCTGCTCGAGATGCTCGACCGCTTGGTCGAGACCGGCAATACGGTTGTCGTGATCGAGCACAACCTCGACGTCATCAAGACCGCCGACCACATCATCGACCTCGGTCCCGAGGGCGGCGAGGAGGGCGGGCGCCTGATCGCCGAGGGCACGCCGGAGAAGGTGGCGGCGAAGGCCGGCTCCTACACGGGTCAGTTCCTCCAGGACGTCCTCCCCGCGCCGAAGGCCAAGCGCGGCAAGCGCAAGGCGGTCCCCGCTGCAGCGTAAGTGGTGGACGCTCAGCGTCGTCTGCGTGGCGACGTTCATGCTGCTGCTCGACATCACGGTGGTCAACACCGCGCTGCCGGACATCCAGGAGGACCTGGACGCGAGCTTCACCGACCTCCAGTGGGTGATCGACGCCTACACCCTCACGCTCGCGGCCTTCACGCTCAGCGCCGGCTCGCTGGCCGACCGGCTCGGCCGCCGCCGGGTGTTCGCCTGGGGCCTCGCGATCTTCACCGTCGCCTCGCTGGGGTGTGCGCTCGCGCCGAGCGCCGACGCGCTGAACATCGCGCGTGCGTTCCAGGGGGTTGGCGGCGCCGTGATGTTCGCGGTGTCGCTGGCGTTGATCGCGCAGGAGTTCCACGGCCGTGAGCTCGGCACCGCGACCGGCATCTACGGCGCGACGATCGGCGGGGCGGTCGCCATCGGCCCGCTCGTCGGCGGTGCCCTGACCGACGGGCTCGGGTGGGAGTCGATCTTCTATCTGAACGTGCCGATCGGGATCGCGGCGGTGTGGCTGACCCTGACCCGGGTGCGGGAGTCGCGCGACCCGCAGGCGCGCGGGGTGGACTGGGTCGGCACCGTCACGTTCAGCGGCTCGCTCCTCTGCCTGGTGCTCGCGCTGCTGCGCGGGAACAGCGAGGGATGGGAGAGCACGAACATCGTCCTGCTGCTCGCGGGCGCCGCGGTGCTGTTCGCGGCGTTCGTCGTCGCCCAGATGCGGGTGCGCGAGCCGATGCTGCCGCTGGCCCTGTTTCGCATCCCGTCGTTCACGGGGGTCCAGCTAGGCGCTTTCGCCATCGCGGGCTCGCAGTTCGCCCTCTTTCTCTACATCACGCTCTATCTCCAGAACGTCCTCGGCCTCTCGCCGCTCGAGGCCGGGCTCGCCTACCTGCCGATCACGCTCACGTCCTTCTTCGTCGCGCCGATCTCCGGCCAGCTCATCGCGCGCGTCCAGCCGCGCTTCCTGATCGGCGGCGGGCTGGCGCTGGCCGGGCTGGGCCTGATCCTGATGTCGGGCGTCGAGGAAGGCGACGAGTGGACCACGCTCCTCGGCGGCTTCCTCTTGGGCGGCGTGGGGATCGGCTTGCTCAACCCGCCCACGGCCGCGGTCGCCGTGCAGGTCGTCGAGCGCGCCCAGAGCGGCATGGCCGCCGGCATCAACAACACGTTCCGCCAGGTTGGGATCGCGGTCGGGATCGCCGCCTACGGCGCGCTGTTCCTGAACCGGGCGGAGAGTGAGATCGCCGAGCGGCTGCCGGGCGCCGACGCGCACGGGCTGTCGGAGGCGGTGTCGTCGGGCGCGCTGCCCAGCGGGCCGGAGCCGGTGGTCGCAGCCGCGCGCGAGGGATTCTTCGCCGGGTTCAACGAGATCCTGCTGATCGGCGGCGGGCTGGCACTCGCGGGCGCGGTGGCGGCGCTCCTGCTCGTGCGGCCGCAGGACATCCGCGAGGACGCCGAGCCAGCGCTCGCGGCGGCGGCGTGACCCGGCTCTACCTCCAGAAGTGGCGGTGGTACGAGCGCAACTCGCTGCCCTGGAACCGGCTGGCGATCCACCGCCAGTTCGCGAAGCGCGGCGCGTTCGTGCGCTGGCCGGTGCAGGGGAACGTGCTCGAGGCGTTCCGCAAGGGCAGGCTCGAGGTGGGGGAGGGCACGCTGTTCGAGCCGAACGTCTGGATCACCTGCGCCGACGACGCGCGGATCAGGATCGGCGCCGGCTCGTTCCTGAATCTCGGCGTGATGGTCGCGGCGCACGAGCTGGTCGAGATCGGCGACCACTGCATGTTCGCCAACGGCTGCTTCGTGACCGACGCGAACCACCGCTTCGACGACCCCGAGAAGCCGATCACGTGGCAGGGCTTCACGAGCAAGGGCCCCACGCGGGTGGGTGACAACGTCTGGTGCGGCGCGAACGTGGTGATCACGAGCGGCGTGACGGTGGGCGAGCGCTGCGTCATCGGAGCGAACTCGGTGGTCACCGAGGACATCCCGCCGTTCTCGATCGCCGCGGGTGCGCCCGCGAAGGTCCTGAAGCAGGTCGAGTACCCGGCCTAGGAGAGGAGCTCCTCCAGCCGCGCGGCCTCGTCGGGAGCCATCGTGTACTCGTGGTCGGGCTCCGGGTAGCGGCGGGTGCGCACGTCTGCGGCGTAGGCCTCGACTCCGGCGACCATCTGCTCGCGGACGTTCGCGTAGCGCTTGACGAAGCGCGCGGCGTGGCCGTCGTAGATGCCGAGCAGGTCGTGGAACACGAGCACCTGGCCGTCGGTCGCGGGCCCGGCGCCGATGCCGATCACCGGGATCTCGAGCCGCGGCATGATCAGCTCGGTGACGGCGCTCGGGATCGCCTCGAAGACGATCGCGAAGCAGCCGGCCTCCTGAAGCGCGAGCGCGTCCTCGCACACCTGGAGCGCGCGCTCAGCGGTGCGGCCCTGCGAGCGATAGCCGCCGAGCGAGACAGCCGTCTGCGGCGTGAGGCCCACATGACCCATGACGGGGATGCCCGCGTCCACGATCGCCCGCGCGCGCTGCACGGACGAGCCGCCACGCTCCAATTTGACGGCGTCGCACCCAGCCTCCTTGACGAATCGCTGGGCGGAGCGCACGGCAACCGCATCCGACTCCTCGTACGAGCCGAACGGCAGGTCGCCCACCAGGAAGGGCGTCTTCAGCCCGCGCCGCGCGGCGGCGGCGAGCATCAGCATCTCGTCGAGGGAGACCGGCACCGTCGAGGGGTACCCGAGCACGGTCATCGCGGCCGAGTCGCCCACGAGGACGAGGTCGACCCCGGCGTCCTCCGCGACCTTCGCGCTCGGGTAGTCGTAGGCGGTGATCATCACGAGCGGCTCGCCGAGCGCCTTCTTCTCGGCCAGCGACGAGATCGTGACCGGACGGCGCTTGGCGGGCGGGGCGGGCGCGATCCGCGGGGCGGCGCTCATGACAGCAGCTCCGCGACCGCACTGTCGACCGTGATGATCTCGTTGTCGGTGTTCACGTGCACGACGACGGGCTCGTACATCTCGAGCTCCTCCTTCTCGTACTCGGCATACGACACGACGATGACCGTGTCGCCGGTATGGACCAGCCTGGCGGCGGCCCCGTTGATCTTGATCTCGCCGGATCCGCGCTGGCCGGCGATCGTGTAGGTCTCGAACCGCGCGCCGTTGTCCACGTCGAGGACGTGCACCAGCTCGTGCTCGAGGATGTCCGCGGCCTCCAGCAGCTCGGCGTCTACGGTGATCGAGCCGACGTAGTGCAGGTCGGAGCCGGTCACCGTCGCGCGGTGGATCTTCGACTTGAGCATCTTCCTTCTCATGCGTCCCCCGTGAGGATGGTGTTGTCGATCAAACGTGCGCGGCCGACCTGCGCCGCCACTGCAAGGAGCGTCGAGCCGTTCACGCGCTCCACCGGTGTGAGGTCCTGCGCCGACCTGAGCTCGATGTACTCGGGCTCGATGCCGGCCTCCTCGAGTTGTTTGCGCGCCTCGGCGAGAACTTCTTCCGCGCTCGTGCGTCCGGCCGCGACGGCGGCTTCCGCCGCTTTCAGGGCACGGTTGAGACCGAGTGCGTATCCGCGTTCCTCGGCCGAGAGATACCGGTTGCGGGAACTCAACGCGAGGCCGTCCGGATCGCGAACCGTCGGGCACACTTCGACCCGCACGGGCATGTCCAGGTCCCGGACGAGCTTTCGAATCACGAGCGCCTGCTGGGCGTCCTTCTGCCCGAAGTAGGCGACATCCGGCGCGACGATGTTGAAGAGCTTGGTCACGACCGTCGCCACGCCTGCGAAGTGGCCGGGGCGCGCGGCTCCACAAAGAACGTCGGTGAGGCCCGCGACCTCGACCGCGGTGGCGAAGCCCTCCGGGTAGATCTCCTCCTGCGCGGGCGCGAACAGCAGATCGGCGCTGCACTGCTCGGCGAGCGACGCGTCACGTGCCTCGTCCCGCGGGTAGGAGTCGAGGTCCTCGCCCGGAGCGAACTGCTTCGGGTTGACGAAGAGCGACACGACGACCGTGTCACATTCCGCGCGCGCTTGACGGATCAGTGAGAGATGCCCCTCATGGAGGAAGCCCATGGTCGGGACGAGCCCGACGCGACCGTCCTCGGCGAGGGCCGCGCGGATCTCGGCGATGGTGCGGACTGTCCTCATGCCGCGATCGCCTTCGTCCGCTCGACGAGCGCGTCGAAGAGGGGCAGGAGCTGGGGTGAGGCGGCGGAGATCGCCCGGCGCTGGGTGCTGACCGTGTGGTCGTCACCGCGGGCGACGGGGCCGGTGAGCGCCGCCTTCGGCCCGAGCTCGACCCAGTTCTCGACCGTCGTGCGCACGAGCGGCGCCAGCAGCCGGCGCGCCTCGGGCGGCTCGAGCCCGGCGTCGCGCGCCACCTCCTCGGCCATCGCCTGGAGCGTCACGAGGAAGTTCGACGCGACCGACGCGGCGGCGTGGTAGGCCGCGCGCTTGTGGTCGGGAAGCTCGAAGGCGACCATCCCGAGGCTCTTCGCGATCGTGCGCGCCGCCTCGAGCGCCTCGGCGGTCGATCCGGCGATCGCGCAGCCCACGCCGCGGAGGTCCGGCGCGGCGCCGTGGGCGAACGTCTGGAGCGGGTGCAGCCCGAACACGTGGGCGCCGCCGCGCGCGGCAGGACGCAAAGCGCCCAGCGGCGTCGCTCCGCTCGTGTGCCCCACTAGCGGAGCCTCCCCCGCGACCGTCTCGGCGGCGGCGGTGATCTCCGAATCGGGGACGCAGAGCAGGATCGCCTCGCCCGCGGGCACCTCACCGCGCCCGGCCGGTCCGTCCACATCGTGGCCTGCCTGGCGGAGGGCAGCGTCCAACGCGGTGCCCAACCGGCCCTTTCCGACGATTCCGAGTTTCATGGTTATGGGTCCGTTCCCCGGCGGCGGAGTAACGGCCTGGACTGAAGGATAGCCTGCGCGCGCGATGGTGAAACGCAGTCCCGAGGAGCGCCGCGCGGAGCTGGTGGACCTGTACCAGCACCTGCGCGACCACCACGACTGCCCGCTCAAGGCCACCCGTACGAAGCTCGTCTTCGGCGCGGGCAACGCGGACGCGGACATCATGTTCGTGGGGGAGGCCCCGGGCGCTCGCGAGGACGAGATCGGGCTGCCGTTCGTCGGGCCCGCGGGGAAGCTGCTGGATCAGCTCCTGGGCGAGATCGGATTGACCCGGGGCGACGTGTTCATCAACAACACGCTCATGTGTCGGCCTCCCGGCAACCGCGACCCGCTGCCGGACGAGATCGAGGAGTGCAGGCCGTTCCTGATGAGGCGGATCGAGCTGATCGAGCCTAAGGTGATCTGCACGCTCGGGAACTACGCGACCAAGCTGCTGACGGGGAGCCCGCAGGGGATCACCCGGGTGCACGGGCAGCCGCAGCGGCGAGAGGTCGCGGGGCGGACGGTGCTCCTGTACCCGCTCTTCCACCCGGCGGCGGCGTTGCGGTCCACGTCCGTGCTCGATCTGCTGCGCGCCGACATCCACCGGCTGCCCGAGTTGATCGCAGAGCACGTCCCGGAACCGGCTTCGGATGAAGAGCAGCTCGGCCTCTTCGGCTGAGACCGAGGCACTCGGCGCCGAACTGGCGCGGGCGCTCCGGCCAGGGGACGTCGTCGTGGTGAGCGGCGAGCTGGGCAGCGGCAAGACGACGTTCGTGCGCGGCGCCTGCCGGGCGCTCGGGGTGACCGGGCCGGTGACGAGCCCGACGTTCACGATCGGTCACCTCTACGCGGGCGACGGAGTCGAGATCGCCCACCTCGACCTGTATCGGCTCGACACGATCGACCCGGCCATTCTGGAGGACTACGTGACGCCCGACAGGATCGCGTTCGTGGAGTGGCCGGCCGGGTTCGAGGGCGCGACTCACCGCGTCGCGCTGGAACACGCCGGTGAGCTCAGCCGCTCGATCGAGATGTTTGGCCTGGCGCGCTAGACTGAGTCCACCACCGACGCCTTTCCCGTGCGTGCTTGCCGAAAGGGGGCATTCGCAGGAGATCCGCCGGCCCACAATGCGGGACGGCCGTTGCCTTTAACTGAGGTGTCGGGCGGAACGCAGGAAGCCAGGCTCCCATGCCGTACTACCGCTGTCGGTCCTGTGAGGTGACCAGCTACAGCGCTGCCGGTCATTCCACTGTGGGCCTGTGCCCCGTGTGCGGTGTGAAGCTGCACGACTCGAACGGGCACATGCCGCCCGACCCCGCTCTGACGCGTCGTTTTCCCGCGCGTCCGCGTGCCGTGTCGCAGGCGCGCCGTGCGGTCGGTGCGCTCGCCCTGGATTCGGAGTTGCGTGCGAACCTCGAGTTGGTGGTCTCGGAGCTGGTGGCCAACTCGGTGTGCCACGCCGGGCAGTCCGCGCACGATCCGCGCGTCCTCGATGCACCCATCGACCTGCGGGTGGTGCAGGGCGATGGCGAGGTGCACATCTCCGTTCACGACGAGGGACCGGGGTTCGACCCGCAAGATCGGGGCGTTTCTCCCAACGGCGGGAAGCGCGGCCTCGTCATCGTCGAAGCGCTCACAAGGGCGTGGGGCGTGGACTGCGGAAACGGCACGCCGGGGTGCACGGTCTGGTGCACGATCGACGTGGGGTCGCGCGCATGATGCCGTCAGCCCCCCAGCAGGGGCAGCTGGCGGCAGCCATTTCGGACATGGTCGTGCGCACGCTCGCGGACACGACGGGCCGCGGACCCACGAAAGCAAAGACCACGCTCGGGGAGAACGGCGTGTTCGTGGTGCTCCAGGACACCCTGACTCGCGGCGAGCAGGTGTTGACCGACGCCGGGGAGGGGCGGGCGGTGCTCGACCTGCGCCGGCGGTGGCAGGCGGTGATGGAGAACGACATGAGCCGCGCGATCGAGCGCCTGACAGGACGGAAGGTGATCGGGTTCATGAGCGACAACAACATCGATCCCGATCTCGCCGTCGAGGTTTTCGTCCTCGCACCCGTCGCGCCTGTCGCGCCACCGATCCCGTGACGCTATGAGCAACACTCCGCGCGGTGAGGATCCTCGGGCTCGACACGTCGACCGCCGCCTCGAGCGCAGCGATTCTTCAGCCGGACGGGACAATCGTCGAGCAAACGCCGCCCGTCGAGCGTCTCGCCGGGCGCCCGGGTCACGCCCGCGAGCTCCTGCCGGCCATCGACGGCGTGATGCGCCGCGCGGGTGTGACGGTCGCCGATCTCGACGCGATCGCGGTCGGGCTGGGGCCGGGCACGTTCACCGGACTGCGAATCGGGGTCGCCACCGCGCGTGCGCTCGCGAAGGCGGGCGGGCTGCCCGTGCGCGGCGTCTCGTCGCTGGCCGCGCTCGCCGCGGGGCTTCCGAGCGGGTCTGGCCTACCGCTCATCGACGCGAAGCGCGCCGAGGTGTATGGCGCGCTCTACGACGCCGGGTCGCAGGTCTGGCCCGCGTTCGCGCTCACCGTCGCCGCACTGGCACGCCGGCTCGCTGACGCGGGGACGACCCCGTTTGCGGCTGGCAACGGGTCGCTACGATTTCGCGAGGAACTGGAGGAAGCGGGTGTGGAGGTCGCCCACCCGGGATCCCCGCTCCACGTCGTAAGCGCGGCGCACCTCTGCAGGCTTGCCCTCCAGATCCCCGATTCGGCCCCGGAACGGGTCGTCCCGAACTATCTCCGCGACCCGGACGCAGCACCACGATGAACCCGAACGTCGAGATCAACACCGAAATTCGCCGCCTCACCTACTCCGATCTGCCCCAGGTGATCGCCATCGAACGGCGGGCCTTCCCGACCCCGTGGTCGCTGTCGATGTTCGTGCTCGAGCTGTCGAAGCCGTCAGGGATCTGCCTCGCCGCGCTCGAGGACGGGCGCGTCGTCGGATATCTCGTGTGCTCGCGCTACGACACCGTCTGGCACGTGATGAACGTCGCGGTGGATCCGGCGCGGCGCAGGCAGGGCATCGCGAGCGGCCTGATGACGCACCTGTTCGACATGGCCGATCGCCCGCACGAGCAGTACACCCTCGAGGTTCGCGAATCGAACGCGGCCGCGATCGCCCTCTACGAGCACTTCGGGTTTCGCGGCGCGGGGCACCGGCGCGCTTACTACCACGACAACCGCGAGGACGCCCTGATCATGTGGCGCACCGCACCCGCGGAGCGCGCCGCGACGGCGTGACGCCGGCCTGAACAGGGCGGCGTCCCACGTGATCCTCGGGATAGAAACCTCCTGCGACGACACCTGCGCGGCACTCGTCACGCGTGATGGGCAGATTCACGCGAACGTGATCGCCTCGCAGGGGCTGCTGCACGAGCGCTACGGCGGCGTCGTGCCGGAGATCGCGTCGCGGCAGCACCTCGAGGTCGTGGACTCCGTGATCGACGACGCGCTCGAGCGAGCGGACGCGACGCTCGAGGACGTCGACGAGGTGGCGGTGACGCGCGGCCCTGGCCTGATCGGGGCGCTCCTGGTCGGGGTCTCGTCCGCGAAGGCGCTCGCCGCCGCGCGGAGGCTCCCGCTAAGCCCGGTGGACCACCTCCACGGGCACGTGACGGCGTCCATGCTCGGCGAGGATCCGATCGAGCCACCCTTCCTCGCGCTGGTGGCGAGCGGCGGCCACACGTTCCTCGCACGCGTGGACGACCCCGGCGAGTACAGCGTGCTCGGGCAGACCCTCGACGACGCGGCCGGCGAGGCCTTCGACAAGGGCGCCCGCCTGCTCGGGCTGGGCTATCCCGGTGGCCCGGAGATCGACCGGCTGGCGCGCGCGGGCGACCCGGCCGCGTTCGACTTCCCGCGGTCGCAACCGGGAGACGGGCTGGACTTCTCGTTCAGCGGCCTGAAGACCGCGCTGCTGTACACGGTGCAACGAACGGGGTCCGTCCCCGATTGTTGCGCCGACCTCGCCGCCTCCTACCAGCGGGCCATCGTCGATGCCCTCATCGCCCGGCTCGAGCAGGCGGTCGAGCGCGAGGGGCTCGACCGTGTCGCGCTTGGCGGCGGGGTGGCCGCCAACCGCGAGCTCCGCGAGCGCGCGGCCAGGCTGGGGGCGCGGGTCTGGGTGCCGCCGATGGAGCTGTGCACGGACAACGCGGCGATGATCGCCGGGGCGGCGCGCTTCGGCGAGCCGATCGCCTACCCCGGCTACCTGGACCTCGACGCCGCGGCCCGCCTGTGAGCCGCGTCGTGCTGTACGGGAAGGCGGGCTGCCACCTGTGCGAGGAGGCGCGGGCGACCGTGCTGGCCGTCCGCGCGCGGCATCCGTTCGAGCTGCACGAGGTGGACGTGTCGACCGACCCTGGGTTGCATCGCTCGCACGGGGAACGCATCCCCGTGCTGGAGCTGGACGGCGAGGAGCTGTTCGAGTTCCATGTGGACGCTGGGGAACTAACGCGACGGCTACAGTCCGACGGGTGAGCTTCCAGAGCTTCCAGGAGCTCTCCGATCGCGGCAACGAGCGCCTCTCACTGGGCGTGGCGGCGCGGCTCTCGCGCTACCTGCAGGTGCTCACGCAGGCGAAGAAGATGGGCAAGGAGACCATCTCCTCCCAGGAGCTCGCCGACTACACGCACGTGAACTCCACGCAGATCCGGCGCGACCTCTCGGGCTTCGGGAAGTTCGGGAAGCGCGGCGTTGGCTACAACGTCGATTCGCTCGTCTCGCAGATCCGAAAGATCCTGCGCACGGCCGGCCAGCACAACATCGCTCTGTTCGGCGCCGGCCATCTGGGGCGCGCGATCGCGAGCTCCGACATCTTCGCCGACCACGGCTTCCGCGTCGTCGCGATCTTCGACGCCGACCCGGCGAAGGTGGGCGACAAAGTGACCGAGCAGCTCGTGGTCCGCTCGTACGCAGACATGGCGCAGGTGGTCGCGGACCAGGAGATCGTCGTCGGGGTCCTGGCGGTCCCGTCCGACGCGGCACAGCGGGTGGCGGACGACCTCGTCGCGGCCGGCGTGAAGATCATCTTCAACTACTCCGAGGCGCTCCTCCAGGTCCCGCCGGAGGTGACGGTCCACACGTCGAGCCCCGCCGTGGACCTGCTCTACGCGCTCTACTTCTACCTGACCTGATGCTCGACATGAACCTCGCCCGGGAGGTCTTCGAGAACTCCGAGGACTTCACCGTCGGGATCGAAGAGGAGTTCCAGATCCTCGACCCCGAGACGCTCGACCTGACCCAGCGGTTCGAGGAGCTGCACGCCGCGGCGCAGGCCGATCCGCCGCTCGCCGAGGCGATCGCCGGCGAGCTGATCTCGTCCGAGATCGAGATCCGCTCCGGCAAGGGGGCGACGTTCGCCGATGCGGTCGCCCGCCAGCGCGACGCGCGCGTACGCCTGTTCCGCCTCGCCGCACAGCAGGGCGTGCGCCTGGCCGCGACCGCCACGCACCCCTGGAGCCCGTGGCAGGAGCAGCGGATCATCGACACCGAGCACTACCGCCGCCGCGAGGAGGGCCTGAAGTACGTCGCCTGGCGCAACAACACGTTCTCCCTGCACGTGCACGTGGGGCTCCGCGGCGCCGACCGGGCGGTCGCCGTCTGCGACCACCTGCGCGCGCTCCTGCCCGAGCTCCTCGCCGTCTCCGCCAACTCGCCGTTCCTCGACGGGCGCGACTCGGGGCTCCACTCGGCGCGCACCCAGATCTTCACGAAGAGCTTTCCCCGCTGCGGGGTGCACGAGCCGTTCGGCGATTGGAGCGCCTACGCCGAGTTCGTCGACTTCCTCGTGGCCGTGAACTCGATCGTCGAGCACACCCAGCTCTGGTGGAGCGTCCGGCCCCACCACGCGTTCGGCACGGTCGAGCTCCGGATCTGCGACGCCCAGTCGCGGGCCGAGGACTCGACCGCGGTCGCGGGGCTGATCACGGCCTGCATCGCGCAGGCGGCGCTCGACTATGACGACGGCACCCTGCCCGAGCCGGTCGAGGGCCGCTACATCGAGGAGAACATGTGGCGTGCGATCCGCTACGGGATGGACGGCAAGCTGATCGACTTCGAGCGGCGGGAGGAGTACGACGCGCGCGCCATCCCCGAAAGGCTGCTGGCGTGGACGGCGCCGGCGCGCTCCCAGCTCGGAATCGACGTGGCGCTCCCCGAGGAGAACGGCGCGCAGCGCCAGCGCCGGGCGGGCGAAATGCGCGAGGCTTTCGCCGCCGAGGTGGACCTGACACACGAGACCTATGCGCGCGAGGAGGTGGCCACGTGAACGAGGAGGAGATCCGCGAGGCGCTGAAGAAGCTGAAGGTCGAGGACGTCCTGCTCCAGACCGCTGCGACCCTGATCGACCTGGCCGCGCGCCGGCTCGGCCTGGCCGAGGACGACGGCCCGAAACAGCTCGACCAGGCGAAGCTCGCGATCGACGCGGTCCGCGCGCTTCAGCCGCTGATGACCGAGGAGCAGCAGAACGCCCTCAGGGAGCCGCTCTCCCAGCTCCAGATGGCATACGCGCAGGCCGCCCGCGGAGGCGAGGAGGCCGAGAAGGAGGCTCCGGCGCCAGAGGCCGAGCCGGACGACGAGGCCGAGCGGGCGAAGGCGCGGTCGAAGATCTGGACACCGCCCGGCGCGTAGCCGGGGGGCGCTTCCGGGCGCGAGGACTGTAGACTGCCCGGCCGCTTCGCCTGCGCACAGACGCCGGAGGCGCGCGTCTAGATCACCCGCGCAGGTTTCAACACCCCTTTCCGGAGGACTATCTCTTGACCGATTTCCTTACCGACTACGGCATCGTCATTGCGCTCGCCTGCGCCGGCGCGGCCGTGCTCTACGGCCTCGTCACCAGCCGGTGGCTGCTCGCGAAGTCGCCCGGCAACCAGGAGATGCAGGACATCTCCACCGCGGTGCAGGAGGGCGCACAGGCGTACCTCAAGCGCCAGTACACGATCATCGGCGCGGTCGCCGTCGTGCTCGCGATCCTGCTTGCGATCGCGCTCGACATCGAGACCGCGATCGGCTTCGTGATCGGCGGCGCCTTCTCGGCGGCGGCCGGCTTCATCGGCATGAACGTCTCGGTGCGCTCGAACGCCCGCGTGGCCGAGTCCGCTCGCAGCGGCGTGGCGGCGGCGCTTCAGGTCGCGTTCCGCGGCGGCGCCGTCACCGGCATGCTCGTGGCGGGCCTGGCGCTGCTGGGCGTGGCGGGCTACTACGGGGTCCTGCTTCTCCTCGACGTCGAGGAGAAGGACGCGGTCGATGCGCTCATCGGGCTCGGCTTCGGCGGCTCGCTGATCTCGGTCTTCGCCCGACTCGGCGGCGGCATCTTCACGAAGGCCGCCGACGTCGGCGCCGACCTGGTCGGCAAGGTCGAGGCGGGCATCCCCGAGGACGACCCGCGCAACCCGGCCGTGATCGCCGACAACGTGGGCGACAACGTCGGCGACTGCGCCGGTATGGCCGCCGACCTGTTCGAGACCTACGCGGTCACCGCGGTCGCCGTGATGCTCCTCGGCGTGCTGACGTTCGAGGGCGACGCCGTCGTCCTGTTCCCGCTCGTCATGGGCGGCGTCTCGATCATCGCGTCGATCATCGGCGCGTTCTTCGTGCGCACGTCCACCGGCAACGTGGAGCGCGCGCTCTACCAGGGCACGCTCGTCGCGGGCGTGATCTCGGCGCTGCTGTTCCTGCCGATCACGAACTGGATGATGGGCGACCTCGTCGCGACCGAGGCGGGCGTGACCCCGTCCTGGACCGACATCTACTTCTGCGCCCTGATCGGCCTCGCCGTCACCGGCGCGCTGTTCGTCATCACGGACTACTACACGTCCACGCGCTTTTCACCGGTGAAGTCCACGGCGAAGGCGTCCGAGACCGGCCACGCGACGAACATCATCCAGGGCCTCGCCCAGGGCCTGCAGGCCACCGCCGCCCCGGCGATCGTCATCGTGCTCGCGATCTGGGGCGCATCCGAGCTGGCCGGCATCTACGGCATCGCCGTGGCCGTCATGGCGCAGCTCTCGCTCTGCGGTCTGATCGTGGCGCTGGACGCGTTCGGCCCGATCACCGACAACGCGGGCGGCATCGCCGAGATGGCGAACATGCCCGATGAGGTCCGCAACGTCACCGACCCGCTCGACGCGGTCGGCAACACGACGAAGGCCGTCACCAAGGGGTACGCCATCGGCTCGGCCGCGCTCGCCGCGCTGGTGCTGTTCGCCGCGTTCAAGATCGAGCTCGAGGAGAAGGGCGGCGTCGTCGTCGAGTTCGTGCTCGACGATCCGCACGTCCTCATGGGCCTGCTGATCGGCGGCATGATGGTCTGCCTGTTCGCCGCGCTCTCGATGGAGGCCGTCGGCCGCGCGGGCAGCGCGGTCGTGGAGGAGGTCCGGCGCCAGTTCCGCGAGAAGCCGGGCATCATGGACGGCACCGAGCAGCCCGAGTACGGCCAGTGCGTGGACATCGTCACCAAGGCCGCGCAGCGCGAGATGATCATCCCGTCGCTGATCCCGATCGTCGTCACCGTGATCGTCGGC
>DASPHG010000064.1:0-10968 GCA_035629775.1 Thermoleophilaceae bacterium | reverse complement strand
ACAGCGTCCGCCACGGGAACGGCACCGCCCGGCGCGTCCCGGCGATCGACGCCTCAATTAGCCGCAGCACGCACGCCGACGGGCCGGCCGGCGCGGCCGCACGCTCCAATGCCGTCTCGACCGCCTCGCGGGCCGCCTGCTCGCCCGCCTCGCCGCCGCCGGCCACCTCCCGGATGCGCGCGATGAAGTCGGCCACGTCCTGCCGGTCGCCGAGATGCAGCCGCTCTGGTTCGATCGACTTGACCAGGGCCGGGGGTGGCATGAGCTTCGCCAGCAGGGCGGCGACGTCGGCAACATGGGTGTGCCCGAGCGCGTCGTGGTCGGGCCACAGCACGACTTCGGCCTTGCCGGCCAACGGGGACCAATCGGCGGCCGAAGCCTTTCCGGCGCCCATCGGCGACGTCGTCGCAACGATCCCTATGGCCTGCAACGCCTTCGCGCACTTCTCGCCTTCGACGACGACGACGCGGTCCGCACGTGCGACCCTCGTGCGGTTGAACAGCGGCAGCAGGCCCGCGGGACGTTTCATCCACAACCCGGCCCCGTTCGGCACGGGCGACGCCTGGAGGAACGTCTTTTTCCCGCGGTCGTCGCGACAGCGAACCACGAGCAGGTCCACGCGCCCGCTCGCCGGGTCGGTGTACGCGTAGTGGTCCTCGACCGTGGCATACTGTGCGACCGACGCCAGCAGTGATAGCACGTCGGCAAACACGCGGGGCGGCCTCGCCGGTGCGGCGCCCGCGGCCATCCCGCGGAGCACCGCGGCGGAGTCGATCCCGCGCGACCTCGCCTGCACGCCGATCGCGTCTTCCGTGATCGCGCACACGTGGCACCTGAACCGCCACACGCCGTCGTCGCCGCAGAACACCGACCCGCTCGGCGAACCGCCCGGCCGCGCGTCGTCGTGGAACGGGCAGTACACGCCGCCGGCGTGGAACACGGCACCGGCCTCGGTCAGCGCGGCGTCGAGCGAGGCGCC
The DNA here is from genome assembly GCA_035629775.1 of Thermoleophilaceae bacterium. Taxonomy (GTDB): domain Bacteria; phylum Actinomycetota; class Thermoleophilia; order Solirubrobacterales; family Thermoleophilaceae; genus DASPHG01. Next base: position 9,989 of record DASPHG010000064.1, on the reverse strand, counting down.
GATGCCCGGGACGACCCGGATTCGGTCCTGCGGCCAGCCCGCGTACTTGAGGCGGAGGGCCATCTCCGCCGCCCTCGTGCCCGTGCAGGTGACTTGGCCGGCATGGTCGGCGAGGAGCTCGTGGTCGGCGTCCCAGATCCAGGAGACGTCGCGGCCGTCGGCGATCCTGTCGTTCAGCGCGAACCACAGGTCGAGCTGCCCGCCCTCGAGCGTGAGCGTGCGAAGCACCTCGTTCGCCCCGGCGGGGTTCTTGACGAGGAGGATCGAGACGTCACGCCCGTCGACCGGGATCGTCTCGACGCGCCCGAAGGCGGCGGCCTGAGCCTCGAGCGACGCCGCGACGTCCGCGAGCGGCGCGCCGAGCTCGAGGGCCGCGGCCGCCGCGGCGACCGCGTTGTAGACGTTGTAGAGGCCGGGGAGGGGGAGGCGCACCTCGGCATCGCCCACCGGGGTGCGAAGCCGGATCCGCGAGCCGGACATCCCGTCGAGGACGACGCGCTCCGCGACCACCTGGGGCTCGGGGCGGCGGCGCCCGCAGTTCGGACAGTGGTAGCGGCCCAGGTGGCCCAGATACACGGCGTCGTAGTCGTACGGGGCGCCGCAGTTGCGGCAGTGCTTCGAGTCGGCCGCGTGCTGAAGCCCGGGCAGGGCCTGCGAGTCGTCCTCGATCCCGAAGTAGACGACCCCGGGCCGGTCGCGCCCGAGGTCGGCCACCAGCGGGTCGTCGGCGTTCAGCACGAAACGGGCCGACCCGGCGCGGCTCGCGACGGCATCGGCCCACCGTTCGGCGATCAGCTCGAGCTCCCCGTAGCGGTCGAGTTGATCGCGGAACAGGTTGCAGAGGACGAAGGTCTGGGGCTCGAGATCCCGCGCGACCGCCGGCAGCCACGCCTCGTCCACCTCGAACAGGCCGAGCTCGCCCGGCCGGCGGCCGGCGTCGACGAGCGCGGTCGCGATGCCCCAGTGCATGTTCGAGCCGGCGGCGTTGCGCACGACCGGTCGGCCGGCGCGCTCGAGGATCCCGGCGATCATCGAAGCCGTGGTGGTCTTGCCGTTGGTGGCGGACAGCAGCGCCGCCCCGCCCTCGAGGCGATCCCCAAGACGGGCGATCGCCCGCTTGTCGAGGCGCAGGAGCAGGCGGCCGGGGAGCGTGGTGCCGCCGCCCCGGCCGAGGCCGCGGCTCGCGGCCCGCACCAGCCGGGCGAGCATCAGCTTCAGCCTGAGCATCAGGTCGCTTCCGTGGGGACGATCACGCGCAGCGACGCCTTCTCCACGCGCACCTCGAGCGGCAGCTCCGTGATGGGGTCACCGTCCGCGTAGACCGTGAACGGCCGGTCGGCCACCACCTGCACCACCTCGCCCGTGGCGAAGCGCCCGTGCGGGCTGTCCGTGTGCTTGCCCTTGAAGACCTTTGGGAACGAGGCGAGCGCCTGCAGCTTGCCGTGCTCCGCCACGGTCAGGACGTCGAGGAGGCCGTCGTCGAGCTTCGCGTGCGGGAACAGGAACATGCCGCCGCCGTACGCCTTGGAGTTGCCGACCGCGACCGAGTAGCCGACCACCTCGCGCTCGTCCCCGTCCACGTTGACCCTGAACCGCGCGTGCTTCCAGCCGACGAGCGCCCGCACCGCGGCGTACAGGTACACGAGGTTGCCCTTCACGAGCTTGGCCTCGTTCGCGATCCGGTTCGCGTCGGAGTCGAATCCCAGGCTGGCGATGCCGACGAACGGGCGCCCGTTTGCGAGGCCGATGTCGACGACGCGCTCGCGGCCGTCCACCGCGACCCGAGCGGCCTCGCGTGGCTCCTTGGGAACGCGCAGCACACGCGCGAAGTCGTTCCCGCGGCCGCTCGGGATGATCGCGAGCGCGCCGGCACCCCCGCGCAGCGCGCCGGCCAGGCACCCGACCAACCCGTCGCCGCCCACGGCAACGACGGTCTCGCCGTTCTCCGCCGCGTGGCGGGCCTCGTCGCGGGCGTGGTCCACGCCCGTCGTGTCCACGGTTCGGTAGGCGACGCCGAGGTGCGTCAGCTCCGTCTCGACCGCCCCGAGCGCGTTGAGCGCGCGCCCGCCCGCCGCCGCCGGATTGGCGAAGAGCGCCAGGGACCGGTCGCTCACTCGGACTGGCCCGCCGCCACGCGTGCGGCCCGCTCGGCCGCGAACCTGCCGCGCGCGTCGCCGCGCAGGTGCTGTCCCTGCTCGAACTTCTCGATCTGGGCCCCGGCGAGCAGCTCGTCGCCGACGAGGCGCTCGGCGTGCGGGGCCTCGGGCCGATCCGGGTCGAGCACGAGCAGGACGTCCTGCTGCACCGTGTGCCATTCCTCGTCGGGGGTGATGATCTCTGACGACACGAGCGTCTGCCCGGGCCGCACGAGCCAGTGCAGCTCGAAGATGCCGAGCTTGTACGCGTACAGCCGCTCGCCGTCCGAGAAGAGGAAGTTGAGCCCCGAGAACGGCGAACGCTCGATGCAGGCCTGCACGAGCGCGCGCAGCGATCCGCGCGGGTCGGCGGCGTCGTAGTGGCACATCAGCCAGTTGAAGAGGTGCTCGGAGTCCGTCTCGCCCTGCGGGGCGGCCACACCGCGCTCGAGGAGCTTCGGATACCGGATGACCGTCCCGTTGTGGGAGAACGAGTACTCCCCGAGCACGAACGGATGCGTGTTGACGAGCGTCAGGCCCCCGAGGGTCGCGCGGCGGAGGTGCGCGTTGAACATGCGGCCGTGCATCGAGGTCGCGCGCTTGAACTCGCCGTCCGCGTAGGCGGCCTCGGGGAAGCGGACCAGGGAGGGCTGCTCGCTGTCCGCCCGCTGGTAGACGGCCATGCCCCAGCCGGAGTCGTGCTCCGCGGACTGGTGGATGAGCGGGTTCTGCGCGTGCAGGAGCTCATGCTCGATCGAGATCGGCTCGGCGGAGACGCATCCGAGGACCCGGCACATGGCGGCAAGTCTAAGGGGGCGAGTTACGGGTGCCGGGCGCTCTACCCACCGAGCGACCGAGGAGGACCGATGCACGAACCGAGGCGGATCTGGTGGGCGCGTCCGCGAAAGCTGTGCGCGCTCGAGCGGCCGGGTGGGGGAGGGCGCAGCCACCGGCCCGAGCGGCGCGCCACGGAGATCGAGTACCTGCGCGCCAAGGGCGTGCGCACGGTGGTCTCCACGATGCCTACCCGCCACAACCTCAGCGCCTACGACGAGGCCGGGCTCGAATGGCTGCACGTGCCGGGGGAGGACGAGGAGACGCTCGAGGCGCTCGTGCCGATCTTGCGTACGCGCCTGCGCCGCCCCGGCGCCGTGGCGGTCCATGGTGACTACCGCACGGACTTCGTCGCGGCCGTCTGCGCCGCGTGCCTGTACGACGCCTACGGCGTGTCGCCCGACGAAGCCCTCGCGCGGGCCGCGGCGGCCGGGCTCGACGTCACCCCGGAGGCGGCGGCTCTCATCGGTGCGGTCCTCACGCCCGCGTGACGAGCGCGAGCAGGCTCTCGGCCACCGCCACCGGCCTGGGCTCGCGTGCGGCGGCGGCCTCCTCGGCGGAGGTGTCGCCGGTCAGCACGAGCGCGGCGTCGAGGTGGGCGCGGTGGGCCGCCTCGACGTCGGAGCCGAGCCGGTCGCCGACCACGAGCGTGTGCCCCTCGCCGAGGCGGTCGAGCGCCGTCAGGAAGAGCTGCGGCTCCGGCTTCCCGATGATCGCCGCCTCGCGGCCGCTGGCGGTCTCGACCGCGGCCAGCAGGGCGCCCGTGCCCGGCCAGAACCCGTCGGGCATGGGATAGGTGGGGTCTCGGCTCGTGGCGAGGAAGTCGGCGCCGCGCCGCAGCGCCAGGGCGGCCGTCTTGATGTCGTCGTAGGTGATCTGCTCGGTGCCCCCGACGACCACCAGCTCGGCGCGGGTGGCAAGATCGGTGTTGTTCATCACCCTGAGCCCCGCGTCGGCCACGTGGTCGAGCAACGCCTGGGTGCCGATGACGAACGCGGTCATCCCGCGTCGCGTCTCGGCGAGGAGGTGTTGCGTCGCACCGCCCACGGTCACGACGTCGCCGAGCGATGCCTGGATGCCCATGCTCCAGAGCTTGCGCACGTAGTCCTCTGCCGTCGCGCGCGAGTTGTTGGTCACGAACGCGACGCGCTTGCCGGCCGAACGGAGTCGCTCGATCGCCTCCACCGAACCATCGATGGGCCGGTCGCCCACCCAGACGCAGCCGTCCAGATCGACGATCAGCTGGTCGTACGGCGCGACGACGGGGGCGAGCGACACGCCGCGGATCGTACGCCCGCCCTCGCTAGGCTTCCGCGCTCATGACGCGATCACTGAGCCTGCTCCTCATGCTTCTCGCCCTCCTGGTCGCCGGTTGCGGCGACGATGACGACGACTCGGGCGACGAATCCGGGACGGCCACCACGCCGCCCGCGGAGACGCAGGCCGACACACAGGCGGAAGAGGCGCCCGCTCCCGGCGAGTGCGCCGAGGTCACCCAGCCCGACCCGAAGCGCGACGGCGGGGAGGACGCCCCGACCGAGGAGCTGACCGGCGACCACGAGGTCACGTTCACCACCAACTGCGGCGAGTTCACCGTCGAGATCGACGAAGAGGTGGGCGGAATGAGCGCCGCCTCCTTCGTGCAACTGGCGGAGAGCGGCTTCTACGAGGACACGTTCTTCCACCGCATCGCGGTCGACTTCGTGATCCAGGGCGGCGACCCGACCGGCACGGGCACCGGCGGGCCGGGATACACGACGGAGGACCCGCCGCCGAACGACGCCACCTACGACCGCTACACGGTCGCGATGGCGAAAGCCGGACCCGAGCCGCCCGGCACCGCCGGAAGCCAGTTCTTCGTGATGACCGGTGACGGCGGTTTGCCGCCCGACTACGCGATCGTCGGCGAGGTCACGGAGGGGAAGAAGGTCGTCGACGCGATCGGCGAGCTGGGCGATCCGGCCCAGCAGCCCACGGAGGTCGTCGTGATCGAAGGGGCGACCGTCAAGGGGGGCTAGTGGTCCGCGACGTCGACCAGGCGAGCTTCGACGCGCTCGTCGTCGAGCGGTCGCGGGAGGTCCCCGTGGTCGTGGACTTCTGGGCCGAGTGGTGCGGGCCGTGCCGGGCGCTCGGGCCACTCCTCGAGCGGGCCGCTGCCGATCGGGAGGGCAAGGTGGACCTCGCGAAGGTGGACACCGACCAGAACCCGATGCTCTCCCAGGCGTTCGGGATCCGCGGCATCCCGGCGGTCAAGGCGTTCAAGGACGGCGAGGTCGTTGCCGAGTTCACCGGCGCGGTCCCGGCGGCGCAGGTCGAGCGCTTCTTCGACCAGCTCGTGCCGTCCGAGGCGGAGCTTCTTGTGGAGGCGGGCGACGAGGAGTCGCTGCGGAAGGCGCTCGAAACCGACCCGCGGAATGCCGAGGCCGCGGCGGGACTTGGCCGGCTGCTGCTCCGGCGCGGCGAGGCCGACGAGGCCGCCGCGCTACTCGAACCGTTCGAGTTCGACTTCGCCGCCGCCGGCCTCGCGGCGCGCGCGGTGCTCCAACGCGACGGACGGCATCCCGAGGCCTTCGCCGCCTGGGACGCCGGCGACCACGCCCAGGCGCTGTCGCTCATGCAGGACGCGCTGACCGAGGCAGAGCCCGACGAGCGCGACCTGATCCGGCGCATGATGGTCTCGATCTTCGACGAGCTCGGGCCGCAGAGTGAACTCGCGCGCGAGCATCGCCGCCGCCTGGCGGCGGTGCTGAACTAGGGACCCGCGGCCCGCGCCGCGGCGGCCCTTGCTTGTCGCCGTCTGCCGAGAACGGTCAGGACTCCGAGGACCGCGGCGATGATCAGGACGCCGAGGAGCAGTGCGCCGAACGTGCCGACGCCTCCGAACGGGAGCGCGACCAGCTTGGCCAGACCGAACCCGATTGCGAGCAGCACTATCACCAGTAGGACTACGAGCAGGATTCCCCGAGCGCGCATCCAGAGGCTTGCGCCGGGGGGCGGGGCGATCAGTCCCATCAGCCGGAGCATCAGGAGCTGGCGGCTGGACGGAGGCGTCTGGCCGAGCTTCTCGACGGCCGCCTTGAGGTCGTCCGGGCGGCGCTCGGCGAGGGCCAGCGACGCCTTCATCATCTGGCGCAGCGCGGGCCGCTCGCGCGGGTGGCACCCGGCGAGCGCCTCGTTGAAGTAGCCCCGCGCGGCCTTCGCGTCGTAGCGCTCCGCGGCGCGCGCGCCCAGGATCGCGCGGGCGGCGGCGCGGTGCTTCGACTCGGACACGAGCTGCTCGTCCGTGCGGCTCTCGAGCTGCGGGATCGCCTGAAGGCTTCCCAGCTGGTACTGCATCTTCGTCTGGCGCTGCTTCGCCACGCGCGGCAGTCTGCCAGACGCCTGCTCAGGCGCGCCCGGTCACCACGACGTGGCCCGGGAAGCGCTGCGAGCGCCGCCGCCGGACGCGGTCGAAGCCGGCGGCCTCGACGAACGTGGCGAGCTCGTCGGCGGTGTAGGTGCGCGCCCGGCTCGTGATGAAGAAGAGGAGCCCGGTGAGGGCCCCGATCGTGCTCCCGCGCTCTCCGCTCGGCGGGCGCTCCTGCTCGAGCACCGCGACCGTGCCGCCCTCGCACAGCGACGTGCGTGCGCGGGTGAGCAGCTCGACGTTCCGGTCCGAGTCGAAGTGGTGGAGGATCTGAAAGGCGGTCGCGACGTCGTACCCGTCGCCGAGGTCGACCTCGAACATGTCGCCCACGAGGAACTCGATCCGGTCGCCCATGCCCTGCTCGTCGACGATCCGCCTGGCGATGCGCGCCGCGCCCTCGAGCTCGGCGATCGTCACCGTCAGCTCGGGATGGCGGCGACACATCGCGATGGCGTAGCCGCCGTGGCCGCCGGCCAGATCGAGCATTCGCCGCGGGCTTCGCGCCCCGATCATCTTCGCGACGTCGTCGCCGGCCAGACGGGTCAGGTCGAAGAGGCCGCGCATGTAGCGCTCCCAGTAGGGGTCGTCGGCGGGCCGCGAGTGCAGCCCGGAGGTCTCGCCGGTGCGGATCGCGTGCTCGGCGCAGGAGAACTCGTCCCACATGTCGCGGTTGAAGACCTCCACGTAGTCGCGCAGCGAGTGCGGGGAATCGCGCAGGACGAAGCGCTCGACGGCGGGCGCGTTGCGGAAGCGGCCATCGCGTTCCTCGACGTACCCGAGGGCGTGCAGAGCCACCATCAGGATGTCGGCGCCGTCGGGGTCGAGATCGAGCCGCCGAGCGAGGCCCGCGGCGTCATCCTGCTGCTCGGCGAGCGCGTCGAACACCCCGAGCGATGCGCCCGCCATGACGGTCCGGGCCATTGCCATCGCCTCGAAGGTCTCGAGCAGCGGCGTCGGGATGATCCCGGCGGCCAGCGCGAGCCGCTCCGGGACGCTCTCGGCCTTCGTCGCGACCCGCATGTCCGCAGCCTACGCGCGTCGCCACCCAGCCGGAGTGGGCGGTCAAATCCCCCGTGGCGGTGGAAAAGCCCGCCCACAGCGAGGCGGAAATGCGAAACGAGTCTCCATAACCGTTCTTATCGCGCGTTGTTCGCGCGAATGGGTACCCGGACCCCGGGCTACCCGCGCCACTTGAGGACCCACGCCCCTGGGCCCGATACGACGCGCGGCGGGTTCGCGGCAGTTCCGCGCGTGCGGCGGCCGGCGGTGCGGATCTCCTCGGCGCTCTCGGCCAGGCGGTGCTCCTCGGCCGCGGCGCGCTCCGTGGCGATCAGGTGAAGGCGCTCCTCCTCGTCCCGGCGCAGGCGCTCCACGTGTGCGTCAAGCTCGTCGCGGATCGCCATCAGCTCGGTCGCCGGCAGAAGCTGGCTGGCCGGCCGATGGCGCGGCGCCTCGGACGCGCCCACCAGGCGGTGGCGCGTGTAGTACGCCACCTGCCGTTCGAGCTCGGCGACCTGGCGCATCAGCTCGCGCCGGTACTCGCGGCCGCCCGCAGCCTCCGTAGGGTCGGCGCCGCCGCGCACGAAGGTGCCGCGGCCGTGCTCCGAGCTCAGCAGGCCACGCTGCTCGAGCCGCGCGTAGACGGCGCGCACCGTGTTCACGTTGACGCCCGCGAGCGCCGCCATCTGGCGCACGCTCGGCAGCTGGTCGCCCGGCCCCAGCTCCCCGTTCCGGGTGGCCGCCTCGAGCTTGCCCGCGAGCTGCTCGCCGAGCGGCGTGACGCTGTCTCGATCGAGCCGAAAGTGTGTGTGCGAGACCATCGCTCTCTAATAGTACACCGTCCACACAGTCTTTTCCTGCCGTGAGTTGACGCCTGCGCTGTGCTAGTGGTACTGTGCTAGCACAGTGGTCAGAGCGGTCGCCGACAGAGCGTTCCTCCCGTCCAAGAACCTGCTCGAGCAGGTTGGGGACATGATGGTCCTGACGGGCAAGACGGTGACGTCGGCTCTGCGGCCGCCGTATCCGTATGGCGGGGAGTTCATCGGCCAGTTCCTGTTCGCGCTCAGGTTGTGCTGGTTCCCCCTGCTCATCTCGACGGTGGCGTTCGGTTACGGCGCGCCGGGGTTGCAGGCGGGGAACTTCCTCGTGATCTTCGGTGCGCTCGACCGGTTGGGCGGGTTCTTCGTGCTCGCGTCCATCCGGGAGTTCGCGCCGACCGTGACGGCGATCATCGTCGCCGGGGTGGCGGGGACGGCGATCACGGCTGATCTCGGCGCCCGCAAGATCCGCGAGGAGCTCGACGCGCTCCAGGTGCTCGGGGTCGATCCGGTGAAGAACCTGGTCGTGCCGCGGTTCCTGGCGCTGATGATCGTGACCGGGCTGTTCAACATCTACGCGCTGCTGTTCGGCATCTTCGGCGGCGTCCTCGCCACCCTGACCTTCGACGCGCCCTTGGGGCCGTTCTTCTCGACGCTCTTGACGAATGCAAGCACGACCGACCTGTGGGGGTCGGTCGTGAAAACCACCATGTTCGGGGCGATCATCGCGATCGTCTCCTGCTACAAGGGAATGACGGCGTCGGGAGGCGCCGAGGGGGTGGGCAGGGCCGTGAACCAGGCTGTCGTTATCTCGTTCCTCGGGATCTTCGCGTTCAACTACGTCTTCACACAGACGCTTCTCGCAACGCACCCGGAAATCTCGGTGATCAAGTGAGGGCGCGGCGAATATCCCTCCTTGCGGTTGCGCTGACGGGACTCCTCGCGGCCACTGCCGCCGCGCTCCAGGAAGGCTCGCGCCAGACGTCCGAGTACACGCTCACGGAGACCCGCGCGGGCCATCCCACCGCGGAGGACTTCGTCTTCGACTACGTGAACCCGGACGACCCGGAGGCGAAGCCGCCGGCCGTCCGGCACGTGGTCACGGTGCTGCCCCGCGGCGGGCGCTATGACGCGTCGGTTCCGGCGTCATGCACCGCTACGGACGCCGAGCTGACGGCGATGGGCGGCGCGGCGTGCCCCGAGGACAGCGCGATCGGCGGCGGCGTCGTGACAGTGGACTCGGGGACGCCCGGCCCGGCGCGGATCGTCACCGCGGACGTCGAGTTCTTCAACAACGCCGAGGACCCGGACGGCGAGTTCATCTACGTGAACACCATCCGCGACACCGGCGCGCGGACGATCATCCGCGCCGACGTCAGAAAGCGGCGCACGATCACTAACGCCGGGATGCTCCCGGGGTTCCCGCCCGACGGCGGCGCGATCGACACCGTGGATCTGCACGTCGACGACGTCAGGCGCACGGTCGACGGCGAGGAGCGCGCCTACATCACGACGCCGCCGAGCTGCCGGCCGAAGGGCACGTGGCTCCCGCGCGTGAAGTTCACCTACGCCGACGGCGTCAGTCAGGTCGTCCGGACGGAGGTTCCGTGCACCGGCGGCGAGGCGGCCGGGTGAGCGATGGGTTTGCTCGGCGCATGGATCGCGAGCTTTGGCGATATCGCGAAGTTTTGCGCGCGGGTTGTCTTCCGCGAGGTTTATGGCGGCCGTGTGCTGCGTTTCTTCGGCGAGGCGCTTCGTCAGGCTGGGGTGCTGATCCTCGGGTCGACGATGGTCATT
>DASPHG010000063.1:0-24144 GCA_035629775.1 Thermoleophilaceae bacterium | reverse complement strand
GACGCGATCACGAGCGTCGCGATGCAGATCATGAGCCGCCCGCGCAGCTCGGCCAGATGGTCGACCACGGTCAGCCTGTCCTCGTAGCCGACCGGCCGCACGCGCGCCATTGGTGCCCCCGGGGACTGCTACTCGGTGGTCCGGCGCTCCGCCGGAGTCGGCTCGGCCGCGGCCGGCTCGGTCTGGGCGAGCCGCGCCGGCTCGTCGTCCGAGTCCTTGCCCGTGACCGAGTCCTTGAACTCGCGCATGCCCCGGCCCAGCGAGCGACCGAGATCGGGCAGCCGCTTCGGGCCGAAGATGAGCAGCACGATCACGAGGACGATCACGATCTCGAGCGGGCCGGGCGTTGGCATGCGGCTAAGGGTACGGCTTTCGCGTCAGCTCTTGTTGAAATTCAAATAGAAGCGGCTCGGCGTGGGCTCGTCCTGGCCCTGGTACTTGGAGCCCGCGTCGCCGCTCCCGTAGGGGCGCTCGACCGGCCCGTCCATGCGCATGAACGAGATCTGGCCGATCGGCATGCCGTGGTAGATCGTGATCGGCAGGTTCGCGACGTTCGAAAGCTCGAGGGTGAGGTTCCCCGAGAACCCGCTGTCCACGAAGCCCGCCGTCGAGTGGATCAGGAGCCCCAGGCGACCGAGCGAGCTCTTCCCCTCGAGCCTTGCCACGAGGTCGTCCGGGAGCGTCACGCGCTCGAGCGTCTGGCCGAGCACGAACTCGCCCGGATGCAGGATGAAGGGCTCGTCGCCATCGGTCGTCACGAGCTCGGTCAGGTCCTCCATCTGCTCGCGCACATCGATGATCCCGCGGCGGTGGTTCTGGAAGACACGGAACAGGCGGTCGACGCGCACGTCGACGCTCGACGGCTGGACGTTCGACGGCTCGAACGGGTCGATCACGATCCGCCCGGCCTCGATCTCCTGGCGAATCGTCCGGTCGCTCAGTACCACGGGCGGCGCAGCGTAGTCGAGGCCACGGCCGAATATGCGGCCGGAGTGCGCGTTTTTTCCTCAAGTTCCGCCCGCTACGGCCGAAGAACGCCGCAGAGTGACATGGCAGCCGGGACCCCCTCACCTGAAGGCCACTACGTAAAGCGCGTAGTCCTGCCGAGCGGCAAGACGATCGAGGTCGTCTATTTCGAATCCGCCCGCGCCGAGGCGCAGCCCGGCGAGCAGGTCCAGGATCGCGATCTCCACGTGTGCCTCCAGTGCGCGTCCGAGCTGGTCTACCCCACCGCGTGGGACGAGGCCGGGCCGGAGCATTGGCGGGTCACCCTCAGGTGCCCGAACTGCGAGTGGGTCGCCGTCGGCATCTTCAGCCAGCCGCTCGTGGACAAGTTCGACGAGTGCCTCGACGAGGGCACCGAGCAGGTCATGACGGACCTCCGCGAGCTCGAACGCTCGAACATGAGCGACGAGATCGACCGCTTCGTGGCCGCGCTGGACGCCGAAGCACTGCTCCCCGAAGACTTCTAGGCCGCCGCGCGCGCTTAGGCGTAGCGCTCTACCACGCCGTCGGCCACCAGGCCCAGGGCGTTCTGCTGGCGGTCGGTCAGGGGCAGGTCGTGCAGGCACGCCTTCGCCTCGGCCACGAAGCGCAGCGCCTGCTCGCGCGACTCGCCCAGCGCGCCCGTCATCGCGATCCGGTCGCAGAAGGCGCCCGCCTGGGCGGCGCTCGTGACCACCTCGCGCAGGTCGAGCGATTGCAACTCCGGATCGCGTTCGCGGGCCACGATCAGGGGCAGCGTGACGGTGCCGTCCAGCAGGTCCATCCCGCGCGGCTTTCCGGTCCGCTCCGTCGGGCCGGACACGTCGAGCACGTCGTCGAAGATCTGGAACGCGAGCCCGATCTTCGTCCCGAAGGAGCCCAGCGCGTCCGCGCACTCGGGGCCCGGCTCGCCGAGCAGCGCTCCCAGGCGGCAGGCGGCCTCGAAGAGCTGCGCGGTCTTCAGCTCACAGCGCTCGAGGTAGCGCTCCCGGGAGACGTCAACCGACCACGCGTCGGCGCGCTGCATCAGCTCGCCGTGGGCCAGCGCAGAGGACGCGCGGGACAGGGCGACCACCGCGTCCGACCCGGCGTCCGCGGCCAGCTCGGCGAACGCCCGTGAGAACAGGAGGTCGCCGGTGGCCGTCGCGGCGTCGCGCCCGCCGGCGGCGAACACCGTGGGCCGGCCGCGCCGCAGTGAGGCGCGGTCGAGCACGTCGTCGTGGACGAGCGTGGCCATGTGCAGCAGCTCGACGGCGGCGGCCGCGCTGACGACGGCGTCGCGCTCCTGGTCGCCGGCGCACAGGAAGACGAGCATCGGCCGCAGCCGCTTGCCGCCGGCCTCGAGCGTGCCCGCCGCGTGACGTGCGAGCTCCTTGCCGTGGCTCTCCGCGACGTCCTGGAGTCGCGCCTCGGTCCGGAGCAGCCCGCGCGACAGCTCGGGACCCGCGGCCTCGAGCACGGTCGCGAGCACGGCGGCGGTGTTGCCGGTGGTCATCTTGGGACGGTGCCGGAGTGGATCGCGATGATCCCGCCTGCCGTGACCAGCCACCGCACCTCCCGAAGCCCGGCCGCGGCCATCTCCGCGGCCAGCGCCGGCGGGTCGGGGAACCTCTTCACCGAGCTCGGCAGGTACGAGTAGGCGTCGGGATCGCCCACCAGCCTCCCGATGGCCGGGACGGCGCGGTCGAACCACAGCGAGAAGAAGGTCGAGAGCGGCGGCCGCTGGGGCGTCGTTATCTCGAGCACCACGACGCGCCCGCCCGGCCGGACCACGCGCGTCATCTCGGCCAGGCCGCGCCCGAGGTCGGAGAAGTTGCGCGCGCCGAAGCCGACCGTGGCGGCATCGAAGGACTCGTCCGCGTAGGGCAGCGACAGCGCGTCAGCCCACTCGAACTCGAGCGACGGCGCCTTGCGGCGCGCCCGGGCCAGCATCTCCTCGGAGAAGTCACAGCCCACGACCTCGGCTCCGGCCTCGGCCAGGGCGACCGCCAGGTCGCCGGTACCGGTGGCGACGTCCAGCGCCCGCAACCCCGCCTCCACCTTCGCCAGCTCGACCGCGCGCTCGCGCCAGCGCTGGTGCATGCCGGCCGTCATGACCGAGTTCATGACGTCGTAGACCCCCGCGATGCGGTCGAACATCGCGCGGACCTGGGTGTCCGGGAGGGTCCCCCCTACTTCAGCGATGCCAGAAACTCGACCAGCTCCCTGAACTTCTCCGGCTGATCCTGGCGCAGCGACTCATACGACGGCATCGGCGCCGTCGGGTTCACCAGCGTTCGCTCGATCGCCGGCGCCGGCAGGCGCGCACCGATCTCGGACAGCTCGGGGCCGGGTCCGTGGTTGCCGTTCTCCTCGAAGGCGTGGCAGGCCAGGCAGCCGGACGATGCCGCGACCGCCTTCCCCTCCTCGTACTGAGGGGCCACCTCCATCTCGATCTCGGTCGGCGAGCCGGCGGTGGCGCCGAGGATCGAGAGGTAGGCCATCGCGCCGATCGTGGTGATGCCGGCGAGCGTCGCGATCGGCCGCTTCGCCGGGTTGCGCTCGGGGCCGCGGTCGAAGAACGGCAGCAGCAGCAGCAGGATCAGGCAGATCGTCGGGATGCCGATCGTCGCGAGGAAGACGAGCTCCGGCGGCTTCACCACGCGCAGGAGCTCGAACAGGAAGAAGAAGTACCACTCCGGCCGCGGCACGTAGGTGGTGCTGGTCGGGTCGGCCTTCGGACCGAGCTCGGCGCCCAGCACGATCGCCATCACGATGATCACGATCAGCGTGATCACGGCCATCGCCGAGTCCTTGAAGACCGCGTACGGGAAGAACGGCTTCCCCTGCTTCTTCAGGATCTCGTACTCGCGGAGGTACTGCTCCTTCTCGCGCGCGTTCACGGCCTAGATGTCTTCCTTGGAGAGCGCCTTCGACTTCTCGGCCTTGAGCCACGGCGGCGCGGTGGTGCCGAGCTTCGCGACGAGGTAGAGGTGGGCGCCGATCAGCGCCGCGATCAGCCCGGGGATGAGGAGCATGTGCATCGCGTAGAAGCGGCTGAGCGTGTACGCCCCGAACTCGGGTCCGCCACGCAGGAAGTCGGCCAGGTACGGCCCCACGATCGGGCCGGACGAGTTCAGGTTGACGCCCACGACGGTCGCCCAGAAGGAACGCTGGTCGAAGGGCAGCAAGTAGCCCGTGAAGCCCATGAGGAGCGTGAGCACGAGCAGGATCACGCCGATGATCCAGTTGAGCTCGCGCGGGTACTTGTACGCGCCGAAGAAGAAGGTGCGGCCCAGGTGCAGGAAGACGAGCAGGAGCATCACCGTGGAGCCCCAGCGGTGCATGCCGCGCACGAGCTCGCCGAGGAAGAGCTCGTTCGTGATGCGCGCGGCGGACTCGTAGGCGCGCGCGGGGTCCGGCTCGTAGTACATCGCCAGGAAGACGCCGGTCACGGCCTGGGAGAGGAAGGCGAACATCGACGCCGACCCGAGCGTGTAGAACCAGTTCGTGCCCTTCGGGACCTTGCGGTAGAGGAAGCCGCGCAGGAAAGGGCTCGCGCCCGTGCGCTCGTCGAGCCAGCCGATCGCGGAGACCGGCACCTCGATCGCCTGATCCTTGAGCGTGGGCGCCTGTCCCTTCTGGTCGGCGCGCGCGCTGCCGTTAGCCCCGGCTCCGTTCGCGCCCGGCTTCGCCGGCTTGCGCTGGAGCGAGCGCGGGAGCGGCGGCTTGGGCGGCGTCATGTGCTCGGCCTGCTCGGGTAGAGGTACTGCCAGAGGCCGTCGAGGTGGTTGGACGGGTCGCGCGGGTGCGGGAAGCGCTCGAGCTTCGAGTTGAGCGAGAAGCGCGCGCCGACCATCACGCGGCCGTTCTCGACCTTCGTGTAGAAGCGGTCGAGCGGGCGCACCGGCGGGCCACCCGTGACCTCGCCCTGGAAGCCGTAGACGCCGCCGTGGCACGGGCAGATGAAGCGCCGCGACGCGGAGACGTACCGGACCGGGCAGCCCAGGTGCGCGCAGCGCGTCGAGATGGCGACGTACGGCTGGTCCTGGTTGGCCTGATCGCGCTCCGGATCGGTCCGGCGCACGTAGATCGTGGCCTTCCCGGCCTCGCCTGCCTCCGGCACGATGCTGATCACCCTGGGGACGTAGGTCTCCGGGTTGAAGTCGCGCTCGGGACCGACGTCCTGGAAGATCTCGGGCAGCTGGTCCTCGAACATCGGGCCCAGTGCGAAGCCGAGGGCCGGAAGGGCGAACGCGGCCACGGCGACGCCACCGACCACCTGGGCGCCGCCCTCGAACAGGCGCCGGCGGGTGACGGTCTCGTCCTCGTAGGCGCCCGCGAGGCCGCGGTCCGCCGTGTAGCGGGACTTTCTCTGTCTTGGGTTCTTCTTGGGCTCTGCCATGCGGGTCTGCGGCGGCGGAACTCTACCGCTCCTCCACGGGATACGGCCGCCGCGAAGCCGTTGCCCAAACGCCCTAGGCCCTGCCCTGCGCCAACTCCCCGCTCACCTCGGCGCGGGCGCCGGGGCCGCTGCCGCCCAGGAGACGACGGGCGCTCGCCACCCAGAGCGCCTCCACGAGGTCGCGCCGGCCGGCGGCCTCGGCCCAGGCACACAGCGAGATCAGGTCCGCCAGCTCGGCGACGGCCTCCAGGTCGCGAAGCTCGGCCAGCCGGGCGAGCCCCTGGGCGTACAGGGCGTCGCCGGCCAGAAGACGCAGGTCGGGGTCCATCCCGGTGAACCCGCGCGGCTCGCCGTAGTGCAGCAGGTAGGCCTCGTACACCGCCTCGAGCACGTACGCGCGGGAATCGTCGGCCGCGGACTCGAACCGGTCCGGACCGGGGTCCGCGCTGGCGTGCGCCGCCAGGTCGGGGCCGGCGGCCTCGATCACCCGCGAAAGGTTGGTCATCTGGCGCTCACAGCTCCGCCAGTGTGTCGCGCGCCGCGGCCAGCGTGCGCTCCACGTGCTGGTCGTCGTGCGCCAGGGACGGGAACCACACCTCGTATTGCGACGGCGGCAGGTACACGCCGCGCTCGAGCATGCCGCGGCAGAACGCCGCGTGGCGGTCGAAGTCGCACTCGCGCACCTCGTCCAGGTTCGACGGGATCTCGTCCCGGAAGAAGACGGTGAGAAGGCCGGTCACCCAACTGACGGTCAGGCCGAGCTCGACGAGGCCGGCCGCGAGCGCGGCGGTCGTCCGCTCGAGCCGCTCGTAGGCATCCGCGTCGAGCAGGGCGAGCGTGGCCAGGCCCGCGGCGACCGCGAGTGGGTTCCCCGACAGCGTGCCCGCCTGGTACACGTCGCCCGCCGGGGCGATCCGCTCCATCAGGTCGCGCCGCCCCGCGTACGCAGCCGCCGGCAGGCCGCCGCCCACCACCTTCCCGAGGATCGTGAGGTCTGGCAGGACCCCCTCCCGTTCCTGGACACCGCCGCGGGCGGTCCGGAAGCCGGAGATGACCTCGTCGAACACGAGCAAGGCGCCCGTGCCGTCGGCCTCGGCGCGCAGAAACTCTAGGAAGCCCGGCTCGGGCGGGACGAGCCCCATGTTCGCCGGGTAGGGCTCGCAGACGATCGCCGACACGGGCCGCCCGCCCAGCGCCTCGGTGACCGCGTCGCGGTCGTTCCAGGGCACGACGACCGTGTCCGCCGCCTGCGCCTCGGTCACCCCGGGGCTCGCCGGGATCCCCTGGGTCGCGAGTCCCGACCCGGCTTCCGCCAGCAGGCCGTCCACGTGGCCGTGGTAGGCGCCTGCGAACTTGAGGACCGTGTCGCGCCCGGTCGCCGCCCGCGCCAGCCGCAGCGCGCTCATCGTCGCCTCGGTGCCCGAGGAGGTCATGCGCACCATCTCGGCGCTCGGCACACGCTCGACCACCACGCCCGCCAGGTCGACCTCGGCCTCGGTGGGGGCGCCGAAGCTCGTGCCGTCGGCCGCCGCGCGCGTGACGGCCTCGACGACGGCCGGATGCGCGTGCCCGGCGATCAGCGGCCCCCAGGACATCATCCAGTCCACGTAGCGGTTGCCGTCCACGTCGACCAGCTCCGCACCCTCGCCGCGGGCGACGAACACGGGGTCGCGGCCGATCGCCTGCATCGCCCGGACCGGCGAGTTGACCCCGCCGGGTAGGAGCTCGACCGCCTGCGCGTACAGCTCCGCGGAGCCTACGCGTGCTCCGCTTCCCACTTCTTGTGGTCGTCGGTGAAGTACAGGAGGCGGATCTTCTTGAACTCGGTCGAGGAGTAGAGGACCGCGCGCTCGTCGACCCCCGTGTCCTCGGCGATCCGGTCGAGGATCGCGTCGCACTCCTCCTTAGACCGGCCGTGGGCCATGGTGAACACGGAGTACGGCCAGTCGGGATAGGTCGGCCTGCGGTAGCAGTGCGAGATGCCGCGATACGCCGCCATCCGGGGGCCGATCTCGTCGATCCGGTCCTCCGGCACCTTCCAGACGCCCATGCCGTTCGCCGAGAAGCCGGCGCGGCGGTGGTAGAGGATCGCCGCGACGCGCCGCAGGGCACCGCGTTCGCGCATCCCGCCCAGATGGTCGAGCAGGCCCGCGACCGGCATCCCGAGCGCGTCGGCCGCCGGCCGGTAGGGCTCCGGCACGACCGGCAGGTCGCCCTGGAGCTCGCGGATGACCGCGACGTCCGTGTCGGACAGCTCGATCGGATCCAGCTCGCGCGGCGGCTCGGCGACCGCTGCCTTCGCGAGCGCGTCCGTGTCGCCGACCATCTCGAGGTCCATCCTGATCTTGAAGAGGGTCAACGTGGGGAGCTGGCGGATCGACTCGGCGCCGGTCAGGCTCTGGAGCACCTCGAGCGTGCCCTCGAGCCCGAGCTTCGAGTCCGGCTCGGTCGCGATCGTGAACCAGAGGTTGAAGTCGTGGTTGCGCAGGTAGTTGTGCGAGACCCCGGGATGCGAGTTGATGATCTCGGCCGGCCGGTGCGGATGCTCGGGGTCGACCTTCGCCGCCACGAGCATCGAGCTGTAGCCGAGCGCGCGCGTGTCGAAGATCGGCGTGACCTGGCGGATGATCCGGTTGTCGATCAGGTGCTGAACCCGGCGCAGCACCTCGTCCTCGTCCACCTCCGCGAGCTCGGCCACCCGCGCGTACGGGCGCGGCTCGAGCGGGAACTTGCCCTGCATCAGGTTCATGAGCTGCTTGTCGAGCTCGTCGAGCGGGATCGCCGCGCCGTACTTGCGCGACCGCAGCTTGGGGCGCGCGCCTACCGTGCCAGCCACCGGGCCACGTCCTTCGCGTGGTAGGTGATGACGATGTCGGCGCCCGCCCGGCGGATCCCGGTCAGCGCCTCGAGCACTGCCGCGCGCTCGTCGATCCAGCCGGCGGCCGCGGCCGCCTTGACCATGGCGTACTCACCGCTGACGTTGTAGGCCGCCACCGGCACGCGGGTCGCCTCCTTCACTCGCCTCACGACGTCCAGGTACGGCAGCGCCGGCTTGACCATCACGATGTCGGCGCCCTCCTCGACGTCGAGCAGGGCCTCGCGGACCGCCTCCTCCGCGTTGGCGGCGTCCATCTGGTAGCTGCGCCGGTCACCGAACGACGGGGCGGAGTCCGCCGCCTCGCGGAACGGGCCGTAGAACGCCGAGGCGAACTTTGCCGAGTAGGCCAGGATCGGGAGGTCGCTCCATCCCTCGTCGTCGAGCCGGCTGCGGAGCGCGCCGACGCGCCCGTCCATCATGTCGCTGGGCGCGACGATGTCCGCGCCGGCCGCGGCCTGCGAGGCGCCGGCGCGCGCGAGGAGCTCGAGCGTGGCGTCGTTGTCGACATTTACCACGGGGCCTGGCCCCTTGGTAAATACGCCGCAGTGGCCGTGCGAGGTGTACTCGCACAGGCACAGGTCGGTGATCACCGCGAGGTCCGGGTGGGCCTCCTTGATCGCGCGCGTCGCGAGCTGCACGACGCCCTCGTCATCCCACGCGCCCGATCCCTGGTCGTCCTTCTCGGCCGGCAGGCCGAACAGGAGCACCGCGGGGATGCCGAGCGCGTGCGCCTCGCCGGCCTCGTCGACGGCGTGCGCGATGGAGAGACGGTCGATGCCCGGCATGGCTTCGATCGGGGTACGGTCGTCGGTCCCGAGCTGCACGAACATCGGGTAGACGAGATGCGCGGCCGAGAGCTCGGTCTCGCGCACCATGTCGCGCAGGACGCCCGTCTTGCGCAGGCGCCGCAGGCGCGTGGCGGGGAAGGCCATGCGCCCCAGTGTAAGGAGCGCATGGCCTGCCGCCGTGCGGCTAGATCCCGGGCTGGGCCTTCCCGACGCGCTTGGCGACGAACTTCTGCGCGTCCGCCTTGCAGCCCTTGGCGTCGATGTCGTAGGTCCCGACCGCCTTCTTGGGCTTCTTGAACTTGCCCTCGATCTTGTAGTTGAGCTTGTTCCCGGTCACGTCTGTGACATTGCCGCTCTTCGAAAACGTGCCGTCGTCCTTGACCTTGATCTTCGGGTAGGTCGCGGGGACTTGGGCGCACTTGTTGTACGCCCTGATGTCGATGATCTTGGTGCCCTTCGGGTTGGTCTCGAAGCCGAGCGGGCACGAGTTCTTGTTCTCGCACCACTGGAAGGCCGAGTCCTTCTTCGGCTGCGCCGCGAGGGCCAGGGCCGGGACGACGCACGCCACCACGGCGAGGGTCAGGAGGAGCTTGCGCACTACGAATCCTTTCGTCGGGTGTCAGACGGCCCTCCCGTTATCGCACGGATCGCGCGGAGTCGCCAGCGATCAGGCGAAGCGGCGCAGCCCGACCCGCGCCAGCGCACCGAACCCGATGGTCAGAGCAGCGAGGTGCGCGAGCGCGGTCGCCATGCCGCCCGCGTCGTTCAGCGCGGCGTCCATCACGTCGAGCGTCGGCTTGAAGGGGAACAGCGCCGAGACGACCCTGATCACGTCGTAGAGCGGCTCCGACACGGCGCCCGAGGGCACGAGTGCGAGGAACGCGATCGGCAAAGCGAGCATGAAGGCGAGCAGCGAGGCGGCGCGCACCTCGCGCGCCAGCGCTCCGACCGCCAGGCCGAGCGCCGCGAACCCGAGCGACCCCACCGCCACGCCGGCCACCCAGAGCGGGAACCGGCCCCAGACGAGGTCCACGAAGACGGCGAGGCCGCACAGCATCAGCATGCCGACGGCCGTGGAGCAGGCCGTCGCCAGCAGCGCCTTCTCGGCGAGCAGCGCGGTCGGCGAGACCAGGCCCCTAATCAGGCGCCTGAACGCATTCTCCTCGCGCTCGAGCGCCAGCGTGCCCGCCGCCAGGAGGACGGTCACGAACATGAGCGAGATGGCGATCGCGACCGCGGCGGCGAACGTCGACAGCGGAGTCGTGCCGCCCTCGAGCACCTCCGTCTCGATCTTGATCGGCGTCCCGATCGTCCCGAGCACCTCGTCCGAGAGGTCGAGGTTCTCCTGCGCGAGCTGCCCGAAGCGGATGACCTCGTCGAGCTGGCGGTGCGCCTCGGACCCGGGCGGGAGCTCCGCCTGGGCGGCGCGCAGGCTCGCCTCCGACCGCTCGAGCCCGAGCACGTCGATGTCACCGCCGAGGAGCGGCAGCGACACGGAGCCGCCCTCCACGATCAGGTCGAGGTAGCTGAGCGCCACCTGGGTCAGCTTCTGCGTGAGCGCGACGTTCGCGTCCTGCGCGCGCGACTTGATCGTGTCCTGGACGTAGCGCGCCTTGACGGGATCCTCGGCGTTGTAGAAGACGCGCACCACCGGCGCGTCGACCGCCTGGAGGCTCTGGAGCGCCTGGAGGCGCTGCGTGATGTCCTCCGGGATCACGAGCGCGGCGAGCACGTCCCCCGAGCGGACCTTGTCGAGCGCCTCCTCCTGGCACTCCTCCGCGCTCCTGCCCTCGCAGTCGATCCGGACGGGCTCGATGCTCTCGAACAGCGTGTCGGCGTACTCGGCGAGGTCGATCGACTCGCCGGCCAGGTCGAGCTCGGTCTGGGTCGAGGGCACCAGGTTGACGAAGGCGACACGAGGTTTGTCCGGGCCGCGGGACAGGGCGAAGCCGATCAGGACCGCGATCACGATCGGGTAGACGACGAGCAGGGTCAGGAGCAGCGGCGAGCGGCGCAGGATCTGGATGTCCTTGAGCAGGAGCCAGCCCATCAATGCCCCCGCTGCTGGAGGAACGCCACGAAGGCGCCCTCGAAGTCGTGGCCCGGCTCACCGACAAGGCGCTCGAGCTCCTTCGGCGACCCCTCGAACAGGAGCTCTCCGTCGGCCAGCACGAGCACGCGATCCGCGTGCCGCTCGGCCTCCTGGACGTTGTGCGTGGAGTAGAGGACGGCGGTCCCGTCCGACTCGAGCCGCAGGAGGAACTCCCACAGCCGCTCGCGCTGGCGGGGGTCGAGCGCGGCGCTCGGCTCGTCGAGCAGCAGGACGGCTGGCTCGGCCAGCAGCCCGATCGCGATGTTGACGCGCTGGCGGTTG
Organism: Thermoleophilaceae bacterium; assembly: GCA_035629775.1. Taxonomy (GTDB): domain Bacteria; phylum Actinomycetota; class Thermoleophilia; order Solirubrobacterales; family Thermoleophilaceae; genus DASPHG01. Next base: position 12,736 of record DASPHG010000063.1, on the reverse strand, counting down.
CCGCCGGAGAGGACCGCGACCTGGTCGTCCGCCCGATCCTCGAGGCCCGTTTGGGCGAGCATCCTCTCGACCGCGCCGTCCACGTCCGCGCGTCGCTCGAGCCGTGCGAACAGGCGCAGGTTCTCGGCGACGGTCAGCTTGCCGTAGAGGGCCGCCTGCTGCGGGACCCAGCCGAGCTCGCCGCTCGGGCGCTCGACCCGTCCGGCGGTTGGCTCCTGGATCCCCGCGAGAATCGAGAGCAGCGTCGTCTTGCCCGCGCCGTTTGGTCCGATGACCGCAACGCGCTCGCCCTCCGCCACCGAAATCGAGACGTCGCGCAGCGCGTCGCGGGCGCCGTAGCGCTTGACGAGCCCTGTCGCCTCGAGCAGCGGCAAGGCCCGAACGCTAGAGGTTGGGAGAATCCAGCGGAATGAAGCTTCTATTCATCGGCGACGTGGTCGGCAGCCCCGGGCGGCGCGTCCTCGGCGAGGTCCTGCCGCGCCTCCGCGAGGAGCACGCGCCCGACTGGGTGGTCTTGAACGCCGAGAACTCGGCCGGCGGCCTGGGCGTGACTCCGAAGACCGCGCGCGAGCTGTTCGAGCTGGGCGCGGACGCCCTCACGCTCGGGAACCACGCCTTCCGCCACCGGGACGCCTATGCGTACCTCGACGAGGAGCCGCGGATCATCCGCCCGGCCAACTACATGAAGGGAAACCCCGGCCGCGGCCACACCGTTGTCGAGAAGGACGGCGCCCGGCTGGGGGTCGTGAACCTCTCCGGGTCCGTGTTCATGAAGGCCGCGCGGTCGCCCTTCCCGGAGGCCGACCGCATCCTGGCCGAGCTCGACGGCCGTGCGGACCACGTGCTGGTGGACTTCCACGCCGAGGCGACGAGCGAGAAGGTCGCCATGGGATGGCATCTGGACGGCCGCGTGCTCGCCTGCTTGGGCACCCACACGCACGTGCCGACGGCCGACGCGCGCGTCCTCCCCGGGGGGACGGCGTACGTGTCCGACGTGGGCATGACGGGCGCGCGCGACAGCGTGATCGGCGTGCGGCGCGAGCAGGCGCTCGAGTCGTTCCGCACGCAGATGCCGATCCGCTTCGAGACCGCCGACGAGTCGCCCTGGGTCAACGCCGTGCTGGTCGAGAGCCGGACGGACGGGCTGGCGGCGTCGATCCAGCAGCTCCTGGTGACGCCCTGATCAGTCGCCGCAGCTCGAGGGCGAGCAGGACGAGCATCACGAGGAGGAGCGCGTTGCGCACGGCGACCGTGAGCATCAGCCAGTCGTCCCGGGCGACCAGGTCGAAGTAGCGGGCGGGGAACCACGCGAGCGTCGTGGCGATGGCGGCGCTTGCGACCACCGCCAGCGGGTACAGGCGCAGCGACCACGCGACCGCGGCGAGCGGGACGACCCAGACCATGAACTGAGGCGAGACCACCTTCCCGAGGGCGGCGATCGCCGCCGCGGTGCCGAGCCCGGCCAACGCTAGGCCGCGGGCGTCGGGCACACGGCGGGCCGCAAGGGCGAGCGCGAGCAGGGCGGCCAGGAGGAGCGCCGAGAAGCCGAACTGCAGTGCGTCCGCGGCGGGGTGCTCGAGGCCGTCGGAGCGGTGGCTGTTCACGGGCTCGGGCGACCGGCCGCCCACGGCCTCGATCCCGTTCAGCACCGCGGCGGGCAGGCTCTCGATCTGCACCGGCCGCTCCAGGTGGTACTCGACCGCGTCGAGCGCGCCCTCCGCCGACAGCGCGACCGCCCCGGCCGCGGCCAGTGCCGTGACGGCCACGGTGATCGCAAGGCCCAGGGCCGCCTCCCCGCGCCGGCCGCGGCCGGCGAGCCACGCCGCGGCGACCAGCGCCGCCGCCAGCGGGAAGGCCTTCAGCGCCGCGCCGATCCCCAGCACGGCGAAGCCCACGCGCGGGCGCGCCGCCGCGACCGCCGCGAGCCCCGCCACCATGCACAGGACGGGCGCCAGGTCGAAGTGCGTGCGCAGCATCGCGCCGGTGGCCACGGGCGCGAGCGCGACGGCGGCCATGGCGACCCACTCGCGTCCGCCCGCGAAATGCGCGAGTCGGCCCGTGGCGAGCAGCACCCCGGCTGCCAGGAGCGCGGCGAGCACCGCGAAGGCGAGCCGGTAGTCCGCGAGGTCCACCGAGACGAGCCCCGGCAGCGCGATGACCGGGGCGGCCAGCGGCGGGTACTCGAAGCCGACGTCCCAGTAGGGCAGGGCGCCGTCGATGAAGAGCTCCGCGTAGCCCCGGTAGAGCGGGATGTCGCTGACCTGCTCGTGCTGCCACGGGTCGAGCGCGAATGTCAGCCCGAACGCCGCGGCCAGCGCGACCAGCGCGCCGGCGCGGGCAGCCGTCACGCGGGCACCCGGCGCCCAGCGTCGCGGTGGGCGGCGAACAGCGCGGCGAGCACGAACGGCGTGAACCAGACGACATACAGATAGAACCAGTGCACTGCGGCGAGCTGCAGCGCGATCAGCGCGGCCGCGCCGAGCGCCGCCGTCTGGACCACGTCGCGGTCGCGCGGGAAGACGGCGACCGCGACCGCGAGCGCCGCGACGGCGACCTTGACGATCGCGTGCAGCCAGTCGAGCCCATCCTCCTGGCCCCAGACGCTGAACGGCGACTCGCGGCCCGCGTGGAAGCCGAGCGTGGTGTCGTAGAGGTCGCGCAGCCCGCCGTCCGGAAGGAACGGGAGGACCGCGGCCGCCGTGACGAGGAGGAACGCGACGGCGAAGCGGAGCGGCCGCCCGAGCCGTGCGAACAGCGGCACGAGCGCCAGTGGCGCGAACTTCGCGGCGGAGGCGAACGCGAGGAGGGCGCCGCGGGCCACGGGCGAGGCGGCGCCGACGAGCGCCCACACGAGCAGCGCCGCGACGAGCGTGTCGTTCGAGTTGGTGGACAGCGCGAAAAGGCTGTAGGGGAAGGTCGCCCACGCGTAGGCCAGCGCTACCCCGAGCGCACGGCTGCGCAGGCGCACGCCGAGCACGTACAGGCCGGCGAGCGTGAGCAGGTCGAAGGCGATCGCGGCGGCGTGGGCGGCGGGCAGGTCGTCCCAGCTCCCGCTCCAGGGCAGGAGCTGCTCGAAGGGCAGGTAAGCCAGGTACGCGACCGGCCCGTAGACGTTGCCGCTCTGGTTGTCGGGCGCGAACTCGCCTTCGTAGAGCGGCTCGCCGTCCGCGATCCGGTCGGCGCCGATCACGCCCGAGTAGCCGACGTCGATCACGTTCGAGTCGAGAATGTTCAGACCGGCCCGGAAGCCGGCCAGAAAGATCACCCCGAACGCCATCGCTCCGAGCGGCACGTGTGGGACCAGCGCACCGTCCCGCTCCCGGCGCCGCCGGCCCTCCCAGAGCATGCGCGCGCCGAGGTACAGCAGCACCGGGTAGACGAGCGGGACCGACAGCCCGATCTCGCCCCGGTTGAAGAAGACGTGCGAGACGCCGAACCCGAGCAGCACGAGCAGGTCGAGGTGCAGCAGCCGGAGGGGCCGCCGGACGTCCACGAACGGGAGGAGGAACAGCAGCCCGAGCGGGACCAGGAGCCACGGCGAGTTCCACTTGCGCCCGAACGCGCCCTCGTACCCGCGCGCCATCCGCCAGGCCACCTGGTCGCCGTCCCACGACTCGAGGATCGCCCCGGTGCGATCGTCCACGTGCACCTGCACCACCTCGTCGTCGCCGACGAACCACGAGACCTGCCAGCGCCCGGGGGAGCGGATGTAGGCGGTCGGCCGGAGCCGGGAGGTGAACAGGGGGCCAGGCCCCGTGTTCACCCTGCGCGCCGCGCGCACCTTCTCGTCCCGGCGCGCGACCGCCGTCGCCTCGTCGGCCGTCATCGTGAAGCCGGCGGGGGCGACGTCGTCCTGGGGCGGGCGCTCGAGCTCGGCGGCCTGCGCGGGCGGAGCGGCGAGCGCGAGGGCGGCTAGTGCCGCCGTCGCGAGCGCGCGAAGCTCCACATCTTGTTCCCGAGGAAGTTCAGGGGCGTCGCGGCCACGATCGCGATCGCCTGCGCGGGCAGCTCCGCCACGCCGGCGCTGCTCACGAGCAGCTCGAGGATGGCGGCGGCGAAGAGGAACGCGACCACGCTCACCGTGAAGAAGCGCGCGGCCTGGAAGCCCGCGTGGCCGTCACCGGCGCCGAAGGTCCAGTGCCGGTTCCACCAGAAGTTGTTGGCGACCGCGACCACGAAGGCGCATGTGGCCGCGGTCAGGTGGTGCATGGAGAGCAGGCCCACGCAGGCCGCGAACACGCAGAGGTTGACCACGTAGCCGGATCCGCCGACCACGCAGAACTTGACGAGCTGGTACCAGTTGTGTGGGCGTCGCAGACCGTGCCGGACGCGCGTGTGGGCGCGAATCGGCCCGCGCGCCGCGAGCGCGGCGCTTTCCTCCTGCATGGCGGTCACCCTAGCGACGGCGGCTCGATACCGAAGTGATCGGCGATCGCCGGGACGGCGTCCCGGATCGTCCATTGGACTCGCTCCGCGGCCGACCCGGGGCCCGTCCCGCACATCACGAGCACACCGAGCGAGTCGCCGCGATGAAGCGCGCCGTGGCTGCCTCCGCCGACGTGGTCGGCGCCGCCCCAATCGACGAACTCGTAGCCCGGCGCCGCCGACACCAGCACGTCGCCGGCACGCGGGCAGTGGAGCGCCGACCACAGCCGGCTGAGGGCGTCCGGGTAGTCCCGGCTCCAGACGCGGCCGTCGGCGGCCGCCAGCGCGAGCGTGGCCAGATCGCCCTCCACGCTCCAGGAGCGGCCGCGCAGGTCCACCAGGTCGCCGCCCGAGCGGAAGCGAAGCTCGCCGCCCCGGTGTGAGCGCACCGCCGCCTCGTCGCCCGCCCGGTGGGCCACGAGGTCCACCCCCTCGACGAGACACAGGTCGCCCGCCACGGCCGGCGCCAGCTCCGCGCGACGCTCCTCGTCGAGCACGTAGACCATCGCCGACCGCGCCGACGGGCAGACCGCGATGTCGGCGTCCTCGGGCGCGCCGTCGGGCATCAGCACGGCGCGGTTGTCGAGCTCCGCAGCCAGATTCACGCGCGCCTCGATCGGGGTCTGCGAGTGGTCGGAGAGGACGATCACCGCGTGGTCCTCGAGGAACGCGTCGATTCCGCCGCCGGCGTGCATCATCCGCTCGATCGCGCGGTCGGCCTCGACGATCGAGCTCGCCTGAGCGTACGGGCCGTAGCGGTGCGAGTGCGTGTCGTTGTCGGGCAGCGACAGCAGCATGAAGTCGAACAGGTCGTTCTCGACCATGTGCGCCGCGACGCACCCGGAGTGGCGGTCGCGCTGGCCGGGCATGCCGAGCGTGGAGCGGCAGTCGGTCCGCTGCGACGCGAACAGGTCCGCGTAGAAGAGCTCGGTCGGGCCCCACACCGCGTGCCGGAACTGGGCGGCCTTCGCGATGCGCGTGTACGGGCCGGCCTCGTCGGCCTCGTGCCGGTGACGGCCGCGGTAGATCAGGTACGTCGTCGCGGCGGCGCGCAGTCCGGCGTCCTCGACGATCTCGTAGACCGTCCGCTCCGCCCGGCTCAGGTGCGCGAGGTTCATGTTGTAGACCGTGTCGTAGAGCGAGCGCACGATCCCGAAGGTGCGTGTGGCGGCGAAGGAGGAGCCGTACTCGACGTAGCGCTCCTCACCCCGGTGGCACCAGTTCATCGACGGGATGTGGTGGCGGTCGGGGCCGAGCCCGGTCGTGATGCTCGCTGACGCGACCGGCGTGACCGAGGGGAAGCTCGACACGCAGTCGCGGATGTAGGTGCCGCGCTCCACGAGCGCCTTGAGCGCCGGTGCGCGACCGGAGTCGATTGCCCGGTCGAGCAGCTCCGGCTTGAGCGAGTCGATGACGGCGAGGACGAGCTTCTTCACCGCAAGATGCGCAGGCCCTCGTACTTGCGCTCCTCCGCGGCGCGCCCCCGCACCAGGAGCACCGCGAAGGCCGCGACCGCGACGAAGGCGACGGGCGGTATCAGGATCGACACGAGCGCCAGGCCGAGGGCGATCAGGTCGCCGTAGGCGGCCAGCATGGCGTGCAACGAACGGGGTCCGTCCCCGGTTGTTGCGAGACGGGTTTCCGCCCGTGCGAAGAACCGCGCGCTCGCGTACCAGGCGAGCGCCGCGCAGGCGGCGCCGAGCGGCAGACCCACCCACCCGTCGCGGCCCCCCTCGGTCAGCGACCCGGCGAACAGGAGCGCGCCGAGCGCGACACCGGTGGCGGCGAGCACCGCGACCGGGAACCGGCGCACGTACGAGACGACCGCCAGGACCGCCATCGCCGCGATAAACGGGATCGACTCGAGGAACTCGAAGTCGCCGCCCGAGAAATCCACGCCGAGGTCGGCGCGGCCGAGCGAGCCGGCGAGGATCGGCGGGAGAAAGGGCCGGACGCCGCTCGCGGAGGCGAGGCCGGTGCCCTGCCCTAGATCAAGGATGAGGCTCATCAGCTCCGTTCGGCCGGTCGGTACCCTGAAGCGCGGTGACTGTAGACGACGGACCGCGCCGCGGCCGGCCGCGCTCGACCAGGCGCGACCTCGAGCGCTACGCCGGCCTCTTTGCCGCTCGGACCCAGGTCATGAAGTCCTCGGCGATGCGCGATCTGATGGCGGTGACCGCCCGGCCCGAAGTGATCTCGCTCGCCGGCGGGCTGCCCGACACCAGCAGCTTTCCGCCGCAGACCTTCGCCGCGATCGCGCAGCGGATCGCGCGCGAGTCCTGCGCGAAGGCGCTCCAGTACGGGCCCACCGAGGGCCTCACCGAGACCAAGGAATGCATCGCCGAGGTGATGCGCGCGGACGGCGGCATGGCGGTGGACCTCGACGACCTGATCGTCACCACGGGCGGGCAGCAGGTGATCGACCTCGTGACGAAGGTCCTGATCGATCCGGGGGACGTGATCGTGGCCGAGGCGCCGACGTACCCGGGCGCCGTGCCGACCTTCTCCTCGTACCAGGCGGATGTCGTTCAGATCGACCTGGACGCCGACGGCATGCGGATCGACCTGCTCGAGGAGCGCCTCGCCCAGCTCGAGCGCGACGGCCGCCGCCCGAAGTTCATCTACACGGTGCCGAGCTTCCAGAACCCGGCCGGCGTCACGATGTCGCTTGAGCGGCGGCGGCGGCTCGTCGAGCTGGCCGCCGAGCGGGAGATCCTCGTGCTCGAGGACAACCCCTATGGCCTGCTCCGCTACGAGGGGCAGCCCCTGCCGCCCCTGTACGCGCTCGACGGCGGCGGCTACGTGATGTACCTGGGCACGTTCTCCAAGATCCTCTCGCCCGGGATCCGGCTCGGCTGGGTGGCCGCGCCCGCGCCGATCCTCGAGAAGATCAACCTCGGCAAGCAGGCCGCCGACCTCTGCACCTCGACGCTCTCGCAACTCATGGTCCAGGCGTACTTCGAGGAGGCGCGCTGGCACGACTACGTCGAGTCGCTCACCGAGATCTACCGCGCGCGGCGCGACACGATGCTCGACGCGCTCGCGGAGTTCTTCCCGCCCGAGGCCGAGTGGACCCGCCCGGCCGGCGGCCTCTTCATCTGGGCGACGCTGCCCGACTTCATCGACACGACCGACCTGCTGGCGCGCGCGCTGCGCGACAACGTCGCGTTCGTGCCGGGCGAGGCCGCCTACCTCGACGGGCGCGGGCGCAACGCTATGCGGCTGAACTTCTCCGCCTCGGACGAGGACTCCATCCGCGAGGGGATCCGCCGGATCGGGAAGGTCGTTCGCGAGCAGGTGGCGCTCTACGGCACGCTCACGGGCCGCCCCGCGGCGCCGCCCACCACGGCGCCCCGCGAGGCACCGGCCGCTGAGCCCGGTCAGGCGCAGGTCGTGCCGCTTCGACGCCGCCAGGCGCAGTGAGAGTCGCCGTCCTCAAGGGCGGGAGCTCGCTCGAGCGCCAGGTTTCGCTGCGCTCGGGCGGAAGGGTGGAGGACGCCCTCGAGCGGCTCGGTCACGAGTCGCTGCCGATCGACGTCGGGGCCGACCTCATCGCGCGCCTGCGCGACGACGCCCCGGACGTGGCGTTCCTCGCGCTCCACGGTCGCAACGGCGAGGACGGCACGGTCCAGGAGCTGCTCGAGATCCTCGGCATTCCGCACACCGGCTCGGGCGTCCTCGCGTGCATCCGGTGCATGGACAAGGTGCTCGCGAAGCACCTGCTCGTGGAGGCCGGCGTGCCGACGCCGGAGTTCTTCGCCTTCAGCGAGCTCGCCTTTCGCGAGCTCGGAGCCGCAGAGGCCCTGCCGCAGATCGAGGAGCGGCTCGCGTTCCCGATCGTCGTCAAGCCGGCGGCGCAGGGATCGGCGCTCGGCATCAAGTTCGCCCGAACGGCGGAGGACGTCCCCGCGGCGCTCGTAAACGCGTTCGCCTACGACGACAAGGTGCTGCTCGAGCGCCACGTCGAGGGTCGCGAGCTGGCGGTCTCGATGCTCGAGCAGGACGGCGAGCCGCTGGTGCTTCCGATCGTCGAGGCGATCCCGCACGACGAGGACTTCTTCGACTTCGAGGCGCGCTACGAGATCGGGCGCACCGAGTACCGCTGCCCGCCCGAGCTCGCCGAGGACCAGGCGGAGGCCGTGGCCGAGGCCGCCCGCGCAACCTGGCGCGTCCTCGGTTGCGAGGGCTTCGCGCGCGCGGACTTGATGCTCCCCGAGGGCGGGCCGCCGCAGGTGCTCGAGGTGAATGCGACACCGGGCCTGACCGAAACCTCGCTGCTGCCGATGGCGTGCGAGGCGGCCGGCATCGGCTTCGACCAGTTCGTCGAGCGCGCGCTCGACCACGCGCTGGCGCGCGAGCCGGCGCCCGTCAGCCGCTGAGCAGCGCGTCGACCGCCTGGGCGCCCAGGCGCACGCTGTAGTTCGTGCCGCGGTCCTCGGGATAGATCTGGGTCGTGTTCGCCAGGATCAGGTTCGGCACGCCCGTCTGGAGCGGCGGCATGCGCTCGCGGTAGCCCAACGTGACGATCGGCTGGGCGGCCGGCTCGCGGAAGAGCCACCGCTCGCGGATCCAGTCGCGCGAGAACTCGGGGTTCACCTTCCGGAGGCCCGGCTCGTACAGGTCGAGCAACTCCTCGAGGGAGAGCGAGAGCATGTCGTGGCCCGGCTCGAGGTAGTTCGCCACGTACAGAAAGCGGCGGCCGCCGTAGCGGGCGGGCTCGATGAAGTTCGTGTGCTCGATCAGGCCGACGAACGGCAGCTCGTTGTCGGCGATGTTCGTCCAGTAGAAGGGGGTGAATTGCCTATCGATCTCGAGCAGTAGGCAGAGCGCCGTGTGGTACTCGATCGTCTCGAGCCGGTTCAGGTACTCGTCGCCGATCGCCGCGCGAAGGTCGTCGTCGAGAAGCTGCGTGAAGACGTCGTTCGGCACCGTCGCGATGACCGCGTCGTAGGACTCGAGCTCACCGGCGGGCGCGAAGTTCCGCGGGTCGTGGCCGGCGCGGAACGAGTCGGGCGCGGACGGCTCGACGAGCAGCTTCCCGTCGTTGCGCAGCAGCCGCCGGGCGGGACGGTCGATCATCACGCGTCCGCCCGCGGCCTCGATCGAGTCCTGGAGCGTGCGGTAGAGCGTCTCCCAGCTACCGCGGGGGTAGCCGAGCAGCTCCTTGCGCGCCTCCTCGCCCTTGATCTGGCGCCGGACGGTCAGCTTGCTCCACAGCCACGCCATCGAGATGTCGGTCGCGCGGTCGCCGAACTTGCCCTGGAGCAGCGGCCCCCACACCTTCTCCCACGGCTGTCGGCCCATCGCTCGCAGCACCCACTCGCGGGCGGTCTCGCCCTCGAAGGCGCGGACGTCGGTGTGCCGGCGCTGGAGAAGCAGGACCGCGAGCCCCATGCGCAGGCGGGCGTAAAACGAGAGCGGACGGAAGCGGAGCAGGTCGAGCGGGCCGTTGAAGGCCCAGGAGCGGCCGTCCACGAAGAAGGCGACATTCGACTGGCGCCACTCGAGCTCGTCCGGCATGCCGACCTCGTCGTAGAGGTCGGCGATGTGGCGATCGCTCGTGAACAGGTGGTGGTAGTAGCGCTCGAGCAGGTGACCCTGCCCGACGTCGAGCGTCGCCGCCTGGCCCCCGAGCCCCGGCCAGCGCTCGTACACGTCCGCGGCGTGACCGCGCTCCGCCAGCCGGTGGCCGGCCACGAGCCCGGCGACGCCGGCGCCGATGACGGCGACCCTCATGCGTCCGCGTGGTCGTCGAAGTTGCGCTTGGACTCGACCAGGTAGAGCGGCCGGCGCTTCACCTCGTCGTACACGCGCGCCAGGTACTCGCCGATGACCCCGATCGCCATGAGCTGGATCCCGCCGAGCAGGAGGACGGCGATGACGACCGTCGTGATGCCGGGGACGAACTCGCCGGCGACCCGGAAGCCGATCGCCACCGGGATGCCCATGAACGCGATCGCCGCGCAGACGAAGCCGAGCAGGGTCGCCATCTGGAGCGGCACGTACGAGAACGACGCGACCGCGTCGAAGGAGAAGCGCAGCATCTTCATCAGCGAGAACTTGGTCTCGCCGGCGTGCCGCGGAGCGCGCTTGTAGGGCACGCGCGTGTGCGAGAAGCCGACCCACGCGGTCATGCCACGGATGTAGCGGTTGCGCTCGGGCATCGCGAGCAGCGCGTCGAGCGCTCGGCGGGAAAGCAGCCTGAAGTCGCCGGCGTTCTGCTCGACCTCGATCTGGGCGACCTTGCCGAGCAGGCGGTAGAACCACGCGGCGGTCATGAGCTTGAAGCGCGTCTCGCCCTCGCGCTCCTCTCGCACCGCGACCACGACGTCCGCGCCCGTCCGCCAGGCCTCGACCAGGTCCGGGATCAGCTCGGGCGGGTCCTGCAGGTCGGCGTCGATCATCACGACGGCGTCGCCGGTCGCGTGCTCGAGCCCGGCGGTCAGCGCCGTCTGATGGCCGAAGTTGCGCGAGAGCGTGACGATCTTGACCCGCTCGTCCGCGGCCGCGAGCTCGGTGAGGACGGCCGCCGTGCCGTCGCTCGAGCCGTCGTCCACGAGCACGAGCTCGAACGGCAGCTCGCCCAGCGCGGCGCGAACGCGATCGCAGAAGACGCGCGCGTTGTCCTCCTCGTTGAACATCGGGGCCACCACGCTGAGCAACGAGAGGTCCCTTGGGGCCAGCTCCACGGCCGACAGGCTAGCCTCGCGCGCCGTGACGGGACGCTGCATGGTCTGCGGAGGAGAGCGGCTCGCCGAGCACCTGTCGGTCGCCGGCGAGCAGGGTCCCGAGGGGCTGATTCCGACGACGGACCAATTCGGGACCGCGCTCTCGGACATCGTGCGCTGCCAGGACTGCACGCACATGCAGCTGCGCGAGATCCCCAGCGAGGCCGAGCTCGAGCAGGCCTACGGGGAGGCCGCCTCCGAGGACTACGTGGAGGAGGAGGCCGGACAGCGCGCGACCGCGAGCGAGCTCCTCGAGCGGCTCGAGCGGCACGTGGCGAAGGGCGCGCTGGTGGACCTCGGCTGCTGGGTGGGCTTCCTGCTGGACGAGGCGCGCTCGCGCGGATGGGACCCGGTAACGGGTGTCGAGCCGAGCAGGTTCGCCTCCGACTACGCCCGCGACCGGCTCGGGCTCGACGTGCGGACCGACGACCTGATGACAGCCGATCTGCCGAGCGGCGCCCACCAGGCGGTGGTCCTCGGCGACGTGATCGAGCACCTACCCGACCCGGGCGCGGCCCTCGACCGGATCCGCGCGCTCCTCGCCCCGGACGGGGGCGTGATGCTGATGCTGCCGGACGCGGGAAGCCGGCTGGCCCGCGTGATGGGTGAGCGCTGGTGGTCGGTCATCCCGACCCACGTCCACTACTTCACGCGCGCGAGCTTGACTCGACTGCTCACCGGACACGGGTTCGCGCTCCGCCATCTCGGGACGACGCCGAAGGCGTTCACGGTCCGCTACTACCTGGAGCGGATCGGCGGGTACTCGCCGCCGGTGTCCAAGACGCTCGTCGCCGGCGCCGAGGCCGTCGGCGTGGCGGACCGGATCTGGGCGCCCGACTTCCGCGACCGGATGGTCGCGATCGCCGTCAGGACGTAGCGGGGCCCCCGCCCTCCTCCATGAAGTCCTCGGGGGAGACGCTGTCGAGGAACTCCTTGAACTTGTCCACGACCTGCTCCTCGTTCTCGTCCTCATGCTCGAACTCGATCGCGGACTCGGCGATCACGTCCTCGGCGGCGAAGATCGGGGCGCTCGTCCGTACGGCGAGCGCGAGCGCGTCCGAGGGCCGCGAGTCGATCTCCACCTCGCGCCCGTTCACCTGGAGCGTGATCGACGCGTAGAAGGTGTTCTCGCGGAGCTCGGTGACGGAGACACGGCTGCACGACACCTCCATCTCGCCGAGCATGTCGTTGATCAGGTCGTGCGTCATGGGGCGCGGAGTGTTCGCGCCCTGGAGCTTCATCAGGATGGCCGCGGCCTCGGGATGGCCGATCCAAATCGGAAGGAACTTGTTCCCGTCGCGGGTCTTCAGGAGCACGATCGGCTGCTTTCCGACCATGTCGAAGCTCACGCCATAGATGACCATCTCCTGCATGGCAAACGCAGTGTAGGCCGGAGCGCGGCCCGCCGACACGTGCCTAGGGGTGCGGTGGCGTGAGCGAGCGCCAGCCCAGCAGCTCGCCGGCATCGGTCTCGGCGATCCCCATGGCGCCCACCTCGATGTCCCGCCAGAGCCGCGCGTCCGGGACGCTGAACTCGGTGCCGTCGTACTCGGCCGAGCGCAGCGTCACGGTCTGGCGATCCA
>DASPHG010000062.1:0-74089 GCA_035629775.1 Thermoleophilaceae bacterium | reverse complement strand
CGGCGGTACCGTGGACGGCCGTGCGACTCGTCACCTGGAACGTGAACTCGGTCAAGCAGCGGCTCCCGCGGCTCCTCCCCTGGCTGGACGAGCGCAAGCCGGACGTCCTCTGCCTGCAGGAGACCAAGCTCGCCGACGACGCCTTCGCCGAGCTGCTCCACGACGAGCTCGAGCAGCGCGGCTATGAGGTCGCCGCGCACGGCGAGCCGGCGTGGAACGGCGTGGCGATCCTGTCGCGGGTCGGGCTCGAGGACGTCGTCGCGGGCCTGCCGGGCGGCCCGGGCTTCCCGCACCCCGAGGCCCGCGCGGTGACGGCCACGTGCGACGGCGTCCGCGTCGTCTCCGTCTACGTCCCCAACGGCCGCCAGCCGGGCTCTGACCACTACGAGTACAAGCTGGCCTGGCTCGAGGCGCTCCGGAGCCATGTCGGCGACGGCGCCGCGACCACCGTCGTCTGCGGCGACATGAACATCGCGCCCGCCGACGCCGACGTGTTCGACCCCGACGCGTACATCGGCCAGACCCACGTGACCGCGCCGGAGCGCGAGGCGCTCGCGCGGCTGCAGGCGCTCGGGCTCCACGACGTCGTCCGCGACCGCTGGCCCGACCAGCGCGTGTTCACGTACTGGGACTACCGCGCCGGCATGTTCCACCAGGACCTCGGCATGCGCATCGACCTGGTGCTGGCCGGCGACCGCGTCGCGGACCGGGTCCAGGCCGCCTGGATCGACCGCCACGCCCGCAAGGGCAAGGGCCCGAGCGACCACGCGCCGGTCATCGTCGACCTCGACGAGGCGCCGGACGGGGACATCGGCCCGGTCGTCCCGCCGCCGTCCGCGCCCGTCACGCGGCGCGGCGCGAAGAAGCTGCCGCAGGCCTAGGCGTCGTCGCGGTCGCGGTCGCGGTCGCGCGACGGCTGGACCCGCTTCGGCTCACCGGGCATCTTCGGGTAGTCGGGGGGATACGGCATGTCGCCGCCCTCGCCCTCCGCCTCGTCGCGCGCGTACATGTCGAGCAGCGGCTGCAGCGAATGGGCGGCGTCGTCGATGCCGGCGTTGAGGTCGCCGCGCTCGGCGAAGCGCGCGGGCATCGACGCCACGGTGAAGTCCTCGGGCGCGACCTCGGGCAGCTCGTCCCAGGCGACGGGCGCGGAGACCGGCGCGCCCGGCTTGGGGCGGATGCTGTAGGCCGAGGCGATCGTGCGGTCGCGGGCGTTCTGGTTGTAGTCGACGAAGACACTCTCGCCGCGCTCCTCCTTCCACCACTTCGTCGTCACTCGGCCGGGCATTCGGCGCTCGAGCTCGCGGCCGAACGCGATCGCGGCGTGGCGGACGTCGGTGAAGGTCCAGCGCGGCTCGATCCGCACGTAGATGTGGATTCCGCGCCCGCCGGAGGTCTTCGGGAAACCGACGTAGCCCAGGTCGTCGAGCAGCCGGCGCGCCTCCCCGGCGACGCGCGCCGCGTCCTCGTAGTCCGTCCCGGGCTGGGGATCGAGGTCCACCCGCAGCTCGTCCGGGTGGTCCACATCGTCCGAGCGCACGGGCCACGGGTGGAATGTGATCGTGCCCATCTGCGCGCACCAGGCGACCACGGCGATCTCGGTCGGGCAGATCTCGTCCGCGTGCCGGCCGGACGGGAACTGGATGCGTGCGGTCTGCACGTAGTCGGGCGCACCCGACATGACCCGCTTCTGGTAGAAGGCGTCGCCCTTCTTGCCGTCGCGCGTGGTCAACACGAAGCCGGGCTGGACGCCCTTCGGCCACCGCTCGAGCGCCGTCGGCCGATCGCGCAGCGCGCGCATGATCCCGTCCTCGACCGCCACGTAGTACTCGACCACGTCGAGCTTCGTGACCGGGTCCGTCCGCTCGGTGGCGGGGAAGATCACGCGGTCCGGGCTCGACACGCGCACCTCGCGCCCGCCGACGTCCAGGGTCAGGGCTTTCGGCGCGGCCATTCCGCAAAGCTTCTCAGGATGGCGGTGCTCGTCGCGCCCGACAAGTTCAAGGGCACGCTCGGCGCGGCCGACGTGGCCGGCGCAATCGCGGCCGGATTGCGCGACGCCGGCCAGGAGGCGATCGAGCTGCCCGTGGCCGACGGCGGCGACGGGACCGCGGCCGCGCTCGGGGCGCGGCGACGGCCGGCGCGTGGGGTCGACGCGCTGGGGCGGGAGGTCGACGCCTGGTTCGGCGTGCTCGACGACGGCCAGACGGCGGTGGTCGAGGCGGCGGCGGCCAGCGGCCTGGGGCGCCTGGACGAGTCCGAGCGCGACGCCTGGACCGCGACCTCGGCGGGCACCGGGCAGCTCATCGCCGCCGCGATCGCGGAGGGCGCCCGACGCGTGATCGTGGCCTGCGGCGGCACTGCGACGGTGGATGGCGGGGCGGGCATGCTGAGCGGAATCGGAGCGGTGCCGCGTGGCGTCCGCTTCACCGCCGTGTGCGACGTGCGCACCCCCTGGGACGAGGCGGCGGCGGTATTCGGGCCTCAGAAGGGAGCCGACCCGGCCACCGTCGCGCGCCTGCGCCGCCGGCTCTCCAGCCGGGCGCGCTCGATGCGGCGCGACCCGCGTGGTGTCCCGATGACGGGGTGCGGCGGCGGCATCTCGGGCGCGCTCTGGTCGGAGCTCGGTGCGGAGCTGGTGGCCGGGCCGTCGTACGTTCTCGACGCGCTGGGGTTCGACGGGCTGATGCGCAGCGCCGCGTTCGTCGTGACCGGCGAGGGGCGGCTGGACGAGACGACGCTCGCCGGCAAGGCGGTGGCCGAGGTGGCGACGCGGTGCCGGCAGGCGGGAGTGTGGTGCCACGCGGTCGTCGGCGAGGACGCACTCGACCTCTTCGGCAGGCGTGTCCTCGACCTGGCGAGCGTGCAGGAGGCGGGTGACCCGCGCGCCCTGAGGCGCGCGGGTCGAAACCTCGCCTAGCGGGTCCCGGCCAGCGGGCGGGAGCCGCGGTACTCGGGCGTGTGCTCCCACTCCTCGTCGGACTCGGCCAGCACCATGCGGCCGACCTGCACGAAGCCGACGAACAGGACAGCCCCGCCGAGGATCGCGAACAGGTCGCTCGCCGCGGCGTTGCCGACGGCGAGCACGACCGCGCCGACGGCGAGCATCGCGGCCGTCCACGACTGGACGGCCCGGGCGCGGTAGAGGCCGGACGCCAGGAACAGCATCCCGGCGGCGAACCCGAGCGACATCACGAAGAACGGGACAACGATTCCCGTGGTCTCGGTGATCCGCTCGAACAGCGCGGTCATCTCCGGGCTTGGCGACGCGGCGGCCTGCCAGCCGACGAAGCCCTCGATCGCCACGACGCCGGTGGTCGCCATCAGGCCGAGCAGCGCCAGAGCGCCGCCGACGTGGCCGAACGCCACCTCGCGCTCGCGCAGCATGTGCATGAGCCCGAGGACCGCCGGGACCGCCAAGACCAGCGCGATCGCCGCGATCAGATGTGAGGCGTACCAGGCGTCCATCTCGCCCGCGACGACCGCGAGCTGGTCACCGACGTCGCTCTTGCGCTCCGGATGGATCACCATCGCGATCAGCAGGAAGAGCGGTGCGCCGATCATGCAGACCCCCGCAATCGTCTTGCGGAAGTGGTGTGAGTCGGAGAGACGTGACATCAGAACCTCCTTGGTCCCGTTTACCAGGGGGCCAGGCCCCTTGGTAAGTGCGTTGCAATCCGCACATACACCGCTCGTTTCAATCGTTACGAGCTATTTCGCCTCTGCAAGCGATCTGACGACCGCCTCGTAGAAACCCTCGCCGTGTGAGGCCTCCGTGACCTCGACGTTCTCCCCCGCGGGCGTGACCTTCGCGTTCGCGACCAGGAAGAACCGCTCCACGTGCTCGGCCACGCCCATGTCCTCGACCGAGTCGCCGACCGCCATGCACTCCTCGCGCGCGTACCCGCGCGCGCGCATGTGGGCGGCGACCGCGGCCGCCTTCGATGCCCCGCGCGGGATCAGGTGGTACGCGTGCGGCCGGCCCTCGAGGCCGAGCAGGGTCTCCTTCGGCGAGATGTCGCCGTTGTCCACGAGCCGCAGGTTGTCGGGAAGCAGCGCGTTCGCCTCCTCCACGTCCACCAGTCCGCGCAGCAGGTGCGAGAAGTGGCGGTCGAGGTGCCAGGGCGCGTGCGGCTCGAGCCGGCCGGCGTAGCGCTCGAGCAACATCGCCGGCGCGCCGGACTCCTCGATCTGCTGCCACACCGTCCTGCCGTCCTGCGGGTGAAGCTCGCCGAGGAAGGTGTCCTCACCGTCCACGTGGAGGCCGCAGCCGACCTCGTAGATGTACGCCGTCTGGCCGAGGAGGCGCGCGTCCTCCATCACCTGCGCCTTGCGCCGGCCCGACTTGAGCACGACCTCCACGCCGGCGCGGTGGCAGGCCTCGAGGGCGCGCGCCGGAAGCAGCGTGAAGCCACCCTCGCCGTCGCGGAATAGCGAGGCGCCGCGCCCCAGGAGCGTGCCGTCGAGGTCGGTATAGACGCACCGGATCGCCATTGGCCGCGCAACCTATAGTGGCCCGCCATGCCCAAGACCGCCGCGAAGACCCCCTGGCACGCGGTGATCGAGTCCGGGCGCGGCGAGCAGCTCGTGCAGCAGGCCCGCTACGGCGCGCGCGCGGCGGAGCTGGCCCCGCTCCCTGACGGGCTCCATCCGGCACTCAGCGAATCGCTCGCCCGCGCCGGCATCGAACAGCTCTACTCGCACCAGGCCGCGGCCTACGCGGCGGCGATGCGCGGGCCGGTGATCGTCACGACCGGCACCGCCAGCGGCAAGTCGCTCGCCTTCAACCTGCCCGTGCTCGACACGCTCGCCCGCGACCGGCGCGCCCGCGCGCTCTATCTCTACCCCACGAAGGCGCTCGCCCAGGACCAGGCGCGCAAGCTGCACGAGCTGCGCGCGCCGTTCCTGAACCACGCGATCTACGACGGCGACACGCCGAAGGAGGAGCGGCGCGCGATCCGCGGCCGCTCGAACCTGATCCTCACGAATCCCGACATGCTGAACGTGGGCGTGCTGCCCCATCACCGGAACTGGGGCGACGTGCTGGCGAACCTGGCCTGGGTGGTCGTGGACGAGGCGCACGTCTACCGCGGTGTGTTCGGGTCCCACGTGGGCAATGTGCTCCGTCGCCTCCGCCGGCTCGCCCGCGCCTACGGCACCGAGCCCCGCTTCGTCCTGACGAGCGCCACGATCGCCAACCCGCTCGAGCTGGGCGAGCGGCTGACCGGCCTCGACCTCGAGCTGGTGGACCGCGACGGCGCACCGCACGCCGAGCGCCAGGTCGTGATGTGGAACCCGCCGCTCGTGGACGAGGACGCCGGCATCCGCGGCTCGGCGCTCTCCGAGGCGGCCCAGCTCCTCAGCGAGCTGATGCAGGCCGAGGTGCGCACGATCTGCTTCCTCAAATCACGCCGGGGCGTCGAGCTGATCCAGCGCTTCACCCGGCTCCGGCTGGAGGACGCGGGGCGGGCCGACCTCGGCGATCGGATCGCCCCGTACCGGGCGGGATACACGCCGACGCAGCGGCGCGAGATCGAGCGGCGCCTGTCCGAGGGCGAGCTGCTCGCGGTCGTCGCCACCGACGCGCTCGAGCTCGGGATCGACGTGGGCGACCTCGACGCCGCCGTCTGCGTGACGTTCCCCGGCACCGTCGCGAGCCTGCGCCAGATGTGGGGCCGGGCGGGGCGCCGCCACACCGGCCTGGCGCTCTACGTGGCCGGCGACGACGCGCTCGACCAGTTCTTCTGCCGCCACCCCGACGAGTTCCTCGACCGTCCCGTGGAGCAGGCGATCCTCGACCACGAGTCCGAGGAAATCCACGCCCAGCACCTGGTCGCGGCGGCCTACGAGCTCCCGCTCTCGGCCGACGATGCCGACGCGCTCGGTCCGCGCTGGGAGGCGCATGCCGAGCGGCTCGTCGCGCAGGGCCGGCTGCGCGAGCGGAACGGCCGGTACACGCCGCGCACCGACGAGTTCCCGGCCGGGCGGATCTCGCTCCGCTCGTCGGGGATGGAGGCCGTCGCAGTCGTCGAGTCGGAGGGCGGCGAGCTGATCGGCTCGGTCGAGGTCGGCCGCGCCCACTCCACCATCCACCCGGGCGCGGTCTATCTGCACCTCGGCCAGAGCTTCGAGGTCGAGGAGCTCGACCTGCACAGCAGCCGCGCGCTCGTGCGCCCGTTTTCGGGCGACTGGTACACGCAGCCGAAGAAGGAGACCGACACCTACATCGAGGAGGTGCTCGACCGCCGCTCGGCCTACGGCGTCGAGCTGTCCTTCGGCGTCGTCTCGGTGACCGAGCAGGTGGTCGCCTTCCAGCGAAAGCGCGTGGCCGACCACGAGGTGCTCGACCTCGAGCCGGTGGACCTGCCCGAGCAGCAGTTCGTCACCCAGGCGCTCTGGTACGAGGTCCCGGACCCTCTGCTGCGGTCGGAGTTTCCGCTCGAGGTCCTACTCGGGTCGCTCCACGCCGCCGAGCACACGCAGATCGCCGTGCTCCCCCTGATCGCCATGTGCGACCGCTGGGACATCGGCGGGCTCTCGACGAACGCCCACCCCCAGACTGCGCGCCCGACCGTGTTCATCTACGACGGCCACGCGGGCGGGGTCGGCATCACCCGGATCGGCTTCCGCCTGTTCGAGACGCTCGTGGACGACGCGCGGCGCCTGATCGCCGAATGCCCGTGCCGGCTCGGGTGCCCCTCGTGCGTCCAGTCCCCCAAATGCGGGAACCTGAATGAGCCCCTGAACAAGAACGGCGCCTTGGAAGTCATGACCCGGATGCAGGCTGCATAGCCGCGTGCAGGGCTTTTATGGACAGACGTTCTAGGTCCCGTCCGGGGATAGAGGACTCGTGGCCAGGATGCCGACGCAGGGAGGGTGTTCCGCCGAACCCTGCCAAAACTTGTATTTCTCGCGACCTTCGCGCTGACGCCTGCCGCGTCAGCCGGCGACGGCGCCGCCCAGACGCCCGGCCACGGTGGCGCGGGCTACGGGGAGCTCCAGCCACCCCGCCAGACGGTCGACCCGAAGCCCGAGCCCAAGCCCGAGCCGAAGCCGAAGCCGAAGCCGAAGCGTGAGCCGCGGACGCCGAAGGCGACCCGCAGCGGTGGCAACCCGCTGCTGACCAGCTTCAGCGTGAGCGCGTCGCGCGTGTACCTGTTCGGTCGCGCCGCCCGCGTCAGGTTCCAGATCAACGACCGCGCCGACGTGGTCAGCGCCGACCTCGTGATCGTCAACTCGAAGAGCGGCGAGGTCGTCCGCCGGATCGACCTCGGCCAGCGCACGACCGGGGTCACGCACACCTACCGCTTCACGGGGCGTGAGGGCGGTGCCCTTTCCGCCGGCCGCTACCGCGTCCGCGTCCGCGCGAAGGACCCGGCCGGCAACCCGCTCGTGCGCGCCGCCCGGACGAGCGCGGTGGACGAGCTCGGCGTGTTCCCCTTCCGCTTCCCGCTCAAGGGCAACTTCCCCTACGGCGACCCCGGCTCGCGCTTCGGCGCGCCGCGCAGCGGCCACAAGCACCAGGGCCAGGACATCGGTGCGCCGCTCGGGACCCAGATCCGCGCCGCGCGTGGCGGACGGGTGAAGACCGTCGCATTCCAGGCTTCAGGTGCCGGCCACTACGTCGTGATCGACGCCGCCGGCCAGACCCGCGACTACGTCTACATGCACATGCAGACCGGCTCGGTCCGGGTCCGCCAGGGCCAGTGGGTCAAGACCGGTCAGTGGATCGGCAACGTGGGCAACACCGGCGCCTCGTTCGGCGCCCACCTCCACTTCGAGATCTGGCAGGGCACGTGGTGGGGCGGCGGCGAGCCGATCGACCCGTACCCCTCGCTGCGTAACTGGGACCGCTGGTCCTAGCCAGCGGCCCCGCTATTCGATCTTCAGCTCGAGCCGGCCGGTTACCCCGTCCGTCTCCGCGGTCGTCGAGCTCAGCAGGTCGCCCAGCGGGCCCGTGAAGAGGCTCCCGCCCAGGCCCTCGATGCCACCGGCGAACTGCGCCAGCACGGCGTTCGCGAGCTGCTCGGCGTCGGCGACGGCCACGAGCGCACCCTCCTGGCCCTCGGCGTCCACGAGGTCGCGCGTCGCGACGTCGCTCGCGAAGACCG
Source organism: Thermoleophilaceae bacterium (assembly GCA_035629775.1). GTDB lineage: Bacteria > Actinomycetota > Thermoleophilia > Solirubrobacterales > Thermoleophilaceae > DASPHG01. Next base: position 65,978 of record DASPHG010000062.1, on the reverse strand, counting down.
GGTCGTTCGCCACCACGAGCGAGTCGCCGACCACGCCGACGGCGAAGCTCTCGCCGTCGGATGTCGCGACGCCGTAGAAGCGGTCGCCGGCCTTCGGCCTGGTCACGACCACGCCGTCCGCGAACCTGGGGAGCCCGACCATGATCTTGGCGAGCGTCCGCTGGAACGCGGGCCCGTCCTCGAGCGCCAGGCGCGTGCCGAAGCTGCCGTCGATCCGCGCGACGGCAGCGACATCGCCCGTCAGCTGGGCGAGCACGTCATCGTCGATGTCCACCCCGAGCCGCTGGCCGATGCCCGCCTTGCCGGCCTCGAACTGCGCGGCGGTCGCGGGATCGATCGCCTCGAGAGTGGCGAGGGCGAAGTCGATCACCTGCGCGGGCTCGCGCAGCGCGACCGCGATCTCGGCGCTGTCACCCGCGCGCTCGAGGAGCTGCGGCGCCTCGGAGCCCGTGGCGATCGGCAGATCCTCGTCCGAGAGATCGCTCGAGTCGGTGCGAAGGAACCAGTCGATCGCGACCTCGTCCTCCCCCACGTCGGCCGAGACGCCCAGCGTCTCGAGGCTCTCGACCCACTTCACCTTGAGCGCCTCCTGCGTGTCCGGGTCGACCTCGAGCAGGGCGGCCACGTTCACGTACACCTTCAGCGGCGCGTCACCGGGCAGTTCCTCGAAGGCCGCGTCCACGTCCTCCTCGGTGAGCCGGTTGTCCTCGCCGCGCTGCGCCAGCGCGGTGTTCAGGGTCTCCTCGGAGTTCGAGAGCACGACGATCTCGTCCTTGACCGCGAGCCAGGTGTCGTCCTCCTGGCCCTGGTAGATGTCGTAACCCTCGCTCTCCCCCGCGTCGCGGCCGGCGCTCGTGGCGAGCTCCTCGAGCGCGTCCGCGTCACCGGTCTCGACCGCCAGCACGAACGGCGTGTCGTCCTCCGAGTCGATGAAGCTCGCGTTGTCGTCCGTCCCGATCACGATCTCGTTGCCCAGGAGGGGCTCGATCTGCTCCTCGAAGTCCACACCCTCCTCGGCCAGGGCCTGCTGGAGCAGGTTCTCGACCTGGCCGCCGAACGGGAACCGCTCGCTGAGCTGGCGGACGTCGTCGTAGTCCTCGAGGTCGCTCGACACGATGAACGCGAACGCGGCGTCCTCGGAGAGGTACCCGAGCGCCTCGTCGAGCGGCGACGCGGCTTCCTCCCCGCCGTCATCCCCGCAGCCGGAGAAGGCGAGCAGGACGGCGGCGAGCAGAGCGAGAATCAGATGGAACGGCTTGGGAGAGAGCATGGCGGCGATCCTACCGGCGGGCGCTTTGGCGCCCGATTCGGGCCGCCGCGGCCTGCGTCGCCTAGGGTCGCTTTTCATGAGCACCGACCCGACGGCGTTCGTGCTCGCCCACGATGAGGGCGAGGCGCTCTGGTTCTTCGGCACGCTCGCGCTCGTGCGCCTGCCGTCCGAGGGCACCGGTCTGTGCCTCGTCGAGCAGTTCGCGCCGCGCGGAATGGCCACGCCGCTTCACCGCCAGCCGGACGACGCGGAGACGTTCTACGTGCTCGAAGGAGAGGCGACCTTCCATGCGGGCGGTACCACCCGCACCGTCGGCCCAGGCGGGACCGTGCACGTGCCCGCAGGCGTCGAGCACGCGTTCCGCGTGGACGCCGAGCCGTCGCGGATCCTGGTCCTGACGACGGCCCAGCACGAGGCCTTCTTCCGCGCGGCCGGGGAACCGGCGCAGGACCGCGTTCTCCCTCCGGCGGGCCCGCCCGACATGGCGAAGGTCGAGGCAGCGGCGTCCCGGTACGGCGTGGAGATCCTCGGCCCGCCGCCGTTCTAGCGCGTTTTCGCCGTCGGGGATACGCTCTCGCACATGACCGGTCGGCTTCGCTCTCACCTGAGCTTCGCGAACGTGATGTCCGTAATCGCAGTGTTCGTCGCACTCGGCGGAACCTCGATCGCCCTGACGCAGATCGACAAGAACAGCGTCAGGTCGAAACACATCAAGAACGGTCAGGTGAAGAAGGCCGACCTGGGCCGGAACTCGGTGAGCTCGGCGAAGGTCAAGAACTCGTCGCTCCGGCTCGACGATTTCGATCCCGGACAGGCCGCTCAACTGGTAGGACCTCGGGGCGAGCAAGGTGAGCAGGGCGAGCAGGGCCCAGCCGGCGCCGACTCGATCGACGGCGTGGCCGCCGGAGGCGACCTAAGCGGCACGTATCCGGACCCGACGGTCGCCGACATTCCCGATCTCGTGTTCGAGAACCTGACGCTCGTGAACAACTGGGCTGCGTACGGGTCGGGAACGCACACGCCGGCCGCGGCGCTCGATGGGATGGGCGTGGTCCACCTGCGCGGAGCGATGTTCACCACGGGAGCGAACTCCACCGCATTCGTGCTCCCGGCGAAGTTCCGGCCGGCGAAAAGCGTGTACGTCAGCACCACCCTGATCAACGGTAAGCCGGGCCGGGTCAACATCGCTCCGAGCGGCGCCACCGCGATCCAGGCTGGCGAGGCGTTCGCCGATGCGCAGAGCTTCACGTCGCTGGACGGCGTGACCTATTCGGTCGCGCCGTAGCTGGTCCGGACTTCTCACCTGATGAAGGAGCCGATCGACGTCGTGCCGGGAGATGTGGGATGCGTTCGCCCGCGGCGATGGGAAAGCGTCACTCGAAGCCTTCCATCCTGATGTCGAATGGGATGGCCGCAACATCCCGGACGGCGTCCTCGGGCGCGGTCGGCAGGTCGTCCTGGATCATGCGCGGCATTGGGCGTCGATCTGGGACGACTGGACGGTCGAGGTCGAGAAGCTCGTCCAGGTGACCCCGGACACGGTGGTCACGTACAGCGTGATCATCCGCCGCGTCGGCTTCTCGGATCCCGAGGAGGCGCTTCCTGCCGTGCGGTCGTGGTCGGCCGCCTAGCGATACTGGGCGGACGATGTCGGAGCAGAACGTTGAGCTAGTGCGCCGCGTTTACGAGGAAGGGCTCGGCGACTTGGGTTCCGCGCTCCGTGACGCACACCCGGACTTCGAATTCACCTTCAAGGCCGGACCCAGAGCCGGGACGTACCGAGGGCGCGAAGCGGCTCAAGCGGTTCTTTCTGATCTCACCGCAGGATTCGACGCATGGATCGCGGAACCGGTGGAGTTTCGGGAGAGCGGGGACCGCGTCGTGGCGATCGTCCGGAACCGTCTCCGACCCCTCGGCGGCACCGGCGGCGAGTTCGAATACCGGAACGGGCACGTCTGGACGATCCGCGACGGAGCGATCGTGTCGTTTGTGGGCTTCCCGAATCCCGAGGAAGCCCTCGAAGCCGTGGGCCTGCGGGACTAGCTCGCCAGGTGGTCGTTCAGCTGAGCTGCTCGGCCAGCCCGATGACGATTCCCTCAGGGCCGCGCACGAAGCAGAGCCGGTACTTGTCCTCGTACTGCGCGACCTCGCCGACGAGTTCGGCGCCGTGGCTGCGCAGGCGGGCAACGACGTCGTCGATGTCGCCGACCGCGAACATGATGCGGCGCATGCCCAGCGCGTTCGCCGGGACGCTTTCCGGCTCGGCCCTGACCGCCGGCGGCGAGTGGAACTTCGACAGCTCGACTCGGCCGTGGCCGTCCGGGGTCCGCATCATGGCGACGTCGGCACGGACGTCTTTGAGCCCGACGGTCTGATCCGCCCAAGGCCCCTCGACCGTCGTCTCGCCTTCCAGCTCCATACCGAGTTCGGCGAAGAACGCCTTCCCACCCTCGAGGTCGTCGACGACGATGAGGACGTTGTCCATCCGCTGAAGGGTCATGGCCCCCGAACCGACCGTCAGCCCTTCTCGATCAGCTCGATCCGGTAGCCGTCTGGGTCGCGCACGAAGCACAGCCGCGAGCCGCCCTCGCGCACGGTGTACGGCGGCTTCTCGGGCTCGATCCCCTCGGTGGCGAGCCGCTCGAGTGTCGCGTCGATGTCGTCCACCGTGATCGCGATGTGGTTGTAGCCCGTGCCCAGCTCGTAGGAGTCGACGCCGTGGTTGTACGTCAGCTCGAGGCGGGCGCCGTCGCCGGGCAGGCCCATGAAGACGTTGGTCGCCTCGTCGCGGATCGGGATCCGCCCGACCTCCTCGAGTCCGAGCTTCTCGTAGAAGGACACGGAGCGGTCGATGTCGCCGATTCGGTAGCAGGTGTGGATCAGCTCGGGCATACGCGCAAGCTAGCGCGAATCGGCAGGGCGAGGGGTACGATCGGCGGCCACCAAGGGGGCTCGGGGGATGGCCGACACGGACGATCACATTCGCGACCGCGGGGTCACCCGGCGCGTCGTCCTGCGCGACGGCACGGCGCTGACGCTCGCGGTCCTCGCCGCGGGTGCGGCCGGCCCGTTCGGCGGCGGCGTCGCGGTCGCCGTCACGCCGGGGCGAGCGCAGTTCCTGACCCAGCCCGAGCTGAACACGCTCCGCGGCCTCGTGGACGTGTTCATTCCCGGCAAGCCGCTCGACACGGACCACGGCGCGCTCGCGGCGGGCTGCGCCGAGGCGATCGACGCGCTGCTCGGCGCGTTCCGCACCAAGCCGCCGCGCATCTTCGCGGGCGCCCCGTTCTCGGATCGCGCCGGCTCGCCCGTCAACCACTTCGAGGACTTCCTCACGCTCGACAAGTACGAGCGGCGCGGATGGCGGCTTCGGATCGAGGGCTCGCGGGGGCGGAAGTCGCTCGAGTTCAACGGCCCCGTCGTCGGCTGGCAGCAGATCTACCGCGAGGGGCTCGCGGCGCTCGACGAGGCGGCCGGCGACAGGCGGTTCGCCGACCTGACGCTCGCCGAGCGGGACCTGCTCGTTCGCCAGAACTCGGACGGGCCGGCCGGCGACCTGATCGACGTGGCCTGGCCCCACACCTACCAGTTCATGTACGGCGCGCCCGAGTACGGCGGCAACCGCAGCCTGGTCGGCTGGGGATACACGCGCTGGGACGGCGACGTGCACCCGCGCGGCTACACGCGCGCGGAGGTCGAGGAGCCGCTGCCCGAGCAGGAGCATCTCTCGCCCGGCGAGGAGGCGCTGCTGGCGGAGCTCCTTCCGCTCGCGCCGCTCGCGTCGCCGGAGTTCGCCCACAACGTCGTGGCGAGCAGCGGCGGGTCGCAGCGCGCGCTGCGCGCTCAGCTCGGTTTGCTCGTCGAGGGCGGGCTAGACCTCGGGGGCCGCGATGGCGCGTGACGCCGTCGTCGTCGGGTCGGGTGCGGCCGGCAGCGTGGCCGCCTGGGAGCTCGCCCGGCGAGGCTTCGCGGTCACCGTGATCGAGCGCGGGCGCAACCTGCGCGCCGGGTTCGGGAAGCGGCCGAGCCACAAGCTCGGCACGCGCTACTCGAGCGACGAGATCAAGTCCATGCGGCAGCTCGGGTTCCCCGACCCGCTGCTCGAGCCCTACACCGCGCGCACCCGCGACGAGGCCGCGGACGGCGTCGAACGCTCGGCCGAGGGCGCGCTCGGGCAGCTCGGCGCGGCCGTGGGCGGCACGACGCTCCACTACAACGCGAAGTTCCCGCGGTTCTGGAAGCAGGACTTCAAGATGCTGAGCGACCTCGGGCCCGTGCCCGGCGCGCAGGTCGCGGACTGGCCGATCGACTACGAGGACCTCGAGCCGTTCTACGACCGCGTCGAGCGGCAGGTCGGGGTGCAGGGCGACCAGGATGCGATGCCGGCGCGCACGCGCGAGCAGTCGCCGCGCAGCCGCCCCTTCGCCATGGGGCCGAACCCGATCACATACGCCGCGCAGCTCCTGGCCGAGGCGGGCGACGGCTTCGGCTACACCTCCTACCCGCAGCCCGCGGCGGTCAACTCGGAGACGTTCAAGGGCCGGCCTGCGTGCACCTCGTGCGGCCTCTGCTCTGGCTTCGGGTGCCCGATCAACGCGCGCGGCGACGCGCTCGTCTCGTGGCTCAACCCGGCCGTGCGGAGCGGCCGCGTCCGCGTGATCGCGCGCGCGTTCGCGTACCGCGTCGAGACGACGAAGAACGGACGGCGCGCCCGCGCGGTCCGCTACGTCGACCGGCGCGGACGGCGGCGCCGGATCGCCGGTGACGTGATCGTCCTGGCCGGCAGCCCCATCAACACCGCACGCCTGTTGCTCATGTCCGCGAGCACGCCGCACCCGAAGGGTCTGGGCAACGGCTCCGGCCAGGTGGGGCGGAACATGATGTTCCACAACCTCTCGCAGGTCGCCGCGGTGCTCCCGGACGACATCCACCCTTTGCGCGGCCAGAGCAACTCGCTGCAGATGGACGACCTGATCGGCCCCTTCACGGGGTCCGAGGTGACGTCGCTCGGGGTCCCGTACGTCAAGGGCGGGCTCGTGCAGGTGGGCAGCGGGGTGCCGCTGATGCTCGAGGCCGCGCTGCTCGGCGGGTACTCCGGCCACGGCCGGGCGCACAAGCAGCTGATGCGGCTCGGTCCGCTCCACCGCCGCGTCGCCGGGTCGCAGCTCGTGGGCGAGGACCTGCCTCAGGCCGGGAACCGGATCGACCTCGACCCGAAGACCCGCGACTGGCGCGGGTTCCCCGCGGCGCGCATCACCTACAGCCCGCACCAGCACGAGAAGGCGGCGATCACGCTGCTCGGCGCGCGCCTCGAGGCCTGGCACGCCGCGGTGCGGGGTGCGATCGGCGCGGCGCTCATCCCGACGCCCTTGATCAACTCCGGCGCGTCCCAGTCCGCGCACCTGGCGGGCACCGCGCGGATGGGGACGGACCCGAAGGCGTCGGTCTGCGATGCCGGCGGGCGGCTCCACGAGGTCGCGAACGTCTACGTCGCCGATGCCTCGACGTTCCCGACGTTCCCCGGCTTCAACCCGACGAACACGATCATGGCGAACGCCATGCGCGTCGCACGGGGCATCGGATGAGGCGCGCGGCCGTCCTGGGCGCGGTGGCGCTCGCGCTGGCCGCGGCGTGGCCCAGCGGCGCGAGCGCCGCCAAGCTCGACGGGCCGCGCCACGGCGTCGTCGACTTCGGCGACCGCGTCCCCTATACGGTCAAGGGCAAGCGCTGCGCGTCCACGCGCGTGCGCGCGCGAGTGGCCTTCGGCACCGGCGACCAGCGCGGCGTCGTGCGCGGCCGGCGCTCGCGCGCCCGGCGCAATCCGGTCGCCGGCGGCTGCGCCGGCGCGGCCCGGATCCCCGGCTTCCGGGCCCTCCGCAGAGCCGGCTGGCAGGCCGGCGAGGCGACGACGATCCGGCTGGGATCGCGCGCCGGCCGGCTGCCGCTGCGCTATGCGCGGATCGAGGCGGACCACGGCGACGTGGTGGCCGGGGACCCGACCGTGATCGCCGCGAACGACCAGGACACGCGCGGGGGCGACAACGCGCTGCTGATGAACAAGGGCGACGTGGTCGCGCTCGGGCGCGCGAACGTGCGCCGCATCGACTCGGTCGCGTTCCGCTTCTGCGTGGCGGGGGCGCCGAACCCGGTGCTGCCGGGCGCCGGCGTCGTCGTGCCCGAGCGGGTCGAGCCGTCGGCGGTCGTCTCGATCCGCCAGGACAGCCCGGACGGCGCGCCCTTCCTGCGCCCGGTGGACCTGTCGAACACGCTCCAGAACTTCAGCCGCTTCGCGACGCTCGGCTTCGGCGGCTGCTACCGGCTGCTGCCGGTGCCCGTGACGGGGCGGGCGATGGAGGACGCGCCCGAGCTGTTCCTGAAGATCGAGGACGCGCCGCCCGACTCCTTCACGCTCAACTCGCTGGACCTGGCGGGGACCGGCGCGAAGCTGCCGCACCGCTCGCCGCGCGATCCGCGGGGCATGAAGACGATCTTCGACGGGACGTCGTTCGACGGCTTCAGCCAGACCGGCTGCGCGCTGCGCGACGGCGCGGCGACGAACCTCCGCACGGGCGACAACGCGGAGTTCGGCGAGTGCTCGATGGAATACGACAAGCCGATCCGCGACGTCGTCATCCGGCTCGAGGTAAGGCGCGAGAACTTTTACGACAACGCGGGCATCTACCTCGGCCAGCAGGAGATCCAGCTCCGCAGCGCGGGCGAGTACCTACCCGGCGGCTTCTTCGGCCAGTACGCCGCGCGCTGGCAGAAGCTGACGTCGTTTCCGGAGTGGAGCACGATCGAGATCGTGCAGATCGGCGCGCGGCACGTGGTGACGGTGAACGGCCGGACCGTCACCGACGTCATGCGCGCGGACGGGCCGCCCGAGCCGTACGAGCTGCGCCTCGTGACCCAGCCGCAGTGGTCCTACCGGACGGCCATCGAGACCGGCTTCGGCAACGAGGGCGAGCCGAACGTCGTGAACCCGAGCGAGTGGGGCGCCTTCTGGTTCCGCAACGTGCGGCTGCTCGAGTGCGGGTCGGCGGACAAGCCGGTCTGCCGCCGCCTGGCCGACGCCCGCCGCGGCCAGGTGCCGGTGCCGGAGGGCGCAACAAACGGGGACTGACCCCGTTCGTTGCGCCGCCGCTAGCCCGCGACTGCGCTGCGCCAGCCGCGGAACGCCTTGCTCGTCAGGCCGAAGCCCGACCGGCGCGGCGCGGCGCCGAGCGGCATGCCGCCGTAGATCACATGCTTGCCGGCGGCGTCCTTCTGGTAGGTCTGCCACGGGATCGTGTCCTGCTGGCTGATCCCCTGCTGTGACCAGTCGCAGACGCCCGTGGGGAACGTCGCCTGGAGCAAAGCCCACTGCTCGTCCGTGAACTCGACCGGGTAGTGGTCGACGCGGCGAAGCGGCTTCAGCACACACTGGTTGGTGTCAGTCGCGATGCTCTCGCCGGCCGCGGTGATGGGGGTGCCGTAGCGGGTCTGGAGCTGGTCGTGCTCGCAGACGCGCCCGAGGCCCGGGACCTTGACGGCCTCGACGCCCGGGACCTGCGAGCAGCGGTCCTGGATGTCATCGGGCCGGTTGGCGACGATCTTCGCGAGGAGCGGCTTGCGGCTCTTGTCCTTCTCAACCGCGGCGAGCCAGCGGTCCATGGCGAGGATGCCCTCACTGACGAAGCCCGGGTCGCCCATCAGCGGAACGTGGCCGACCCAGATGACGTGGTTCTTGAAGTGGCCCTGCTCGCGCTCGATCCGCGCGCGCGTCGCCCACGAGCGGTAGGCGTCGTGGAACGCGCCCGGATCCGGGCCGCGCAGGTCGATGATCGCGACCTTGTCGAGGTTGTTGCCCTGGTTGATCGCGCCGCTGCGGTATGCGCGCGTCAGCGCCGGCTGCGTCGCGCCGATCCGCTCGGCGGTGTGGTTGATGTCGATGTCCACGCCGCCGACCTTCACGTTCAGGTCGACGAACTGGTCCGGCGTGATCAGGCCCTTCTGCAGCGCGACCAGGCCGAACTGGACACCCTCGTCACCCAGCGGCAGGCCGGCGAAGCCTCGCCCGACCGCCTTCTCCTGCGGGGTCCAGAGCGCCTTCGGCCGCGGGCCGAACACGTTGACCATGTAGTCGGCGAGCGTGCAGCGGACGCCGCCCGGGTTCGACTCGGCGTTGTAGACCTGCTCTGTCGGCACACCCGGGCACCCGTCGTCCGGCACGCCGAGCGAGGTCCAGTAGACGGTGTCGAAGACGATCGAGTTGACGTGGTTCGGGTGGCCCTCGACGGCCCCGATCGACGCGGGCTCCCAGGTGACGCCCGGCGCCCACAGGGCCGGGTTCTCGAGGTAGCGGCGAAGCAGGTTGTACGAGGCGAGCTGCTGACCGGTGGACCAGGCGTCCGGGAACGAGCAGGCGGGCAGGATGCCCTGGTAGATCCCCGGGTAGGCGTTGGCGACCTGCTGTTGGGTGAGCGAGCCGCCCGAGCAGCCGGTGCCGATCGTGTAGCGGAGCTCGCCGTACTGCTCGACGAGGCGCTCCTTCGCCATCACCATCGACTCGGCCTGGGTGAGGATGTTGCAGTTGTGCCCGGCGTTGTTGAGCGCCGTGGACATCACCGCGAACCCGTTCGCGAGCGCAGTCGTGTTCATCACGTCGGGCGCGGAGCCGGCCTGGCGCTCGATGCCGCAGCTGGCGCCGTGGGTGATCAGAAGCTTGTGGTTGAAGCCGTCCTGGGGGCTCCCCGGAGTGAAGGGCTTCGACGGGTCGTAGAGGACGGCGATCCGGTACTGGTCGCGGTTCTGGTAGCCCGTCTCGACGCGGACGATGTAGGGCACGGTCTTGCCCTCGTCGGTCGTCGTCGTGGCGACGTCTGAGGGCGGGTTCTCCGGGTCGTAGACCGCGAACGAGCCGTTCGAGTTCATGTACTGGAACTCGTACTCGGCGGGCTGGTTGCACTGGGCGTCGACCGCATCCTCCTGGCACACCCACGGCTGGACCTGCGGACCCGAGAAGACCGGCCCGCCGTTCGGGTGGTTGGTCACGACGAGCTTGTCGAGCGTGCGCTTCTTCTTGCCGCGCAGGTGCGCGCGGAAGACGTTCTTGCCGACGTTCAGGCCGTCGACGAGGCCCATGAAGCGGTCGTTCTGGCCGAGTGCGAAGGCATCCGTGACGTTGCGCCGGCCCTCCCTGACGACGACCCTCTCGGGGTCGATGCCGTCGCGGAGCTTGACCTCGACCAGCGCGTCACCGGCGGAGATCAGGTCGGCCCGGTTCGAGAGGACGTGCAGCGAGACGCCGTTCTTCGCCTGCGCGCTCGCGGCCACCACCCCGAGCAGGCTGACGAGCACGAGCATGGTCGCAATGAACGCCTTTCGCATCCTCATGCCCACGACAACGCTCGGTCTGACGCGAATCTTGCGCAAACGGGCGCATATGCTCGTCCCCATGGCTGACGAACCCAAGGACGAAGAAGATCGCGAAGAGCTCATCCCGGCACCGCCGTTCGACGCCGAGCGGAAGGAACGTCTCGCCGCGATCCGGCGCGGCGAAAAGCCCGGGAAGCAGGGCGAGAAGGGCGTTTCCGAGCAGCGAAAGCAGAGCACGCCGCGCGAGAAGGCCGAGCGCGCCTCGCTGAAGAAGTCGCTCAGGGGCCCTCGCAAGCGCGGCTAGGATCTGCCGCGCGCGGCGAGGTAGCTCAGTTGGTAGAGCACACGACTGAAAATCGTGGTGTCGCCGGTTCGATTCCGGCCCTCGCCATCCAGGCTCGGTCCCGAACGACCGGCGACCGTCGCTCGGCCTCCGGCCTCACATCCGGTTCGATTCCGGCCCTCGCCATCCAGGCTCGGTCCCGAACGACCTGCCAAGCTTGTACGGTCCCGCGCTCGGGGCTCTCCCGTTAACGATGCCACCCGCCCGGTGGCTTCGCCCTCAGACTGTCGGCTGGCCCCGGCTCGGAAGGCAAGCATCTCCCAGCTTCTAGCGCGCATGGCGCGCACCCTGGCGTCGCGGTGGAAGCGAGGCCTCGCAGCCGCGGTCGGCGTCCTGGTGCTGTTGATCCTCGCCGCGAGCGCCGGGGGCGGGGCCAGTGACGACTACTCGCTCCCGGGGACCGAGTCCCAGGAGGCGATCGACCTCTTTCAGGCGCACTCCCCTGCATTCGGCGGCGCGGACTCGACGCTCGTCTTCACCGTCGACGACGGCAAGTTGTCCGACCCTGCGCCCAAGGCCGCGATCGATGACGCGCTCGCCGAGGTTCGCGACCTCGATGGCGTCGAGCTGGTGGCTGACCCGTTCGAGGGCGGTCAGGTGTCAGACGACGGGCGCCTGGCGGCGGTCGATGTGCGCTACTCCGTGGAGCCCGGCGAGATCGAGAAGGCAGACGGCGAGGCACTGCTCGAGGCCAGCGAGACCGCCGAGCCCGAGGTCCAGGTGGAGGCGCGCGGCTACCTGGTCGACCTGGCGGCCGAACAGGAGACGCCCGTCGGTGAGCTCATCGGCGTCTTGATAGCGATCGTGCTCCTCACCCTCCTCTTCCGCTCCGGGTGGGCGATGGGCGCGACGCTCATCGGCGCGCTATTCGGCGTCGCCGCGGGCCAGATCCTCCTGGCAGCACTGGCGTCACCGCTGGGCCTACCCACTTTCGCGGCCACGATCGCGGTGATGCTCGGCCTCGGAGCCGGGATCGACTACGCGCTGCTGATCATCGGCCGCTACCGGGAACAGCGCGCGGCGGGTGACACGTTGCAGGAGGCGGCGGCGCGCTCAGCCGCCACCTCCGGCACCACGGTCGTCGCCGCGGGCCTTGTGGTGATGGTCGCCATCGCTGGCCTGCTGGTGATCGGCGTCCCCTACGTCGGCAAGATGGGCGTCGGAGCGGCCATTGCGGTCGGCGCGGTGGTCGTATCGGCTCTGACGATCCTGCCGATCATGATGGGCGCATTCGGACGCAAGCTGGTCCCGAAGAAGGCCGAGCACGTCCAGGTATCGCCGGCATTCACCCGCTGGGGAGAGGCCGTCACTCGCCGGCCGTGGGTGTCGATCGCGGCAGGCGTGGCCCTGCTTCTGGTCTTCGCCTTCCCGGTCATAGAGATGCGGATCGGCCAGCCCGACGACGGCAACCAGCCCGAGTCGCGCACGCAGCGCGTGGCCTACGACCAGCTCACCGAGGCGTTCGGCCCAGGCTCCAACGGGCCATTCCTGCTCGCCGTCGACATACCCAAGGGCGCACCGGAGACGAAGGAGCAGCTGAGCAGGCTCGAGCAGGCGGTTGCCGACACGCGAGGCATGGCCTCGGTGGCTCCGCCGTCGCTCAGCGACGACGGTGAGATGGCCACGATCTTCGCCATCCCCGAGACCGCGCCCCAGGATGCGGAGACCTCCGCGCTACTCGACCGCCTCCGCACCAGCGTGATCCCGGAGGCGACCGCGAACACGCCCTTGAAGGTCTACGTAGGCGGCAACACGGCGGGCTTCGAGGACATCTCCGACAAGGTCGCCGGACGCCTACCGCTGTTCATCGCCGTCGTGATCGGCCTGTCGGTCCTGTTGCTCGTGGCGGTGTTCCGCTCGCTGTGGATCCCGCTGGTCTCGGCCGTGTTCAACCTGCTCTCGGTCGCCGCCGCCTACGGAGTGGTGGTCGCGGTGTTCCAGGAGGGAATCGGCGCGAGCCTGATCGGCGCGGACTCGGGCGTCCCGATCATCTCGTTCCTGCCGGTGATGCTGTTCGCGATCCTGTTCGGGCTGAGCATGGACTACAACGTCTTCCTACTCAGCCGGATTCACGAGGCCTACGGTGAGGGAGACCGGCCCCGCGAGAGCGTGATCCACGGGATGGGACGCATCGGAAAGGTCGTCGTGTTCGCCGGCCTGATCATGTCGGCCGTGTTCCTGAGCTTCGTCACGGCCCCGGACACGATCGGAAAGATGTTCGGCCTCGGCCTGGGCCTGGCAATCCTGATCGACGTCCTGATCGTTCGGATGGTCATCGCGCCTGCTGTCGTCACGCTGCTCGGAGACCGCGCGTGGTGGCTCCCGGGCTGGCTCGATCGGGCCCTCCCGAACATCTCGCTCGAGGGACGCACGGAAACTATTGAGCCCCACCCGGACCGCGCGGACGGCGCTGCTGCCGAGACGGCGCTGGTCTGAACACGCGCCGTCCGCGCGACTAACGTCGTGCCGCATGCGAATCGTTCTCCCCCTCCTCACGCTCGGCCTCGCCGCCACCGCGTCCCTCGCCATGGCCGACAGGACCCAGAAGTCGGACGCCCGCGGCGACCACAACGGCGGCCCATTCGACCTCAGGTCGGCCACCGTCGGCCATGCCGGGCGCGACGTCGTCAAGCACCGCGTCAGGGGCTGGAAGGCCGGCGGCGTCAAGTCGCTGCGCCTCGAGATCGGCGGCACCAGCGGGCGCCCCAGTTTCTTCGTCGCGAAGTTGGGCCGGAAGGCTGGGATGTACCAATACACCGAGGAGGGCCCGAAGCGTCGCGGCCCCGCGAAGCTCACGAAGCACTCGAAGAAGAGCTACAGCTTCAAGTTCGACATGGAGATCTTCGGACACCCGACACGGTACGGCTGGCGCTGGATCGTCGTCACGCCGGACAAGCCAAACGGGGCGGACAAGCTGCCGAACAGCGGCGTCGTCACGCACAACCTCGCCACCGGGCGCGACTGACGGCGGTGCGCCGCGGTTAGGCCGCCGCGGCCAGCCCAGCGTCGGCGCCGCCCGCCCGCTCCACCGCCAGCCGCTTGTAGGCCGGGGTCCCGAACGCCCACCTGATCGCGCGCGCGTACGCGGCAAGCGACGGGTTGTAGACGAGCCGGCGCTCGACAGCGAGGCTGTCGAACCCGGTCATCCGCCGGGCCCACGCGGGCATCAGGCTCATGCCCGCCTCGGCCTGGAAGCGGTGCGCCGGCCGCGACAGCGGCCCCGGCAGCGGGACGCCGAACGGCATCGTCATCAGGAACTCGAAGAACTGCAGCGTCTGCTGGGTCACGGCGAGCTTCGGCCGCATCGCCTCGACGTACTCGTGCAGGGCGGCCGCGCTCTCCGGGATCTCGCCGGCCCCGCCCATCCGGCCGATCACAGCCTGCTCGCCCAGATAGCGATCCTTCTCCTCGTCGGTGAGCGGGCGGTTGTAGCGCTCGTACGCGGTCATGATCGCCCACGGGATGCAGGTGTGGACCCAGCCGATCAGCTCGGGGTCGAGCGCCCGGTAGGGCACGCCGTCGGGCCGCGTCCCCTCGACCTGGCCGTGCATCTTCTTCACGACGTTGATCAGCCGCGTGGCGGCTTGCGTGTTCCCGAATGTCGTCGTGACCACGTAGCCGAACGTGGTCTTGCCGCGGCGCTCGGGCTGCTCCTGATAGCTCGACATGTCCTGCACGCCCGCCATGACGGACGGGTGCAGGATCTCCATCACGATCGCGCCGAGCCCACCGATCACGACCGACGCCATATCGCCGTTGATCTCCCAGGACATGCTGTCGGGACCGATCAGGCCCGCATCGCCGGGCGGGCCGCCGAAGATGTGCGGCTCGTCGTGGCGGCCCGTCTGCTTGACGAGGTCCTCGATGATCGCGCGCTTGACCGGGTTCACGGCAGTTCTCCTCTCAGAAGCAGATGCCGGGGTTGCCGATGGACACGTTCGAGCCCTCCTCGGCCTCGACGACGATCCGATCGCCCGGCCTGGCGGTGCCGCAGGCGTACAGCTCGTTGCCGCCCTGGCTCTTGATCACGATCGGCTCGCCTCCGTCCGCGGGCGAGATGGTGGCCGTCCACCCGCCGGGCTCCGCGCCGTAGCCCGCGAGCCCCACGGGCGTCGTGGCGATGTACTCGCATCGCGGGGTGCCGAGCCCGGCTGAACAGCCGGGGTCCGGCGCGATGCTCGGCGGCGGGGCCTCGCCCGGATCCGGCTCCATGTCTCCCGGTTGCCCGACCGGCGGCGTGGGCGGCGGGCCGCACTCCGCCGGAACCTCGGGCAGCCCGCCGTCGGTCCGCCACGGGTCCTGCTCCTCGCGGCCGCGCCACTGGATGATCAGCTCGGACCAGCCGAAGCCGTGCACGGGGCAGCCGCCGTAGTTGCCGTCGGCCAGGTAGGCGAACCGCTGCGTGTTCCCGTTGCCGCGGTCGTCCACCGCCGGCTCGTCCAGCTGCGGCACGACGCCGAGGTCGAATGCCGGCACGTCGACCGTCTCGCCGTTCGGCAGCTCCTCGGTCCCGCCCGGGTAGCTCATGCGGTACCTCCACGCCTGCTGCCAGATCCCCTTGACCGCAACCCAGAACGTCGGCACGCGGCCGATCGACTGCCTGTAGTCGAGGTGCTCGACGCGCAGCTTGTCGTTGAGCGGCACCGACTCGCCCGTGGGCAGGCGCAGGGTTGACAGGACCTGGTACGTCGGCTGGCCCTGGCCGACGACCGGCGTGGCGGTGCCCTTCTTCGTCTCGTGGAACGCCATGACCGCCACCATCAGCTGCGCACCGTTCTTCAAGTCGAGGAAGACCAGCTCCCACGGCATGCCGCCCTCGTAGTAGGACGCGTAGCGCGGATGCATCTGCGTGGCCTGCGCCCGCCCGAGACCCGCGAACAGGTCCTCCGGAGAGGCGTCGTACTCGCGGACCATGATCATCGTCGAGGCCTCGGGCACGACCTTCTCGCGCAGGATCGAGCCGTCGGGCTGCTCCAGCTCGAGCGTCCCGGTCAGGTGCTTCGCAGCCTGGACGTAGTGATAGGAGCGCGACGGGTAGTCGTGGTTCTCGGGAATCCCGTACCACCAGGTCCCGGTGCCGCCCGCGAGCAACGGCGGGCTGTGCATATCGGCGTCGAGCTCCACGTCGAGGCTGACGTTCTCGCCGGTCGGGTGCACGCGCGCCTCGTCGTTGTCGAGCTTGAGGCGATACGACTCGCGCTCCATCGTCGTGCGCTCCCAGCGGCCGATCTCCTTGCCCCCGTCGAACAGGTCACGGGTGGTGCCGACGAGCGGCGTGCGGGTGCCCGGCACGTGATTGCTCATCTTCGTGACGAAGCGCCCATGGGCCTGGGCGCCGTGGCCCCACTCCTCGGGGCCGTCCATCGTGTTGATCGCGCGGTCCGCGTACGGCCCCTGCTGCGGCAGAACCTGGTGCCCGGTCAGGCCGACGCCGTACAGCGAGTCGAACGCGACGCCCACCGTGTACCGGTTCCCCGACTCCGTCGTGAGGTCCGCGGCGCCCCACCAGAAGTTCCAGCCGTCGACGTGCTCGTGCTCGTCGCGCGGGAACTCGAGGGCGCCGTACTGCTGGGCGTGCGCCGACGCGGCCGGCACGAATGCCAGCAGTGCCAGCAGGACGATCTGCTTGAGTGCTCCCACCGCTTCCCGCTCCCCCGCGAAACCGTTACAGAAGTTTCCGTCACGTTTATATCGAACTTGGCCGCCCGCAACAAGAGCCAAACGCCCGACACCGGATCGCTCACGGTTCAGGAGCTCGCGGACCGCGTCGGCATGACCGTTCGCAACCTGCGCGAGTGGCAGACGCTCGGGCTCCTCCCCCATCCCGAGGTGCGCGGACGGACCGGCTACTACGACCCGGCGGTCGTGAGCCGAATCGAGGGGATCCAGGCGCTCCACGCCGAGGGCTTCCCGCTCGAGCTCATCCGCCGCCTGCTCGAGGCGGGAGGCGACTCGGGCGAGGAGGTCATGCGCCTCGCCCGCGCGCTGCGTGCGCCGTTCAGGGAAGCCGGCGCGCCGGTCGTCGATCGCGCGGCGTGGCAGGAGAGCTGGGGCGCCGGCGAGAATGAGCTCGCGCGCGCGATCGAGCTGGGATTGGTGCGCGAGCGAGCCGACGGCAAGCTCGAGTTCACGTCCGCCCGGCTCGCCCAGGTCGGCCAGACCCTCCGCGGCCTGGGGCTCAGCCCCGGTGAGATCCTCGACGCGACAGCGGAGATCCGCTCACAGCTCGACAAGATCGCCGCGCTCTTCGAGCAGGTCTGGCTCGACCACATCTGGGAGCCGTTCATCGAGGCGGGCGCGCCGGACGAGCAGCTGCCGGCGCTTCAGGAGACGCTCGCCCGCGTGCAACCGCTTGCGATGGACGCGGTCTCCGGCCTTTTCACGGTCGCGATGGAGGCGCGGATCGAGCAGGGGATCGCGCGTGAGGTGGCCCGGGCGGGGCAAGCGCAGGCGGAGCGCGATCCGCCGGAGGGCTAGCGGTTCCACACCCGGCTCGGACCCGAACGACCGGGTCCAGCCCCAGACGCGCGGCGGTACTCTCGCCCCATGCGGCGGGGGATGGCGCTTGGTGCGCTGCTGGCACTGGTCGGGCTTGCGCAGGCGTACGCGCAGGATCCGGAAACCGGGACGCCTGAACGGCAGGCGCAGCACCTGGACAACTTCGAGCGCTCGCGCGTGCGCACGCTCGACTATGCCTCCAACCCCGAGTACCAGCAGCGCATGGCACCGCTGATCGCCGCCTTCGCCGCGCAGCAGGACCCCACGTTCGAGCAGGTCACGGTCGACCCGTTCATAGCCGCCTGGGATCCCGATCGCGGCACGCGGACGGCGTTCGAGTTCGACAACCGCTACGGCGCGACCCTGCGCGGCCACATCTTCCGCGCCCACTCGACCGAGGGCCGCCGGAAGCTGCCGACGGTCCTGATCCTCCCCGGCTTCGGCGGCTACGAGCAGGTCTACTGGGGCATCGCCCAGGGCCTCGCGGAAGCCGGCTACCTGGTGGCGATCATCGATCCGCAGGGCCAGGGACAGTCGGACGTCGATCCGGCGCCGCGTGAGGAGTTCTGCGACCCCGAGGGCGAGTGGCGTGAGCCGCAGGAGATGGGGTTGCGCGAGCACGGCGAGTGCGCCGGGCACTACCCCTCCGCCCCGATCGCCCTCTCCAGCGCCGGCCTGCTCCTGCGACCCGGCCTGACGGGCAGCGAGCAGACGTTCCGGACCGCGTTCGAGGACACCGTGGACCTCTACGTGCAGCTGCGGCAGAACGTCGTCTTCGGCGCCTTCGACACGATCGACTGGCTCCTGTCCAAGGCCAGCCCGGTGCGGCGCGTGATCGACCGCGACCGCGTCGCACTGGCCGGACATTCGCTCGGTGCGAACGGCGCGCTGGTCGCGGCCAACGGCGACCCGAAGCACCGCTTCGCCGCCGCCGTGGTGTGGGACGGCTACGGCGGCCTGGCCCCTGCCCGGCCGCGTGTGCCGACGATGTTCCAGAGCTCGGACCTCGAGGACTTCGGGCCGTTCCGGTACGAGATCGACCCCGAGCTCACCGTCGCCACGCGCCAGGCGCGCGCGTTCGCGGACGCGGGCGTCAACACCATGATGGTGCCGCTGCGTGG
Organism: Thermoleophilaceae bacterium; assembly: GCA_035629775.1. Lineage (GTDB taxonomy): Bacteria > Actinomycetota > Thermoleophilia > Solirubrobacterales > Thermoleophilaceae > DASPHG01. The sequence goes on along the minus strand of DASPHG010000062.1, from coordinate 47,389 downwards.
GTCGACGCACTACGAGTGGACCTACATCCCCGAGCGCGAGCTGAACCCCGTGACCGCCCCGGTCGGCAACGCCAGCCGCTACGGCGAGCGGGTTGCGCTGTACTACACGCGCGCGTGGCTCGACCGCCATCTGCGGCACGGTCGGCGCGCAAAGCGCCGGCTGCTCGCGTGCACCTATGACCGCTCGGTCGACGGCTCGTCGATCGGCACGGGCCGGACCGACGCCTCCGGGAAGAACGTCCCGTACCGCATCGCCGGCCTGACGACCAGCGAGCAGATCGCCTACCGATTGCGATCCTCGTGGCGGCTCGGCAAGCGAACCGGCGAGGACCTGCGCAACAGCTGCAGGTGACGGGTAGCGTCCGCGGCCGATGTCCCGGCGCGCCCTAACCGCGGTGCTCACAGGCGTGCTGCTGCTGCTGGCGGCCGCTCCCGCCATCGCAGCGCGCTACGAGGCCGAGATCCGCCGCACCGAGTACGGCATCCCGCACATCAAGGCGCACAGCTGGGGCAGCGTCGGCTTCGGCTTCGGCTACGCGTTCGCCAAGGACAACATCTGCACGATGGCCGACACGTACGTGACGGTCGACGCGGAGCGGTCCAGGTACTTCGGCCCCGACGGCACGTACAGGTCGCGGGGCAATGGCGTAACGCCGACCAACCTCGACTCCGACTTCTTTTGGAGGAAGATCATCGACAACGGGGTCGTCGAGGAGGTGATGGCGCGCAAGCCCCCGCTCGGCCCGCGGCCGGCTGTGAAGAAGGCGCTGCGCGGCTACGTGGCGGGCTACAACCGCTACCTGCGCCGGGTCGGCGTGAACAGGCTGCCCGACCCCACCTGCCGCGGGAAGGAATGGGTGCGGCCGATCACGCTCCGGACCGCATACCGCCGGCTCTACCAGCTTCTGCTGCTCGCGAGCCAGGGCGTCGCGATGAAGGGCATCGCCGGGGCGCAGCCGCCCACCCCGGACGGCGACAGCGCCATGCGCCAGCAGTGGCTCCCCTCCGCCGAGCGCCTCGCCGAGGCCCTCGCCGGTCAGCTCCACGGGCGCGGCGGCATGGGCAGCAACGCCGTCGCGGTCGGGCGCGAGGGTACGCGCGACGGCGAGCACGGCCTGCTGCTCGGGAACCCGCACTTCCCGTGGTACGGGCCCGAGCGCTTCTACCAGTTCGGGTACTCGCTTCCCGGGAAGGCGCGCGCGAGCGGCGCTGCTCTGTTCGGCGCGCCCGTCGTGCAGATCGGCTACACGCCGACGATGGCGTGGAGCCACACCGTGTCGACGGCCTTTCGCTTCACCCCCTACCAGCTCACGCTGGTGCCAGGCGACCCCACCAGCTACCTGGTCGACGGCGAGCCGGAGGAGATGACGAAGCAGACGGTGACGGTCCAGGTCCGGCAGGAGGATGGGTCACTCGAGCCCTCCACGCGCACGCTGTACTCGAGCCGCTGGGGCCCCGTGATGACGGAGCTGGCCGGCATCCCGCTGCCCTGGACGGCCGCGACGGCGTTCGCGATGGCGGACGTGAACGCCGACAACGTGCGCGCCTTCAACCACTTCTTCGAGTTCAACCAGGCCCGCTCGGCGCGCGAGGCCCTCGCGATCCTGAAGCGCTACCAGGGCATCCCGTGGGTCAACACGATCGTCGCCGACAAGAAGGGCAACGCGCTCTACGCGGACATCGGCGCGGTCCCGAACGTCCCCGACTCCCACGCCGGCGAATGCAACACCGTGCTCGGTGCGGCGCTGTTCGAGGCGGCTCGTCTTCCCGTCCTCGACGGCTCGCGCTCGGAGTGCGCGTGGCTGAACGATCCGGACGCCGTCCGCAAGGGGACCCTCGGCCCCGGTAATCAGCCGTACCTCTTACGCAGGGACTACGTGACGAACTCGAACGACAGCTACTGGCTTTCGAACCCCGAGGAGCCGCTCGAGGGCTTCGCCCGCATCATCGGGAACGAGCGCACCGAGCGCACCGTGCGGACCCGGCTCGGCTTGATCATGGTGGGCGAGCGAATCGACGGCAGCGACGGCCTGGGCCCATCCGGGTTCACGCGCCGCGACATGCAACGGATGGTGTTCAACAACCGCGCCTACCTCGGCGAGCTCGCACGTGACGACGCGCTCGAGATGTGCCGCGAGATGGAGGCGTCCGGCGGGGTGACCCCCAGCTCGAGCGGGCCCGTCCCGCTCGACGGCGCCTGCGACGCTCTCGAGGGCTGGGATTTGAGGGCGAATGTCGACTCACGCGGCGAGCTGCTCTTCCGCCGCTTCGGCTTTCACACCTCCAGCATCACGCCGTCGCGCTGGTCGGCACCCTTCGACCCGACCGATCCGGTCCACACGCCGAACACGCTGAACACGACAAACCCCCTCGTGCGCGCGGCGTTCGGCGACGCCATCACGGACCTGAGGGAAGCCGGCATCCCGCTCGACGCTCCGCTGGGGGAGCATCAGTACGTCGACTGGGGCGGCAGCCGAATCCCCGTGCACGGGGGAGACGGCGAGCTCGGCGACGGCACGTTCAACCTGATGCTGCCCGAGGTCGCGCTCTTTCCCGATGCCGACAACACCCCCTTCGGTCCCGGCCACGGCTCCTCCTACGTGCAAGTCGTCACCTGGAGCGACGGCCGCTGCCCGAACGCGCGCTCGATCCTCACCTACTCGCTCTCCGAGAACCCGCGCTCGAAGCACCGCGCCGACCAGACGCGCCTGTACAGCCGCAAGGGCTGGGTGCGCGACCGCTTCTGCGAGTCGCAGATCAGGCGCTCGCCCGCGCTGAAGGTAAAGCGGGTGCGCGGGCGCCTGACGTCCCGCAGCGAGGGTTGACAGCCCTACCCGGCAGGAGTACGGTCGCGCCCAAGTCTGGCTCGACCGCTGGGAGGCGTCCATGGGCAAGGGTTCGCGTTGTTTGGCGACGGCGATTGCCGTCGCGGGATTCGCAGTTGCCGCCGGCACGGCCGGGGCGCATCCGGCTAGCCGTTCCGCGCCGCTAGTCGAGACCTGGCTCAAGGGGACGCTCGCCGAACATTGGAACTCCCACGGCGCCGCCGGCAGCGTGGCCGGCCGCGAGTCGGTCCCTCCGCGCGAGGAAGGCCTCGACCTCGTCGGCAAGTTCGACCTCGCCGGCAAGCTCGCCGGCGAAGGGCGCGTGGCGGACGTCTCCGCCAAGGGCAACTTCGCGTACCTGACGATGTTCTACGAGCCGGCCTGCGGGCGCGGCGGCGTGCAGGTCGTGGACATCTCGAACCCAGCCGCCCCGAAGGCCGCGGCCTACATCCCGAGCCACGTCGACACCTTCTCGGGCGAGGGGTCGCAGGTGGTCACGATGAACACGCCCTCGTTCAAGGGCGACCTGCTCGTCTACCAGAACGAGTGGTGCCCGGGCACGACGAACGGCGTCGGCGGCATCAGCCTGGTCGACGTCACGAAGCCGCGTCAGCCGAAGAAGCTGGTCGAGGGCGCCGGCGACTTCACCAAGAAGGACGGCAGCCAGAGCAAGGGCGTGCCGCAGACCAAGGCCAACCAGACGCACTCGGCGTTCGCCTGGGAGCAGCGCGACTCGAGCGGCAACAAGACGGGCAAGGTCTTCGTCGTGCTCGTCGACGACCTCGAGGAGCCCGACGTCGACATCCTCGACATCTCGAACCCGAGCAAGCCGAAGATCGTGTCCGAGACCAATCTCGATCAGTTCGCGCAGACCGGGCCGACCCGCCCGCACGGCGACGCGGTCTTCAGCCACGACATGATCGTCAAGCACATCGGCGGCCGCGACATCATGCTGATGTCGTACTGGGACGGCGGCTACGTCACGCTCGACGTGACCAACCCGGCCAGCCCGGCTCCGCTGTCTGACACGGACTTCGCGTCCATCGATCCGGCGCGCGTTCCCTACGGCCAGACCATCACCCCGGAGGGCAACGCCCACGAGGCGGAGTTCACGCGCGACAACGAGTTCTTCTTCGCGACGGACGAGGACTTCGACCCCTACCGAGTGGTCGCCACCTACACCGGCGGCCCCGCCGCGGGCAAGACGTTCACGGCGATCCAGGGCAGCGAGACGCCGCCCGTCAACAAGGACAACCCGCTGGCTGGAGAGACGCGCTACCTGGGCCTCGCGTGCGAGGCCGTCCCGGCGGCCGGAGGCGACGTGATCGCCGTGGTCGAGCGCGGCGTCTGCGACTTCCAGGTCAAGCTCGACATCGTCGAAGCGGCCGGGTACTCGGGGCTGATCGTGTTCAACCGGACCGGAGTGGACGGCTGCGAGACCCTGGTCACGATGCTCGCGGCATCCGATACGACGCCCGCGATCTTCGTATCGCGCCAGGACGGCTTCCGCCTGCTCGGCGTCGAGCCGGATGCGGATTACACCTGCAGCGAGGACGGCAGCGGGACAGCGACCCCGGCCGGGCCGTCGGTGCCGGTGGACATCTCGGCCACGTTCGACGGGTGGGGGTACACACACATGTACCGGACCGACCTCTCGGAGGGCGCGAAGATGGACGAGGTCGACATCTACGCGCCGGAGGAGGGCCAGCTCGAGGAGTTCGCCGAGAACTTCGGCGACATGAGCGTGCACGAGGTCGCGACCGACCCCGACCAGAACCTCGTCTACGTCTCGCACTACGCGCTCGGGATGCGCGTGCTGAGCTACGACGACAGCGGTCTCGAGGAGGTCGGGGCGTTCGTGGAGCCCGGCGGCTCGAACTACTGGGGCGTCGAGGTCCACCGCCTCGGCAGCCAGAAGTACATCCTGGGATCCGACCGCGACCGCGGACTGCGGATCTTCCAGTACGACGCGGGCGGATAAGTCGGGCGATAATCGAGCGATGGAGCCTGCCAGCGGTGACCCGCTCGCCGAGGGCTGGCGCGCGCTCGAGGCTGCGGATTGGCCCACCGCGAGGGAGGCCTTCGAGGCATCGCTCGCCGAGGGCGAGACGCCGGACGCCCAGGAGGGGCTCGGGCTCGCCCTCTGGTTCCTGGCGGACATCGCCGGAGGCATAGCCACGCGGGAGCGCGCATTCGAGGGCTACCTGAGTGCCGGCCGCTGCGACGACGCGGCGCGCACGGCGGTGTGGGTCTCGCATCAGTACCTCCTCACGGGGCGCCCCTCGGCCGCGCGCGGCTGGCTGTCGCGCGCCGAACGGGCGGTCGACGGAGCCGACTGCGGCGAGGGACAGGGCTGGATCGCGGTCGAACGGGCGCGGTACGCGGCGAACCCCGACGAATGCGCACACCACGCGCGGCGCGCGATGGAGATCGCCCGGGACTCGAACGCGAGCGACCTCGAGGTGTTCGCCCTGAGCCTGCTGGGGCGCACCGAGGTCGACGCGGGGCACCCCCAGGAGGGGATGGCCCTGCTCGAGGAGGCAATGGCGGCCGCCTCGGCGGGGCGGATCCGGAACGTCCATACGCTCGCCGAGGCCTATTGCAACCTGATCACCGCCTGCACCAATGCCGGCGAGTGGGAGCAGGCCTCCGAATGGTGCGAGATGGTGGACGAGTTCGCCCGCGAGCACGGAACCATGCCCCTGCTCGGCGCCTGCCGCACCGTGCACGCGGACGTCCTAGTGGCGAGAGGGCGCTGGCCCGAGGCCGAGACGGCCCTCGAAAGCGCGCTCGAGACCCATGCCCGCTACGTGCCCCAGATGGGAGCCGGGACGGCCGCGACGATGGCCGAGCTGCGCGTCCGCCAGGGCCGGCTGTCCGAGGCGGAGGCGCTGCTCGCCGGACGGGGCGAGCACCCGTCGGCGCTGCGCGCGCTCGCGCAGCTGCGAATCGCCGAGAACCAGCCGAAGGTCGCGGTCGGCCTGCTCGAGCGCGGCCTGGCGGGCTCCGAGGGCGACGTGGTACGCACGAGCCAGTTCCTTGCGCCGCTCGTGGACGCCCGGCTTGCCTGCGAGGACCTCGACGCCGCTCGTGCCGCTGCGGCGCAGCTCGCCGAGCTAGCCACCGCTTCCGGGATCCGGTTGGTGCAGGCGCGCGGGGACCTGGCGGCGGCGCGGATCGAACTGGCCGGGGGCCGACGGGAAGAAGCAGCCGAGCCGGCGCGTCGCGCGCTCACCGCGTTCACCCGGCTGGCCATGCCCTTCGACGTCGCCGAGGCGCGGCTCGTGCTGGCCGGCGCCCTGGCGACGGGCGCGCCCGACCTGGCCGAGGAGGAGGCCCGGGCGGCATTCGCCGCCTTCCGCGAGCTCGGCGCCACGCGAGCGATGGACGCCGCCGCTTCCGTGCTGCGTGAGCTGGGCGCCGCGACCGGCGCGCGGCCGCGCGTCGAGGGCGAGCTGACCGCGCGCGAGCGGGAGGTCCTCGAGTTGCTCACGCGCGGGTACTCGAACGCGAAGATCGCCCAGACCCTCGTGATCACCGAGAAGACCGCGGGCCACCACGTGAGCAAGATCCTCTCGAAGCTCGGCGTCCGCAACCGCGCCGAGGCCGCCGCCCACGCGGTCCGCGCGGGTGCGGCGCCCGGTTCCTGAAGATCGGGAGCAGATAGGGATTTCTCCCGATTTAGCCGCGCGCGCCGCGCCGTACGTTGCTGCTCGGCATTTCGAAACGGGGGGAATCGATGAGCGGGCAACTCGTAGGCAGGCTGGGGATCGCGGTCCTACTGATCGCACTGTGCGCCGGATGGAGCGACTCGGCCGCCGCGAAGCGGGCAAAGCCGGACCTGACCGTGAAGCGGCTCAAGCCGGCGTCGACCACGCTCCAGCCGGGCCTGAAGGCCGCCGTGAGGGACGTGGTGGTCAACAAGGGCCGCCGCAAGGCCGGCCGGTCGGCAACCCGTTACTACCTCTCGCTCGACAGGAAGCGCAACAAGGGCGACCGGCGCCTGGCCGGCAAGCGCGCCGTCAAGAAGCTGAAGCCGGGCAAGCGCTCGCGCGGCCGTACCCGGGTCAGGATTCCAGCGGGCCTCGCACTGGGCAGCTACCGCGTGCTTGCGTGTGCCGACAGCCGCAAGAAGGTCGCCGAGTCGCGCGAGCGGAACAACTGTCGCGCCTCGCGGGTCCTTCGGGTCGTGCCGGCGGAGACTCCGAAGCCGGACCCGGAGGCGCCAGAGCAGCAGCCCAAGCCGGATCCCGAGGATCCTGACGACGACAACGACGGGGTCGCCGACGCCGCAGACTGCAAGCCACTCGACCCGAACGTTCGACCCGGCGCGCCCGATGCGCCCGGCGGCGACTACACCGACACGGACTGCGACGGGATCGACGGCAAGGAGTCGGAGGCCTTCTTTGCGGCGACGTACGGCGACGACTCGAATCCGGGGACGCGCAAGAAGCCGACGCGCAGCATCAACGCCGCGATCGACGCGGCGGAGCAGGCGGGCGGTACCGCTGTGTACGTCTCGGTCGGGATCTACGACGAGACGCTTCGGGTGGCGAACGGCGTGAGCGTGTACGGCGGCTACGAGATCGACTGGACGCGCTCCGAGGCCGGGGTCACCCGCCTGGCCGGGCCCGGCACGGACGACGAGCTGTCAGCCGGGGCATGGGCATACCAGGTCGACTCGCCGACGACGCTGCAACGGCTGACCTTCAGCCCGCGCGCCGCCGCGAGGTGGGGAGCTTCGTCATACGGGCTCATCGCCTTCAAGAGCCCCGGGCTCATCGTCGACGGGGTCGTCGCGAAGGGGGCACCTGGGAATGCGGGCCGCCCAGGCACCGACGGGGAGCCTGGCGCGGCGGGTGGCAATGGCGAGTCCTGTCGCGACGGGGGCGTGAAGTCCCTGGCTGGCGGGTCAAGCGCAGCAGGGCGGCCGGGCGGTCGCGGAGGGCGTGCCGGCGGGCACGATGCGGACTGGGCTGGCTGGACCAGCGACAACGGAGAGACCGGTTTGACTGGGGGCGGGCCGGGTGGCGGTGCAGGAGGGAGTGGCGGCGCCGCCGCAGACCCCGCCGAGGCCGGCGGTATCGGCCAGATGGGCGCCGCCGGCGTGGCCGGCCAGGACGGCTTCGGCGGCCGCGGCGGTACAGCTACGTCCCAGTGGTCCACCCAATCGGGACTCTCAGGCACTTCGGGGACCCACGGAAGCGGCGGCGGCGGGGGCGGCGGCGGCGGCGGCACGGCCGGATGGGACTCCCACGGAAAGGAAGGGGGCGGCGGCGGCGGGGGCGGCGGGGGCGGCGGTGCGGGCACCGGCGGCCAGGGCGGCGGCGGCTCGTTCGGCATCTACGCCGTGCAATCCACGGGCCTGACGATCCGGCACTCCAAGCTCATCGCGTCGTCCGGAGGCGCGGGCGGGGCCGGCGCCAAGGGAGCCGCCGGCGGCTTCGGCGGGCTCGGCGGATTCGGCTGCAAGGCCGCGGAGGGCGACTTCGGGGCGCATGCGCGAGGCGGTCACGGCGGGCCCGGCGGGAGCGGGGCAGCCGGCGGCGACGGCGGTGGCGGCGCGGGCGGTCCAAGCGTCGCTCTTTACACGGCGGAGTCGGCCGTAACGAACGAGAACAACTCGCTCTCCTTCGACACGCCGGGAGCCGGCGGGGCGGGCGGTGACCGCCGGAACTCGTGGACGCGCGGCGCAACCGGTGTCGCCGGGGCAATCAAGGCTCACGACGGACCAGCAACCATCCCACCAATCAAGTAGGAGGAAGCGATGACCACAGCAACAGACCAGTCACTGAAGGAACGCCATCGGGCCATGTGGGCCTCGGGCGACTACCCGTCGATGGTGGAGACCTTCCTGCTCCCGCTCGGGCCGCGGCTCGTCGAGGCGGCAGGGATCGGCGAGGGACAGCGCGTCCTCGACGTTGCGGCCGGAACGGGGAACGCCTCGATCCCGGCGGCGGAGCGCGGCGCGATCGTGACCGCGAGCGACCTCACGCCCGAGCTGCTCGAGGCGGGCCGGAAGCAGGCCGAGTCGCAGGGACTCGAGCTCGAGTGGGTCCCCGCCGACGCCGAGAACCTGCCGTTCGGGGACGAGTCGTTCGACATGGTGATCTCCTCGATCGGGTGCATGTTCGCCCCGCACCACCAGGAGGTCGCGGACGAGCTCGTGCGCGTGTGCCGCCCGGGCGGCACGGTCGCGCTGCTCAGCTGGACGCCGGAGGGCATGCTCGGCGCCCTGTTCCGCGCGATGGGGCCGTTCATGCCCCCGCCCCCGCCCGGCGCTCAGCCGCCTCCGCTCTGGGGCAGCGAGGAGCACCTGCAGGGGTTGTTCGGCGGCCGCGTCGACTGGCGGACGCTCGAACGCGACACCCTCGAGATCACGGCGTTCGAGGCGCCGCGCGACTACGGCGAGCACTTCAAGGCGCGCTACGGGCCGACGATCGCGGCGCGGGCGAACGCCGAGAAGAACGGCCAGGCCGACGAGTTCGACCGGACGCTGGACGCGTTCTGCGACGAGTGGAACCGCGGCACGCCTGATGACGCCCGCTTCGAGAAGGAGTACCTGCTCGCTATCGGAACGCGGGCGTAGCCGAGTACGGACTGCCTCCGGCCGCAAGTTCCCCTGGCCGGAGGCGTTCCGTTCCGTGGTGAGGCTCCTTGCGCTCGCTTCTCTCGTCGCGCTCGCCACGGCGGCTCCGGCATACGCGGTCGGTGAGGTTCCCGCGGGCAAGACGCTGGTCGTGATCGGCCAGTCGGGAATCGAGCGCGCGGACGCCTTCGCCGCGGAGACGGGGACCGACCCCGCGGGCGCCATGTGGTACGCCGGGCTGTACGAGGAGCCCGAGGCGTTCGAGGGTGTCCTCGACCAGATCGACGCCGCGGTCGCATCGCATCCGGGCCTGGTGGTGGATCTCGGCGTGAGCTTCGGCGCGGTCTCGACACCCAGCCCGTCCTATGCCGCCGCGATCGCGGCCGGGAACTTCGACGACCGGATCGCGCTGCTCGCCGAGCACCTCGCGGAGCTGCCCACGGTCGCCTACCTGCGGCTCGGGTACGAGTTCGATCTCCTCGGCGGCCAGTACGGCCCACCCGCCGTCTACAAGGCCGCCTACCGGCACATCGTCGACGAGCTGCGTGCGGCCGGTGTCGCGAACGCCTCCTTCGTCTGGCACTCCGCGGGCGCGTTCTGGCGCGCGACCGACCCGTCGCTTCTCGCCGCCGGGACCGGCACGCTCGCGCAGGGAGTGAGCGACGCCCCTGTGGATATCGATCCGCAGCCGATCGACGCCTTCTACCCCGGCGACGAATACGTGGACGCCTTCGGGATCTCCTACTGGCAGGACTCCTGCTGCTTCGGGCGGTCCGGTGAAGCGGCTCGGGCCGTCTATGAGCAGCGCACGCGCGAGATCCTCGACCAGGCGAGGGCGATGGGGCTGCCGCTCAGGATCTCGGAGTCGACGCCGGTGTACGTGGGCGCGGACTCGGAGGAGGAGAGCGTCGAGTGGCTTGACAAGACGTTCGCGCTCATCGAGGAGTACGACATCGGCGCCTGGAACCTGATCTCGATCGACTGGCAGGAGGGAGGGTTCTTCGCGGCCCCCTTCTGGAACGGCTACTGGCCCGACGCTCGCATTCACCACTTCCGCGAGACGCGCGAGCGCTTCCTCGCCGGCGTGGCCGATGACCGCTACGTGCAGCGGACGCCGCCCGCCGAGCGGGCGCCCGAGCCGACGCCGGGCTTCCGGACGGCCTCCGGCGCAATCAGGTGCCACTCGAAGGCAGCGCACCTCCGCTGCGACGTCAGGCGCGTGGAAAGCACGCCGCGGCGCCGCGGCTGTGTGCCTCGCCGCGGCCGGTCGGTCGTCGTCTCATCGCGCGGGAAGGCGCGTTCTGTCTGCGGACGCCGCGCCGTTGCCGCCGCCGGCCTCCCCGTGCTTCGGCGCGGGTCCGCGTGGCACCGCGGCGGAGTCCGCTGCCGCTCACGCGAGGCCAAGGTGAAGTGCCGCAACCGCTCCGGCCACGGCTTCACGCTCGGCCGCGGACTGGTGCAGCGCTTCTAGTCGCCCACGCGGTCCGCACCCCGGCTGCGATCGCCCGGGGGCTGCGCTGGATCGACCACCGTATGGGTGTCGAAAGCCGCTCCGCCTGTGATGGGCGGGCTATAACAGCCACCATCAAGGGCGTCGCTCCACTCGTCTTATCCGCCGGGGCAATCCTCGCGCTGGCCCCGGCATCCGACGCGAAGCCACGGCTCGTCGTGCCGGGCACTGCAGCGAGCGCCACGCCCGTCCCCGTCAGGGCGGGCGGCCTTCCGCCGCGCACACGCGCCCGGCTCGAGATACGCCGGCAGGGAAAGTGGCAGCGTCGCCAGCGGGCTCGAACCGGGGGGCGCGGGCGCGTGCGGTTCAGGCTCGCCCCACGACCGCGCGGTCGCTACCGGCTTCGGATCGTCACCCCTCGCGCGCGCGCGTCGTCCGGGTCCGCCACGTGACCCTTGCTGCCGTGGGCGACATCAACCTCGGCAACGGGCCGCGCGTCGTCATGCGCTACCGCGGCATGCGCTACCCCTGGCGCAACGTCGCGCCGACCCTGCGCCGGGCGGACGTTGCCTTCGGGAACCTCGAATGCGCCATCTCGCGCCGCGGCCGGCCGGTGCCCAAGACGTACAACTTCCGCGGCCGTCCGGCCGCGCTCCGAACGGCCGTCCGATTCGCCGGCCTCGACGTCGTCAACCTGGCGAACAATCACGCGGGCGACTACGGGCGCCGCGCCCTGCGCGACACGCTCCGCCACTCGCGCCGGTTCGGCCTCACCCCGGTCGGAGCCGGCCGGAACCTGAAGGCGGCCCGGCGCCCACGCGTCGTCAACCGGCTGGGCCTGCGGATCGGCTTCGTCGGCTTCTCCGACATCCTCCCGTACTCGTTCGCAGCGACCTCGAAGCGAGCGGGCACCGCGTTCGCGTCCCGGCGCGCGATCCGCCGGGGCGTTCGCCGCGCCCGGGGGCGCGCCGACGTGGTCGTGGCGACCTTCCACTGGGGCGTCGAGCGCTCCCATCGCCCGACCGCCCGCCAGCGGATGTTCGCGCGCGTCGCCCTGCGCGCCGGAGCGGCCGCCGTGATCGGCGCGCACCCCCACGTCCTCCAGCCGCGCAGACGCAGGGGCCGGCGCTACGTCGCCTACAGCCTGGGCAACTTCGTCTGGAGCGCCGGGTCGCGCGCCACCTCGCGCACGGGCATCCTCCGGCTGAGGCTGTCGGGCCGCGGGGTGGAGCGCGCGCGCTTCCTGCGCGCCCGGATCACGGGCGCGAAGCCGCGCCTCGCCGGCTGACGGGCGTCAGCCGGCCTGGCCGCGGGGCCGCTTGGGCTTCGGCTTGTCCGAGCCGAGGAACGTCAGCTTCACCGCCACCTCGTTACCGGGGGCGCCGGCGTAGTTGTGAATCTCGAGTCGGTAATGGCCCGGCGCGAGTCGGCCGGTCGAGATCGTCTCGCCGTCGAGGGCGGCGCCGTTGGCGCCGTCGCCTGCCGCGGTCCACTCGCCGTTGCCGGTCTCGCGCTCGAGGTAGAGGTCGAGGTCCGCCGGCTGGGCCGGCGTCACGACGCCCTCCATCTTCGCGTTGTCGTGATCGGGGAGGACGTCGAACTCGACGTACTCGCTGGTCACGCCGCCGGCGTGGACGACGCCTCCACCGGAGGCCTTCATGGTCACCGTGGCCTCGACCGGCGGCTGCGGCGGCAGGTCGGGGACGTCCTCCGCGGACTCGAGCGGCACCCGGTCGCGGACGAGTCGCGGCTTCCTGACGACGGGCACGGTCACGTTCGTGCCGTCAGCGCCGGTGAAGACGGTGACCTGCGGATCGACAGAGAACATCGGCACCTTGTCCGGGTCCGAGGTGGTCACCTGGAGCACGAGGCGATGGCCCTTACGGATGTGCTGCGCCATCGCGAAGCCGGGCGGCTCGAGCGTGTAGCGCTCGCCGGGCGTGACCGGCGTCTCTGTGCCGATCCCGTTCCGCAGCTCGGGGTTGATGGCGAACTGGCTGATCCGCCGCCGCTTGCCTTCGGCGTCCTCGTCGAGCAGGTTCGCGATCAGGTGGACGCGCGGCATCGTGACCGACGCGACCAGCTCGAGATCCGGGATGCCCGCCATGACCACGTTCTTCTTGAACGGCTCGGTCGCGAAGCTGACTCCGGTCTGCCACGAGGGCTCGCCAGACGCGAACTCGGCGAAGCCCTCGGGCGTGCCGGTGAACGACTGGGAGCCTTCCTCGGCAGGCGCCTTCGTGCCCAGGCCGCCGTCGGCGGTCGGGAAGAAGGTGCGAGTGCGCTTCGCGACCGGCCACCGCTTGGCCGTCAGGATCTCCGTGCGGGCGCCCGTCTGCACCTCGGAGAAGGACTGGTTGTCGGACATGAAGAGCTCCATCCGCGGCCCCGTGTTCACCTTGCGCTTCGCCAGGTGACGGTCGAACCACGCGTGCAGCGCGTAGGTCCACTGCTGGCCGCGCCGGTTCGGGCAGCAGCCGGAGCCGTGGTCCCACTGGCCGAGCCACAGCTTGTCCTTCGCGTTGCGGCGGTCGAACCACCACTCGAGCGCGCCGACGCGCGCGGCGTTGTCGTTGACGCCGTGCACGGCGAAGATCGGTATGTCCGCCTGCGTCGAGCCGCGGTTCCAATCGCGCTCGAGGTGCCAGTCGGCGTAGCGACCGGAGAGCTGGTCCTCGCCGGCGACCAGCGCCGAGTTGTCGGCGCCGCAGCCGGTCTCCTCGTTGTTGTTGCCGAAGTCGTCACCGGTGTTCGCGCCCTGCACCGGGTCCGCGCCGACCGGCGGCAGCTTGCGTGCAACGGTCAGATACTCGTACGACCACTGGACGCCCGCCCACTGGAGCATGTACGGCACGCCGGCCTGGAACTGGTGGTGGTACATCGACGCGAGGCCGGCGCTCGGCACGATCGTCGCGAGCCCCTTCGGGTTCTGCGCGGCGGCGACCGACGGGGTCGAGCCCACGTAGGAGTGGCCCGTCATGCCGACGCGGCCGTTCGACCAGCCCTGGCTTGCGGACCACTCGACGACCTGCTCGAGGTCGCGCGCGTCCTTGTCGCCGAGATGGTCGAGGCAACCCTGGCTGCGGCCCGTCCCGCGCAGGTCCATCATCACGACCGCATACCCGCGCGGCGCGAAGTAGCCGGTCAGGCCGATCGGGTTTCCGTCGGCGTCCTTGGGTCCGGGGAAGATGCGGGTGCCGTCGCGGTCGGCGAGCGTGCCGTGGTAGGGGCTGGCCTCGAGGATAACCGGGAAGTCGCCCGCGGCTTTGGGCCTGACGACCTCGATGTAGAGCTCCTCGCCGTCGAAGGCCGGCAGCTTGATGACCTCGCGCTGGGTCTCGTAGCGCGGCTTGGTCAGCTTCTTGGCCTGGGCCGGGGCGGCGTAGTCGAAGGCGGTCTTCTTGGCGGACTTGGCGCCGGCCGCGGCCGGGAGAAGGGCCACGGCGAGGAGAGCGAGGACGGCGATGAAAAGGCGGGGAATGGTTTGCATACACGACCAAACGCGCGAGCGGGGGCGTTCTTGCGGTACCGGCACACCGCGCCGCGGGCCGCTGCATACTGGGCACCGTGTCGGGAGGACGCTTGGCAGGGGCCATGGCCGTCGCCGCGCTCGGGCTCATGGGCTCCGCGCCGGCTGCGCTCGGCGCGCAGGCGGTCGAGGAGCTCGAGTTTGTCGCCTCGGACGGCGTCAAGCTGCACGCGACCGTCTCCGGCGAGGCGCCGCTCGTCCCGCGACCGCTGATCGTCGAGTACAGCCCCTACGGCCAGGGACCGGGCGGCCCGCCGGCCGGCCCGGCGTTCAACTACGTCCAGGTCCACGCGCGCGGCACCGGGGCGAGCGGCGGGGCGTGGGACATCATGGGGCCGCGCGAGCAGAGCGACATCGCCGAGAGCCTGCGCTTCCTGTGCGACCAGCCGTGGAGCAACGGCCGGATCGGCCTGTACGGGTTCTCGGCGAGCGCGATCGCCGCCTACACGGCGCTTCGCCAGGGCAGCCTGCCGTGCGTCGAGACCGCCGCACTGCTCGCCGGGACGAGCTCGATCTACCGCGACCTGATCTTCATCGGGGGCATGCCGAACTGGGCACCCGCAACAGTCGTCTCCGGCTCGATCGCGAGCGCCTTCCTCGCGAACCTGCCCGGCCGCTTCGGCGACGACCCGCAGACCCATGCCGCCGCCGCGGGCGGCGTCGCCAATGCGCTCCAGGCCTTCGGCCTCCACCAGACCGAGGACGAGTTCTGGCGCGAGCGCCGCTTCCCCGGCCCGGCCGGGCCGCCGGACATCCCGATCCTCGCGGCGACCGGCTTCTACGACGTGGAGTCGCGGGGGCCGTTTGAGACCTTCAAGGCGATGCGGTCGACCGGCAGCCGTTTGCTGGTGATCGGCGCCCACGACGGCGCGGCGGGAGGGACCGGCGGCGCGTTCCCGGAGTTCCGGCGCTGGTTCGAGCACCACCTGCTCGACGCGGACAACGGCGTCGACTCGGAGCCGCGCGTCCAGCTCTACGTCGGCCACGGCAGCCACGAGGCGCTCGTCGCGGGCGAGTGGACCAAGGTCGACGCCGAGGACTGGCCGGTCCCCGGCACGCGCTGGCGCCCGCTCCACCTGGACGCGCGCAAGAGCGGCTCGGCGACCTCGGTGAACGACGGCTCGCTGTCGCTCGCGCGGCCGGGCAAGGCGATCACCCAGTCCGCCCCCACGGTGCCGAGCAACACCTTCGCCACCGACCCGTACACGACCGCGACCGTCACCTCGACCCAGCAGACGCGACTGACCGAGGCCACGTCGCTCACCTACACGAGCGCGCCCCTCGGCGCGCCCGTGATGTCGGTCGGCCCGGCGGCGCTGTCGGTCAGGCTGCGCAGCACGGCGCCCGAGACCGACATCGTGGCGGTGCTGGCCGACGTGGCCCCGAACGGGGCCGCCAAGCCGGTCGCCGCGGGGCGGCTGCGCTCGAGCTTCCCGCGGGTCGTCGAGGACCGCTCGGTGAGGGATCCCGATTCCGGCGCGATCGTGCAGCCCTACAACGACCTCTCCGCGAAGGAGACGACACAACCGGGCACCTTCCGCGAGTACCACGTCGAGTTCTGGCCGATCGGAAACCGCTTCAGGGAGGGCCACCGGATCCGGCTCATCCTCACCGGCACGCCGGTCAGCTTCCTGCCGAGCGCGCCGGCGCTCAACTCGGTGATCGTCGGCGGCGCGAACGGCGCGGCGCTCCAGCTCCCCGTCCTGCCGGGCTCGGACCTCTAGTAGAGCGGCGCCGAGCGGGCCTCGCCGCCGCTCGTCCAATACACGGTCGAGCCGGCGAGGGCGAGCGAATCCCGATCGATCGACCCGCCGCTGTCCAGCGCGACGCCGTGGCCCGTCGCGTCGGACTTGAAGACGGTGTGTCCGAGTCCGCCGCCGGGCTCCTCGACGCGCGTCAACGCGATCCACGCCGCCGCGCCGCCGCGCCGCTTCACCACGAGGTCGGTCGTGGAGTAGACGTGGCGATGCGTCGCGTCCCAGTCGAGGTTGTAGTAGTTGAGCCCCTCGGCGCCCCCGACCCATGAGCGCCGGGTCGCGCCGGTCGTCAGGTCGACGACGCTCACGGTCGTCTTGTTGCCGACGCGGTCGGAGTAGTCGTTCGCCCAGGCCGCGTACCGCCCCGCCAGCGTGATCAGCCTGACCGCGGCGAACGGGCCGTACGGGCCGTCCCCCGTCTGGTTGTAGTCGAGCTGCCAGCGCTGGTTGCGCCGGTAGTTGCACCCATAGACGTAATAGGACTCAGGGCTCTCGACCCGCCATCGGAATACGCGCGCGCGCTCGGTCGCGGCGAGCGTCTTCGACTTCTTCGCCGCGCAGGGCGCCCGTTTCGTCGCGCCCGAAGCGGGCTGTGCCACGAGAGCCAGCAGCGACATCAGGAGGAGTGCGGACGCGAGGCGCGCTGTCACGCTGCGCGAACGGTACACGCGCCCGGGCGCGATCGGCGTCACCCGCCGCTGCGTTTCCGTACGCTGACACCGCGTGAGGGCAGGCATGTGCGTGGGGGCGCTCGCGGCGGTCTTGGCGACCGCCTGCCCTGCCGCGGCCGGCACGGTGGAGGGCCTGCCCAAGGGCCACCCGGACGCGCGGCCGGTCATGCTTGTCGCGAACGCCGAGGGCGGGACGGTCAGCCTGGTCGATCCCCGGCGCATGCGCGTCGTGCGCGAGATCGACGTGCTCCCGGACGGCCCGCGGCCCGGCATCGCGGACAACCCGACGCAGGCGCTCCTCGGCCAGCTGGTCGTCGAGGCGGCCGGGGGGACGAACTACGCCCAGGACCAGGACGTCTCACCCGACGGCCGGACCCTCTACGTCTCGCGCGGGCACCGCGGCGACGTCGCCGCGTTCGACATCGCGAGCGGCGACCTGCTCTGGAAGGTCGCGATCCCGGGCGTCCGCTCCGACCACATGACGATCTCGGACGACGGGATCCGGCTCTACGTCTCGGCGCTGACCGACAAGAAAGTGCACGTGATCGACACGCGCCGCCGGACGATCGTGGACAGCTTCCCGACCGGCCAGTGGCCGCACGACAACCACGTGAGCCCGGACGGCAGCCGGATCTACAACGGCAGCATCGGGAACATCGTCCTGCCGGCGGAGGCGCGCGGCGCGGACGGCGAATCGCCGTACCAGCTGACGGTCGTGCACGCGAACACGCTCGACCGGCTCCGCTCCTACCCCTTCGAGCGCGGCATTCGCCCGTACGTCATCACCCACGACGAGCGCACGCTGTACGCGCAGCTCTCCGAGTTCCACGGGCTCGTCGAGTTCGATCTCGAGGACGGCCGGATCATCCATGAGCTCGAGCTGCCGATCGACGCGGGCGTGACCGAGGCCGACTACGACTTCGAGGCGCCCCACCACGGTCTCGCGCTAACACCCGACGAGCAGACGCTCTGCGCGGCGGGCCGCGCGTCGGACTACGTGGCGCTCGTGCGAGCGAAGGGCCTGCGCCCGCTCGCCACCATCGAGGTGGACGACGCGCCCGGCTGGGCCGCGATCGGCCCCGCCGGCGGCCGGTGCTTCGTGGTGAACACGCGCGCCGACACGCTGTCGGTCATCTCGATCGACGGGCGGCGGGAGATCCGGCGCCTCGACGCCGGGGACGGGCCCAAGCAGATCGAGGCGGCCCGGCTCGCGCGCGGCGCGGTCGCGGGCGACATCCGCGGCGTCCCCGCCGCCGGCGGCGAGCACCCCACACCGCCGGGCCCGGAGTTCGAGGGCGACCCGGCCGAGTACGCGTCGGCGTTCTCCGCGAAGGAGATCTGCTCGCGCGTTTTCATCGCCGGGCGCGATCCGGCACCCATCGTGAACGACCTGCGCGGGGCGTCCGCGCTCGCGCCGGGGTTCGCGATCGACACCGCGGAGATCGATATCGACCGCACGCGCCGGATGGTCACGGTCGCGCATCCCGGCCAGCCGCCGCGCCGCGCCGTGCGCGCGAGGGGCCAGGGCTGCGTGATCCTTCCCGGCTACTCCGGGCGCCTCCACTTCCGACCGCGTGCCCTCCGCTGGCGCGGGCCGCCGCGTGACGCGCGCTGGCCGCGCGGCGAACGGGTCTGGCACGGCCGGAGCGACATCGACCGCACGCTGCTCGATGCGGCGCTCGACACATACATCCGCCGCGAGGGGGCGCGCGCGCTCGTGGTCGTGCACAGGGGCGAGCTCGTCGGCGAGCGCTACGCGCCCCGCTTCGGTCCGTTCGTGCAACAGCGGAGCTGGTCCACGGCGAAGAGCGTGACCGCGACGATCGTCGGGCTACTCGTGGACCGCGGCAAGCTGGCGCTCGACAAGCCACCGCGGTTGCTCCGCGAGTGGCGCGGTGACGAGCGCGGCGAGATCACGCTCCGCCAGCTGCTGAACATGTCGAGCGGCCTGAAACAGAACCAGTACGAGGGCACGGCGCGCAGCCTGGAGACCTTCACGCCGGAGAGCGAGCACGCGTTCATCTACTTCGACGGGTTCGACACCTACGCGGACGCGTTGGAGGCCGCACTCGAGGTCGAGCCGGGCACCCGCTGGCAGTACCGCAACGCGAACGTGCTCGCGGCCGCCGCGTCCGCGAAACGCGTCCTCGAGCGCGACGGCAGGAACTTCTCCGCGTGGGCGCAGCGGCACCTGCTCGAGCCGCTCGGAATGCGCACGACGACGCTCGAGACCGATCCCTACGGCCAGTTCGTGGCGAGCGGCACGGCGTTCACGACCGCCCGCGACCTCGCGCGCCTCGGCCTCGTGCACCTGAACGACGGCAGATGGCCGCGCAACAAGAGGGGACGGACCCCGTTCGTTGCACGCAGCTGGACCGAGTTCGTCCGCACCCCCGCCCCGACGGCTCCGCATTACGGCGGCTTCTGGTGGATCAACAGCGACGGGTCGTTTCCATCGCTCCCGAGCGACACCTACTACGCGTCGGGCGCCTTCGGCCAGGCGGCGCTCGTGATCCCGAGCCACGACCTCGTGATCGCGCGCATGGGCTGGAACGTCCCGGACGACAACGCCGCCCTCGACGCCTTCGCACGCCTCGTCCTGCTCGCGGTCGAGCAGGGCGAAGGGGCGTAACGGCCGGGGCAGCCGCGAGACGGCCTCCCATGTCCGCCTACTCAGACCTCCGCGCGCTGTTCATCAACTGCACCCTGAAGCGCTCGCCCGAGCAATCGCACACGCAGGGGCTTGCCGACCGGTCGATCGGCATCCTGGAGCGAAACGGCGTGAGCGTCGAGGTCATCCGCGCCATCGACCACGAGATCGCCACCGGCGTGTGGCCCGACATGACCGAGCACGGCTGGGAACGCGACGAGTGGCCGGCGATCTTCGAGAAGGTGATGGCCGCGGACATCCTCGTGCTGACCTCGCCGATCTGGCTCGGCGAGAAGTCGTCGGTCTGCACGCGCGTGATCGAGCGCCTCTACGGCAACAGCCACCTGCTGAACGAGCTCGGCCAGTACGCGTACTACGGCCGGGTCGGCGGCTGCCTGATCACCGGCAACGAGGACGGCGCAAAACACTGCGCGATGAACATCCTCTACTCGCTCCAGCACCTGGGCTACACGATCCCGCCGCAGGCCGACTCGGGCTGGATCGGCGAGGCGGGCCCCGGCCCGAGCTACCTCGATCCCAACTCCGGCGGCCCCGACAACGACTTCACGAACCGGAACACCACGTTCATGACGTGGAACCTCATGCACGTCGCGCACATCCTCAGGGACGCCGGCGGGATCCCGGCACACGGCAACCAGCGCTCCGAGTGGGACGCGGGCTGCCGGTTCGACTTCGAGAACCCGGAGCACCGCTAGCGAGCACACGGCCTCCATGCCACCATGAGGGGGATGCTGACTCGCCTGACTCTCGCCCTCGCGCTGACTCTTGCAATGGCCGTGCCTACGCCCGCCGCCGCGGCCACGGACTGGCTTTCGCTGCGCACGATGAACATGGCCCACCAGGGCGGCGAGGACGAGGCGCCCTCGGCCACGATGTACGCCTTCGAGCGCTCGATGATCCTCGGGGCGGACATGCTCGAGGTGGACGTCCACACGAGCGCCGACGGACAGGTGATGGTTCTCCACGACGCCGCCGTCGACCGCACGACGAACGGGTCCGGCGAGGTCTACGACATGACCGCGGCGGAGATCCAGAAGCTCGACGCGGCGCACAACTTCGTGCCCGGGGTGGGCACCACGAGCGACGCGCCGAAGTCCTCGTACGCCTTCCGCGGCGTGCGGACGGGTGATCGCAAGCCGCCCAAGGGCTTCAAGCCGAACGACTTCCGCGTACCCACGCTCGTCGAGGTCATGGAGGCCTACCCCGACGTCCCGATCAACATCGAGATCAAGGGGCGTGGCGACGACGACCGCGCCTCGTTCCTCGCGAACGCCGAGGCGCTGGCCGCGACGCTCACCGACATCGGCCGCACCGACGGCATCATCGTGGCGTCGTTCAGCGACGAGGCGATCAACTACTTCCACGAGCTCATGCCGGATATCGGCCTGGCGCCCGCGATCGCCGAGACGGCCGCGTTCAAGCTGGGCGGCGTTGCGCCACCGGAGGGCCGGGTCGCCTTCCAGGTGCCGATCACGTTCAGCGGCATCCAGGTGACCGACGCCGCGTTCGTCGAGGACGCTCATGCGGCGGGCCTCGCCGTCCACGTCTGGCTGTCGAGCGATCCCGAGAACGACGACACCTACAACCAGCTCCTCGACTGGGGCGTCGACGCGGTCATGCCGGCCGCCCCCGCCGCGTTCGAGCGCGTCCTGTGCGAGCGCGACATCGACCGTCCGCCGCGGCCGCGCGACTGGCCGGGCGAGCACTGCAATCACGACCGCGTGTCGATCGCCTGCGACGTCGAGCCCACCCGCGTCAGCCGGGTCAACCGAAAGGGCCGCGTGCGCGTCCACCTCCGGCGCAACGACGACTTCGAGGGCGGATGCGCGGGCGAGCTCCGCGTGCGCGCGGCCGGCAAGACGAAGCTCGCCCGGTTCGACTACGGGCGCACGCCGCCGAAGGACAAGGCCGACCGCAAGCGCTCCGTCAAGCTGAAGCTGTCGAAGAAGGTCCGCCGCGCGCTCGCCGACGGGCCCAGGCGGGCGAAGGTCTCGACCCGCGCCTACCACGCCTTCGGGCACGCGAAGCGGTTCGGCCTCAAGGCCGGGTAGCGCTCCGATGAGGGCGCTGCCGCCGCTGCTGGTCCTTCTGGCGCTCGCGGCACCGGCGGTCGCGGGGGACTCCACGCGCGCGCCCGCCAAGCGCTTGCTCAGCTACGGCGACTCGTTCGCGATCGGGACGAAGCCCTACCTCCCGGACGAGCTATCGCGCTGGCGCATTCGCTCGGACGGCGAGCCGAACCGGCACACGCCCGACGCCGCGGCGGACCTGAGGGACCGGGGAAAACGCCTGGCGCCGGTGGTCCACCTGAGCCTCGGCACGAATGACGACCCGGGCCAGCCGAAGCGCTTCCGCCGCGCCGTGCGGCGGGCGATGCGCGCTGTGGGGCGCGAGCGGTGTGTCGTGTGGGCGAACGTCTTTCGCCCGCACCGGGAGGGTGACCCGCCCTGGCGCGTGCTCAACGGGATCCTCGACGAGGAGGCCGCCGCCCGCGACAACCTCGTGATCGTGGACTGGTTCTCGATGGTGGACGAGCACCGCGAGTGGCTCGACAAGCACGACGCGACGCACGTCAGCGAGGAGGGCTACCGGCACCGCGCCCGCGCGGTGGCGGTAGCCGCGCGCGAGTGTCGCCGGCGCCTCGCTAGTCAGGCACGAACTCGAGGAAGTGCCTGAGGACCCCCTCGGGATCCTCGAGCTGGGGCCAGTGGCCGATGTCCTCGGCCAGCATGACGACGTCGGCGTCCGGCACCACCTCGGCGTAGCGCTCGGCCATGTGCCGGCCGGAGTTGGGGTCGGCGGGGCCGTCGATCAGCCGCATCGGCACCGACGTCGCCCGCATCGCGGCGACCCAGCGGTTGCGATGGTGGTACCGGTCCACGATGAATCGGCCGACCTTGTGCATCACGCGGAGGCCGCCGTTCCACTCGAGGATCTCGCGCAGTTCCGCCCACAGCTCGTCTGATGGCTTCGTGTTCGCGCCGAAGACCTCGTTGATGGCCGGACGGAGCACCCGGTCCGACAGGAAGACGCCGGGAAACCGCGCGAACAGGTCGCCGACGGGCGTCCGCGCCGTCAGCTTCTGGATGACGCGCGGCCGGTAGGCCTCCACGAACATGCCGCCGTTCAGCCAGGTGATCGAGTCGATCGAGTAGGGGCGCGCGCCCGCGTCCCGCTCCTCGTGGCGGGCGAGCATCTCCTGGACCACGCTGTCGCCGATGTCGTGGGCGAGCACGTGACACTCCTCCACGCCGAGGTGGGCGAGGAGCGCCTCGTGCATGTCGGCGTGGTCGTGGACCGAGTACTCGTACTCCTCCGGCTTCGCCGAGAACCCCATGCCGAGCATGTCGGGCGCGACGACCGTGAACCGCGCGGTCAGGGCGTCCCAGACCTCGTGCCAGTCGAATGAGCTGAAGGGGTAGCCGTGGACGAGCAGCAGCACGGGCCCGCTTCCGGCGCGCCGGTAGAACACCTCGAAGCCGAGATAGTCGAACCGCTCGCCGGCCTCGAGCCAGGCCTCGACCCGCGGGTGCACCGCTACAGCCCCAGCGGAACGACCACGTTGCAGTTCGCCTCGCGGAGCGCCGACTGCGTGCCCAGGGGCAGCGCGGGATCGAAGCTGTTCTGCCCGATCGGCCCCGACAGCGGGCCGGTCTCGTTCGCCATCTCGTTGTAGGTGTCGTAGCAGGAGCCCGCGACCCACGGCCCGTCGAACGCGCGCGCCTTGCGGATCGCGTCGCGGCGGTCGGCCCGGATCATCCAGCCGCGCCTGACCTCGCGCGCGGTCCAGCGTCGCACCTCGTCGAGGTACGCCGCGTGCGTCGGGTAGATCGACTTGATCTTCTCGGCGCTCCACGAGCGGTACTGGCCCCACAACGGGCAGCCCTCGGCCGAGTTGTACGCGACCGGCACCTGGATGAATGGATGGCGGATGCCGCCGACCGCGAGGCCGTGTTCGTCGCGGACAGGATCGCCGTTCTCGTCGCGCTCGATGCGGGGCACGGACGGAGGCAGCGTGCCGTCCTCGAAGTAGCGCTCGGTCCAGAGCGCGAGCGCACGCGCGCTGTAGTCGACCGAGCCGCGGTTGACCGAGCACCCGACGTTCAGCGCATCCGGCGCCGGCGCCCCGACGTGATCGCGCTGGAGCTGGCGCCAGACGTAGTTCCACCACGCGGCGGGCGCGTGCGCCGTGCCGGCCTCCTCCCACGCGCGGTAGCTGTCGCTGTCCGGCTGAAGCTCGCCGAGGCCCTCCTCGTTGAGCTGGAAGATCGGCGTCGAGAAGTCCTCGTACGGGCCGCCGCCGCGGGTGATGACATACAGGTCGATCCCGCCGCGGTTGTAGTCGTCGTTCACGTGCGTGGTCAGCCGTCCGGCCGACTGGGAGGCGCCGTTCGCGACGATGTTCTCGGCCTCCATCCCGAGCATCGGGTCGACCTGCGCGGGCGAGCCGATCGTCGTCTTGTTGTGAGCCGGGTCGCTGAGCGCCTCGATCGCCTGCGAGAAGATGTCGAACGAGAACTCGTCGCCGGGATGGACGAGCGGCGCGTAGCGGGCGGCGTCCCAGCCCTTGAGCGTCGTGGGGCCGCAGCAGACGCCGGCAAGCTGCGCGGAGACCCCCACGTAGCCGACGCCGTGCTTCATCATCCACTCGCCCGCCGGCGGCCATACCGTCTCGAGGTCGTTCTGGCCGGTGACGTTCAGCCACTCGACGGTCACGGTGCCGGTGAAGTCCTTCGGGTCGCGCGGGAGGCGCACGAGCATCCGGCTCTCGTACGGGGCGCTGACGCCGGCCGTGAGGTTGGTCGCGGTGCCGCCGAAGAAGTACTCCCGCTCGGTGTAGTCGTACTTGTCGAGGTCGAACAGGCTCTTGTTCCACGGGTAGCCGCGGACCCCACCCTCGATCGGTCCCTCGACGGTCGGGTTCGGGACCTGCGCGTACGCCGCCCCCGGCAGCGCGATCGCGATGGCGACGGCCATTCCCAGCTTCCTCATCGTCTCGCTCCTCCCCTCGAGCCGCGCGAGGCCCCCTGCCCGCGCCGGTGGTACGCGAGCGTACACAAGTTTCCCCAGATCGGCGCGTTGTCTCAGTCATGACCATCCTTCGCCGTCTCGCCCTGCTCGCGCTCGTGCTCGCCCTCGCCGCCACCCCGGCCGCGGCGGCGCCGGTCGAGACCGGCTCGATCTCGAAGGCGACGCCCACGTTCGAGTGGGAGGGCGGCCCGCTGAGCGGCGCCAGCCTGGTGGGCGAGCCCTGTGGCACCTCGCATCAGTGCGAGGACATCCTGCTCCACATCGCCGACGGCGGCGAGCTCGAGATCAACTGGACCGCGACCGCGCCCGGCGGCCAGGGCTGGCTCTCCTTCACGCTGTACGAGAGCGACGCGGAGGGCAATCCGCAGGGCGACCCGATCGTGGACACGGGCGCGTTCGACAACGAGGGCGCGCTCCTGACCGTGGTCAAGCCGGGCGACTACGTCGTGCGCGTCGGCGCGCTCCTGTCCACCGCGGCGACGTACGAGGCCACCGCAAAGCTGACCGCCGGCGATCCGGACGAGAGCGCCGAGTACGGGCCCAAGCCGCCCGACGCGAGCGGCTATGACTGGTACGAGAAGGCCGGCGCAGAGTGGCTCCAGGCCTACATCGACGAGCCCGACGGCACGCGCCTGCACGCGGACATCCTGCGGCCGAAGAACGCCTCGGCCAAGAAGAAGACGCCCGTGATCCTCTCGATCGGCCCGTACTTCAACCACACCGGGCAGACCGGGCCCGCCGGGCCCACACAGGGGACCGACTACGACCCGTTCGCGACACCCGGCCCGTCGCCACGCTTCGCCGACTTCATCCTCGGCGCCGACGTGGTGCGCAAGGGCTACACGTTCGTGCAGGTCGACCTGCGCGGCTTCGGCGGCAGCACCGGCTGCCTCGACTGGAGCGGCCCGGGCGAGCAGGCGGACGTCGTCGCGGCCGTCGAGTGGGCGGCGTCACAGCCGTGGTCCACCGGCAAGGTCGGCATGTACGGCAAGTCCTACGACGGCGTGACCGGCCTGCTCGGGGAGATCCTCCAGCCGAAGGGCCTGGCGGCGGTCGTCGCACAGGAACCCGTCTACGACATGTACCGCTACCTCTACGCGGAGGGCATCCGGTACCACAACTCGCTGGCCACGCCCGCGCTCTACGACGCGATCGCGGCCACCCCGGGCAGCGTCGCCGACGAGCCCGAGTACTTCATCGGCAGCGTCGACTCGACCGGCCGGCCGGGATGCGAAGCGCTCAACTGGGCCGACCAGCAGGATCCCAACCACCAGTCGCCGTACTGGCTGGCGCGCGACCTGATCGCGAAGGCGAAGGACGGGCGCACGCCGCTCTTCCTCACCCAGGGCTTCCTGGAGAACAACACTAAGCCCGACGGGACGTGGGACTTCTTCAACGCCGTGAAGGCGCCGAAGCGCGCCTGGTTCGGCATGTGGGACCACGTGCGCGGCACCGACCAGAACGAGGAAGGCCGCCTGCTCATGGGCCGCAAGGGCTTCAACGGCGAGGTCCTGCGGTTCTACGACCGCTGGCTGAAGGGCATCAAGCCGAAGGTCAAGGACCCGACGCTCGTCATCCAGACGAACGACGGGACCTGGCGCGGCGAGGAGAAGTGGCCGCCGGCGGACGCGAAGGCCCTGAAGGTGCCGCTGACCGACGGCGAGTACGTGGACGACGTGGGCAACAAGGGCACGAGCGACGGCATCGCCGCCTCGAGCGCGACGGGCGTGGGCGTGTGGACGATCTCGAAGCCGCTCCCCCACGGCGTGCACATCGCGGGGGTGCCGCGGCTGAAGCTCGACGTCACGACCTCCGTGCCGAACGCGAACCTCGCGGGCGCGGTCTACGACATCGACCGCGACGGCAAGGCCACGCTCATCCACCGGCAGGCGCGGATGATCCCCGAGAGCGGCACGTACACGATCGACCTGTACGGCAACGACTGGAAGCTGCCGCGCGGTCACCGGATCGGGGTCCTGGTCTCGACCGCCCATGCGGAGTGGTGGCTGGCCGCCGTCCCGACGATGCAGACCGTGAGCGTCACGAACGGAACGCTCGCCCTGCCGTTCCTGACCTACGCGCGCGACGCGCTGATCGACGGCAAGCGCAGCGTTCGGCTCGAGAACTACCTGGCGAACGCGCCCTTCCAGATGTCGGACGAGACGATCGAGGCCGGCACCGCCGCCTCGTTCCCGCTGCCGCCGAAGCTGATGCCGCAGGCGACCGATCCGCTGACGGCGCGGCTCGTGAAGCGAGGCGGCGGCAAGCGTCTGGTGGTGCGCGGCCTGGCGCCCAAGGGCACCGGGCTGAAGGTCCGGCTGCTGCGCCGCGGCCAGGCCTTCAAGGCCAAGCGCGTGAACACGGGCGCCCGCCGCCGCTACGTCGCCCGCTTCAAGGTGCGGAAGGCCGGCCGCTACCGCGCCGTGGTCACGACCCGGAAGGCGGCGCCGAAGCTCACGGCCCGCTCGAACCGAGTGCGGGTCCTCTAGGCCGAGAGGGCGACCGGGGCGGCCTCGCGCTCGACGAGCTCCTTCTTCAGAGCGCGGCGGCCGCGATGGTGCAGGCCGTGGATCGAGTCCTCGGACTTGCCGAGGTGGTCGGCGATCTCGCCCGGGCTCCAGCCGGCCACGTGGCGCAGGACCACGACCTCGCGCTGGTCGACCGGGAGCTCATCGAGCGCCTCGCGGAGGGTCATCGAGAGCGAGGCGCCGTACTCGTCATGCCCCTGGTCCACGGCGAAGGTGTCCTCGCACGGGACCGCGCGACGGCGGCGGATGTGGTCGATCGACATGTTGTGCGTGATCCGGAGGAGCCAGGAGGAGAAGGGCACGGAGCGCTGCTCGTAGCGGGCGATCGAGCCCATCACGCGCGTGAACACCTGCTGGGTGACGTCCTCCGCCTCGTGCTCGTCGCGCACGATGCTCCGCGCGTAGCCGTAGACGTTGTCGGCGAAGCGCAGGTAGATGTAGCGGAACGCTGCCTCGTCCCCCTGCTTCGCACGCGCGATGACTCGGGTCAGCTCCTGCGGCGAGCGGTCCTCGTCGAGCTTCTGCTTGCGGTGGAAGCGGCCTTCGTTGAGGGCGGAGTAGCGGTCGAGCAGGTGCTGCATGTGGGTGGTCCTCCTGTGCGGTAGTCCGTGGTCTCGGGGCCTGCCCTCCCCGTTCACGATGAAACGAACTTAAGGACCGGTCCTTTGAGGCCGATTAGAGGTCTTGTTAGTTGCCGATTAGTGAGCTAACAAATTTGTTGTAACCCAAAACGGGGACATGAACTTGCGATGCGGGCTATGATCGCCATAGGGGCAATTTGATGGACTCTCGGTCGACGAAGACGCGTGCCGCGCCCGGCACCGCACCTGCCGGCGACGTCGTCGAACGGCTGCCCTACGGCGTCGTCGTGGTGGAGCCGGGCGGCCTCGTCAGCACGGCGAATCCCTGCGCCCAGGGCTACCTCCCCGACCTCGCGGCCGGCACGGCGACGCGCTGCGGCGAGCTGCTGGATTGCATGGCGCCCGGGGGGCCCTGCGTGGACGGCTGCCTGGCCGAGCGCGCCGCGAGCTCCGAGGCCGCGCTGCCCGAGATCCGGATCGACACCCGCCGCGGCGGATCGGTGAGCGCGCTGTGGGTGACCGCCGCACCGCTCGGCGAGGGGCGGGCGCTGCTCCACCTGCGTCCCGGCGACGCCCGCGACCGCCGCCGCCGCAGCGATCCACACTGGATCAGCGGTCCGCGGCTCCGCATCTCGTCGTTCGGCCGGATGCACGTGGACAGCCCCGAAGGTCCCCTCAGCGGCAAGTGGCTCCAGCAGCGTCCCGGCCACGTCCTCAAGTACCTGGTCTGCGAGCGCAACCGCGTCGTCCACGCCGAGGAGATCGCCGAGGCGCTCTGGCCCGGCGCCGGCCCGACCGCGCTCAACAACGTCCGCCACTTCATCCATTCGCTGCGTGACAAGCTCGAGCCGGACCGCCCGAAGCGCGCTCCGTCGTCGTTCATCGTGGCCGTCCAGGGCGGGTACGCGATCGACCGTCGCCGCGTGGCGGTGGATGCCGACGACTTCGAGGAGGCGGCGCGCAAGGGCATCGACGCTGCCCGCCGCGGGGCTCTGCCCGAGGCCGAGGCCGAGCTCCGCAAGGCGCTCGAGCTCTACCGCGGCGACTTCCTGTCGGACGAGCCCTACGCCGAGTGGGCCTACGCCGAGCGCGACCGGCTGCGTGGTCTCACGACCCAGTGCCTCCGCCTGCTGGCGACCATCCTCGCCAAGGGGGAGGACATCGACGGCGCCGCCGCCGTGCTCGAGCAGCTCGCCGAGCTCGAGCCGTACGACGCCGAGGTCCACCGCCAGCTCCTGACGGCCTGGCTGCGGCTGGGGCGCCGGACCGAGGCTGCCCGCCGCTTCACCTCGTTCCGCATGAGGATGCTCCGCGAGTTCGGCGAGGAGCCCGACTTCGAGCTCGCCGACCTCACCCAGACGGCCGCACGCGCTCGCTCGCTGTAGGGCAAACCCTCACCGCCAGTTATCCCCGGCACCTGCGTTGTTCAAGGGGATGGCGCGCAATGGCAAGGGACTACTTCTCGCGGCTTCGACCCGTGACGACGAGCTGACGGCGCTGGCGGGCACGCGCGCAGCGCACCGGCTGCCCGTCGCGAACCGTCCGCTGCTCTCGTTCGGCCTCGCCGCGATGTACGCCTGCGGCGTGGAGGACGTCGCGGTGATCGTCTCGCCGGGCACCGGCCCCGAGGTGCGCGCGCTCCTCGCGGGCGCGGCCGACGAGACGCTCCGGATCGGCTGCCTCGACGCGGGCGAGCCGCAGGGGCTCGTCCACTCGCTGCGCGCGGCCACCCATTTCCTCGACGACCGGCCGGTGATGGTGCACCTGGGCGACGCGCTCGTTTCGCAGCCGCTCGGCCCGCTGTTCGACGAGCTCGAGCTCAGTGGCGCCGACGCGATCTTCCTCGTGCGCAACGCGGCCGAGTTCGACGACGCGTCCGCCGGGGCGGGCTCCCGCCCGCTTCGGCTCGTCCAGGACAAGGTGGTGCCCCCCGCCGAGCAGGCGCTGGCGGGCGTGTTCGTCCTGGGGCGAGCGGCCATCGACGCCGCGCTCGGCCTTCCGGACGAGGCCGGCGTCCCGGAGATCGTCGCAGCGATCGGCGAGGCCGGCGGGCGGCTCGAGACGCGCATCGTCAGCGGCTCGTGGAAGTACACGGGTGAGGTGGACGGACTGCTCGCTGCGAACCGCATGGTGCTCGACGAGATCCGCACCGACCTGACGGGGGTCGATCTCTCGCACGCCCGGATCGAGGGGCGGGTGCAGGTCCACCCCTCCGCCGTCATCGAGCGCAGCACGATTCGCGGCCCCGCCGTGATCGGCCCGCGCGCGGTGCTCCAGGACGCCTTCGTCGGCCCGTACAGCGCGGTCGGGGCCGGGGTCCGGCTCGAGGGGGCCGAGATCGAGCACTCGATCGTGCTCGACCACGCGGTGATCCGCCACATCGGGCAGCGGCTCGAGGACAGCCTCGTGGGGAGCGGCGCCACGGTCACGCGCGACTTCGCGTTCCCCTCGGGCCTGCGGCTGCGCGTAGGACGGCGCGCCGAGGTCCTGCTCGCGTAGCGCAGGCGTCGCGCACTAATACTTCGCGCGTGCTCGAGCAAGCCCCGAAGGGGCTCTGGGACGAGGTGCGCGCGCGGCCGGACCGCGCGCCCGAGCTGATCGCGCTCGCGGCGGCCGAGCGGCTCGCGCCGGGCGCCGAGCGATGGGCCGCCGAGCACGCCGGCAAGCCGCCCGCCGACGTCGCGCGCCGGGCCGTCAAGAGCCACATCCGCCTCTCGCAGCTCGAGGGGGCCGCGCTCGGACTGGCCGGCGCGTGGGGGATCGTCCCCGACCTCGCCGCGCTCGCGTGGATCGAGAGCCGGATGGTGTTCCACGTCGCCGCCTCGTACGGATTCGACCCGCACCACCCGATGCGCCCGGCCGAGCTGCTGGCGCTTCAGGACGTCTACCCGACCGCGCAGGAGGCCCGCGATGCGCTCGACGGCGTGGGCCGCCACGTGGCGCTCGAGTTCGCGAAGGGGAAGCTGAGTGGCGGCGACGCGAAGCTGCGGACCAGGCTGCTGAAGATGGTCGGGGGGCACGTCGCGCACCGGACGGCGGCGAAGATCATCCCCGGCGTCGCGTCGCCGATCATGGCGATCCAGAACTCGACCGCGGTGGGCGCGCTTGGAGAGCGGACGATCCGGTTCTACGGCGGCTAGGCGCGGCCGTACACGGGAATCGCTCCGCCGCTCGTGACGGCGGCGTCGTCCGACACGAGGAAGCGGATCACGCGCGCGATCTCGGCCGGCTCCACCCACTTCGAGAAGTCGGCGTCCGGCGTGGCCGCGCGGTTCGCCGGGGTGTCGATCACGCTCGGCAGCACGGCGTTCGCGCGGATGCCGTCCCCGCGGTAGTCGGCGTCGAGCGCGCGCACGAAGGCGAGCACGGCCGCCTTCGCCGTCACGTACGCCGCCGCGCCGGCGAACGGGCGCAGCGCCGGGCGGGCGGAGACGCCCACGTAGGCGCCGCCGCCCCGCTCGAGGAGCCGCGGCATCGCCGCGCGCGCGAGCAGGAAGCCCGGGCGAAGGTTGAGCTTGAGCATCCGCTCCCACTCCTCGGGATCCGTCTCGTGCACCAGCGGCCCGGAGGAGAAGCCGCCGACGAGGTTCACCACGGCGCCGAGGTCCGCGACCCCGCTCACCGCCTCACCCACCTCGCCGGGATCCATCAGATCGGCTCGGACCAGCGACAGGCCGTCCTCCTCGACCACCCGCTCGCGCTCCTTCTCGACCACCCACGTCGCGGTCACCGGGTGGCCCGCGTCGAGCAGCTCGCGGAGGACCGCGGTACCGAGCGCGCCGGTCCCTCCGGCCACGAGAACGGCGTGCATGCGCGGCACTCTACGGGCCGGGAGCCGTCCGGGCGCGGCCCTAACTTGACCGTCCCGATGGAGCAGGCGATTCTCATACCGACCCTCGCGGAGAAGGTGTTCGCGCGCGACCTGACCGACGGCCAGCAGGTCGAGACGGCGTTCGTCGTGCGCGAGCTCAGCCGGCGCGCGAAGCGCAACGGCGACGCCTTCCTGAAGCTCCAGCTCGGCGACGTCACCGGGCGGATCGACGCGGTGTGCTGGGACGACGTGGACGCCATCGCCGAGGCCGCCCTGCCGGGCACGGTCGTGATCGTCCGCGGCACGTACTCGGAGGACGAGCGCTTCGGCTCCACGCTCACCGTGCGCAGCGCGCGCGCCGCGGGCGACGGCGAGTACGACCCGCAGGACCTCCACGAGTGCGCGCCGATCCCCTTCGGGCAGATGGAGGCCGACCTGCGCGAGCTGATCGGCACGGTGCAGTGCCCGCACCTGCGCCAGCTCCTCGACGGGTTGATCGCGCCGGAGGGGCGGATCTGGGAGCGCTACAGCATCTGGCCGGCCGCCAAGCACTACCACCAGGCCTACCGCCACGGCCTGCTCGAGCACTGCCTGTCAGTCGCGCAGGGCGTCAGCGCGATGGCGGCGACCTTCCCCGGGCTCGACCGCGACGTTGCCGTCACCGGCGCGCTGCTCCACGACATCGGGAAGATCGAGGCCTACGAGATGGAGGGCGGCGCGATCGACCTCTCCGACGCCGGAAAGCTCCAGGGTGAGATTCCGCTGGGCTACCACATCGTCCGGCGCGAGATCGAGGAGATCCCCGGCTTCCCGGCCGCCACGGCGGAGGCGGTGCTCCACATCATCCTCTCCCACCACGGGTCGCTCGAGCACGGCAGCCCGGTCGTCCCCTGCACGCGCGAGGCCACGCTCGTGCACGCCATCGACAACCTCGGCGGCAAGCTCGGCAGCTTCGACCGGCTCGAGAAGTCGCTTGGCGACGGCGAGCGCTGGTCGCGCTTCGACCGCGCGCTCGAGAGCTCGGCGTACTTCGCGCGCCGGAACGCCGCCTAGCCACCCCGCAAAGAGCGAAAAAGCGCACGGGGTCGTCGCAGAGCGCTGCACGGCGTGCGTTTCCCTTCCTTATGCTGGCCCGCGGGCATGGCAAAGGACACCGAGAAGCTCATCCGGCAGCTGTCCTTGATCTCGTTCCTGATGGCCGAGCGGCGCTCGGTCACGGCGCTCGAGATCAAGCAGGAGGTCGAGGGCTACTCGGGCATGAACGACGACGCGTTCGCCCGCCGCTTCTACGCCGATCGGGCCGAGCTCGAGTCCCTCGGCATCGACCTGAAGGTGGACAAGCCCGCCGACGGGTCCTACGAGGCGGAGAGCTACACGCTCCCGCCCGAGAACTTCTACCTGCCGGCGATCGAGTTCTCGGACGCCGAGCTCGGCGCGCTGCGGATGGCGCTCAGCCTGCTGGACGGCGAGTTCGCCTACGCGGAGCCGCTGCGGCTCGCGCTCCAGCAGCTCTCGTGGGGCAAGCCGTCGCCGCTCGGCACGGCGGAGAGCCAGCCGGTCGCGCTCGCCCAGACCGCCGAGGCCGGCGGGCGTGAGCTGTCGCAGCGGCTGTCGAAGATCGAGACGGCGATCTTCAGGCGCAAGACGATCGTGTTCGACTACTACACGATCGGGCGCGACTCGGAGGAGAAGCGCAAGGTCGACCCCTACCAGCTCCTCTACCAGCGCGGCCAGTTCTATTTGATCGGCTACTCGCACGAGCGGCAGGACATCCGCGTCTTCCGGCTGTCCCGGATCCGCGGCAAGGTCTCCTACTCGTCGAAGGCCGAGCACGACTTCTCGCGTCCCGAGGACTTCGACCACCGCTGGTACGCCACGCGCACCGACTGGCAGCTCGGCGAGCCGCAGGGCACGGCCCGGATCTGGCTGTCACCGCGGGTCGACTGGCTGATCGAGCGCCACTACGGCCACGCCGGCACGCTCACGCCGGCGGCCGAGGTCGACGACGCGCCCGGCGAGGGCTCCGTCTTCGAGACGGAGTACGCCGATTCGCGGGCGATCGTGTCGTGGGTGCTCGAGCTGGGCGACCGCGCGCGGCTGCTGGGGCCCGAGGATCTCGTGGCGCTGGCGTCCGAGCGCCTCGAGCTGATCGTCGAGCGCCACAGCGGCACGTTCGAGGTGGCGAAGTCGAAGGGCGCACCCGCCGAGCGCCCGGCCCCGGAGTCCGACGACGGCAAGGGCGACTCGCCGATCCGTCCCGAGCGGTTCGCGCGCCTCGTGACGCTCGCGAGCATCCTGATCAAGGCCGCGCGCGAGGGCACGAAGCTCGACCTCGCGCCCCTCTGCGAGGAGCTGCACGTCAGCGAGCAGGAGCTCCAGGAGGACATCGACGTGCTGAACGTCGTGAACTTCGGCGGCGGCAGCTACGTGGTGTACGCCGAGGTCGTCGGCGACCAGATCGAGGTCGACCCCGAGCCCTACGGCGACAACTTCGCCCGGCCCGCGCGGCTGCTGCCGCTCCAGGCGAAGGCGCTCGTCGCCGCCATCGACCTGATCGGCGAGCACATTCCGGAGGGGTCGCTCGAGTCCGCGCGGCAGAAGATCGTGGACGCGCTCGGCCAGGACCCGGCCCAGGATGGTCTTCAGATCACGCGCGCGAAGGGCGACGACTCGGAGATCGCGCGCGTGCTCAGCGAGGGCATCGCGTCGGGTCGCCTTGTCGAGATCGACTACTACAAGGAGAACGAGGACGATTTCTCGACCCGCCGGATCGAGCCCTACCAGCTCGCCAACGGGCGCGAGGGCTGGTACGTCGTCTCCCACGACCTCGAACGCGATGACGCCCGCACCTTCCGGCTCGACCGGATCCGGTCGGCCAGCGTGCTCGACGAGAAGTTCGACCCGCGCGAGGGCGTCGAGGCCGACACGCGCGGATGGCTGCGAACCGGGGAGGTCGAGGCGTCGAAGGTCGCGCGCATCTGGTGGTCCCCCGAGCGGGCGCGCTGGGCGCGGGAGGACAAGCGCGTGGTCGAAGAGCTGCGCGACGGCGCCGTGATCGTCGAGCAGGCGTTCAAGGGCACCGACTGGCTGGTGCACCAGATCCTCAGCCTCGGCGGCGACGCCGTGGTCCTCGAGCCCGACGAAGCGCGCGCTGCCGTGCTCGAGGGCGCCGAGGCCCTGGCCGGGCTGGCTCGCAGCTGAAAGCCGTCGCGACGGTAGGTTACGCCGACATGGGGTCGCGGCGTGACCAGATCCGCATGTCCGATCGCGAGGTGCGCGCCTTCCTCGAGGAGCAGCTCGTGATGACCGTCGGGACGGTCGGCCCGCAAGGCCGGCCCCACCTCATGCCGCTCTGGTACGTCCCCGACGGTGATGAGCTGATCGGCTGGACCTACGCCAAGTCGCAGAAGACGAAGAACCTCGAGCGCGACCCGCGCGCCACGGTCCAGGTGGAGCACGGCGTCCGGTACGAGGAGCTGCGCGGCGTGATGATGGAGTGCGACGTGACGCTCGACCGCGACGCCAAGGAGTACGGGATGCGCCTGTTCGGGCGCTACGCCGGCGAGCTGGACCACAACGTCGAGGCGCTGGTCGAGAAGCAGGCGGAGAAGCGCGTGGGCCTTCGCTTCACCCCGACGCGCACCGTGTCGTGGGACCACTCGAAGCTGGGCGGGACCTACTAGTGGAGCTCAAGGGCCTGATCCTCTCCGGCGGCCGCGGCACCCGCCTGCGCCCGATCACCTACACGAGCGCGAAGCAGCTCGTGCCCGTCGCGAACAAGCCGGTGCTCTTCTACGGAATCGAGGCGATGGCGGCGGCCGGGATCCGTGAGGTCGGGATCATCATCGCGCCGGAGACGGGCGCCGAGATCCAGGAGGTGGCCGGCGACGGCTCCGCGTTCGGCGTCGAGATCACCTACATCGAGCAGGACGCTCCACTGGGCCTCGCCCATGCCGTGCTGACAGCCGAGGGGTTCCTCGGCGACTCGCCGTTCGTGATGTACCTGGGCGACAACCTGCTGCGCGACGGGATCACGGAGCTCGTGGACACCTTCCGCTCGGACCGGCCGGACGCGCTGATCCTGCTGACGCCCGTCCCCGACCCCGAGCACTACGGCGTCGCCGAGCTCGACGGTGAGGGACGCGTGGCGCGCCTCGTCGAGAAGCCGCCCGAGCCGAAGACCGACCTCGCCCTCGTCGGCGTGTACATGTTCACCTCCGCGGTGTTCGAGTCCGCGCGCGCGATCGAGCCCTCGGCCCGGGGTGAGCTCGAGATCACGGACGCGATCCAGAACCTCGTGGACGGCGGGCTGCGCGTGGACCCGCACGTGGTGCGCGGCTGGTGGAAGGACACGGGCCAGGTGCAGGACATGCTCGAGGCGAACCGGCTGATCCTCGACGACATCGCGGAGCGGCTCGAGGGCGAGCTGAGCGACTCGCGCGTGGAGGGCCGGGTTGCAATCGAGGCGGGCGCGCGGCTCGAGCGGACGACCGTGCGCGGCCCGGCGATCATCGGGCGCGGCGCCGTGCTGACCGACGCCTACATCGGGCCGTACACGGCGATCGGGGACCGCGTGGTCGTCTCGAATGCCGAGATCGAGCACTCGATCGTCCTCGAGGGCTCGTCCGTGCAGGACCTCGACGGCCGGATCGAGGCCAGCCTGATCGGCAAGAACGTGGCGATCGCGCGCAGCCCGGAGCTGCCGCGGGCCTTCCGGTTCGTCGTCGGCGACAACGCCGAGATCGCGATCCTCTAGCCCGTGAGGGTCCTGGTCACAGGCGCAGGCGGGATGCTCGGCAGGGACTTCGCCCGCGCCGCGGCCTACTGGAACCACGAGGTCGTCGCGCTGACGCACGCCGACCTCGACATCATGGACGCCGAGGCCGTGTGGCGGGCGTGCGTGCGCGAGGCGCCGGAGGTCGTCGTCAACTGCGCCGCGTACACCGACGTGGACGGCGCGGAGGACGATCTCGTGGGTGCCACGCGAATCAACGTGGAGGGCGCCCGCCACGTGGCGCTCGGCGCGGCCGAGGTCGGAGCGAGCATCGTCTTCCCCTCGACCGACTACGTCTTCGACGGGCTGAAGGGCGAGCCCTACGTGGAGTCGGACCCCACCCGGCCGCTGTCGGTCTACGGGCAGACGAAGGCCACCGGCGAGGCGGAGACGGCGGCCGCGAACCAGCGCTACTTCATCGTGCGCAGCTCGTGGCTCTTCGGCACGGGCGGGCGGAACTTCGTGGAAACGATGCTCGCGCTCGGTCAGGACCAGGGCGACGTCGTCGTCGTGCGCGACCAGGTCGGCTGCCCGACCTACACCGCCCACCTGGCGGACGCGCTCGTGCGCCTGATCGATACGTCGGCGTTCGGCATTCACCACATCGCCGGCGGCGGCGAGTGCTCCTGGTACGAGTTCGCCCAGGAGATCTTCCGCCAGGCGAACCTGGAGGTGCGGACGATGTCAATGACGACCGCCGAGCTGAGCCGGCCGGCTCCGCGGCCGCCCTACTCGGTGCTTTCGACCGAGCGCACCGAGGCGATCTACCTGCCTGACTGGCAGGAGGGCCTCGCCTCGTACCTCGCCGAGCGAACCGAGGGAGCGGTCACCAGGTGAGGATCCTGGTCACCGGCGCCGCCGGCTTCATCGGATCCACCTACGTCCGCGTCGTGCTGGACGCGCGGCCCGGCGACGAGATCGTCGTGCTCGACAAGCTCACCTACGCCGGCCGGCGCGAGAACCTGGCCGATGTCGAGGACCGGATCACCTTCGTGGAGGGCGCGATCGAGGATCCCGCCGCCGTCCGCGAGGCGATGGACGGTTGCGACCTCGTCGTGAACTTCGCCGCGGAGTCGCACGTGGACCGGTCGATCGAGGGTCAGGATCCGTTCGCGGTCACGCACGTGATCGGCACCGGGGTTCTCCTGGAGGCGGCCCGCGAGATCGGCGTGCTGCGCTACCTCCAGGTCTCGACCGACGAGGTCTACGGCTCCATCGAATCCGGTTCGTTCACCGAGGCGTCGCCGCTCCAGCCGTCGTCCCCGTACTCGGCCACGAAGGCGGCCGGCGACCTGCTGGTGCAGGCGCACGTCCACACGCACGGCATCGAGGCCGTCATCTGCCGCGGATCGAACAACTACGGGCCGCGCCAGTACCCGGAGAAGCTGATCCCGCTGTGCGTCCTGAACGCGATCCACGGCGACCCGCTGCCGGTCTACGGGGACGGCCGGCAGGTCCGCAACTGGCTGTACGTCGAGGACTTCGCGCGCGCGATCGACACCGTGCTGCGCGAGGGCGGGCCGGGCGAGGTGTACAACGTCGGCGGGCCCGACGAGGAGGAGAACATCCGCGTCGTCGAGCGCATCCTGGAGCTGACGGGTCGCGACGAATCGTTGATCGAGCACGTGGAGGACCGCAAGGGCCACGACCGGCGCTACTCGCTCGCCTCGGACAAGGTGCGCGCGCTCGGATGGGAGGCGCAGGTCCAGTTCGCGGAGGGCCTCGAGCGAACCGTGGCGTGGTACCGCGACAACGAATGGTGGTGGGAGCCCATCCGCTCGGGCGACTACCGCGAGTACTACGAGCGCCAGTACGGCCGCCGCCTCGCCGGCTGACAGTTCCGCCTTCTTCCTGCGTTACGGCAGGTATGCGCCTCTACCTCGCCGTGCTTGCGGCCCTGCTGCTTCCCGCCACTGCGAACGCGACCGTCTTCGACGACCGCGTGGCCACCAGCGGGCTGGCCGCCACCGCTGCGGCCATCCCGGACCCCCATCCGCTCACGGGCGAGGGCGAGAACTTCGAGATCGTCGCGAACCTGCCGCTCGACACGACCGGCGGCAACCCGGCCGCCTCCGACATCGAGATGCACGGCGATTACGCGTTCATCGGCTCCTACACCGAGGGCTTGGTGGTCGCCGACATCTCCGACCCGACACACCCCGATCGGGTCGGGGTCTTCAGTTGCGGGGGCGGCAGCCAGTACGACGTGCAGCTCTCGAACGACGGCAACCTCGCTGTGCTGTCCACGGACTCGACCGGCGCGACGTGCCTGGACGACGGCGAGTCGGGGTCGATGATCATCGACACGACCGACAAGTCGGACCCGAAGATGGTCGGGTTCATCCCGATCGAGGTCGGGACGCACACGCAGACGCTCGACGACCGGACGCTCTACGTCAACAACTACCCCACGAGCTACTCGAAGCTCGAGGTCTTCGACCTGACGAACCCGGCGCAGCCCGCAAAGATCTCGGAGCTCGACTTCGGCGGCGAGGACTCGGTGCACGACTCGTTCGTGGACCATCGGCCGGACGGCAGGTCGCTGCTGTACGCCGCCTCGATCGGCTACACGGACGTGATCGACGTGACGGACCCGAAGAACCCCGAGCTGCTCCAGCGGATCCAGGACCCGGCCGTCACGATCTCGCACCAGGCCGAGCCGAACCCCGCGCGCGACACGCTCGTCGTGACCGACGAGTTCAACGGCGGCGGCGATTCGCCCCTCTGCGGCGGCGCGCCCGTCAAGGCGGGCGAGGGCGTGCTTCCGTTCGTCGGCGACCCGACGGACATCGGGGCGCTCCACTTCTACGCGCTCGACGCCGACGGCACGATTGTGGAGAACGGCGCGGGCGAGGGGAAGCTCGGCACGTTCAACCTGCCCTTCCAGCTCAACCCCACCGGCGGGTGCACGGTGCACGTGTTCTGGCAGGCGCCGACCGAGAACCGCCTCGTCACGGCGTGGTACGGGCGCGGGATCCACGTCGTGGACTACGACGACCCGGCGAACGCCACGAGCCCGGGGCACTTCATCCCGACGGGCGCCAACGCCTGGGCGGCGAAGCCGCACCGCGGCTACGTCTTCACCGGCGACATCGCACGCGGGATGGACGTCCTGCGCTACACGGGCGAGGACGGCGCCGGCTGGCCGGCCACGGCCGGCGACCAGGACGCGCAGCGCCGCGCGTACCGGGGCGTCACCGACGAGCCGGAACCCGAGCCCGAGCCGAAGCCGAAGCCGAAGCCGAAGCCCGAGCCCGAGCCGAACGAGCCCGCGCCGCCCGCCGAGGAGCGGAAGCTGGGCGGCGCCGCGCGCGTCGTGCGCCTGCGGACGCCCGGCGAGCGGGGCCGGAAGGTCACGCTGACCGCGACGTTCCGCAATCGCGCCGGCGCGATCGTGTCGAAGCTGCGGTTCAAGGAGCCGGCCGGGCGCCGCCGCAAGCTGAACATGACGGTGGCGGGCGTCCCGGGCCGCTACCGGTTCGTCATCAGGGTGCGCGACCACGGCCGCGTGCTCAGGCGCGGCAAGCTGCGTATACGCAAGGGCGAGGCCACGCTGAAGGTGGGCCGCAACCGAACGCTGGTCTGCCAGATCAGCTGATTTACCACGGGGCCAGGCCCCGTGGTAAATCCTGTTTGCCACGATGGCTGCGTGACCCCACCCGCCCTCGAGTTTCGCCGGCTGACGAAGCGCTACGACGACGGCACGCTCGCGCTCGAGGACTTCGACCTCGAGATCGCCGCGGGCGCCTTCTTCGGCCTGCTCGGCCCGAACGGCGCCGGGAAGACGACCGCGATCAGCGCCGTCTGCAACCTCATCCGGATAACCAGCGGCGAGGCACTGGTCTTCGGCCGGCCGGCGCACACGCTGGCCGCACGGCGCGACGTCGGGCTCGCCGAGCAGGACATCAACCTCGACCGGTTCCTCACCGTGCGCGAGACGCTCGTCTACCACGGCGGCTACTTCGGCATGACCGGCGGCGAGACCAACGAGCGGGCCGACGAGATGATCGACATCTTCGACCTGCGCGCGAAGGCGAACACGCGCACGTCGAAGCTGTCCGGCGGGATGCGCCGGCGTGTCCTGCTCGCACGCGCGCTGATGCACCGCCCGCGGCTCGTGATCCTCGACGAGCCGACCGCGGGCGTCGACTTCGAGCTGCGGACGGAGCTGTGGAGCTACATCCGCCGCCTGCACGCCGCCGGCACCACGATCCTGCTGACGACGCACTACCTCGACGAGGCGGAGGCCCTCTGCGAGGAGATCGCGCTGATCCGGCACGGGCGCCTGATCGCACGCGACACCGCCGCCGGGCTGCGCGCGAAGTACGACGCAACGTCGCTCGAGGACGTCTACGTCAAGGCGATGGGCGCGAGCGCCGCCGAGGAGATCACCGACCGCGCTTGAACCTGAGCGCGTAACCCGAGTCGAGCCCGTTCGCGGTCGGGTCGATGTAGGTCTCCACGTACGCACGCGCCGCCGAGCGACCCGGGTTCCGCAGCCGGATCCTGTCGCGCCTGCTTCCCGACCGGCGCGACACGGCGATCGGCCGCACGGAGGTGCGCGGCGCGCGGCCGCCGAAGACCGCCACGTCGGTATCGCCGAAGCTGGGCACGACCGTGATCCGCAGCCGCGACCGCGCGGGCAGGCGGATGCGATAGACGTCGGCCGGGTCCTCGAACTGGTCGAGCCGGGCGCGCACGCCGGTCCGCCGCGGCCGGCCGTCGTAGACGAGCGGATCCGCGCGCGGAAAGA
This sequence comes from Thermoleophilaceae bacterium, assembly GCA_035629775.1. Lineage (GTDB taxonomy): Bacteria > Actinomycetota > Thermoleophilia > Solirubrobacterales > Thermoleophilaceae > DASPHG01. The sequence goes on along the minus strand of DASPHG010000062.1, from coordinate 6,419 downwards.
TCCTGCCGTTCACCCAGAAGATGTTCTCGTTCGGCTCAAGCGGGTCGGTCGGGGGCGCCTTTATCCGCAGGGCATTGCCGACCTGCAGCAGGCCGTAGCCCGTGTCCTGGTCCCACCCCTCGCGGCCGAGGTCGATCGCGGAGAGCTTCACGACCTGGGCGAGCTGGTCCACGGTCAGGTTCGGCCGCGCGGCCGCGACCCAGGTGGCGGCGCCGGCGACGATCGGCGCCGAGAAGCTCGTGCCGTTCAGCAGCGCGTATCCGTCGCCACCCTTGTCCGGATCGTGCCCCTGCGGCACCGCCGTCGCGATCCGCTCCCCGGGCGCGGACAGGTCGACGGCGGCGTTCGCGTTCGAGAAGTAGCTCGACCGGCCGTCGAAGTCGATCGCCGCCACGGTGACCACGTGCGGGAGGGACGCCGGGTACTCGAGCGGGTTGCCCTCCGCGAACTCGTTCCCTGCCGCGGCCACGAGCAGGACGCCGGCCCCGGTCGCGCGCTGGAGCTCGATCGACTCGGCGAAGCATTCCTGCGCCGACCCGTAGCTCATGTTCAGCACGTCGTAGCCGCGGTTCACGACGGCCCTGATCCGCTTCACGATGTTCCCGCACGACAGGGTCGTCGAGAAGTTGGTCGCGATCATGCCCGGCCAGACGCCCTCGATGCCGATGCCGTTCGTGGGCGAAGCGGCGACCGACGCGGTCGCGGTGCCGTGCTCGTCGCGGAGCCGCTGGCCGCCCACCGTGGTGATCCGGCCGCCGGCGAACTCCGGGTGGTTCGCGTCGAGCTTCGAGTCGATCAGCGCCAGCTTGGGGCTCGCGCTCGTCACCGGCGGCGGGACCAGCCCGTCCTCGACCACCATCGGCCGCCAGCGGCTGGAAGCGGTGAACGGGTCGTCGCCGGTCGCGCGCGGGAAGCTCAGCCGGTTCGGCTCGGCGAACGACAGCACGCCGCGCCGGCGCAGGGCCGCGGCGAAGGCGCGCGCGCGACCACGCGCCACGACGTGCGCTCCGGCCGAGCCCACCCGGCGGGCGCCGAACCGGCGCGCCACCGGGGCGGCGGTACGAACGTCGTTCGCCGCCACGATCCACGTGTCGGGGTCGGCGGGGGCCCGCGCCGCCTGCGCGTCACCGGGCAGGGTCATCGGCGGCTCGCTCACGGAGGCCGCATGGGCGCTGCCGCCGCCGAGCGCGGCCAGGGCGACGAGCGTCATGGAAAGGAGGCGAGCCACCGGTCCTCTCACCATAGGGACGCGCCGATACCCTCGCCAGGGTGCACGAACGCGTGGAGACCGGCTACGGAGGGCTGCTCTGGCTCGTCCGGCGCGAGACCCTTCGCGTCTCGAAGCTGTGGACCCAGACGGTCCTTGCACCTGTCGTTTCGTCCACTCTCTTCATCGTGGTCTTCGGCCTGTCGCTCGGCGGCCGAATCAAAGAGGTGGAGGGCTTCGCCTACGAGGTCTTCATCGTGCCCGGCCTGATCGCCATGACGATGGTCCAGCAGGCATACAACAACAACGCGTCCTCGATCTACCAGGCGCGCTCGGATCGCTACGCGAACGACGTCCTGTCCGCGCCGATGCACCCCTGGCAGGTGAACCTGGGCTGGAACCTCGGCGGCGTCGTGCGCGGTTTCGTGATCGGCGTCGGGCTGCTCGCGCTCGCCATCCCGCTCACAGGTGTGCCGGTCGAGCAGCCGCTCGTCCTGCTCCTTGCGTCGCTCCTGGCCCTGATCGGGTTCGGCGCACTGGGGACGATCGTCGGGATCTACGCCGAGCAGTGGGACCACACGACCTTCATCTCGAACATCGTGATCCTGCCGCTCGCCTTCGTGGGCGGCGTCTTCTATTCCGTCGAGATGCTCGGCTCGCCGTGGGAGGAGCTCTCCCACTTCAACCCGCTCTTCTACCTGGTCAACGCGATCCGCTACGGCATGCTCGGCACGAGCGACGTCAGCGTCGCGCTGTCGCTCGGCGTCACCGCGGCGGTCGCGATCCCGGCGTACCTGTACTCCCACTACCTCTTCACGAGCGGACGAAAGCTCAAGGCGTGAGCTACGAGCGCGAGAACCGCGTCGGCCAGTACGCGCGGCGCGTGGGCGAGATCCTCGGCCTCGAGCAGGAGACGCTGGAGATGCTGGAGCTCGCGGGTTCGCTGCACGACATCGGCAAGGAGATGATCTCGGACCAGATCGTCGAGAAGCCGGGGCCGCTCACCACCGAGGAGTGGGAGACGATGCGCAAGCACCCCGAGCTGGGCGAGGCGTTCATCCGCGAGGAGGGGCATCCCGAGGACGTCGGCGAATGGATCCGCCACCACCACGAGCGCCTCGACGGGACCGGCTATCCGGACAGCCTGGAGGGCGAGGAGATCCCGACCGGCTCGCGCATCATCGCCGTGCTCGACGCTTACGTCGGCATGACGTCTCCGCGTCCCTATCGCCCGCCGATACCCGCCGAGGTCGCGCTCGAGGAGCTCGAGCACGCAGCCGGCAAGCACTTCGACCCGGAGGTCGTGGACGTCTTCGTGCGACTGGTCCGGGCAAATCTCCCCGGTGCTTGAGGAACTCGAAGGCCGCATAACCACCTGCCGCCGCTGCCCGCGCCTGGTCGAGTGGCGCGAGCGGGTGGCGCGCGAGAAGCGGACCGCGTACGCGCATGAGGAGTACTGGGGCCGCCCCGTGCCCGGATTCGGCGACCCGAACGCGCGGGTGTACGTGCTCGGGCTGGCGCCTGCCGCCCACGGCGGCAACCGAACCGGGCGCGTGTTCACGGGCGACCGCTCGGGCGACTGGCTCTTCGCGTCGCTTCACCGAACCGGATTCGCCAACCAGCCCACGTCGCTTCACGCGCACGATGGCCTCGAGCTGCGGGACGCCTTCGTGGCGGCCGCCGTGCGCTGCGCGCCGCCGGCGAACCGGCCGCTGCCGTCGGAGCGCGACAACTGCCTGCCGTACGCGGCGGCTGAGCTCGAGCTGATGCCCGCCGTCCGCGTGATCGTGTGCCTGGGCGGCTTCGCGTGGGACGCCGCGCTGCGCCTGGAGCGCGCAACATCCGGGGACGGACCCCGTTCGTTGCGCCCGCGCCCGAAGTTCGGCCACATGGCGGAAGTCGAGCTGCCGAGCGGCCGCTGGCTGCTGGGCTCGTACCACCCCAGCCAGCAGAACACGTTCACCGGGAGGCTGACGGAGGAGATGACGGACGCGGTCTTCGAGCGCGCGTCCGAGCTCGCGATACGCTGAAAGGTTCCATGCCTTCGGCCGACGCACTGGCGAGCTTCACCCCTCAGGTCCGCGACTGGTTCGCCCGAGCGTTCGCGGAGCCGACACAGGCGCAATCGCAGGCGTGGCCCGCGATTGCGCGTGGCGAGCACGTGCTTCTCTCCGCCCCGACCGGCTCCGGTAAGACGCTCGCCGCCTTCCTCTGGGGGCTCGACCGCCTCGTAGCCGAGCCGCTCCCCGAGGGCGCGCGCAAGACGCGCCTGGTCTACGTGTCGCCGCTCAAGGCGCTCTCCTATGACATCGAGCGCAACCTGCGCGGGCCGCTCCAGGGGATCGGCGGCGACCTGTCGGTGGCGATCCGTACCGGCGACACGCCGCAGAAGGAGCGCGCGGCGATGCTGCGCAAGCCGCCCGACATCCTGATCACGACCCCGGAGTCGCTCTACCTCATGCTCACCTCGCGCGCGCGGGAGTTCCTCCGCGACGCCGAGTGGGTGATCGTCGACGAGATCCACGCCGTCGCACAGACGAAGCGCGGCGCGCACCTGGCGCTGAGCCTCGAGCGGCTCGAGCACGAGGCGGGCCGGCCCGTCCAGCGCATCGGCCTCTCAGCCACCCAGCGCCCGCTCGAGGAGGTCGGGCGCTTCCTCGTGGGCCCGACCCGCGAGTGCACGATCGTCGACACCGGTTTGCGCAAGCCGCTCGACCTCGAGATCAAGGTGCCCGTGGAGGACATGCGCGAGCCAGACGAAGGGGCTGGGGACGACCTCGACCCGCTTGCCGGCGGAGGGGCCACCCGCCGGTCGATCTGGCCCGCCATCTATCCCGAGCTGCTCGAGCTCGTCCAATCGCACAAGTCCACGATCATCTTCGTGAACAACCGCCGCGGCGCCGAGCGCCTCGCGATGCGGCTGAACGAGCTGGCCGGCGAGGACGGCAAGCCCGCCGACATCGCCCGCGCCCACCACGGCTCGCTCGCGCGCGAGGAGCGGCTCGTCGTCGAGGAGATGCTGAAGTCGGGCGACCTCCCCTGCCTCGTCGCCACGTCGTCGCTCGAGCTCGGCATCGACATGGGCGCGGTGGACCTGGTCCTGCAGGTCGAGTCGCCGAAGTCGGTGACGCGCGGCCTCCAGCGGATCGGCCGCGCGGGCCACGGCGTCGGCGAGACCTCGAAGGGCAGGATCTTCCCGAAGTTCCGCTCCGATCTCCTCGAGTCCACGGTGGTCGCGCAGCGGATGCGCGAGGCGCTGATCGAGGAGACGGTCGTCCCGCGCAACCCACTCGACGTGCTGGCGCAGCAGATCGTGGCGTGCGTCGCCCCCGGCGACGAGTGGAAGGTGCCCGAGCTGCACGAGATGGTCCGACGGGCGTACCCGTTCGCCGAGCTCGACCGCAAGCTGCTCGACAACGTGCTGGACATGCTCGACGGGCGCTATCCGTCGGAGGAGTTCGCCGACCTGCGCCCGCGGATCGTCTGGGACCGCGTCGAGGACGTCATCCGCGCCCGGCAGGGCGCGCGGCAGCTCGCGATCACGAACGCGGGCACGATCCCGGACCGCGGGCTCTTCGGCGTGCACCTGCCGGACGGCCGGCGCGTCGGCGAGCTGGACGAGGAGATGGTCTACGAGGCGCGCGCGGGCCAGACGTTCATGCTCGGCGCCTCGACCTGGCGGATCGAGGAGATCACCCGCGACCGCGTGCTGGTGACGCCCGCGCCGGGCGCGCCGGGCGCGATCCCGTTCTGGCGCGGCGACATGATGGGCCGGCCGGCCGAGCTCGGCAAGGCCCTGGGCGAGTTCGCGCGCACCGCGGTGGACATGGAGCCGAAGAAGCTCGCGAAGCAGTACGGACTGGACGAACGGGCGGCCAACAACCTGGTGGCCTACCTGCGCGAGCAGCGCGAGGCCACGCGCGTCGTGCCCAGCGACCAGACGATCGTCGTCGAGCGCTTCCGCGACGAGATCGGCGACTGGCGCCTGTGCGTGCTGTCGCCGTACGGCGGCCGGGTCCACGCCGCCTGGGGCCTGGCGCTGGCCGGCCGAATCCGCGACCAGTTCGAGCTCGAGGCGGACGCGATCTGGTCCGACGACGGGATCGTCGTGCACCTGCCGGACTCGGACGACCCGCCGGGGTCGGAGCTCGTGCTCGTCGAGCCGGATGAGGTTGAGGAGCTGGTCGTCCGCGAGCTCGGCAACTCGGCGCTCTTCGGCGCGCGCTTCCGCGAGAACGCTGCGCGCGCCCTCCTTCTCCCACGCGCCTACCCCGGCAAGCGCACGCCGCTCTGGCAACAGCGGCTGAAGGCGCAGTCGCTGCTCGAGGTGGCGAAGCGTTACGGCCAGTTCCCGATCATCCTCGAGACGTACCGCGAGTGCCTACAGGACGTCTTCGACCTCCCCGCGCTGAAGGGCCTGCTCCGCGGGCTGCACACGCGCGAGCTCTCGTTGGTCGAGGTGGAAACGCCGCGCTCCTCGCCCTTCGCCTCGTCGCTGCTCTTCGACTACGTCGCCACCTACATGTACGAGGGCGACACGCCCAACGCGGAGCGCCGCGCGGCCGCCCTCGCGCTGGACCGCGACCTGCTCCGCGAGCTCCTCGGCCAGGAGGAGCTGCGCGAGCTGATCGACCCCGAGGCGCTCGAGGAGGTCAACGCGCAGCTGCAGCACCGCACCGAGATGGGGCAAGCGCGCGACCGCGACGCGCTGCAGCAGGTGCTGCGCAACGTCGGCGACCTGACCGAGGCCGAGTGCGAGGAGCGCGTGCAGGAGGGCTACTCGGCCAAGTCGATGCTCGACAAGCTCGTCGCCGAACGGCGCGCTGCCATCGTCCGGATCAACGGCGAGGAGCGCTACATCGCCGCCGAGGACGCCGGCCTCTTTCGGGACGCCCTCGGTGTGCCGCCGCCGGGCGGCCTGCCGGAGTCCTTCCTCACCGAAAACGACGACGCGCTGAGCGTTCTCGTCGGCCGCTACGCCCGCACCCACGGGCCCTTCCCCACGCATCAGCTTCAGGCCCGTTACGGGATCGACCCGACTCCAGCCCTGCGCGAGCTCGAGCGCAAGGGAGACCTCGTGCGGGGCGAGCTCCTGCCGGGCGGCACCGAACGCGAGTGGTGCGACGCCGAGGTTCTGCGGCGCATCCGGCGCAACAGCCTCGCCCACCTGCGGCGCGAGGTGGAGCCGGCCGACCGTCGCCAGCTCGCTCGT
>DASPHG010000061.1:0-51368 GCA_035629775.1 Thermoleophilaceae bacterium | reverse complement strand
TGGCCGTAGGAGTCTGCCGTGTCGATGAGGTTCAGGCCGAGATCCAGCACCCTGCGCAGCACGGCCCTGGCCTCGCCGGGATCCTCCGGCGGGCCCCAGATGCCCTCGCCGGTGATGCGCATGGCACCGAACCCGAGGCGGCCGACCTCGAGGTCACCGCCGATCTTGAAGGTATCCATGCCCAGGCTTGTACCACCGCCCGGGCCGGCTCACACCTCGAGGCGCTCCAGCAGGACTCCCGCGCGCTCCCGGAACCGCTCCACGCCGGCCAGCTTGATGTCCTCGTAACCCCGGATCACGTCGGGAAGCTCGGCCAGCTCCACCGCGGTCTCGTGCGACTCGGGGGTGAGCGCGGACACGGCACTCGCCACCAGGCCCTCGTACTCGCCGATCAGGGCGCGCTCCGTCCGGCGCACGCGCGCCAGCCCGAAGGGATCCAGCGGGGTGCCGCGGAGCCGGCGCATGGACCGGAGCATCCGGAGGACGGGCACGAACCAGCGGCCGAGCTTGAGCTTGCGCTTCATGCCGAGCGCGCGCAGGACCGGCGGGTGCAGGTGGAACCAGAACCTGCCCTCCTCCGGCAGCGCCGCCAGGTGAAGCCGCGCGACCTCGTACTCGTCCTTGTAGGCCATGAGCTTGTACAGGTGGCGGGCCACGGACTCCGCGACCGCGGTGGAGCCCGGGACGCGCTCGTCCTCGACCGCCGCCACGTCGCGCACGAACGCCTCGTACTCGCCGGCGTAGGCGTCGTTCTGGTACTCGGCGAGGTCCGGTGCGCGGATCTCGAGGATCCCGTCGAGCCCTTCGACGCGCGGCGGAGCCGGCGGGTCCACGAGCGCCGCGACCGCCTCCGGCGCGGCCACGCACGCGCGGCCCCAGGCGAACGCGGCGAGGTTCTTCTCGACGGCGGCGCCGTTCAAATGGATCGCGCGCTCGATCGCTGCGCGCGAGAGCGGCAGCGCGCCGCGCTGCCACGCTGCTCCGAGCGCAAGCATGTTCGCCGGCATGTGGTCGCCGAGGATCTTCTCGGCGAGGAGCTGGGCGTCGAGGTACACGTTCAGCTCGCGCCGCGTGAAGGTCGCGATCGTCCGGATCTGGTCGTCCACCACCGGGAACTCGCGCGTGGGGTCGATCACCATCCCGCCTGTCGGCACCGCCGCAGTGGACACCACTGCCACCGTCCGGTCGGGATCGGCGACGACCAGGTTCTTCGGGCTCGACGCACCGAGGACGTCGAAGCCGAGGTACAGGTCGGCGCTTGCTGTCGAGACGCGGTTCGAGCCTTCGCGCGGCTCGCGCGAGATGCGCATGTCCGAGGTGACGGGGCCACCCTTCTGGCTGAGTCCGGTCTGGTCGAGCTCGGCCACGTGCAGGCCGTCAAGAAGAGCGGCGACGCCGATCACCTGGCTGATGGTCACGACGCCGGTGCCGCCGATGCCCATCATCCGCAGCGTGAACTCCTCCGGATCGAAGAGGCGCGGCGGGTCAGGCATGTCGGACGGCGGCATGGAAGAAAGGGCTTCGTCCTCTTTCTTGCGCCTCGGCGGGACGACCGTCAGGAACGACGGGCAGTCACCCTCGAGGCATGTGTAGTCCTTGTTGCACGAGGACTGGTGGATCTGCGTCTTGCGGCCGAACTCGGTCTCGACCGGCAGCACGCTGAGGCAGCTCGACTTCGTCCCGCAGTCACCACAGCCCTCGCACACGCGCTCGTTGATCAGCACGCGCTGGGGCGGATCCTCGAGCTTGCCGCGCTTGCGCTTGCGGCGCTTCTCGGCGGCGCACTCCTGGTCGTGGATCAGGACGGTGACGCCCTCGACGCCGGCGAGGTCCTCCTGTGCTGCCAGGAGCTCGCTGCGGTCGCGTACCTCGGCGATGCCCGCGAGGTCGACGCCCCGGTAGCGCCGCGTGTCCTCCGTCGTCACGATGATGCGGCGCACGCCCTCGATCTCGAGCCACCGGGTCAGGTCCGGGATCGCGATCTGGCCCTCGACGGCCTGGCCGCCGGTCATCGCGACCGCGTCGTTGTAGAACAGCTTGTAGGTGACGTTCACGCCGGCGGCGACCGCTGCACGGATCGCGAGCGAGCCGGAGTGGTGGAAGGTGCCGTCGCCCAGGTTCTGGACGAAGTGGTCGCGGTCCGTGAACGGCGCCATGCCGATCCACTGCGCGCCCTCGCCGCCCATCTGAGTGATCCCGGTGATGTCCCCCCGGCCCTCGGGATTCAGCAGGATCATCGTGTGGCAGCCGATGCCGCCGCCGACCAGGGTGCCGTCCGGGGCGGGGGTGGAGCTGTTGTGCGGGCACCCGGAGCAGAAGAACGGCGTGCGCGCGGCCATCGGCAGCGGCATCGGGCGCCGGGCCGCCTCGGTCAGCTTCGCCAGCCGCGCCTCGACCGAGTCGATCCGGCTGCGGCGCAGCAGCCGCGGGCCGAGGGCGCGGGCGATCGCGTCGGCGTCCAGCTCGCCCTCGGCCGCGAGCAGCGGGGCTCCCCTCTCGTCGGTCTTGCCGACGATCCGCGGCGCACTCGTCATCCCGTAGAGGATCTCCTTGAGCTGCCGCTCGACGAACGGCCGCTTCTCCTCCACGACCACGATCTCGTCGAGCCCGGCGGCGAACTCGCGCACCGCGTCGGGCTCGAGCGGCCAGATCATCGCCGGATGCAGGAGCCGTACTCCGGCGCGCGCGAGCCCGGCGTCGTCCAGGCCCATGTCGGCGAGCGCCTGGCGCACGTCGTGGTAGCTCTTGCCCGCGGCGACGATCCCGATCCACTCCTGGCCGCCGAAGCGCTCGATGGGCGCAAGCCCGTTGGCGCGCACGTAGGCGAGGGCCGCCTCGGTACGCGGCCCGAGCAGCGTGCGTTCCATCTCGAGGGACGCCGGCGCCAGCATGTTCCCGTTCGGCGTGTACTCGAACGGCCGGCCCTCCCACTCGATGACCGGCGTGACCGGCGCGATTCGGTCGGGCGCCACCACGGTGGTCCCCGCCGCGTCGGCGACGCTGGTGACGATCTTGAGCGCCGTCCATAGACCGGAGGCGCGCGAGCAGGCCCAGGCGTGCCTGCCTAGGTCGAGCACCTCCTGCACGTTGCCGGGATAGAAGGTGGGGACATGCAGGCTCTCGAGCAGTGACTCGGACGCGCTCGGGACCGTGGACGACTTCGCGTTCGGGTCGTCGCCGACGACGATCATGCCGCCGCCCGTGCGCGACACCCCCGAGTAGTTCGCGTGGCGAAGGGCGTCCGTGGCACGGTCGATCCCCGGCGCCTTGCCGTACCACATCGACAGCACGCCATCGAAGCGCGCGCCGGGCAGGTTGCCGGCCAGCTGGCCCCCCCAAGCCGCGGTCGCGCCGAGCTCCTCGTTCAGCCCGGGGACGGCGAAGATGTCATGGCGCTCGCACAACGCACGCTGGTGGGCGAACTCGCGGTCGAGCCCCCCGAGCGGCGAGCCCTGGTACCCCGACACGAACGTGCCGGTTCGCATGCCGGCGCGGCGGTCTGCGCGGTTCTGGTCGAAGGCGAGCCGGACGAGCGCCTGGATCCCGGTCAGGAAGACGCGGCCGTCCTCGAGCTCGTAGCGGTCCTCGAGCGAGTAGTCGCGCCGGACGTGTGGCGCCAGCTCGAACCGGCGGCGCGTACGGACGCCCTCACCCGGCACCTGGCCTATGGACAAATCTCGTTCACTCCCTCGAACCGCTTGGGAAAAGGGTTTCCTGGGTGTAAGGTCAGGAAACATGACCATTATGCCAGAGTTTCCGGAGGGAATGAAGCACGAGCAATTCGTGCTTCGTCAGGACCCCGAGACGGGCATGCGCCTCGTGATCGCGGTCCACTCGACGGTCCTCGGTCCTGCGCTCGGCGGCATGCGGCTGCGCGCGTATCCGGGCGGGCTCTCCGAGGCGATGGCCGATGTGCTGGGTCTCGCGCGGACGATGACGCTGAAGGCCTCCGCCGCCGGGCTCGACCTCGGCGGGGGCAAGGCCGTGATGCTGGACGACGGTCGCGCCGACCTCCGTGACGCTCGCATGCGCGCGGCGGCGCGCGCGGTCGACGACCTCCACGGCGCGTACATCACGGCCGAGGACATCGGGACGACGACCGCCGACATGGACCTCATGTCGAAGCACACGCGTTGGGTGGTCGGGCGTTCGCGGGAGCGCGGCGGCCGCGGCGACCCCTCGCCCGTGACGGCGGAAACCGTGCTTCGAGCGATGACCCGCGGCCTCGCCGCCGCGACGGGATCCGCCGCGCTCGAAGACCGAACGGTCGGTGTGATCGGTGTCGGCAAGGTGGGCGCGTCGCTGGCGCGCAAGCTGGCCGCGGCCGGCGCACGCGTCCTCGCGTTCGACGTGGACGCCGGGCGTCTCGCCGAGCTCGCCGGCGCGGCTGTGGTGGAGCCTGTCGCGAGCGCCGAGGAGCTGCTCGCGCGGGAGCTCGACGTGCTCGCTCCCTGTGCGGCCGGCGGCGCGATCGACGAGCACGCGTCGTGCCGGGTCGTCTGCGGGGCGGCGAACAATCCGCTCGCCGGGCCGGGGACCGCGGCACGCCTGGCGGCGAAGGGTGTCCTCTACGTGCCCGACTTCCTCGCCAACTGCGGTGGCCTGATCAACTGCGCGGCTGAGTGGTCGGGCGCCGACGACGCGGCCGTGGACACGCACGTCGCGACCGCGATGGACCGCCTCGACGACGCTCTCGCCGAGGCGCTGCGGACGGGCGAGCCGCCGGCCGCGGTGGCCGAGCGGCAGGCGCTCGAGCGCGTGCGACGCGCGCGGGCACGCCCACCGGGCGGGGGTCTCGCGGCCGCCGCGTAGGAGCCGGCCGGCCGTACACTCGGGAGCGCATGGAACGGCAGTTCGAGCCGGTCGCGACCCGGCGCACGTTCGAGGAGGCCCTCCAGCAGATCGCTGACAAGGTGCGTGCGGGGGACCTGCACGCGGGGGACAAGCTGCCGCCCGAGCGCGACCTCGCCGCCCAGATGCAGATCAGCCGGCCGACGGTACGCGAGGCGGTCAAGGCCCTCGCCGACGCCGGCGTGCTCGAGGTTCGCCGCGGGCAGACGGGCGGGATCTTCGTGCGCAGCGAGCTCGTGCCGCGCGACCTGGTCCGGCTCGGCTGGGAGGTGCGCGTGGGTGAGGTGGCCGGCGTGCTCGAGGCGCGCCGCCTGCTCGAGCCGCGGGTGGCGCAGCTCGCCGCCGTACACGCCGCCGAGGAGCACTTCGCCGCGATGCAGAAGACGATCGACCGCCAAGCGGAGCTCGCCGGGAAGCCGGACTTCCTCCGGCAAGAGGACCTCTTCCTCCAGCTCGATCTCGCGTTCCACCTCGGGATCGCGCGCTCGACGGGCAACTCCACCGTGGTCACGCTGATGCGCTCGCTGTTCCGGCGGCTCGAGATCGCGCGCGACATGGCGATGCACGCGCCCACGATCCCCGAGTGGACGATCGACATCCACGAGCGGACGCTCGACGCGATCAGGTCGGCGGACTTCGACCTGATCGACCGGGTGATGGACGAGCACCTGGCGCAGCTCGAGCAGGTCTGGGAGGACGAGACCGGGCGCGGGATGGTCCGGCCGTTGCCCGACTTCCTCCAGCGGGTGGCCGAGCGGTCGCGGGCGCTCCGCGACGGCGGCTCGGCCTAGTCCTTCGGCTTCGGTCCCTTCCCGTTACCCGCGCCGGACGTGTCCGTCGTGGAACCCCCCGACGTCGGGAGGTCGCGGATGTGCCCGAGCCCCTGCCCGGTGCCGTGGCCCTGGCCGTTGCCCTTGATGTGGCCGTATCCGTTCCCCTTGCCGGGGCCGCCGAGGTCGAGCGGCGGCGTGGTGGGGGGCGCGGTCGTCGGCGGCTGGGTGGTGGGCGTGGGCGTGGGCGTGCCGCTGCCGGGGCCCTGCGGCGGGCCGGCCGCCGGCGCCTGTGGCCGCGTCGGGTCCTTCTTGTCGGTGTTCGAGCCGTTCGGGGTGGGCCCACCCTTGGGCCCGGGCGAGAAGCGCGACTCCTCGCCGCCCTGCCTGCCGCCAGGTGAATCGAGTCCGCCCTGGCGCTCGGACCGGCCGGTGCCGTCCTGCCGCCGCGGCGTGCCGTCCGCGCGCGGGTCCTCGGAGTGGCGGCGGCCGCCGGCGTCCTTCTTTCCGTCGCGGGTCGCGGCGGGGGGAAGCCGGAAGAGGGGACCGTCGACAGGGCCGAAGCCGATGCCGCGCAGTCCGTCGCCGTCTGGGACCACCTCGGTCGGGGCCGTGCTCGCGCCGAAGACCGAGCGGATCGCGTCGCGCACCTCGGGGATGCCGGCGCCGGCGGTGCCGGTGCCGATCGCGAGCGTCGTCAGCAGCACGAGGAGGCGCCGCCGGCGCAGGTTCGCGAATGCCGCGAGCGGCTTCCCCCGCGCCTCGTCAGCGACCGCTACGAGCGCCCCGACGACGCGCGGGTCGAACTGCGTGCCGGCGCAATCGGATATCTCCGCGAGGGCCTCGGCCGCCGGGCGTCCGGCGCGATAAGGGCGGTCCGAGCGGATGGCGTGGTAGGCGTCCGCGCACAGGATGATCCGGCTGGCCAGCGGGATCTGCTCGCCCTCGAGTCCGTCCGGGTAGCCGCTGCCGTCGAAGTGCTCGTGCGAGTGGCGCACGATCGTCGCCACCTCGGCCATCTCCGGGACCGAGCGCAGGATCCGCTCGCCGATCACCGTGTGCTCGCGCACGACTGCCCACTCGTCCTGGGTCAGTGGGCCGGGCTTGTTGAGGATCACCGAGGGCACCGCCACCTTGCCGACGTCGTGAAGCTGCGCACCGGCCGCCACGTGGCGGAGGGAGGTCTCGTCCAACTCGAGCTCCCGTCCCAGCGCCTCGCAGAGCGTGAGCACGTCGTCCGAGTGCTCGGCGGTGCCCAGGTCGCTGACCTCGAGCGTCGCGACCGCGAGCGCCATCGCGGCGCGGCGGGCGGTCTCCTTCTCGACCTCTTCGACCAGCACGGCGCTCTCGGCCTCGGCCGCCTGCCCGGCCACGACCACGCGGTTGCGCCCGTTCCGCTTCGCCTCGCGGAGCGCGGCGTCGGCGCGGTCGAGCGCCACCCACGGTTCGACCGGGGCATCGAGCTCGGCGACTCCGCACGACACCGTGATGGCGGGCAGCGCGCCGTTCTGAGCCGCGATCGTGGTCCGGATCGCCTCGGCGAGCCCGCACGCGTCATCCTCGTCGCCCTCGAGCAGCACGACGAACTCCTCGCCGCCGTAGCGGAAGGCGAGGCGCGCCGAGGGGCTGGTCTCGCGCAGAACCGTGGCGGCGCGCTTCAGGACCGCGTCGCCGACGGCGCGCCCGTAGCCCTGGTTGACCATGTCGAAGAGGTCGAAGTCGAGCATCAGGACGGCGAGCGGGGTGGAGGGCGAGCACAGCGGCGCGCGCCGGCTCAGCTCGCGCAGGAGCGCGCGCTGGTTGCGCAGACCAGTCAGGCCGTCCACCACGGTCTGCTCCTCCAGGTCCTCGAGCCGGCGTCGGTACCAAGCACGCCTTCCGAAGAGCGGCGGCCTTCCGGGCCGCGCAACTATCTGTTGCTCAACCACCCCGCCACAAGCATCGACGCTTCTGCGAGATTTTGAACTCATACATACGTCCAAATCACGGGAGGCGCGACGGCTCCTCGGAACTAATGGGAGGATTTGTCGCGATGCGCTGGGGGGCACTCGTGTTGATTGGCGTGATCGCGGTGGCCGCCGGGGCCGCGCGCGGATCCGACCATCCCGCGAACGTGCACTGGGAGCGGTTCCTCCCCGCACTGCCGAGCCCGTCCGAGATCCAGCCCCACGGCGTCCCCCACTGCCGCCGCGCCACGATCCGCTGCATCGACGTCGAGATCCGCCGGCTCCGCCGGCTGCGCGACGAGCTCGGGTGCGACCACCGCGCCGTCTTCGCCACCACCTATCTCGAGCTGACGAAGACGCTGCGCGAGGTGTTGGAGGAGGAACCCGAGTTCCTCCGCTACCCGCGATACCTGTACGTCGAGGACGCGCTGTTCGCGAACGTGTACTTCCGCTCCGTTCGGCGCGACGCGCGCGGCAAGCCAGTCCCACCGGCGTGGCGGATCGCCTTCGACGCGGCGAGGACGAAGGAGCTGAACGGCGCGCAGGACATGCTCCTGGGGATCAACGCCCACGTGCAGAACGACATGCCGTTCGTGCTCGCCGCACTCGGGCTGCGCGCGCGTTCCGGAGAGTCGCGCAAGGTGGACCACGACGCGATCAACGACGTGCTCGACCGTTCCTACAAGGGCGTCGTCGCCGCCGTTCGCGACCGCTACGACGCTCAGGTCGGCACGACCAACAGCGAGTTGCTGCCGGCGGACGACGTGCTCGGGCTCGAGATGGTGAAGGGCTGGCGCGAGCTGGTTTGGCGGAACGCCGAGCGCCTTGTGAACGCCGAGGACGCCGCCGAGCGGCGCCGGGTCGCCGACCAGATCAAGGCGAACGCCGCAGCTTGGGCGCGCGGGTTCGCGGCGGTCGAGCAGCCCGGGCACCGCGACCGGCGCGCCGCCCATTGCCGTGACCGGCTTGGTTCCGGCCCCGGTTCGGGTTAGGGTCGACCTCTGGCCCTATACCGAGGATCGGAGACTCCCATGAAGAGGTTGCTACTGCTGCTCGCCGCGCTGCTCGCGTGCGGGCTGATCGCCGCGGGTTGCGGCGACGATGACGACGACGACGGTGGCGACGACTCGCCGGCGACCACCGAGACCGCGCCGCCCGCCGATACGACCGAGAGCGACGACACCGAGAGCGAGGACTCAGGTGACGACTCGGGCGACACCGTCACGCCGCCCGCGAACGTCGACCAGGCCGTCGAGGCGTGCAAGGAAAGCGTCCAGGCGAGCGGCGGTCAGCTCTCCGACGACGTGGTGGCCGATCTCGAGGACCTCTGCGAGGAGGCGGCCGAGGGCGACGAGGACGACATCCGCGAGGCGAGCCTCGAGATCTGTCGCAAGATCGTCGAGGACACGGTGCCCGCGGGCGCGACGCGCGATCAGGCACTCGACGCGTGCGAGGCCTCGGTGCCGACCCCGTAGGACAAACCCGCTGTGCGGGATCGGGCACCGTATGGGTGCCCGATCCAGCACGGCTCCGCCTATAGGCCGTGGTTTGGCCACTCCGGCGTGCGCCGCTCCTTGAATGCGGACGCGCCGATCGTGTGCGAGTCGCGGCGCAGGAACATCGAGAGCGTCAGCTCCGCCTCGATCCGCAGCCGCTCCTCGAGCGTGCGGCCGATTCCGCGGACGACGCTCTCCTTGTCCGAGCGGATCGCCCCCTGCGGTAGCGCGGCGATCTCGCGCGCGAGCTCCTGCGCGCGGGCGAGTGCCTGGCCGCTGGGGACCACCTCGTTCGCGAGCCCGATCTCGCGCGCTTCGGCGGCACCCACGCGGCGGCCGGTGATGATCATCTCCATCGCGCGCGCGTAACCCACGATCAGCGGCAGGCGCACGGTCATCCCGTCGCCGCCGACGATGTTCCAGCGCCGCTCGGTGGCGCCGAACTCCGCGTTCTCCGCCGCGATCCGGATATCCGCCAGCATCGCCGTCTCGAGGCCGGCGGCGAACGCGTGGCCGTTCACCGCGGCGATCACTGGCTTGAAGATGTCGACGCGGCGCGTGTAGCCGCACTCGCCGGGCGAGTTCCAGACCGACCGCTTGAAGAAGTCGTAGTCCGGCATCTCGGTCAGGGAGGCCGCGTCGGCCAGATCCCAGCCCGCGCAGAACGTCGTATCGCCCGCGCCCGTGATCACCAGGACGAACGCGTCGTCGTCGTCGCGGAACCGTTGCCACGCGTGGTGGAGCTCCGTGTTCATCGTCCGGTTGACCGCGTTGCGCTGGTCGGGCCGGTTGTAGGTGAGCGTTACGACGTGTTCGTCGTGCTCGTAGAGCAGCGTCTCGTAGTCCATGGCGAGATACTCCCAGCCGTGGACGGCGAGCAGGCCCTGCGGGAGCACTTCGAGGCGACGAACCGGCGCGACTATCCGGCCGCGATGTCGTACTACGACGAGCACGTCGTGCTCTTCTCGTTCGCAACTGGCTTCGATGCCGGCGCATACCACGGCGTCGATGCCGTGGGCGGCGCGTTCGGCGACTGGATGAGGGCGTTCGGTGGCGGCGTGGCCTTCGGCGACCTGCTCGTAGAGCGCGGCCGCGACGCCTACGCCGTGAGCGCCCGCATGACGGCGCGCGGGCGCGAGAGCGGCATCGAGCTGGCGCAGGACTGGGCGTGGGTCTACTGGATGCGCGTCGGCAAGATCGTGCGGGTGGAGATTCACACCACCGTCGACACCGCGCGGAGCGTCGCCGGGGTGGAACCCGCGTGAAGCCAACGCTGGCCGCAGCGGCGCTGGTCGCCCTCATGCTGGCCGGCTGCGGCACGACGACGATCGACGGCGACGCGCTCGAGGGTGAGATCCAGGAGGACGCCGAGCGCGAGGGCTTCGTGGTCGACGCCGTGACGTGCCCGTCCCCCGATGTCGAGAAGAACGACGTCTTCGAATGCACCGTCAACGTGAAGGGGGAGGAGCGCCGGCTCGAGGTCGTGCAGAGAAACGACGACGGCAACGTCGGCTACGAGCTCGATTCACTCCGGTTCGGCGGGACGAATGGGGAGGAGGCAGCGATCGCGCTCGTGATCCAGGCGATGAATCGAAACCCGGCCGTGCTGTGCGAGCAAGTGGTTGCGGCGTACCGCGCCGAGCTGCGCGCGCAAAGCGGCGGTTGCGCGCGCGGTGCCGCGGAGGTCTTCCCCGAGCCCATGGACGCGTACGAGGTCTCGTTCTCGGGCGACACCGCCGCGGCGACCGCCGGCGACCGGACGGTCGCCTTCGAGCGGGCGCGCGACGGGGCCTGGCTGGTGGCGCGAGTCGAGTAGCGGCGCGCCGCGCCGGGTAGCGAAACGTCGTGTGGGAACCGATCGAAGTCGTGTCCGGCCGACGGATCGAGGAGCTCGTCTGAAGCGCGACGTCCGCATCTCGAGCCCCGACAAGGAGCTCTTTCCCGGGATCACGAAGCGCGACCTGGCCGACTACTACGAGCGAGTCGGGCGGATCATGGTCCGCCACGTCCGCGACCGCCCGGTCGCGATGCAGGCGTATCCCGCCGGGATCGAGGCGGAGGGGCACTACATGAAGGACCGCCCCAAGCACTTCCCCGACTGGATCCCGGATGTGCGCGTCGCGAAGCGCGGCGGCAGCCTGCGCCACGTGCTCGTCCGTGAGACGGCGACGCTGGTCTACCTCGCCGGCCAGAACGTCATCACGCCGCACGTGTGGACAAGCCGCGCGGGGCACATCCGCGAACCCGACCGAATCGTGTTCGACCTCGATCCGTCCACACAGAAGTTCGGTGAGGTCCGCGCGGCGGCGCGCGCGACCGGCGAGCTTCTGCGCGACCTCGGCCTGGCGCCGCACGCGATGACCACGGGATCGCGCGGCATCCACGTGACGGTCCCGATCCGGCCGGTCCCGTTCGAGGAGGCGTTCGCGTTCGCCAAGGCGGTGGCCGTGCGGCTCGCCGATGAGCACCCGAGCAAGCTGACCACCGAGTTCCACAAGGTGAAGCGCGGCGACCGGATCTTCGTGGACGTATTGCGAAACCGCTACGCACAGCACGCCGTCCCGCCCTACGCGGTCAGGCCGCGACCGCGTGCGCCGGTGGCGGCGCCGCTCCACTGGGAGGAGCTCGACGACCGCGCGCTGAAGCCCGACCGCTGGACGATCGCCTCGATGCCGAAGCGGCTGGCGGACGGCGATGCATGGCACGGCATCAGCGGCCGCGCCCGTTCGGTCAGCGCCGCCCTACGGCGCCTGGCCTAGCCAGTCGGCGATGTGCCGCCCGATCAGCTCGCCCTGATCCTCCTGGAGGAAGTGGCTGGCCTCGGGGATCACGTGGTCGATCTCGGTATTGCAGACCTCTGCGAAGCGGCGACCGGTGTCGAGCGTGAGGATCGGGTCCGAGTCGGCCCACAGGAAGAGCTTCGGGCGGGTGTCCTCGCGCAGCGCCGCGAGGACCCGCTGGCCGCCCACGGCGCCCGGCGCGGTCGGGTCGGTGGGCAGCATCAGCGGGAACGCGCGGGCGCCCGCCTTCGCCGCGGGCTCGGGGAAGGGCGCGTCGTAGGCGGCGGCAACCGTGTCGCCCGGGTCCGTCTTGCACGCTCCGCGGACGAGCATCGAGATGGGCAGGTCCTCCGTGCGCTCGACGAAGTCGCGAAACGCCTTCCACGCGTCGGTCATGCGCTGGTGCCCCGTGAACAGGCCGGTGTCCATGACGATCATGCGCCCGACCCGCTCGGGCTGCTCGACCGCGATCCGCAGCCCCACAGGGCCGCCCCAGTCGTGCACGACGATCGTCGCGTCGCGCAGGTCGAGGTCCTCGAACAAGGTCGCCGCGTGTTCGACGTGGCGGTCGTACGAGTACCAACCCAGGTCGGTCGGCTTGTCCGAGCGGCCGAAGCCGACGAGGTCCGGGAGGATCACCCGGTACCCGGCGTCGCGCACCGGCGGCAGGACCGTCCGCCACAGGTAGCCCCAGGTCGGCTCCCCGTGCAGCATCACGACCGGCGGACCGTCGCCGTCCTCGACGTGCGCCATGCGGAGCCCGCCGACGTCGCGGTAGTGCGGCTCCCACGGAAAGTCCGGGAGGTCCTCGAAACGCTCGTCCGGCGTGCGGTAGGTATTCACGAAGGGCGAGCCTAAACGCGCAGGCCGGCGAACATGCGCTCGACCGACTCGCCCATCTCGCGGCGGGCGACTTCCGGTTTCGGCGCCCGCGCGATGTACATGGCGGCTTCGTCGAGCGCGCCCACGACGAGGTGCGCGAGGGGCTCGACAGGCTGGCGCGCCACCAGGCCGGTCTCCATCGCCTGCTCGAGGGAGGCCTTGATCAGCCCAAGCCCGTACTGCGTGTCGATCTCGCGCCACTCGTCCCAGCCGAGGACGCTGGGGGCGTCGGTCATCATGATCCGCTGGATCGCCGGGTCCGTGCAGGCGTCGAGGAACGCGCTGACAGCCGCGAGGATCTGCTGCCACTGGTCGGTTTCCTGCAGCGCGGCCGCGGCCGACGTTTCCGCCAGCTCGCGGCTCAGGTCGTGGAGAACCGCGCGCATCAGGTCTTCCTTGTCCGCGAAGTGGTGGTAGAGGGCGCCCCGGGTGACGCCCGCGCGTTGCACGATCTCCTCCGTGCCGACGCCGCCATAGCCGCGCTCCGCGAAGAGCTCCCGTGCGGCCCCGACGAGCGCGGCGCGCGTCGCCTCCGGCTGGCGCACCTTGCTTTTCATACAGGCTGTATGCTAGAACGTACAGACTGTATGTAAAGGAGGCGTACGCAATGCATGAGGTTCATCTTTCGCAGGGAACGATCGATTATCGGGAGGACGGCACGGGCGAGCCGCTGCTCTTCGTCCACGGGGTGCTGGTGGACGGCGACCTCTGGCGCGGCGTTGTCCCGCGCCTGGCGAAGGACTTCCGCTGCATCGTGCCCGACTGGCCGTTCGGCTCGCACCGTACCCCGCTGGCACCGGATGCCGACCTCTCCCCGCCGGCGCTCGCCCGGATGGTCGTCGACTTCATGGACGCGCTCGGGCTCGAGAGCGCGACTCTCGTCGGGAACGACACGGGCGGGGCGATCTGCCAGCTCGTCGCGACCGAGCACCCCGACCGCGTCTCGCGACTCGTGTTGACCTCGTGTGATGTGTACGACCGCTTCCCGCCGCCGCCCTTCAAGCCGCTCGGGCCGATCACGAAGATCCCGGGCTCCGTCTGGCTCATCGCGCAGTCGCTCAGGCCGCGCCTCGCGCAGCGGCTTCCGATCGCGTTCGGTTGGGTGACGAAGAAGCTGCCCGACAAGGCGCTTGCCGACAAGTGGCTCACCCCCGTGCGTACCTCGCGCGGGGTCCGGCGCGACGTCGGAAAGATCTTCCGGGCGATCGATCCGCGCTACACGATCGAGGCGGCGGAGAAGCTCGAGCGCTTCGACAAGCCGGTCCTGCTCGCGTGGGCGACCGAGGACAAGCTGTTCCCGGTCGAGTATGCCCGGCGCCTCGCGGCCGCCGTTCCCGACGCGACGCTCGAGGAGATCCCCGACTCCTACACGTTCGTTCCCCACGATCAGCCGGAGCGGCTCGCCGAGGTGATCGCGGCGTTCGTGCGCCGGCCGGCCGCAGTTTCGGCCTGAGCGCGGGCGGGCAGGACGCCCGCATGGAATCGAACGACGATCGGACGGTGCGCAGCGAGGAGGACGCGGCGGCGGCCGAGGCCGCGGGAATCGGAGGCGATCCCGGCGCGGAGAACCCCGACCCGGAGCGCCAGGCGGTTGACGAGGCCGGCGGCGGCGTGGCCGAGGGCTTCGAGCAGGCGGAGGAGGACCTGGTCGAGAACGCCACACACGGCGACGGTGGCGGCGACCCGGGCGCCGATGCGATCGACAACGAGCACGTGGACGCCGAGCGCTCGACGGCAGAGTACGGCGAGCCCGACGAGGCCGAAACGCCCGACGCTTAGGGGCGCGCGCTCGTCAGGCGCTCGAAGAAGACGCCCTCGCGGAGCCCTGCTCGGCTGACCTCGACGCAGTCGAAACCGCCCGCGTCCATCGCGGCGTCCAGGACGACCGCTGCGGCCAGGATCACGTCCGCGCGGTCGGCCTTGATGCCGGGGACTTCGCCGCGGCGCGAAGCAGGCAGCGCCGAAAGCTCGCCAACGAGTTCGCGGAGCGCCGCCCGGTCGAGCGGGAAGGGATCCGCCTTCGCGGCCCCCGTCCGCCGCCGCTCCGCCGTCGCGAGGTTGCGGGGATTGCCCCCGATCGCCACGAGGCGCCCGCCGCCGCGCCACCAGCCCATCCGGGCCAGCTCACTGCGCACGTGCGAATGGAGCGCGTCGGTCGAGGCTTCGTCCTCATGCAGGAAGCGTTCCGTCGCGCGAACGGCACCGAGCGGCAGCGACGTGGCGTCGGCGAGCTCGCCGCCGCCGATGCGCATCGGCTGGATGCTGCCCCCGCCCATGTCGAGCCCGAAGCCGTCCGCAAGACTCGTCGAGCCGACGATCGCAAGGTACCCGTAGCGCGCCTCCTCCTCGCCGCTCAGGATCGTGACCTCGAGCCCGGTCTCGGCGTGAATCCGGTCGGCCACCGCGCGCCCGTTCTCGGCGTCGCGGATCGCGCTCGTCGCGACCGCGATCACGTCGTCGATCTCCTTCTCCCGGCAGTACGCCGCGAAGCGACGCGTGGCCGCCACGGCGCGCTCGACGGCATCCGCGTGGAGCAGGCCGTCGGCGTCAAGGCCGGCGCTGATCCGCACCGGCTCGCGCAGGCCGTCGCCGGCGAATCGCCACTCGCCGCTCGGTTCCCACTCGTAGACGACGAGGCGGAACGAGTTCGAGCCCAGGTCAATGACCGCCGTCCGCCGCACCGCGGCGAGGCTAGTCTCTGCATATGGCCGATCAGCCGGTACACGACGTCGTCGAGGGAGACGGCTACGCGGTCGCGAACGTCGAGGCGCTCGGCGAGGGCTACGGCTTCCGCAAGATCCGGCGTGAGCTCGGCGTGCAGGCCATGGGCATGAACGCGATCTCGATGCCGCCCGGCTACGAGACCGGCGGCCATTACCACGAGCAGCAGGAGGAGACCTACTTCGTCCACCGCGGGACGGTCCAGATCACCTTCGGCGACGGCGATGCGCACGTGCTCGGCCCCGGCGGCATCGCGCGCGTCGACGCGTCGACCGTCCGGCGGCTGAAGAACGTGGGCGACGAGGACGCGCTGTACGTCATCGTCGGCGGCAAGGACGGCTACGTGGGACGTGACGGCAAGCTTCCGGAGGGCGAATCAAGGTTCGGGTCGCAGGGGCCGCCCTCCTAGCGGCGGCCACGGCGGCCCTCGCGGGCAGCGCCGCGTCCCGGCCGCTGCCGGGCGCGCCCGACTGCCCGCTGTTTCCGAAGTCGAGCCACTGGAACCAGCGGGTCGACGATCTGCCGGTGCTGGACGGCTCGAAGCGGATGGTGCGGGCGATCGGGGCCGGCGACACCATGCACGCCGACTTCGGCTCCGGCCTCTACCAGGGGGCTCGCATCGGGATCCCGTTCGTCACTGTGAAGCGATCGCACCGGCGCGTGCCGGTCAGCTTCGAATACGCGGGCGAGTCCGACCCGGGTCCGTATCCGATCCCGCGCGGCGTGCCGATCGAAGGTGGCCGTGACTCGGACGGCGATCGCCACGTGATCGTGGTCGACCGAGGGCGCTGTCGCCTGTACGAGCTGTTCGCCGCCTACCCGCGCGATGGCGGCGACCGGTGGCGCGGCGGGTCGGGCGCGATCTGGAATCTGGACTCGAACCGGATGCGTCCGCGCGGCTGGACCTCGGCCGATGCCGCCGGCCTGCCGATCCTGCCCGGCCTCGCCCGCTACGACGAGGTGAAGCGCGGCCGAATCGATCATGCCCTGCGCTTCACCGTCGAGCGCACGCGGCGGAAGTTCATCTATCCGGCCCGGCACTTCGCTTCCGACCTCACGAATCGCAACCTCCCGGCGATGGGCCAGCGCTTCCGGCTCAAGGCCGGGTACGGGATCAAGCGGTTCCCGCGGCAGGCGCGCGTCGTGCTCAAGGCGCTCAAGCGCTACGGGATGATCGTGGCCGACAACGGGTCGAACTGGTACGTGTCCGGCGCACCCCATCGGGGCTGGGACAACGACCAGCTCCACACGCTCCACGACGTGCCGGGCCGAGCGTTCGAGGTCGTGGATACGCGCAAGCTGCCGCGCCCCTGATCGTTACGAAAGCGCCTGGAGGTCCTCGTCGCTGAGGGTCAGCCCGGCCGCCGCCACGTTCTCCTCCAAATGCTCCACCGAGGACGTCCCGGGGATCGGCAGCATCGCGGGCGACTTGTGCAGTAGCCACGCGAGGGCGACCTGCATCGCGGTCGCGCCGTGGCGGTCCGCGACCTCGGCGAGCGGCGCGTGGTCCGCTGCCGCGCCCGCCGCGAGGGGGAACCAGGGCAGGAACCCGAGCCGGTCGCGCTCGCAGGCGCCGAGGACATCCTCGGATTCTCTGTCGGTGATGCTGTAGCGGTTCTGAACCGAGACGGCGCCCGACATCTCGCGCGCCTGCCCGAGCTGCTCGACGTCCACATTCGACACCGCGATGTGGCGGATCTTGCCCTCGTTTTGGAGCGCGTTCAGCTCGCCCAGTGATTCCGCGAGCGGGATCTTCGGGTCCACCGCGTGGAGCTGGTAGAGGTCGATCCGCTCGAGTCGGAGGCGCCTCAGGCTGCCCTCGCACGCCTCGCGCAGGTGGTCGGGGTGGCAGTTGCGGTGCCACTCACCGGGGCCCGTACGCTCGAGCCCGCCCTTCGTGGCGATCACCAGGTCGTCGGGGTAGGGGTGGAGCGCCTCGGCGATCAGCTCCTCGCTGACGTGCGGGCCGTAGGAGTCGGCGGTGTCGATCAGGTTGACGCCCAGGTCGACCGCCCGACGCAGCACCGCCCGGGCCGCCTCGCGATCGGGCGGATCGCCCCACACGCCCTTGCCCGTGACCCGCATGGCGCCAAAGCCCATCCGGTTCACGGTCATGTCGGCGATCTGGAATGTGCCCGCTGCCCCCGCGTCCGCCATGGCGGCGATCGTACCCGCGCGGTTACGCTTGACACGTGCCCGACACGCGTGAGACCGAGGTCGCGATCGTCGGCGCCGGCCTCGCCGGGCTCGCGGCGGCGCGCAGGCTCACGGCCTCCGGGATCGATTGTGTCCTGCTCGAGGCACGCGATCGCGTGGGCGGCCGCACGCTGAACCATCCGATCGGCGACGGCAAGATCGTCGAGGTCGGCGGCCAGTGGGTCGGTCCCACGCAGACCCGCGTGCTCGAACTGATCCGCGAGCTCGGCCTGGAGTCGTTCCCCACCTACAACCGGGGCGAGCACGTGATCGAATACGACGGCGCGCTCCACCGCTACACCGGCACGATCCCGCGAATCTCGAAGCGACTGCTCGCGGACTTCGGCCAGGCACAGTGGAGGCTCGACCGCATGGCGAAGAAGGTGCCCGCCGAGGCACCCTGGACGGCGTCCAAGGCGAAGGAGTGGGACAGCCAGACGCTGTGGTCCTGGATGCGCCGCAACGTCGTGACGAAGGGCGCCCGCGACGCGCTGTCGCTCGGCGTCGAGGCGGTGTGGGCGGCGCAGCCGGAGGACATCTCGCTGCTTCACGCGCTGTTCTACATCTCGTCGGCGGGGGGTCTCGACGCGCTCTGGGACACCGAGGGCGGCGCGCAGGACGCGCGTGTCGTCGGCGGCACGCAGCTGATCTCGATCCGCATGGCGGAGGAGCTCGGCGACCGGGTCGTGCTCGAGGCGCCCGTGCGACGGATCGCCTACGGCGAGGCCGACCGCGTGACGGTGCATGCCGACGGACTCGACGTGGAGGCGCGGCGGGTGATCGTGGCGATGCCCCCGACGCTCACGTGCCGGATCGCCTACGACCCGCCGATGCCGGCGCTCCGCGACCAGCTCACGCAGCGAATTCCACAGGGCACCGTGATCAAGTGCATGGCGATCTACGACCGGCCGTTCTGGCGCGCGCGCGGCCTTACCGGCCAGGCGACGAGCACGGATGGCCCGGTCAAGCTGACCTTCGACAACTCGCCGCCGGACGGAGCGCCCGGGGTGCTGCTCGGCTTCCTCGAGGGCACCCAGGCGCGCGAGCTCGGCGCATGGGAGCCCGCGCGCCGGCGCGCGGCCGTGATCGACTGCTTCGCGCGCCTTTTCGGCGACGAGGCGCGTGCCGCGCTGGACTACGTCGACAAGAGCTGGGCCGACGAGGAGTGGACCCGCGGTTGTTACGGCTGTTACATGCCCACCGGAGCGTGGACCGCATACGGCCCGCAGCTGCGTGCGCCGGTCGGCCCCATCCACTGGGCCGGCGCCGAGACGGCAACCGTCTGGAGCGGCTACATGGACGGTGCTGTGCGCTCCGGAGACACGGCTGCGGACACCGTGGCAGCATCGCTCTCAGGCGCGCGCGAGCGTTTCGCCGCCGCCTGAACCGGCAACCCCTATAGGTACTGAAATCGACGGAGGGGGTACCGAGAACATGAGCATCACCGACAAGATCACCGGTCGCCTGAAGAAGGCCGCCGGGGACCTGATGGACGACCCGAGCACGCGTCGCGAGGGCGTCAAGGAGGAGCAGAAGGGCGAGGCCAAGGAGGACCTGGCGCGCGCCCAGGACAAGGCCGACGCGAAGGCCGACGAGGTCGCGAACCTCGAACGGCGGACCTAGCTGTGGAAACGCCGCGTGAAGAGTCCGACCAGCTTCCGGAGGAAGCTCCCTCCGGGCAGGTGCCCGACGACGAGGGCGGCGCGGCCCGCGAGGAGGCCGGCGAGAACGCCGGTGCACGCGGCGACTCCGATTCGGACGCCGGTGACGCGACCGGCAATCCCGCAAACGCGGGCTGACGAAACCTAGACCTAAGGAGGTTCGACATGGGCAAGCTCGACGGCAGGACCGTCGCGTTTCTGGCCGCCGACGGCGTGGAGCAGTCCGAGCTGACCGAGCCGTGGAAGGCGGTCGAGCGGGAGGGCGGCACGCCGAAGCTGGTCTCGCTCGAGGAAGGCGAGATCCAGGGCGTGGAGCACGACATCGAGAAGGGCGACACCTTTCCGGTGGACGTCACCGTTTCCGACGCCGACCCGGAGGACTACGACGGCCTCGTGCTGCCGGGCGGCCTCATGAACCCGGACAAGCTGCGCTCCGACGAGGACGCGGTCGAGTTCGCGCGCTCGTTCATGGAGGCGAAGAAGCCGGTCGCCGCAATCTGCCACGGACCGTGGACGCTGGTCGAGGCGGGTGTCGTGGACGGTCGCCGGATGACGTCGTACCCGAGCATCCAGACCGACCTGCGAAACGCCGGCGCGGAATGGGTGGACGAGGAGGTCGTCGTGGACGAGGGTCTCGTCACCAGCCGCAGCCCGCGCGACCTCGACGCGTTCTGCTCCAAGGTCGTCGAGGAGATGTGCGAGGGCGTGCATGCCTAGAGCGCTCTGGACAGGGGCGATCTCCTTCGGCTTAGTGAACGTCCCTGTCCGGATGTACTCGGCGATCTCCGAGCACAAGCTGCACTTCAACTACATCCACGAGAAGGACGGCAGCCGGATCGGCTACGAGAAGGTCTGCAAGAAGGAGGGCAAGCCCGTCCCCGAGGACGAGATCGTCAAGGCCTTCGAGTGGGAGAAGGGCGAGTACGTCCCGATGCGCGACGAGGACTTCGAGAAGGCGCAGGAGGACACGTACAAGTCGATCGACATCCGCGACTTCGTCGACTACGAGGCGATCGACCCGATCTACTTCGAGCGCACCTACTACCTCGGTCCGCAGGAGGGCGCCGAGAAGGTCTACGCGCTGCTCGTCCGCGCGATGGAGGAGTCCGGTCGCGCCGCGATCGCGAAGTTCGTGATGCGCGATCGCCAGAGCCTCGGCTGCGTGCGGGTCGCCGACGGCACGCTCGTGCTCGAGAAGATGTACTTCGCGGACGAGATCCGCAAGCCCGAGGGGCTTGCCCCCGACATCAAGAAGGGCGACGTCGACAAGCGCGAGGTCGAGATGGCGCAGGCGCTCATCGACAAGCTGTACGGGCCGTTCGAGCCCGAGCAGTACAAGGACACCTACCGCGACACGCTCTGCGAGATCATCAAGGCGAAGCGCGCCGGGGAGACGATCGCCGAGCCGAAGGCGGAGCAGCCGAAGGCGGCGCCCGACCTGATGGCGGCGCTCAAGGCCAGCCTCGAGGGAGTGACGGCCGAGCAGCCGGTCTCGAACGGCGGCGACCTGTCCAAGCTCTCGAAGGACGAGCTCTACAAGCGCGCGCAGAAGGCCGACATCTCGGGCCGCGCCGACATGACGAAGGATGAGCTCGTGGAGGCGCTCGGTGCCGCCTAGGGGAGTCAAGAAGGGCACGAAGCGCGCGCGCCAGTACGAGAAGGTCAAGAAGTCCGTCAAGGGCCAGGGCAAGTCCGAGGGCACGGCGGAGGAGATCGCCGCGCGCGTCGTCAACAAGGAACGTGCGCGCTCGGGCGAGTCCCGCGAGCGGTCGCGGACGTCGGTCAAGGACAAGTCGCCCGGCCAGCGCGGCGGTGAGCGGTCGGGCACCAAGCGGCCGAAGGGGCGCACGAAGGAACAGCTCATGAACGAGGCCCGGAAACTGAACATCGAAGGCCGCTCGAAGATGGACAAGGCGCAGCTCCAGCGCGCCGTCGATCGCAAGAAGAAGTAGCCTCGGGCCAAGTGCTCGACGTCGCCGTCATCGGCGCCGGCCACAACGGACTGGTCGCCGCCGCGTACCTGGCCCGCGCCGGGCTCGCGGTCGAGTGCTTCGAACGCCGGGACGTCGTCGGCGGCGCCTGCGTGACGGAGGAGTTGTGGCCGGGCGTGCGTGCGTCGCCGGGCGCGTACACGCTGTCCCTCCTGCGTCCCGAGATCGTGCGCGAGCTCGACCTCGGCGCCCACGGGCTGGAGGTGAGCGTGCACGAGCCGTACCTGTTCGCGCCGTTCCCGGACGGGCGGCGCGTCATGACGTGGTCCGACCGCGAGCGCACGTGTCGGGCGATCGAGGCCGACTGGTCACGGGCGGATGCCGACGCCTACCGCGCGTTCGCCGACCGCTGGGAGCGCGCGGCCGAGCGCGCGCGGCCCCTGATGCTCGAGCCGCCCGACCGCGAGCGGTGGCTCGAGGCGATCGGGCCCGAGCTGCTCGACGGCCCGATCGCCGCCGAGCTCGCGGGCTTCCCGTCCGAGCAGGTGCGCGTGCCGTTCGCGATCCAGGGTCTGATCGGGACCCTCGCCGGCCCGGACGATCCGGGCACCGCCTTCGTCGGCTTCTACCACGACCTCGGCGAGGCGGCCGGGGTCCCGGGAGCGTGGGGCTACGCGCGCGGGGGCATGGGCGCGGTCTCGGCGGCGCTGCACGGCGCCGCCGAGGCTGCCGGGGCGCGGGTTCGCCTCGAGGCGACGGTCGAGCGCGTCCTGGTGGAGAACGGCGCCACCGCCGGCCTGGTGCTGGACGGCGGCGAGGAGGTGCGCGCACGGGCGGTCGTTTCGAACGCCGATCCGCTGACGACCGGGCGCCTCGCCGGCGCGGAGGCGCGTGGCGGTTGGCAGCAGGCGGGCCCGGTGGTGAAGGTGATGCTGCTGCTAGACGGGCTGCCGGACTTCCCGAGCTGGCCGGGCCCTGAGCCCTGGCATGGGGCCATCGACATCGGATTCACGATGGCCGACCTGGCCGGCGCGGCGGCGGACGCGCGCGCAGGCCGGCCGGCGGCGCGGCCCTGGATCGAGGCCGCCTGCCAGACGGCGGCCGACGACAGCCTGGCGCCGCCCGGCCGGCACGTGCTGTCGCTGTTCTGCCAGTGCTTCCCGCCGGACGCGGACGCGGACGCGGCGGCCGATGCCGCCGTCGCGCGCTTCGCCGAGGTCTGTCCGGAGTTGCCGGACCGGATAGTCGAGCGGCTCGCGCTCGGCCCGCGCGAGCTCGAGGCGCGGTTCGGGATCGCGGGCGGGCACATCTTCCACGGCGAGATGCTGCCCGGGCAGCTACTCGAGGACCGGCACGCGGCGGACCGGTTCGCGGGCGTCGACGGTCTCTACCTGGCCGGGTCGGGTGCGCACCCGGGCGGTGCGGTCACGGGCGCACCGGGCTACCTGGCGGCGCGGGCGGTGTTGGCGGACCGTGGCTAGGTGCTTCGTGACGCGTGCGCTGCCCGGCGGCGCACTCGACCGGTTGCGCGGCGCGCACGAGGTGGAGGTCTGGCCCGGCGACCTGCCGCCGACGCGCGAGGAGCTTGTGGCGGGCGCGCGCGACGCCGAGGGCCTGCTCTGCCTCCTGACCGACGCGATCGACGCCGACGTGATCGCCGCGTGTCCGCGGCTCCGCGCGATCTCGAACTACGCCGTCGGGTCGGACAACATTGACCGCGCGGCGGCCGCGGAGCGCGGCATCACGGTCGGCGTGACGCCCGATGTCCTGACCGACACGACGGCCGAGCTGACATTCGCTCTGATGCTCGCCGCGGCGCGGCGACTGCCCGAGGCCGTGCGCGACGTCCGCGCGGGGCGCTGGCGGACATGGGAGCCGGGCGGGTGGCTCGGGCAGGACCTGCACGGGGCGCGTCTCTGCGTCGTCGGAATGGGCCGGATCGGACGAGCCGTCGCACGGCGTGCGGAGGCGTTCGGGATGGACGTGGCGGGCATCGGTCGGGGCGACTCCCTCCACGACGCGCTCGAGCGGGCCGATTTCGTGTCGATCCACTGCCCGCTCACGGACGAGACGCGCGGTCTGATCGGCGCGGCCGAGCTCTCGCACATGAAGCCCACCGCGATCCTGGTGAACACCGCGCGCGGTCCGATCGTCGACACCAAGGAGCTCACGAAGGCGCTGATCGACGGCCGCCTCGGAGCGGCCGCGCTCGACGTGACCGACCCGGAGCCGCTGCCGGCCGACCATTTGCTCTTGAAGTTGCCGAACGCGCTCGTCGTCCCGCATATCGGCTCGGCCACGCACCGCACCCGCGAGCGGATGGCCGACCTGGCCGTGGACAACCTGCTGGCGGCGCTTACTCGCCCAGGACCTTGATCACGAGCCGCTTGTTGCGGCCGCCGTCGAACTCGACGTAGAAGATCGCCTGCCACGGCCCGAGGTCCAGGCGGCCCTCGGTCACGGGGACGATCACCTGGTGGTGGACGAGCAGGTTTTTCAGGTGGGCGTCGCCGTTGTCCTCACCGCCGCGGTGGTGGCGGTAGTCGCCGGGCGTCGGCGACAGCTCGCGCGCCACGTCGTTCGCGGGCTCCGTCCAGCTCGGCGGCGCGATCTTGTCGAGCCACTCGAGCGCGTCCGCCTGGATGCCCGGTTCGTCGTCGTTGATCCAGACGGCGGCGGTGATGTGCATCGCCGAGACGAGCGCCATGCCCTCGGCGACGCCGGCCTCGTCGACCGCACGCTGCACGTCCTCGGTGATGCGGACGAACTCGCGTCGCTGGTCGGTGTTGAACGTCATGTACGCCGTGTGCGATTTCATGTGCCTCCTTGGAACTCGGGCTCTCAGGCAAGGCGTGCATCGTGACGGGTGCGAGTCGCGGCATCGGCGCCGCCACCGCGCGGATGCTCGAGGCGGAGGGTGCGAACGTCCTGCGCGTCTCGCGCGGCGGCGACTTCGCGTGCGACGTGACCGAGCCGGACGCCGCCGAGCGCATCGTCGCCGAGTGCGTCGAACGGTTCGGGCGCATCGATGTGCTCGTGAACAACGCCGGCACGAGCAGCGCGCGCTCGCTCGAGGAACTGACCGATGCCGACTGGGACGGGCAGTGGCAGCTGAACGTGATGGCGCCGATGCGGCTGATGAACGCCGCGGCGCCGCGGATGGCCGAGGCCGGCGAGGGCCGGATCGTGAACGTGGCCTCGTCGTCGGGCAAGCGCCCCTCGCCGCGCAACGCCGCCTACTCGGTCACGAAGGCGGCGGAGCTCTCGCTGTCGCGGGTCTTCGCCGACCGCTGGGCGGGGACCGGGGTGCTCGTGAACGCGGTCGCGCCGGGCCCGGTCGCGACGCCGCTGTGGCTCGAGGAGGACGGCCTGGCGGAGCAGAGCGCGGCGAAGGCCGGCATCTCGCGCGAGGAGGCGCTCGAGCAGGCGGCGGCGAAGATCCCGATCGGGCGCATGGGGGAGGAGGACGAGATCGCCGCGGTGATCGTCTTCCTGTGCTCGGCGCGGGCGTCGAACGTGACCGGCGCGGCCTGGGCGGCCGACGGCGGTGCCGTCCAGCTCATGTTCTAAGCAGGACTCAGGTTTTCCCTGCAAATACCCGATAGGGAGGCATCATGGGCGCCTGGGCCCGGCCATACCCCCTCCGGCGGAGTCACGTCCGCCGGTTCGTCCACACGCTTTCGGACGGCGCGCGCACGACGGTCCACGTGGCCGCGCACCCCGCGCGCAGCACGCGCGTAACGCTCGCGCTGATGGAGCGGCCGCTTCCACTCGCCTCGTGGTGCGCGCAGGAGAACGTCGCGCACGCCCTCGTCGGCGGGTTCTTCCTCCGCCAGGCGGATGGGACGCCGCTTGGCGAAGTGTGGCGGAACGGCGAGCGCATCTCGACGGTGCCATTCGACGAGCCGTGGGGCGCGACGCGCTCGTGCGTCGCGATCGACGAGGGCCGCGTTCGCCTCGCCCCGCGCGACGATCTCCCCCCGCGTCCCGGCGGCGACCTGCTTCAGGCCGGGCCGCTGCTCGTGGCCGGCCGGCTCCCGGTCGTGCACGACGGCTTCGATCCCGAGGGCTTCTCGGCCAACCAGGCTCAGTTCGACTCCGACATCACCGTCGGCCGGTACCCGCGCGCGGCGCTGGGTATGGGCCGTGACTGGCTGCTGGCCGTGGCCTGCGACGGGCGCAGCGAGCACGACGCCGGACTGACCCTGCGCGAGCTCGCCGAGCTGATGGCCGCCCTGGGCGCCGACCGGGCGATCAACCTCGACGGCGGCGGATCGACCTCCCTGGTCCACGACGGCATCCTGCGAAACGTCCCCCGCGAGGAGCACGGCATCGAGCTGCTGGCGGGCCGCCCCGTCGTGAACGCGCTGGTCTTCGAGGCGATCTGATTCCCTCTCCGGCATGAGCCGGAGTGTGCTGATGGCGCTGATGTTCTTCCCGCGTGGTGGTTCCGCGCAGGTCACGCGCTACCTCGCCGGCGCGCTGCCCCCGCACGGCTGGGAGGCGACCGTCCTCGCCGGGTCGCTCGGCGAGCCGGGCGACGACCCGCACGCGGAGACGTTCTTCCGTGGGCTGAACGTCGTGCCGGTCGCCTACGACGACGCGCTGGACGCGGCCGACCCGCTGCGCGCCGACCCGCCGATGCATCCGTCCTACGAGGATCGGACGGGCGCGCCCGATCGCGTCTTCGCGAGCGTCGACGACGAGACCTACGAGCACCTGGTCGAGGCCTGGATCGGCCATCTGGAGCGTGCCGGGGCGGGCGACGCCGACCTGCTCCACCTCCACCACCTGACCCCGATCAACGAGGCGGCGGCGCGCGCCTTCCCCGAGAAGCCGGTCATCGGGCACCTCCACGGCACAGAGCTCCTGATGCTGCGCGAGATCGACAAGGGCCTGCGGCCCGACTGGGCGCACGCCGGCGAGTGGGTCGAGCGAATGCGCCGCTGGGCCTCCGACGCTCGCCGGCTCTTCGTGCTCTCGCCCGACGCGGCCCGCCGCGCTCCCGAGCTGCTCGGCATCGACCCGGGCAAGACCGTCTGGGCGCCCAACGGGTTCGACCCGAACGCTTTCGAGCGCAGGCCGCTGGGACGCGCCGAGCGGCTCGCGTTGTGGCGCGAGTGGCTTGTCGAGGAGCCGCGCGGATGGCGGCCCGGGGGCGAGCCCGGCAGCGTCGCCTACTCGGAGGCGGACCTCGAGGCCTTCAGCGGACTCGGCCCCGTGCTCCTGTACGTCGGCCGCTACACGGAGGTGAAGCGGATCCCGCTCCTGATCCGCGCGTACGCTCGGGCGCGGCCTCGCTTCGAGATGCGCGCGCCGCTCGTCCTGCTGGGCGGCTATCCGGGCGAGTGGGAGGGCGAGCACCCGCTCGAGGTGATCGAGGCCGAGGGCGTCGATGACGTCTTCCTTGCGGGCTGGCGCGGCCACCGCGACCTGCCCAGCGGGCTGAACGCCGCCGATGTCGTCGTGCTGCCGTCGGTGCGCGAGCAGTTCGGGCAGGTGCTGGTGGAGGGCATGGCCTGCGGGCTCCCTGTCATCGCGAAGGACGCCTACGGCCCCGCCGAGATCGTCGACCACGGCGAGACCGGCTGGCTCGTACCGCCGGACGACGAGGATGCGTTCGCCGACGCGCTGGTGGACGCCGTGAACGACCCCGGCAAGCGCGCGCGAAAGGGCGAGGCCGCCTACCTCGAGGCGCGCGAGCGGTACGCGTGGCCGGCGCTCGCCGAGAACGTGGCGAAGGTCTACGAGCAGGTCCGCTCCGAGCCCTACGCTCAGCGGCGTGACGTCAGCGGCGATTCCCTACAGGATCAGAAGGTCTGACCGAGCGCGCCGCGCGCGCATCGTCGTGGACGCGGACGGGGTGGAGGTCGTCGTCCCGCGGCGGATGGCGCTGCGCCACGTGGAGCCCTTCGTGGCCGAGAAGAAGCCCTGGATCGAGCGCACGCTGCGCCGCTACGAGGCCGCCAAACGGGAAGCGCCCGCGATTGCCCTGCGACACGGCGGCATCGTCCCGTACCTGGGCGACGTGCTGGAGCTCGACGTACGCGTGGAGCCCGGCCGCACTCGGCCGCACGTCGCCCGCCGCGGCGGGCGCCTGACCGTGAAGGTGGCGCGCGAGGGCACGGCCGCGATCGGCGACGCGCTGGAGCGCTGGTACCGGCGGCAGGCGCGGGCGGAGATCGAGCCGCGGCTGGACGCCGCCACGAAGCGGGCCGGCACCCGCTGGACCCGCCTCTCGATCCGCAACCAGCGGACCCGGTGGGCGAGCTGCTCGCAGGACGGGGCGATGAGCTTCAACTGGCGCCTCCTGCTAGCGCCGGCCGAGATCCTCGACTACGTCGTGGAGCACGAGGTGGCGCACCTCGAGGTGCTCGACCACTCGGATCGCTTCTGGCGGCTGCTGGGGAGCCGGTGCCCCGGGTACCGCGAGCACGAGCGCTGGCTGCGCCGCAATGGGCACACGCTGGCGCTCTAGACAGCGAGTGGCGCTCTAGCGAGTGACCTTGAGCTCCTGGGACATGAGCCCAGGGTGCAGCGTGCAGTACAGCTTGTAGAGGCCCTTGACCTCCGGCGTGTACGTGTACTCGCCGTTCCGGATCCACTCGGACGAGAATCCGCGCGGCCCGCTCGCCACGGACACGTCGTGGAAGGTCGAGCCGTCGAAGCGCCAGGTGACCGCCTCGCCGCGCTCGATCTGCACGCGCCGCTTGTTGAAGAAGTAGTCGCTCACCTTGATGGCGTTCTTGAACGGCGCGAAGGCCCCGTCCGGCGGCGCCACGAGCGGCACCTTGAAACGCGGGTACGGCTTGCGAGAGCGGTCCGGCACGTCCTGGATGTCGAGGTCGTCGGGCATCTCCTCGCAGCCGTCGACCTCGCCGGGGAGGAAGTAGCCCATCAGGATGCTCATGACGCGCGTGTGAGGCAGGCCGTTGTCGTAGGCCGCGGTCAGCCGCAGTCGATCGCCCTCGTTCACGGGGATGCCGGTCTCCGAGATGGTCCGGCTCATCGAGATCGGCGAGGGCTCGTGGAGCATGGGCCGCACCCGGTAGAAGATGTGATCGGGGAAGCCGTAGTAGCCCTGCGACCGGATGAGCTCGCGCTTGTCACAGGACATGTTGCGGAGCGACTGGTACTTGCCACCGCCGTGCAGGTGGCCCTGCGCGCCGATGATGCGCCCGTCCATCGGCGCCTCCCAGAAGTGGCGGTCGTAGTCGGTCGAGCCCTTCTTGCCGGATCCGTCGACTGTGTACGTCGGATCGACGTCGCAGCCGTCGGTGTCGATCCACAGCGGGGTGAGCTCGGTCTTCGGCTCGTCGCTGTAGGTGATCTTCGTGCGCACCCAGACCTTGAAGTGGCTGGGACGGTGGTTCATCAGCATGTGCGTGAGGAACCAGTTGGGTGCGGAGCCGGACTTGGTCTCGTTGGCGATGCCGAAGTCGCCGGTGCGCGGCATCTCCTGGTTCTCCTCGCCCATCGCGAACATCCGGCCGCCGCAGTTCGCGCCGGAGCTCCACTTCGCGCCCGTGGAGTGAAGGACGATGTGATGGATCATCACGTCCTGGATCGAGAGCGCCTTCGCCTTCGCCGTGGGCTTCTTGACGACGTCGACCTTGATGCTCGTGATCCAGCCCGGGTCGGCCGGCGCATGCTCGCCGTCGGCGTCGAGCAGCTGGTAGCTCTGCTCACCCGTGTAGGACTTGACCTCGATCGGCTCCGAGAAGAAGGTCTGCTTCTCCTCCGCGGCGTGAGCCGGCGCAGCGAGGAGCAGCAGAGCGAGAAGGGGGAGAAGGGCGCGAGTCATACGTGACGGCGCTAAGGGAACACTCAGTCCCAGCGGAAGTAGCGCACAGCGAGTATGGCACCTCCGGCACCCCACGCCAGAACGACCGCCAGACCGGCGCCGGAACCGTCCCCCGCGAGGCCGTCGATCACGTGCTTGAGGGGTAGGGCCGTCGCGATCCCCTCGAGCACCGGCGGCAGCCCGTCGGCCGAGTAGAAGACGCCCGAGATGAACACGAGCGGCAGGAACACCGCGTTCGTGTACGCGCCGGCGGCGTCGAAGTTGGGGATCGCGTGGGAGAGCGCGATGCCGAGCGCGGCGAACGCCGCGACCCCCACGGTCGCGTACAGCAGCACCCCCGCCGCATCGTCGGGCAGGTCGACGCCGTAGGCGAGCCTGCCGATCGCGAAGACGAGCACCACCTGCACGACGGCGTTCACGACCGCCGAGCCGACAAGTCCCCCCAGGTAGCTGGCGGGCGGGATCGGCGTGCCGCGGATCCGCTTGAGGATCCCTTGCTCGCGCAGGAAGGTCACGTTGAACGCCAGCGCGGTGAACGTCGTGGCCATGATGCTCATGCCCGCGATGCCGGGGATCAGGACGTCGAGCTCGTCGTCGTCCCCTGCGAACACGCTCGCCACGAGCACGAGCAGCAGGAGCGGCAGGATGAAGTTGAAGAAGGCGGCGCTCGGGTTGCGCCGGAACACGACGCGCTCGAAGCGGAGCTGGTGGATCAAGAGGCTCACTCGGCCTCCCTGGTCAGCTCGAGGTAGACCTCCTCGAGGCTCGGGCGCCTGACGTGCAGGTTCTCCAGGCGCTCGCCCTGTTCCAGCGCGTCGGCGGTCAGCCGATGGAGCAGGGTCGTCGGGTCGTCCGTCTCGTGCTCGACGTGACGCCCATTCTGCTCGTACGTCACGCGGTGGGCGCCTCCCACGAGCTCGCGCGGCGGCCCGGTCGCCACGATCCGCCCGTCCTTGACGATCGCGACGCGGTCGGAGAGCTCCTGCGCCTCGTCGAGGTAGTGCGTGGTCAGGAGGACCGTCTTGCCGAGCTCGCGCAGGCGCCGGACCACCTCCCACGCGGTGCGGCGGGCGGCCGGGTCGAAACCCGTCGTCGGCTCGTCGAGGAATATGAGCTCGGGGTCCCCGACGAGTGCAAGCGCGAGGTCGAGCCGTCGCCGCTGCCCGCCGGACAGGCGGTTGACGCGCACGTCCGCCGATCGCTCGAGCCCGACGAGCGCGAGGGTCTCGCGCGGGTCGCGCGGGTCGGGGTAGTAGCCGGCGAAGTGCCGCAGGGCCTCGATGGCCGTCACTCGCGGGTAGAAGCCGCCGCTCTGGAGCACGATCCCAACCCGGCGACGCAGGTCGAGCGGCGCGTCGGCCGGGTCGTGGCCCAGCACCGACACCTCGCCCCCGGTGCGATCGCGGTAGCCCTCGAGGATCTCGACGGTCGTGGTCTTCCCGGCCCCGTTCGGCCCCAGCAGGCCGACCACCTCGCCACGTTCGACGCGGAACGACAGCCCACGGACGGCCTCCACGTCCCCGTAGTGCTTGCGCAGGTCGCGCACCTCGATCGCAGCCTCTGGCACGCGCGCAACATACGGGGGTTGAGTCTCGTACCTCTGGGTATTAAGATACCGGCGAGTATCTGATCTCTGGAGGCGTCATGCATACGTTCCTGTTCGCAGACCTGGTCGGCTTCACCACGCTCTCGATCGACGAGGGGGATGAACGCGCCGCGGAGGTGGCCACGCGCTTCCACCGCGAGGTCCGTGCGCGTGCCGCTCGGCACGGCGCGGTTGTCGTGAAGTCGCTGGGCGACGGAGCGATGGTGCGGGCCGGCGACGCGTGCGACGCGCTGCGGCTCGGGCTCGAGCTCGCCGGCGACCTCGACGGCCTGCCCGCGGTTCGCGTGGGGATCAACACCGGGCCCGCGGTCGAGCGCGACGGGGACTACTTCGGATCGGCGGTCAACATGGCCGCGCGGCTGTCGCAGGCGGCGCGCGGAGGCGAGGTGCTGCTCAGCGAGACCACGCGCGCGGCCGCCCGCCGGCGCCGGCCGCGGCTCGAGCCGCGCGGGCCGCGAACGTTCCGCAACGCGCGTGAGCCGGTGGACGTCTACGCCGCCAGCGAGCGGCCCCCGCTGCGCGAGCGGTTTCGCGCGGCAGCGGAACGCCACGGGTGCCCGTACGCCTCGGCGAAGGCGACGACCGCCTGATGGCGGTCAAGGGCCTTCCCCCGCGCATCGAGATGCCGCGGGTCG
Source organism: Thermoleophilaceae bacterium (assembly GCA_035629775.1). Taxonomy (GTDB): domain Bacteria; phylum Actinomycetota; class Thermoleophilia; order Solirubrobacterales; family Thermoleophilaceae; genus DASPHG01. The sequence goes on along the minus strand of DASPHG010000061.1, from coordinate 20,089 downwards.
TCTTCATGACCCGCTTCATGCTGCGCCCCGACGCGGTGCTCGACCAGGCCTACCGCGAGCACGGTGACTTCTTCCACTTCGTCACGCCGCTCGACCGGACGCTGTGCGTGACCGCGAACCCGGACACGATCAAGCAGGTCTTCCGCGGTGACCCGGAGGTGTTCAGGGCGGGTGAGGGGAACGAGACGCTCGGGCCGCTCGTGGGCAGTCACTCGACGCTCCTGCTCGACGGCGCCGAGCACATGCGCCATCGCAAAATGCTGCTTCCGCCCTTCCACGGCGAGCGGATGCGCGAGTACGGGGCCCTGATGGAGGAGGTGGCGGAGCGTCACGTCGCCTCGTGGCCGCAGGACCAGCCCTTCTCGGCGATCGAATCGACCCAGGCGATCACGCTCGAGGTCGTCCAGCGCGCGGTCTTCGGCATCGAGGACGGCCAGCGGCTCGACCACGTCGCCCAGCTGCTGCGCGCGGTGCTCGACCCGATGGCCAATCGCTGGCAGATGCTGGCGCTCATGCTCGCGCCCTCCAGATGGGGGCCGCGCAGCCCATGGGGGCGGTTCCGCCAACGCGTTCGCGAGGCCGATGTCGCGATCTACGAGGAGATCCGCGCGCGACGCGCCGACGCGGACGCGGCCGAGCGCGGCGACGTGATGTCGCTGCTGCTCCAGGCGCGCGACGAGCAGGGCGAGCCGCTCTCCGAGCGGGAGCTGCGCGACGAGCTGGTCACGCTGCTCGTGGCCGGGCACGAGACCACGGCGACGTCGCTCGCGTGGACGCTCGAGCGGATCAGCCGCCACCCCGAGGTGCTCGCGCGGCTCGAGGACGAGCCGGACGGCGAGTACCTCGACGCGGTGATCAAGGAGTCGCTGCGGCTGCGGCCCGTGGTGCCCGCGGTCGCGCGCAAGCTCGCCGAGCCGGTCGAGCTGGGCGGCTACGAGCTTCCGGCGGGCGTCTACATCGTCCCGTCGATCTACCTGACCCACCGGCGCCCGGACATCTATCCCGACCCGCTCGCGTTCCGGCCGGAACGTTTTCTCGAGAACCCGCCGTCGAACACCGAGTACCTGCCCTTCGGCGGCGGCGTTCGCCGTTGCCTCGGCGCGAGCTTCGCGCAGTTCGAGATGAAGGTCGTGCTCGGCACGATCCTGCGCCACCGCCGAATCCACGCGCCCAAGCAGCGCTCCGAGCGGATCACACGCCGCTCGATCACGTTCGCGCCGTCGGCCGGCGGGCGGATCGTCGCGAGGGCGGCATGACCCCGCGCCGCCTGAGCCGCGCGGAGCAGCGCGAGCACACGCGCACGTGCCTGGTCGTGGCGGCGGCGAAGGTCTTCTCGCGCCGGGGCTACGACAAGGCGTCGCTCGACGAGGTCGCGGAGGAGGCCGGGTTCACGAAGGGCGCCGTGTACTCGAACTTCAAGGGCAAGGAGGACCTGTTCCTCGCGACGATCGACGCACACTTCGAGGAGCGGCTCGCCGCCGTCAAGCGTGTGATGGGCGAGGAGCCGGACGAGCGCGGCACCGCGCACGCCGTCGGCATGGAGTACATGCAGCAGCTGAACTCGGACCCCGAGTACTTCCGGCTCTTCTTCGAGTTCTGGGCCTACGCGCAGCGAAATCCGGCGGTGAAGCGGAAGTTCCTGCCGCGGGTGCAGCGGTTCCGCGCGGCGCTCGCGGAGGTGTTCGACGCGAAGACCGAGCAGGGCTTCGACCTGCCGGTCCCGACCGAGCAGCTCGCCGCGATGCTGATCGCGATGGGCGCAGGGGTCGCGATGGAGCGCGAGCTCGACCCGGAGGCGGTCGCGGACGACACCTACGCGCTGATGCTGCAGTACTTCTTCCGCGGGATGCTGACGCCGGACGAGGCGGCCGCAGGCGCGGCGGCGACGCCCGCTTAGGCGCCCGCGCCGGCGCCGCCGCGGCCCTCGCCGCCGGCGAACCGCGCCGCGCCCTGCCACGCGACCACCTGCGTCTTCGCGCCGCTCTCCGCTTCGAGGGCCAGGCCCTCCTCGAACGTCATGCCGATGCCGTGGATCGCGGCGTGGCGGTCGGCCAGCATCGTCTCCTGGGGGAACGATGCGAGCGCCTCCGCGTACTCCAGCGCGCGGTCGAGATGCGCGCCCGGCGCCGTCACCTCGTTGACGAGCCCCATCGTCAGCGCCTCGTCCACGGAGATCATCCGGCCGCTCAGGATCATGTCCAGAGCGCGCCCGAGGCCGACCACGCGCGGCAGTCGCTGCGTGCCGCCGTCCACCAGCGGCACACCCCAGCGCCGCTCGGGGAAGCCGAGCGTCGAGCCCTCGGCGGCGATTCGCAGATCGCACCACAGCGCAAGCTCGAGACCGCCCGCCAGGCACCAGCCGGAGATCGCCGCGATCGTGGGCTTCGAGGGCGTCAGCCGCGTGAATCCCAGCGGCCCGTCCGGAAGGTCCATGCGCGGTCCGAAGCTCTCGATGTTCTTCAGGTCGGCGCCGGCGCAGAAGGCCACTCCGCCCGCGCCGGTCAGGATCATCACGCGCGCCTCGTCGTCGCCCTCGAAGCGGCGGTAGGCGTCCGTCAGCTCCTCGGCGGTCGGGCCGTCGACCGCGTTGCGCCGCTCCTGCCTGTCGATCGTCACGACCGCCGAGGCGCCCCGGCGCTCGTAGTGGACGGCCACGGGCTACCAGCCCAGGCGCTGGAAGTGCGCGGCCTTCCGCCGCTCCTTCCGCCGCTCGAGCAGCATCTGGATGAGCGTTCCGAGCGTCACCACGAGCACGAAGAAGATCAGGACGCCGAGCGAGAAGAAGGTGACGACCTTGTCCGTGGTCTCGCCCGCGAGCCCCTCGCCGTTGTCGCCGGCGGTCTCCGGGTGCTCCTGCGCGAAGGCCGTGCCCGCGAGCGCGAGCCAGGCGAACAGCGTGAGGGGCAGGAAGCGCATCGGGTGGTCAGAATATCGCCGGGATGGCAGACAGGTCGCTCGAGGTCATCATCGAGATCCCGAAGGGGTCACGCAACAAGTACGAGTTCGACCACGAGAAGGGCGCAATCAAGCTCGACCGGTTCCTCTTCTCGTCAGTCGTCTACCCGACCGATTACGGGTTCATCCCGGACACGCTCGGCCAGGACGGCGACCCGCTCGACGTCATGTGCTGCGTCTCCGAGCCGACCTTCCCCGGCTGCGTGATCGAGGCCAAGCCGATCGCGCTCTTCCGCATGGAGGACGACAAGGGGATCGACGACAAGGTCCTGTGCGTCCCCCTGACCGATCCCGGCTGGAACAAGCTCGACACCCTGGACGACCTGCCTGACCAGCTCCGCGACGAGATCGCGCATTTCTTCTCGATCTACAAGGACCTGGAGCAGAAGAAGGTGACCGTGGACGGCTGGTACTCGCGCGAGGACGCGTGGACGGAGATCGAGGCCTCCCGGAAGCGTTGCAGCGAGTTCCGGGCGGGCGAGGGCGAGCACTAGCCTCCCGCCGCGATGTCATTGCTCGAGGCGATCGTCCTCGGGATCGTCCAGGGCCTCACCGAGTTCCTGCCGATCTCGAGCACCGGCCACCTGAGGGTCGTCCCCGCGTTCCTCGGGTGGGAGGACCCGGGCGCGGCCTTCACCGCGGTGACCCAGCTGGGCACGATGGCCGCCGTCCTCCTCTACTTCCGCGAGGATCTCTGGCGGATCGTGCGCGCCTGGCTCGCGAGCGTGCCCGATCGCGCGAAGCGGCGCGAGCTCGACGCGCGGATCGGCTGGTACATCGTGCTCGGCACGGTCCCGATCGGCGTGTTCGGCGTGCTGTTCAAGGACCAGATCGAGACGAGCGCGCGCGACCTGTACGTGATCGGGACCACGCTGATCGTGCTCGGGCTCGTGCTCGCCGCGGCCGAGTGGGTGGGGACGCGCGACCGGGAGATCGAGCAGATCCAGACGAAGGACGGGTTCGTCGTCGGCTTCGCGCAGGCGCTCGCCCTCATCCCCGGCGTCTCCCGCTCCGGCGCGACCATCACCGCCGGCCTCTTCCTTGGGCTGAACCGCGCCGCCGCGGCGCGCTTCTCGTTCCTCCTATCGGTGCCGGCGGTCGTGCTGAGCGGGCTGTTCGAGCTCTCCTCGATCATCGAGGGCGAGGAGGGCGAGCACGTCGGTGCCGGCGCGCTGATCGTCGCCACGGTGCTCGCGTTCATCGTCGGTTACGCGTCGATCGCGTTCCTCCTGCGGTTCCTCGCGAACCACTCCACGATGGTGTTCGTCGTGTACCGGGTCGTGCTCGGCGCGGTCGTGCTGGCGCTCGCGAGCGCGGGTGTCGTCGAGTAGCGCCCTAACCTTTTCCCCGCGATGTCCGACCGCCTCCGCGTAGCGCTCGAAGTCCTGGCGATCCTGCTGGTCGCGCTCCTGTTCACCGTCGCCCCCGGCGGGGACAGCACGCTCAAGGTGATCCTCGCCATCCTGTCGATCGCCTTCTTCGTGGCGATCGCGCTGCTCGGCTTCCGGCTCTACCGCGAGAACACGTTCACGCTCGAGTCATTGACCGACGCGCAACGAGCCGTGCTGTACACCTCGGTCGGCGGCGCGTTCCTGGTCTTCGCCGCGTCCGAGCGGATGTTCGACTGGGGCGGTGGGGGCGTGGTCCTGTGGATCGGGCTGCTCGCGCTCTGCTCGTACGGCGTCTTCTGGGTCTGGCAGAGCTCGCGCGACTACGCCTAGGTGACGGGGTCGTAACCCGCGCGCGTTGAGCCGTCACCCTCGCCGCGCGACCGTTCTCGGCCGTGGCACGGGGCGAGCGGGGACAGGCGACGGTCGAGTTTCTCGGGATCGTGCCCGCGCTGCTCGTGGCGGCTCTCGCCGTCTGGCAGCTCGTGCTTGTGGGGCACTCGGCATGGATGTCCGCGCACGCGGCGCGGGCGGCGGCGCGGGCCGAGCTCGTCGGTGACGACGCAGGGGCGGCTGCCCGCTCGGCGGTCCCGCGCGCGATGGAACGCGGCATGGAGGTGTCGGGCGACGACCGAGGTGTGAGCGTCCGCGTGCCCGTCCAGGCCGTAGCCGGCGCCTGGCGGGAGCCCGTCACGGTCGCCGCGCGCGCGTCCCTCGAGGCCGTCCGGTGAGGGGTCAGCGCGGCCAGGCGGCGGTCGAGCTGGTCGCCGCGATCCCGCTGCTGCTCGTCGTCGGGGTCGCGGTGGCGCAGCTGCTCGCGGTCGGATACGCGGCCGTTTTGGCGGGGAACGCGGCCGAGGCGGGCGCGCTGGCACTGGCGGCGCGCGCCGATCCGAAGGCAACTGTCCGCGCCGCCCTGCCCGGGTGGGGGCGAGCGGGGGCGCGCGTCGAGGTCAGCGGCGGTCGCGTGAGCGTTCGGTTGCGGCCACCGACGCTGCTCGGCGCGCTCGGCCGGCGGCTCGAAGTCGGGTCTACGGCGAGCGTGGCTCGATGAGCGCACCCGGACTTGCCGGCCTGCTGCGCCGAGCGGGCGAGTGGCTCGTCGAGCCCGCGGACCGCGCGCCACTGAACGCGCCGCCCGAGCTGGCCGTTGTGCCCACGCCGCGGTTTCCGCTGGTCGGCGTGGTTGGACTGGCGCGCCGTTGCGGGACCACGACCCTTGCCCGGGCGCTCGCCGCGGAGCTCGCGTTGCGCCGCGACGGCGCCGCGGTCGTCGCTTCGCCCAGTCGCCCGGCGATCGTGCCGCTGGGCAGCACGAGACAGGCCGGCCAGCTCGCGGACTCCCTTGCGCTCGACGAGCGCCGAGCGGCCGGAAGGCTCTGTCTCGCGGCATGCGCTGATGCGGCGCGGCTGGCCTCCGCGACCCGCGGGGTGGCCCCGGCGGTGATGGAGGTCGAGCCCGGGACCGCGGCGTTGGATGCGGCACCCGCGCTCGACCGCGTGGTGCTGGTCGCCTCGCCGGACCTCGAGCCGGCGCTGGCGGCGGCGGTCGCCCAGACGATCGCGGCGGTCGCGGAGCCGCCCGTGGTCGCGGTCAACCGGGCGCCCGACCACGGACCGTGGCTCGTGCACGGCGACGTGCTGGTGCCCGACTCGCGCGTCGGCGCCCGGCTGGCGCTGGCGGGCCGGGAGCCGCGCGGGTGGCTGGGCCGCGCGATCGGGCAACTGGCGGATCTGTGCGACGCCGTGTAGCCGCCGGGGAGCGCGGACAGGCGCTCGTCCTCACGCTCGGCGTCGTCGCCGCGCTCCTGACCGGCGGCCTGGTGCTCGTCGCGCTCGGCCAGGCGATCGGCGCGAAGAGTCGTGAGCAGCGCGCGGCCGACCTGGCGGCCGTCTCCGCCGCCGCCGCGATGCGGCGCGCGTACCCGCGCCTCTTCGAGCCGGCCTATCTGCCGCCTGCGCGCCCCGGACTCGCACCGCTGCCGAACCCGCGCCACCTGCCGCGCGAGCGGTACCTGGCGATCGCCCGCGACGCCGCGCTGCGCGGGGGAGCGCGCAACGGGGCCCGCGTGCGCCCCGCGGACGTCAGCTTCCCCGGCGGTGGCTTCGCGCCCACGCGGGTGCGCGTACGAATCCGGACGCACCATCGCGTCCGGGCGCCCGGCGTCCGCGGCGCGCGCGTGGCGGTCGTCGCTGATGCAGTGGCGGAGCTGGCGCCGCAGCCCGGCACGGACCTGGCCGGCGGCGGTGGTTACAGCGGGCCGCTCGCGTATCGCCAAGGGAAGCCGATGCGCCCGGACGTGGCGGTCGCGTTCGACCGGCTGGCCGCCGCTGCGAGGGCCGACGGCGTCGCGCTCATCATCTCGAGCGCATTCCGCAGCGACGCCGAGCAGGCCCGGCTCTGGGCCGCCAACCCCGATCCGAAGTGGGTCGCCCCGCCCGGGACGTCGCTGCACCGGCTGGGGACCGAGCTCGACCTGGGCCCGCCAAGCGCGTACGGGTGGCTGGCGCGCAACGCCTCGCGGTTCGGCTTCGTGCAGCGCTACTCCTGGGAGCCGTGGCACTACGGCTACACGCGCAACGCCGGGTCGCGCTCGGTCGGGTTCGGGCCGCGCGACGGCGCGCCCGCACTGCCGTCATTCGTGCCCGAGCGGTTCGCTGGCGCGATCGCACGGGCGGCGCAGCGGTGGAACGTGTCGGCGGCGCTCCTCAGCGCGCAGCTCTACGCCGAGTCGAACTTCAACCCGTTCGCGCAGTCGCCGGCGGGGGCGCAGGGCATCGCGCAGTTCATGCCCGGCACGGCGCGGGCGTACGGCCTGGCGAACCCCTTCGACCCGGCGGCCGCGATCGACGCCCAGGCGCACCTGATGCGCGACCTGCTCAGGCAGTTCGCGTCGGTGCCGCTCGCGCTCGCCGCCTACAACGCCGGGCCCGCCGCGGTCGCCGCCTGCGGCTGCATTCCGCCGTACCCGGAGACGCGCGCGTACGTGGCGAAGATCGTGGGCCTGATGGGTGGCGCGGGGGAGGCGACGGGGGCCGAGCTGGAGGTCAGGCTCGTCGAGTGACAGCCTGACTACGCTGCCCGCGATGACCGCTCAGTCGCGCTGGCCGCTCCTCGTGGTGCTCGCGGCAACCGTGGTCGCGGCGGTGAACTTCCTCTGGCAGCTCGGGGCCTCGAGCCTGTTCGTGGACGAGGTCTACTCGTGGGCGGCGGCCGCGGTCCCGCGCGGCGACCTGCTCGACCACGTGCGCAACGTCGAGATCACGCCGCCCGTCTACTACGCGGCGCTCCACGAGTGGATCGGCCCGCTCGGCTTCGACTCCGAGGCCGAGCTGCGGTTTCCCTCGGCGGTCTGCGCGATCGTGCTCGTGCCCGTGCTCTACGACCTCGGCCGGCGGGTGTCGGGCGAGGCGGCCGGCGCCGTGGCGGCGGTCCTCGTCGCGGTCAGCCCGCTCGTGCTCGACTACGCGCAGGAGGTGCGCGCGTACGCCCCGGCGATGCTCCTGTGCGCGCTGGCGGCTGTCTGTGCGGCACGCGCGGTCGAGGGGGGCGCGCACCGCGGCCGCTGGGCCGTCGCCGCGGGAGCCGCCGTGGCGCTCGGCCTGTCAGTGCACTACACGACGATCCTCGTCACGGCGCCCGTGCTCGCGCTGGTGCTCCTCACGCGCTCCATCTCCACGCGGGCGCGGATCGCCGCCGGCGGGGTCGCCGGCCTCACCGCACTCGTGCTCGCGCCGCTCGTGATCGATCAGCTCGGGTCGGGGAACCAGGGCGGGATCGAGGAGTTCTCCCGCCTCACCGAGCGCAACCTCCTGTCGATCCTCGGCACTCCCTGGGACAGCCGGATGGCGGACCCGATGGCCTACCACGTGATCGCCGCCGCGATCACCGCCGCCGCAATCGCATGGCTCCTGGTGCGCGGCTCACGGATCGGGCGGGCAGTCGCCCTGGGCGCGGCCCTGCCGCTGGTGGCGGTGTTCGTCGCCACGCTGGTCGCGGACGACGCGATCATCAGCCGGTACACGGCCGCGTCGGCTCCGTTTGCGCTCGTCGCGGTCGCCGCCGCGGCCACCTCGTTCACCGGCATGCGAAGGACGGTCGCGGTCGCGGCGGTGCTCGCACTCGCGCTGTGGGGCACCTGGCGCGGCCACGACCCCGACGCGCGGTTCCTTGACGCGCGCGCGGCGACCGAGGCGATCGCGAGCGACTGGCGCGAGGGCGACGTGGTCGTGACGCCGGCGCATGACGTGACGGTGGACCTGCCGGTGCGCCACTACGCCGGGACGGTGCTCCCGCCGGACGCGTTCGTCGTGCCCGGCGACGACCTCGACGGGCTGCGGACCGCGGTCGACCATGGTGCCCGGCTCTGGATCGTCGGCCGCTCGAGCAGGGATTCGACCTCCGGCCTGGCCGACGTCGGATACGACACCGAGACGGTCGAGACCTACCGCGGCCTGATCCCGATCACGCTCTCGCTGGGAACACCCGCCCCCGGCGATGCGCGCCGGTAGCCTCTGGCCCATGGCGACCATCACTCAGGTTCACGGCGTGGAGGGACTTCGCGAGCTCATCGGCAAGACGATCGGGCCGAGCGACTGGCGCGAGGTCACGCAGGAGATGATCGATTCGTTCGCGGAGATCTCTGGCGACGACCAGTGGATCCACGTGGACGCCGAGCGGGCGAAGACCGAGAGCCCGTTCGGGACCACGATCGCGCACGGCAACCTCACGCTGTCGATGATCGACGGCTTCCGGAAGTCGCTGATGGAGTCGACCGGGTTCAAGCTCGGCGTCAACTACGGCTGGAACAAGGTCCGCTTCCCGGCGCCCGTCCCGACCGGCTCGAAGCTGCGCGGGAGCGCCGAGATCGTGAGCGTCGACGACGTCGGCGGTGGCTGGGTCCAGGTCGTCACGAAGTTCACGGTCGAGGCCGAAGGCGGCGAGAAACCGGTCTGCGTGGCCGAGTCCGTGGGCCGCGCGCTGCCTGAATAGGGCGCGGCGAGCCTACAACCCGAGTTCGTCCTCGAGCACCTCGAAGCCGTTCTGGTGGTCGCGGCAGTCGGAGGGCGGGTCGTTCCAGGGTGCGACCAGCGACCAGCTGTCCACCCGCTCGCCGTCCTCGATGCACTGCGAGCGGTGGATGATGAATAGCGGTGCGGCGATCACCGCCAGGATCACGAACAGTCGCCAGAGGATGCCCGGGATGCTCCGCATGACGCGAGCCTATCCTCGATCGCGATGGCGCCGACCACACTGACCGACCGCGAGGAGCGCCTCAGGCAGCAGCGTCGCAGCCTGCCCGACAGCCCGGGCGTGTACCTGTTCCGCGACAACCGCAAGCGGGTCGTCTACGTCGGCAAGGCGAAGTCGATCAAGAAGCGCGTCGCCGGCCACTTCAGCAAGGCGTCGAGCTCGCGCAGCGACATGGTCGCGTCGATCGCGGGCATCGAGTTCGTCGCCACCCAGACCGAGGCCGAGGCGCTGCTCGCCGAGCAGAACTTCATCAAGCAGTACCGCCCGATCTTCAACGTCCGCCTCCGCGACGACAAGTCCTACCCGTACATCGCGATCTCGCTCGACGAGAAGTTCCCGCGGGTCTATTTCACGCGCGAGAAGCACCGCCGCACACGCGCGTACTTCGGCCCCTACTCGAACGCGAAGAAGGTGCGCGAGACGCTCGACCTGCTCGGCAAGGTGTTCCAGCACCGAAGCTGCGACGGAACGGAGCCGGGGCGCGCGTCCGGCAGCCCGTGCCTCGACTACTACATCAAGCGCTGCGGGGCGCCCTGCGTCGGCTACGTCAGCGAGGCGGAGTACCGCGAGGGCATCGACCGGGTCGTCGACTTCCTCTCGGGCAAGTACCGCCAGATCGAGCGCGACCTCGAGTCCGAGATGAAGCGCGCGTCGGCGGACCAGGAGTTCGAGACCGCGGCGGCGCTCCGTAACCGGCTGAAGGCGGTGAAGAGTCTGCTGGAGCGGCAGCGGATCTCGAACGAGGCGGTCGGGTCGCTCGACGCGATCGCCGTCGCGACCGAGGAGACCGACGCGAACGCCCAGGTCTTCCAGGTGCGCGACGGCGTCCTGGCTGACCGGCAGAGCTTCTACCTCGACAACCAGGCGCGGCGCGACGAGGCCGAGGTGGCCGAGGAGTTCGTGCTCCAGTACTACGCGACCTCCCCGGCGATCCCGCCGCTCGTGGTGGTCCAGCGCGCGCTCGAGGATGGCGGCGCCCTGGCGGAGGCGCTCGCCGAGCGGCGCGGCGGCCCGGTCGAGGTCCGCCACGCCGAGCGCGGCGACAAGCGCCGCATCCTCGAGCTGGCGGAGCGCAACGCGCGGCTCGCCCTCGACCAGGACCGGCTGCGCTCAGAGCACCGCCGGATCCAGCGGATCGACGCGCTCGAGGGGCTTCAGCGCGAGCTCGGCATGCCGCAGATCCCCATGCGGATCGAGTGCTTCGACATCTCGAACCTCGGCGAGACGCACACGGTCGCGTCCATGGTCGTCTTCGAGGGCGGGGCGCCCAAGAAGTCGGACTACCGCCGCTTCGGCATCCGCGAGGCGGTGCAGGACGACTTCGCGGCGATGAACGAGGTGCTCACGCGCCGGATGGCGCAGTACGTGGCGCAGCGCGAGCGCTCGCCGCACGAGGCGTCATACGACGCGAGCTTCGCCACGGCGCCGGGGCTGATCGTCATCGACGGCGGCAAGGGCCAGCTCTCGGCGGGGCTGAAGGCGCTCGAGCCGTTCCGCGACCTCGGGGTGACGGTCGTGAGCCTGGCGAAGCGGATCGAGGAGGTGTTCGTTCCCGGCCGGGCCGCCCCGCTCCTGATGCCGCCGAACAGCCCCGCGCTCCGGCTGCTCCAGCGCGTCCGCGACGAGGCGCACCGGTTCGCGATCGAGTTCCACCGCGGCAGGCGCGACAAGGCGATGACGCGCTCGGTGCTCGACGACCTGCCCGGAATCGGCCCGGCGCGCAAGCGGCTGATCCTCAAGCACTTCGGCTCGCCCGAGCGCTTCCTGTCGGCGAGCCGTGAGGAGCTCGAGGCGGTCCCCGGCCTACCCGGCAAGACGGCGCGCGAGATCCACGCGCTCGTGCACAAGGCGGGCTAGCGCGTCAACCCGTCTGCACGTTCTTGCACCCCTGCACGACGTCGCCGACGTCCGCGAACACGTGGCCGCCGATGGCCGGCAGGCCGAACGAGGCGGTCCGGACCGACATGCAATCGACGAGATCGCCACCGGACCCGTTGCGGACGTTGATCACGCTGTTGCCCGGGCCGACGGCCACGAAGACGGTCGGTTCGTAGAACCCGCCGGACGGGGTGCCCACCCGGATCCGGTTGTTGCCGCCGAGGTCGCTCACTCGCGTCGTCTCGAAGTGGTGCAGCTCGATGTCGTCGCTGAGCGGGCCGCTGAAGATGTGTATCGGCCGTTCCACGCCGCCGGGGACGTCGCGGATCCTCGCCGCCAGCAGGCCGGTGTCGATCTCCATCTCGCGGAGGATGAGGCCGGCGGGGGCCGTGCACCGGGCCACGTGTGTCGAGATCACGTCGCATGGCTGCGCGTTCTCGTAGAGGAGCCGCTGCTCGCCGCTAGTGGGGTCGACGTTGCCGTCGAGCCCGGTCGGCGGCGGGCCGGCGACCATCGGGTTCGCGCGATCCTCGATCAGGACCGTCGTGAAATCCACGAACTGGACGCTGACGTCCGGCTTCTCGCCCGGCCCCGCGTTGAATCGCGGGATCACGTCGCCGATGGTGCCGCTGCGGACCTCGTAGTGCGCATAGCCGGCGTGGGCGGCGGCCGGCGCCATCAAGGCGGTCACCGCGACGAGTACTCCGGTCAATTTCCCCCGCATTGCGCCTCCCAGTCGCCCTGCTGGCAAAAACGTACCGAAAGCGTCAACCTTGCGCGCCGGGGCGCCCGCTAACGTGGCGCAGAGGCCATGGCGACGTCACGACTGTCCCGACTGCGCCGCGGACGCTCGGCTCCCGCGGGCGCGCCGCCCGCCCGCTCGATCGACGACTTCGTGATCATCACCGGCTTCTCGGGCGCGGGCAAGTCGCAGGCGATGGCCTGCTTCGAGGACGCCGGTTACTTCTGCGTGGACAACCTGCCGCCCGAGATGATCGGCCAGCTCGCCGACCTCTTCGCGCACGAGGGCTCGAAGGTGGAGCAGGCCGCGGTCGTCTGCGACCCGCGCGGGGGCGAGTACTTCGAGCCCATGGTCGAGGTGCTGACCGAGCTCGAGGAGCGCGGCGTCAGGCACCGCCTGCTCTTCCTCGAGGCCTCCGAGCCGGTTCTGATCGACCGGTACAAGGAGACGCGCCGCCGGCACCCGCTTGCGGCCGGCGGCCAGGTCAGCGCCGGGATCCGCGGCGAGCGCGAGCTGCTCGCGCCGCTCCGCGACCGCGCCGACATCACGATCGATACGAGCGACCTGTCTGCCGCGCGGTTGCGAAAGGTGGTGGCCGACAAGATGCTGCCGCGCGCGGGCGTCGGCAAGCTCGCGGTCACGTTCATGAGCTACGGGTTCAAGCACGGCACGCCGCGGGACGCCGACCTGAACTTCGACGTCCGCTTCCTCCCGAACCCCCACTACGAGGCCGAGCTGCGCCCGCTGACCGGCCGTGACGCGCCCGTGCGCGAGTACGTGGAGAACACCGACGGCATCGCCGAGTTCTACGAGCGGCTCTTCCCGCTGCTCGACTACCTGCTCCCGCAGTACGAGCAGGAGGGCAAGGCTCACCTGACGGTCGGAATCGGCTGCACCGGCGGCCGCCACCGGTCGGTTGTGATCGGCGAGCACCTGGCGCGCGTCTACCGCGACCGCAGCGAGTTCCTCGTCGACGTGGTCCACCGCGATATCGACAAGCCGCCGCGGCGGCCGTGATCCACCACGTCGGCTACGAGGTGCAGAGCCTCACCCTGAGTGGGGCCTTCTACGACGCCGTCTTCTTCGCGCTCGGCGGGCGGCGCCTGTACGAGTCGGGCGAGTCGATCGGCTGGGGGGTGGATGAGCCGCTCTTCTGGGTCACCGCCCGAGCCGTGCCCAAGCCGGGTTACGGCCACGTTGCCTTCCGTGCCAGCGGACGCGCGGCGGTCGATGGCGCCTACGAGGCCGGCCTCGCAAACGGCGGATCGGACGACGGCCCGCCCGGGGACCGGCCGCAGTACGGCCCGACCTATTACGCCGCGTACCTGCGCGACCCGGACGGGCTCAAGGTCGAGATCGTCGCCGGTGCGTGACCGATAGCCTCCGGCGTCCCATCGAACCTCGACGAAAGGACTTCCCGAGATGCCGGTAAAGGCCGGAATCAACGGGTTCGGCCGGATCGGCCGCAACCTGTTCCGCGCCGCCAAGGAGCGCGGCGCCGACATCGACTGGGTCGGCGTCAACGACATCACCGACACGCAGACGCTCGCCCACCTGCTCAAGTACGACTCGATCCTGGGCCCGTATCCGGGCACCGTCGAAGCCACCGACGACGGCCTCGTGGTCGACGGCGACACGCTGAAGGTTTTCGCCGAGCGCGACCCGGCTGCCCTCCCGTGGGGCGACATCGGCGCCGACGTGGTGATCGAGTCCACCGGCCTGTTCACCGACCGCGAGAACGCTGCCAAGCACCTCGACGCGGGTGCGAAGAAGGTGATCATCTCCGCCCCGGCCAAGGGCCCGGACGTGACGGTCGCCCTGGGCGTCAACGACGACGCCTACGACAAGGACGCGCACCACGTCATCTCGAACGCTTCGTGCACCACGAACTGCCTGGCGCCGGTGGCGAAGGTCCTGCACGACACCGTCGGGATCGAGCACGGGCTGATGACCACAATCCACGCGTACACGGCTGATCAGCGGCTCCAGGACATGCCGCACAGCGACCTCCGTCGCGCCCGCGCCGCCGCCGTCAACCTGATCCCCACCTCGACCGGCGCGGCGAAGGCGATCGGCCTCGTCATCCCCGAGCTGGAGGGCAAGCTGAACGGGATCGCCGTGCGGGCCCCGATCCCCACGGGCTCCGTGGTCGACCTGACCGTGCGCGTCGCCACGGACACGTCGGTGGAGGAGATCAACGGCGCAATGAAGGCGGCGGCTGACGGGCCGCTCCAGGGGATCCTCCAGTACACCGAGGACCCGATCGTGTCGAGCGACATCGTGAAGTCGGCCTACTCGTCGATCTTCGACGCCCAGCTGACCGCGGTGATGGAGGGCGACTTCGTGAAGGTGTTCGCCTGGTACGACAACGAGTGGGGCTATTCGAACCGTCTGATCGACCTCGTCGGCCGGGTCCTCTAGCCGCTTGAGCGGATTCCGCAAGCGGTCCGTCCGCGATTTGCCGCTGCATGACGGAGCCCGCGTCCTCGTGCGGGTGGACTTCAACGTGCCGCTTAAGGACGGCGCCGTCGCCGACGACGCGCGCATCCGCGCCGCCCTGCCCACGATCGAATTGCTCCGCGGTCGCGGTGCGCGGCTCATCCTGTGCTCGCACCTCGGCCGGCCGAAGGGGCGCGACCCGGCCACCTCGCTGGCGCCCGTCTCCGAGCACCTCGGCGAGCTGCTGGGCGAGCGCATCCATCAGGCGCCCGAGGTGATCGGGCCGGAAGTGCGGCGCGGCGTCGACCGGGTCGAGCCTCGCGGCGTGGTCGTGCTCGAGAACACGCGCTGGGAGAGCGGCGAGACGAAGAACGACCCCGCGCTCGCGGCCGAGCTGGCCTCGCTCGGCGACGCGTACGTGAACGACGCATTCGGCGCCGCGCACCGCGCGCACGCGACGACAGCCGGGATTGCCGAGCACCTGCCGTCGGCCGCCGGCCTCCTGCTCGAGAAGGAGGTCACGACGCTCGAGAGGATGATCGAGGACCCCGCGCGCCCGCTCGTCGTCGTGTTGGGCGGCGCCAAGGTCAGCGACAAGATCGGGCTGATCGACCGCTTCATGGACACCGCGGACGCCATCCTGATCGGCGGGGCCATGTGCTTCAGCTTCTTCCGCGCGCAGGGCATCGCCACGGGCGACTCGCTCGTCGAGGAGGAGGGCATCGAGCTCGCCCGCAAGGCGCTCGAGCGGGCTGAGGGAGGCGGCTGCCGGCTGATCCTCCCGATCGACCTCGTCCTGGCGGACCGCTTCGACGCGGCGGCCGAGCGGCGCCCCGTCGAGGGTGTCGAGGTTCCTGACGGCTGGATGGGGCTCGACGTCGGCCCGGACACCGTCGACGCGTACGCACGCGAGATCGAGCAGGCGGGTACGGTGTTCTGGAACGGCCCGATGGGGGCGTTCGAGATGGAGCCGTTCGCGGCCGGCACACGCGGCGTGGCCGAAGCGGTGGCAGGATGCGAGGGCACGACGGTCGTCGGCGGCGGCGACTCGGCGGCGGCGCTGGCGCAGTTCGGACTGGCCGACCAGGTGACTCATCTCTCGACAGGCGGCGGTGCTTCGCTCGAACTGCTCGAGGGTAAGTCCCTGCCCGGAGTGGAGGCCCTCGACGATGCCTGACCGCCGGCCCTACATCGCCGGGAACTGGAAGATGCACAAGACGAACGCCGAAGCGCGCGCGTTCGTCGAGGAACTGCTTGGCGAAATCGATGGGATTGACGGGGTCGACGTCGGCCTGTGTGTGCCGTACACGTCGCTGGCGGCGGTCGTCGAGGCCGCCGAGGGGAGCGACCTGATCGTGTGCGCGCAGAACATGCACCAGGCCGACTCGGGCGCGTACACGGGCGAGGTGTCGGCGCCGATGCTGACCGAGCTCGGTGTGCGCGGCGTCGTGCTGGGGCACTCCGAGCGGCGCGAGTACTACAACGAGACGGACCGCGCGCTTCAGGAGAAGGTGCCGGCCGCGCTCGCCGCCGGGCTCCAGCCGATCCTCTGCGTCGGCGAGACCGAGGAAGAGCGCGAGGCGGACGAGACCCAGCGGAAGCTGCGCCACCAGGTCCAGGAGGCGCTCGACAAGCTCTCCGCCGACCAGCTGGTCGACGTCGTGATCGCCTACGAGCCGATCTGGGCGATCGGCACGGGCCTCGTGGCCACGCCGGAGCAGGCGCAGGAGGCGATCGCGTTCATCCGCGCGCTGGTCGGCGACCGCTCCAAGGACGCCGCCGAGCGCGTGCGCGTGCAGTACGGCGGAAGCGTAAAACCCGACAACGCGGCAGAGATCCTGTCCCAGTCCGACGTGGACGGCGCCCTTGTGGGCGGCGCGAGCCTCGCCCCGAAGGACCTCGCGCAGATCGTGGCCGCAGCCGCTCGGTGAACGCGCCCGCGCCGCCGGTCCCGCGCGTTGCGCTCGTCATCCTCGACGGCTGGGGGCTCGCGCCGGCGGGGCCCGGCAACGCCGTCGAGATGGCCGACACGCCGGTGTTCGACCGCCTCTGGGCCGAGCACCCGCGCACGCAGCTCACGGCCTGCGGCCGCGCGGTCGGTCTGCCGGAGGGACAGATGGGGAACTCCGAGGTGGGGCACCTGAACCTCGGTGCGGGGTCGGTCGTCCGCCAGGACCTGACCCGCATCGACGACGCGATCGCCGACGGCAGCTTCGCCCAGAACGAGGTGCTCGCCCGCGCGTGCGCGCTCGCGCGCGAGCGCGGCCGGCTGCACCTGATGGGGCTCGTCTCCGCCGGTGGCGTCCACGCGAGCATGGATCACCTGCGCGCGCTGATCGAGCTGGCCGGCGCGGAGGGCGTCTCGGACACGGTCGTGCACGCCTTCACCGACGGGCGCGACACGAATCCCGACTCCGGTGCGGGCTACCTCGCCGAGGTCGAGGGGTGGGGCGGCGCGCGGATCGCCACGGTGGGCGGGCGCTACTGGGCGATGGACCGCGACAAGCGCTGGGACCGCACGGGGCGCGCCTACGACGCGATCGTCGCGGGGCAGGCCGAGCACACGTCGGACACAGGGGAGGCCGCCGTCCGCGCCGCCTACGCGCGCGGCGAGACCGATGAGTTCATCGCGCCGACGCTGGTCGGCGACGAGGGCCGCGTGCGCGAGGGCGATGCCGTCGTCTTCTTCAACTTCCGCCCGGACCGGGCGCGCCAGCTCTGTCAGCGGCTCGGTCCGCTCGTGGACCTGACGACGCTGACCGAGTACCAGGAGGACTGGGACTACCCCGTCGCGTTCGCGCCGTCTCGCCCCGAGGTGACGCTCGCCCAGTTCCTCGCCGAACGCGGGATCCCGCAACTGCACGTCGCGGAGACCGAGAAGTACGCGCACGTGACGTACTTCTTCAACGGCGGCGAGGAGCACCCGTTCCCCGGCGAGGAGCGGTCGCTCGTGAACTCACCGCGCGACGTGCCCACCTACGACCACAAGCCGGAGATGAGCGCGCGCGAGGCGGCCGCGTCGTTCGTGCAGCACTGGGACGACCACGGCTTCGGGATCATCAACTTCGCGAATCCGGACATGGTCGGGCACACCGGCTCGATCCCGGCCGCGGTGAAGGCATGCGAGGTGGTGGACGAGTGCCTCGGCCAGATCCTCGAGGCCGTCCACGGATCGGGCGGCGCCTGCATCGTCACCGCGGACCACGGCAACGCCGACAACATGCTCGAGCCCGACGGCAGCCCGAACACCGCGCACTCGCTCAACCCGGTGCCGCTGATCGTCACGGCGGACGTCCCCGGTCTCCGCGACGGCGGCATCCTGGCCGACGTGGCGCCGACCGTGCTGGAGCTGCTGGGGATCGAGAAGCCGGACGGGATGGAGGGGAAGAGCCTCATCGCATGAGTTTCACGATCGACGCCCGCGCCGGGTCGGCTCGCGCGGGCGTTCTTCGTACCGCGCACGGCGACGTCCGCACGCCGGCGTTCGTTCCGCTCGCCTCGACGGCCACGGTCAAGTCGCTCCAGGCGGACGAGGTCGCGACGCTCGGCTACGAGATGGTGCTCGGCAACACCTTTCACCTGTTCATCCAGCCGGGGCACGAGCACGTCGCGCGGATGGGCGGGCTACACGAGTTCATGGGGTGGGACGGCGCGATCGTCACCGACTCCGGCGGCTTCCAGGTGTTCTCGATGGGCCACGGGTCGATCGCCGAGGAGGTGAAGCGGCGCGCTCCGGAGCGGCGCGAGGCGTCGCACGGCGGCGTCATCTCGATCGAGGAGGAGGGGGTGCGCTTTCGCTCCTACCTCGACGGCGGCGAGCGGTTCATGGGCCCCGAGACGTCGATGGAGGTGCAGGCCGCGCTCGGATCCGACGTGGCGCTCGCCTTCGACGAGTGCACGCCGTTCCACGTGCCGCGCGACTACACCGCTCGCTCGACCGAGCGCACGCACCGCTGGCTCGACCGCTGCCTGGCCTGGCGCGAGCAGCACGCGCCGAGCGGCCAGCTCTTCCTCGGCATCGTCCAGGGCGGGGTGCACCGCGACCTGCGCGTCGCCTCGGCCGAGCGGATCGCGGCGACGGAGGGGATCGACGGCGTGGCCATCGGCGGGTCGCTCGGGCAGGGGAAGGACGAGATGCGCGAGGTCGTGGGCTGGGCCCTCGACGCGCTGCCCGATGCGCTGCCCCGCCACCTGCTCGGGATCGGCGACGTCGACGACGTCGTCCACGCGGTGGGCGCGGGGGTCGACTGGCTCGACTGCGCGACGCCTACGCGGCTGGCCCGCCACGGAACGGCGCTCGTCCCCGACCCCGGCGCTCGCTGGCGCCTCGACGTCACCCGTCCGGCCTCGCGCTCCGACCGCGAGCCGCTCGCAGCCGGCTGCCCGTGCCCGGCCTGCGGAGAGCACACCCGCGCCTACCTGCACTACCTCGCGCGGGCCAGGGAGCTGACCGCGGTGCGCCTGCTCACCCTGCACAACCTGACCTTCATGGCCACGCTCATGGAGACCCTGCGCGCGGCGATCCGGGCGGGTCGCTACGCGGAGCGCGCGGCTGAGATCCTTGCCGGCCGGGGTCCTTACTTCGCCGCGTAGCCCGAGCCGGCCACCGCCTAGCGCCTGTTCTCCTCCACGAAGTCGCGCAGGCGTTCGACCTGATTGCCCAGGCTCTCCTCCTCGATCGGCTGCTGCTGGGTCCCGCCGCCGCTCGAGGCGATCACGAAGGCCGCGATCACGCCCGCGACGATGACCAGGAAGACGGCGAGCAGGCGCCCGAGTCCGCGCCTTCCGCGCGCGCCGCGCCCGGTGGCCGCTCGGGCCGGCGGCGGCGTGGCGGGCCGGCGCACCGGTGGGGGCCGGCGGGCCACGTCGTCGGTGCGCAGGGCGCGTGTGGCGTCGGCGCCCGAGGCCGCCAGCGGGATGGTGGCGTCACCGCCGTCGGCGCTCATCGCGCGGGTGGTGTCGGTGGCGAGCATCTGCGTCGCCTCGGTCGCCTCGCCGTGCAGGCCCGCCTCGAGCGCCTCGGCGGCCTCGAGCGCGGAGCTGTACCGCGCCGCCGCGTCGCGGGCCAGGCACGCCCTCACGGCGCGGTCGAGCTCGAGCGGCACCTCGGGGCGCAGCTCCACGATCGGGTCGATCTCGGCCTCCTGCTGCTTCAGCGCGAGCTCGGTCAGCGAGCTGTACTCGAACGGGAGCCGTCCGGTCAGGAACTGGTAGCCGCACACCCCGAGCGAGTAGATGTCCGAGGTCGCGCCGGCGTCCTCGCCCCGTGCCTGCTCGGGTGAGAGGTAGGCCGCCGTGCCGAGCACGGAGCCGATCTGGGTCACGCGCGACTGCTCCGCCGCCTTCGCGATGCCGAAGTCGGCGAGCTTGACCACGCCGGACTCCTCGACCACGAGCAGGTTCCCGGGCTTGACGTCGCGGTGGATCACGCCG
>DASPHG010000060.1:0-9643 GCA_035629775.1 Thermoleophilaceae bacterium | reverse complement strand
CCGGCAGGCCGCTCCCCTCGCCCGCGGCGCGCGCGATCGCGACGGCGTTGTCCGGGTCGTCGAGCAGCGACGCGCCCGCGCCGGTCTTGCAGACCTTGCGCACCGGGCAGCCCATGTTGAGGTCGATCAGGTCGGCCCCGTGCTCGGCCGCGATGGCGGCGGCCTCGCGCATCACGTCGGCGTCGTAGCCGAAGAGCTGCACGGGGACCGGGCGCTCGTCCGGGTGGATCCGCAGGAACTCGCGCAGCGTCCGCTCGTCGCCGTACTTCAGCCCGAAGCTCGAGACCATCTCGGACACGACCAAGCCGGCCCCGTGGCGCTTCGCCTGGAGCCTGACGAACCAGTTGCCGATCCCGGCAAGCGGCGCCAGCACGACCCGGTTCGCGATCGTGCGGCCACCAAGAGACCAGGGAGTCGTCAGGGAGCGCATGGCGCTCAGAGAGCCTAGGGGCGGTTGCGTTCCCAGATGAGCCGCAGCCCGGTCAGCGTCAGCAGGTCGTCCACCTCGTCGATCAGGTCGCAGTGCGGCGCGATGATCGTCGCGTGGCCGCCGGTGGCGACCGCCGTCGCCTCCTCACCAAGCTCCTCGCGGATGCGCCCGAGGATCCCGTCCACCTGCCCGGCGAAGCCGTACACGAGGCCCGACTGCAGGGCCGCGTAGGTAGAGCGGCCGATCGTCGACTTCGGCGCCTCGAGGTCCACTTTGAAGAGCCGCGCGGCCCGTTCGGACAGCGCGTCGAGCGAGACCTCAACGCCGGGGGCCAGCACGCCGCCCAGGTACTCGCCCTCGGCGGAGACCACGTCGTAGTTGACGGCCGTGCCGAAATCGACCGAGATGCAGGTGGTGCCGACGCGCTCGTAGGCGGCGAGCGCGTTCACGAGCCGGTCCGCCCCCACCTCGTGCGGGTTCTCCATCCGGATCGGCATCCCGGTCTTGAGCCCGGGGCCCACCATCAGGAGCTGGCCCCGCAGGTACTTCTCGGACAACATCTCGTACTCGTGGCTCAGGACCGGGACGACGGACGAGACGATCGCACCGTCGATGTCGCTCAGCCGCAGCCCGCGCAGCCCGAGCAGCCCGGCCAGCTCGGTCGCGATGCGGTCCACGGTGACGTCGCGGTCCGTGTGCAGCCGCCAGTGCTCGGCGAGGGAGTCCCCGTCGTACATCCCGATGTGCGTCTGCGTATTGCCGGCATCGATCGCGAGCAGCATGCGGGGATTGTTAGACGAAGCGCGGCGAAAGGCGGTCGATCAGCCGCGCGAGGACGGAGACCAGCCGCATCGGAACCGTGACGAACGCCGCCACCACCGGGCCAAACCGGCGCCGGACGAGCCGCGGACCGATATGCGCGGCGAGGTTCGCGACGCCAGGCAACGGCCGCATGAACAGCGTGACCTGCCGCACCAGGCCGTCGGCGCCGTGCTCGACGAGCTGAACCATGTGCATGTCGTAGCCGGCGAGCCGCGACTCGATCTCGAGGACCTGCAGGTCGCCGTCGCGCACCTCGCGCAGGACCCGCATGGACTCGATCAGCGCGAACACCTCGGTCATCAGCTCGACCACCCGCTGCCGGCCCTCGAACGGGATCCGAACGGTGATCGGCGAGCGCAGCTTCGCGTCCTCGGAGAGGACGGAGGCGAGCGCTTCAGCGTCGTGAGCCTCGACGGCCTCGCGCCAGCCGCTCACGACTCCGGTCCCCCGACGCGCGTGACGCGCTGGTCAGCCACCGCGGCCAGCCTGTCCGGGTCGACGAGCTCCGGAGCGAGCTCGCTAAGCGGCTCGAGGACGAACCGGCGCATCTCGAGATCGCGGTGCGGGATGCGCAGCCGCTCAGACTCGTACTCGATGTCCCCCAACAGCAGGATGTCGATGTCGATCGGCCGCGGGCCGTGGCGTGGGCCTCCTTCACCCCGCCCGAGGTCCGCCTCCAACCGCTTGCAGAGGGCGAGGAGCTCCTCGGGGCCCAGTTCGGTCTCGATCTCGACGACCGCGTTCAGGAAGTCCGGCTGGTCGGTGACCTCGCCCTGCGGCGCGGTCTCATACAGCGAGGACATGCGGAGCGCGCCCACCGCCTCCGCGGCCGCCTTCAGGTTGCGCTTGCGGTCGCCGACATTCGAACCGAGTCCGAGGTAGCCCCTCAGCCCGTCCCGCCGATCTCGTCCACGAGCCGAAGCAGGTCGAGCGGGCTGAAGGGCTTTGTGAGGAAGAGATCCGCGCCGGCATCCTCCGCGCGCCGCTCGTTGTTCGTGCGCGAGGTCGCGGTCAGCATCACGATCGTCGCGCCCGCGGTGGGCGCGTGGTCGCGGATCTGCGCGCATGCCTCGATCCCGTCCAGGCGCGGCATGTCCACGTCGAGGAACACGATCTGCGGCTCCTCGCGGCGCGCGATGTCCACCGCCTCGGCGCCGTCCGCCGCCTGGAGCAGCTCGAATCCGGCGACGTCCTCGAGGGTCGTGGCGATGAGCTTCCGGATGAATGGGTCGTCGTCGACGATCAGCACCTTCTTCATCAGCCGATCTCCGTCCGGATCCGTTCGAACACCTCGTCCGACATGGACGCCAGCGCATCGACCACAGCGGGGTCGAACTGCGTGCCCCGCCCGTCCTCGACCATCGCGCGCGCCTCCGGGAACCCCGAGGCCGGCCGGTAGGGACGGTCCGTGGTCAGCGCGTCGAGCGTGTCGGCGACGGCGAAAACGCGCGCGGTGAACGGGATGTCCTCGGCGGCGAGCCCGTCCGGGTAGCCGTCTCCGTCCCACCGCTCGTGGTGGTGGCGCACGACGTCCGACGCCGCGCCGAGGAAGTCGACCTGACGCACGATCTCCCAGCCGGTGACCGGGTGCAGCTCGATCAGGTCGCGCTCCTGCGTGGTGAGCGGCTCGGGCTTGTGCAGGATCGAGTCGGGCACGGCGACCTTCCCGATGTCGTGCAGCAGGAAGCCGAACTCGATCTCCGGCTTGCCCGCCCACTGCTGGCCCAGGGTGGCGCCGATCTCGAGCGCGTAAGCCGCAACGCGCTCGGCGTGCTTGCCGGTGTAAGCGTCGCGCGCCTCGACGGCGTTCGTGAGCGCGCGCACCGTGGCGAAGTACGACTCCCGCAGCTCCTGGGCACGCGCGCGCTCCTCCTTGAAGGTCTCGCGCAGGTCGGCCGCGTAGCGCTGGAGCTGCTCCTCCTTGTCGGCGGCCTCGGCCTCCTGGAGGGTGAGGGCCGCGCGAAGGCGCTCCACCTGCTCACGCAGGTCGTCGAGCGAGCTGGTCTCAGCGCCGGACACGGACGGGCGGAGCTTAGTCCTCGGGGGTCTGGCTCAGCACCTGGAGCACGGCCGTCGCCGCCTCCTCGATCGGCACCGGATCGCCGTCGAACGTGGCGACGAGGCCAGGGTGCTCGTCACCGCTCGTGAACAGGAGCACGGCCCGCCGCCGGCGCCGGCCGCGAAGGTCGAGCCCGCGCAGCACCGTCTGCGGGCTGCGCACGCCGGCGTCCACGAGTGCCACCTCGTACCGGTGCTCGCGGCACAGCCTGGCCGCACCGGCGCCGCTCGTCGTCCAGTCGTGGTCGAGGCCAAGCCGCTCGAGCGCGGGCTCGAGCCGGGGTTTCACCGTCCCGCGCCCGACCACCAGGACGCGCGTGCGACCCGCGAGAACCGCGGAGCCAAGTGCATCGGTCAGCTGCTCGGCGTCGATCGGCTTCGCGACGGTCCACTCCCCGGCAAGGGCCTCGCGCCCCGAGTACACCGAGACGAACACGACCGGCGTCCGGCTCAGCGAGGGATCCGCGCGGACCTCCTCCAGCACCTCGAAGCCGCTCATGCCCGGCATGAGGATGTCGAGCGTCACCGCGTCGAAGCGCTCGCGGCGCAGATGCTCGAGCGCCTCCGCGCCTGAGTGGGCGATCATCGTCTCCACCTCGTAGGGCTCCAGGTTCACCGCGATCAGCTCGGCGATGTCCGGCTCGTCGTCCACGACGAGCACCCTCCGGCCGCGGAGGGCCTCGCGCGGGAGGGGACCGCCCTCGGGCAGCGGCTGGCGCGGCAGGAAGACCCGGAAGACGCTTCCGCGGTCCGGCTCGCTCTCGACCTCGATATTGCCGCCGTGGAGGTCGACGAGCGACTTGACGACCGACAGCCCGAGTCCGGTCCCGGGCGCCGTCCGCCCGTCCGAGCCGCGGTAAAAGCGGTCGAAGATGTGCTCCTGCTCGTCGCGGGTCATCCCGCGGCCGGTGTCCGAGACGGTCACCACGATCGCGCGCTCGGCCGCCTCGAGCCGGACGCCCACCTCCCCCCCGGGCGGCGTGTACAGGTGCGCGTTCGTAAGGAGGTTCGTGATGATCTGGCGCAGCCGTCCGGGGTCGGCGAGCGCCGGCGGGAGGATGCGGGGCAGGTCGAGATCGAGCGTCTGGTTCTTGTCGGCGATGCGCGGCTCGAGGAGGGTCGCGACCTCGCGCACGGCCTCGACGACGTCCGTGGCCCGGGTGTGGATCTCGAACTGGCCGGCCTCGATCCGCGCGACGTCGAGCAGGTCGTTGACGAGGTCCACGAGCCGGTTCGTAGAGAGCAGGATCACGTCGAGAAACTCGCGCTGCTTCTTGTCGAGCCCCTCCGAGCGCGCGAGGAGCTCGACGAATCCCTTGATCGAGGTCAGCGGGCTACGGAGCTCGTGGGAGGCGGTGGCGACGAACTCCGACTTGAGCCGCTCCAGCCGCGCGCGCTCGGAGACGTCTCGGATCGTCCAGACGACGCCCCCGCCGTCGGCCCCGCCCTCGAGCTCGGCGGCGGTCACCGCCAGGATGCGCTCGTCCGTGTCCACGAGCACCTCCTGGCGGAGCGCCTCGTCCCGCTCCGGCAGTGGCGAGCCCGGCCCCTGGGTCGGCGCGCCCGGCGTGAGCGCGGGCACGAGCTCCCGCGCGCGCGGGTTGATCGAGGCCACCGTTCCGTCGGCGCCCGCCACGACCAGCGCGTCCCCCAGGCTCTCGATCGTCACCGCCAGGCGGCGGCGTTCCTCGAGCAGCCGCTGCTGCGCCGAGTCGAGCTCGCCCGCCATCGTGTTGAACGACTCGGCGAGATCGCGCAGCTCGCGCGGCCCCGACGGCTCGACGCGGCTCTCGAGCTCGCCGCCGGCCAGCTTGCCGGTCGCGCCCACGAGCTGGTCGAGCGGCCGGCGCATGGACGCCACCAGAAGTCCGATGAGGAGTAGGGCACCGACCAGCGCCGCCAGCCCGGTGGCCACCGCGGCTATGACCAGGTCGCGGGTGTCGTCGCTGGCCTCGTCGCGCGCCTCCTCGCGGCGCTCGCCCTGGCGCTCCGACAGGTCGCGGCTGAGCTCGCGCGCGGTCACGAGCGCGGTCCCGAGCGGGTCGCTCGTGTCGTCAGCGCGAGCGGCACGACGGGCGCGCTCCTGGGCCGCGATACGGCGGCGCACGATCGCCGCGCTCTGCGGGTCGGCACGGGCGAGCCGCGCCGCGGTGCGCGCCTCCTCCTCGAAGGCCTCGCGCGCCAGCGCGCGCGCCCGTACCGCGCGGGCGTCGCGACGCTGGAGCACCGCGGCCTCGAGCACGCCGGCCGTCAGCAGGCGCCCGGCAGACACCTGGAGCTCGTACGAATCGGCGAGCTTGTCCTCGTAGTCCTGGCGCGCCTCGAAGATGCCGGCGACGGCGAGCGCGGAGACGACACCCAGCAGCACGGTCACGCCGAAAAGCCCGGCGCGCACCGCGCGTCCGATGGACAGCCTCCGCATGGGGCCTACGATAAGGACCGTGGACCTCGTGCGGTCGTGGCTGGGACAGGCTTTGCGCGCAACCGGCGCCGCAATCATGGTGCCGACCGCGATCCTCGTCGCGTTGTCGGTGACCGCTGTCGGCGGTGCCGGCCTCGGCGACTTCGGCGCGCTCACTCAGATCGTCTCGGGCCCGCGCGTCGCGGGAACCGACGTTGCGGTCGACGACGGCGACTCCGAGATCTCCGACGCCGTGAGCGAGCTGGCGGCGCGGCCGCCGGACGAGACCGGCGCCGGCGATCCGCCCACCTTCGGCGGCCCGGGGCCGGGCGGCGACGGCGGGCCGGGCGACGACCCAGGACCCGGGGGCGATCCGCCGAGCGGCCCGCTCCCGCCGGGTGACGGAGGCCCGCCGCCGGACGATGGCCCGAAGGTACCCGGCGAGCCGAGGCCGCCCGGCGGCCCCGGTCCGACGCCGCCGCCGCCCGAGCCGCCACCACCCGAGCAGCCCGGCGTCGTGGACGGTGTGGGCCAGGCGGTCAGGGACGTGACGGCCGGCACCCCGGTGGCCCCGACCGTCGAGGACGCAGTCGACACCCTGGTCGAGGTCTGCGGCCGCCTGAACTGCCCCTAGCCCGCCGGGCCCTCCTTCGACACCTCGACCGCGACCTCGTCGACCGGCAGTGGGATCGGCGGCTCGGGCTTGGCGGCGCGCACGGTGACCGCGGCGGCGCCGTAGTGCTCGATGAGGCGATCCGCGATGTATGAGCACAGCGCCTCGAGCGTCTTGAACGAACGCTCCGATGCCATGAGCGCGACCTGCTGGCAGACGTCGCCGTAGTCGATCGTGTCCTCGAGCCGGTCGGTGACCGTCGCGTCGGAGTCGCCGACGTGGAAGGAGATGTCGAAGACCAGCCGCTGGCCCACCTCACGCTCCGCGGCGCCTACGCCGTGATGCGTGTACAGCGAGAGCCCACTGATCTCGATCGTGACGAACGGCTCGGCGAGCTCGTCGTCGTCGTCGAGGCGGTCGTCCGCTTCCTCGTTCAAGTCCGGCCCAACGTAGCAGCGGCGACCGCGAGGGCATCGGCGACCTCGGCCACGTCGTGCACCCGGAAGACGCTCGCGCCGCGCTCGAGCGCCATCACGTTGGTGGCGATCGTTCCCCCCAGCCGATGCTTCTCGTCGCGGCCGGTCAGCTTCCCGAGAAAGCTCTTGCGCGAGGTGCCGATCACGACCGGCCGGCCGAAGGCGGCGATCTCGTCGAGACGGCGCAGCAGTTCGAGGTTGTGCTCGAGCGTCTTACCGAACCCGATGCCCGGGTCGAGCCAGATCCGCTCCTCGGCGACCCCCTGGGCCACCGCGAATGCCATGCGCCCCTCGAGGAACGCCTTCACGTCGGACACGACGTCGTCGTAGCGCGGGTCCTCCTGCATCGTGCGCGGCTCGCCGAGCATGTGCATCAGGCAGCAGTCGCAGCCCGCCCCCGCCACGACACCGGCCAGCTCGGGGTCGAACCGGAATGCGGAGACGTCGTTCACGACCGTCGCACCCGCGTCGAGCGCACGTCGCGCGACCCGGGCTTTCGCCGTGTCGATCGAGATGTCGCGGTCAGCGCCGGCGAGGCCCTCGATCACCGGGATCACCCGCCGGAGCTCCTCGTCCGCTGCGACCGGTTCCGCGCCCGGCCGGGTGGACTCGCCGCCGATGTCGAGGATGTGCGCGCCATCCTCGGCGAGCTGGCGCCCGTGAGCGATCGCGGCATCGGGATCGAGGAACTCGCCGCCGTCCGAGAAGGAGTCGGGGGTGACGTTGACCACCCCCATGACCAGGAGCCGCTCGAGGTCGCGCACGGCGCGAGCGTATCGTCACCCCCATGCCTCGCTGGCTCGTCGACGGCATGAACGTGATCGGCTCTCGGCCGGATGGCTGGTGGCGCGACCGGCGCGGCGCGATGGAGCGTCTGGTGGCGGATCTCGAGGCCCTGGAGGGCGAGGTGACCGTGGTCTTCGACGGCAGGCCGTTCGACCTCGACGGCGACCGCGTCGAGGTCGTCTTCGCCTCTCGAAGCGGGCGAGATGCCGCCGACGACGACATCGCCGCTCTAGCGGCGGCCGACCACGACCCGGCCACGCTCACGGTCGTCACCTCCGACGGCGACCTCGAGCGCCGGGTGCGCGAGAACGGTGCCGTGGTCGAGGGCGCCGGGTCGTTCCGGAGGCGGCTCGAGAAGTGACCGTCGGCCAGCTGGACCTCGTCCGCGCCTTCTTCGCGGGCGCGCCCGACGATCTCGTCGCCGCGATCGAGGATCCCGAGTGGGTTGCGGCCGCGCGCGAAGGGCTCGCACCGCTGCTCGCGGCCGACTTCGAGTTCGTCACCGTCCGCCAGAGCGTCGGAATGCCGGGGACTGGGCGCGGAGTGGAGAGATTCCTCAATGCATACCGCGCCTACGCGGAGATGTGGGAGTCGTACAGCCTGAAGCCGACGCGCTTCGTCGAAGCGGGTGACCACGTCGTGGTGGAAGCGAAGATCGCCGGCATCACGCGCACCGGCGGGGTCCCGCTCGAGCAGGACGTGGCGGCGGTGTACTCGTTCGCAGACGGGAGGATCCGCCGGATCGAGGAGTTCAGCGATGTCGCCTCGGCGTACGAGGCCGCGGGCGCGGAGCGCTAGAGAGTCGGCGGCTCGGGCTCGTCCGCAACGAACGGGGTCCGTCCCCGTTGGTTGCGGTCGTCCGCGCGCATGTCCGCGGTGCCGCCGGCGAAGCCGGGGCGCGGCAGCGGCCGCGGGGCGCGCTCAGGCCGCTCGGGGGCCGGCTGCGGCGGGGGCGGCGGAAGCTGCGGGCGGACGGGCTCGTCCGGTCCGAAGACCTCCTCCTCCGACTTGCCGTCGAGCAACTGGAGGAACTGCTCGCGGTCGATCGTCTCGCGCCGGAGCAGGATCTCCGAGGTGACGTCCAGCTCCTTGCGGCGCTGGGCCAGGATGTCGCGCGCGACCTGGTGCGCCTCCTCGACGATCCGGCGGATCTCGGCGTCGATCTCCCGCGCGACGTCGTCCGAGTAGTCGGGCTCGGACGAGAACTCGCGGCCCAGGAACGGCTGGCCGTGGTCGTGGCCGAAGACGCGCGGGCCGAGCTTCTCCGACATGCCGAATCGCATCACCATCTGCTTCGCGCTCGCGGTCACCTTTTCCAGATCGTTCGATGCGCCGGTCGTGACCTCGCCGAAGACGATCTCCTCGGCGGCGCGACCGCCGAGCGTCATCGCCATGGTGTCGTTCAGCTCGGCACGCGTCGTCAGGAACTTGTCCTCGGTGGGCAGCGAGATCGTGTAGCCGAGCGCCTGCCCGCGTGAGATGACCGAGATCTTGTGCACCGGGTCGGTGTTCTCGAGGTAGTGGGCGACGATCGCGTGGCCCATCTCGTGGAAGGCGGTGATGCGCCGCTCCTTCTCGCTCATGACGCGGGTCTTCTTCTCCGGCCCCGCGATCACCCGCATGATCCCCTCTTCGAGGTGGTTGTGATCGATCTCGCGGTGCCCTGTGCGCGCGGCGAGCAGCGCGGCCTCGTTCACGAGATTCGAGAGGTCGGCGCCGGTGAAGCCGGGCGTCTGGGCGGCCAGGTTGTCGAGGTCGATCTCCTTCGCGAGCGGCTTGCCGCGCGTATGGACCTCGAGGATCTTCGCGCGGCCCTTCCGGTCGGGGCGATCCACGACGATCTGGCGGTCGAAGCGGCCGGGACGCAGGAGCGCCGGGTCGAGGATGTCCGGCCGGTTCGTGGCGGCGATGAGGATGATGTTGTCCTTCATCTCGAAGCCGTCCATCTCGACGAGCAGCTGGTTGAGCGTCTGCTCGCGCTCGTCGTGACCGCCGCCCATGCCGGCGCCGCGGTGGCGGCCGACGGCGTCGATCTCGTCCATGAAGATGATGCAGGG
>DASPHG010000059.1:0-47589 GCA_035629775.1 Thermoleophilaceae bacterium | reverse complement strand
GCTGGACACCCCCCGTGTCCACGCGGCACACCCGCAGTCGGTCAGCGTCCGGGTGCGGCTCGACGGTAAGCACCCATCCCACGACGAAGCCATCCGGACTCGGCGTGCCGACATGCGAGATCCGCTCGAGCTCGATCGAGTGCATCGCCAGCGTCTCGCCGACCTCCTCGGCGGAGAGCCCCGGGTCGCAGTAGGAGGTGAGCCAGCTGTAAGGCGCTCTCATCGGAACTGCCTCAGCACGCGGACGTCGTTCTCGAAGAACTTGCGCAGGTCCGGGATCGCGTGCTTGAGCATCGCGATCCGCTCGATCCCCATCCCGAAGGCGAAGCCCTGGACCCGCTCGGGGTCGTAGCCCATCTCGCGCACGAACCCGAACACGTTCGGGTCCACCATCCCGGAGCCGAGGATCTCGATCCACCCCGAGCCCTTGCAGAGGTTGTCGCGCCCGCCGTCCGGCAGGACGCCGGTGCCGCCGCAGGCGAAGCACGACACGTCCACCTCGACGCTCGGCTCGGTGAACGGGAAGTAGTGCGGCCGCAGCCGGATCTCGCGCTCGGCGCCGAAGATCGCCCGCACGAACTCGAGCAGCACGCCCTGCAGGTCGCCGAGGGTGATGTCGACGTCGATCGCCAGCCCCTCGATCTGGTGGAACATCGGCGTGTGCGTGGCGTCGTGGTCGCGCCGGTAGACCTTGCCGGGAACGACGATGTAGATCGGCGGCTCCTGGCGCTCCATCGCCCGCACCTGCATCGGCGAGGTGTGGGTCCGCAGCAGGACGTCGTCGGAGAAGTAGAACGTGTCCTGGAGCATCCGCGCCGGGTGCCCGGGCGGGTGGTTCAGCGACGTGAAGTTGTAGTAGTCGTACTCGACCTCCGGGCCCTCGGCGACGTTGAACCCGAGCCCGATGAAGATGTCCTCGATCTCGCGCCGCGTCTCGGTGATCAGGTGCAGCCGCCCCGCCGGGCTGGGCGGATCGCCGGGAAGCGTCACGTCGATCCGGTCCTCGCTGAGGCGCGCCTCGAGCTCCGCGTCCTCGAGCCGCCGCACCTTCCCGTCGATCGCCGCCTCGAGCGCCTGGCGGACCTCGTTCGCCTGCTTGCCCACCGGGCCGCGCTCCTCGGCCGGGAGCTGGCCGATCGAGCGCAGCTTCGTGGTCAGCTCGGCCTTGCGCCCCAGGTGGCGGACGCGAACGTCCTCGAGCTCGCTCACGGTCGTTGCGGCCTCGATCTCCGCCTCGGCCCGCGCGCGGATCTCTTGGAAGGCGTCAGCCATCGGCGGCGATCCTATGTCCGAGCTCGTACAGCGCGACGGTCGCGGCCATCGCCGCGTTCAGCGAGTCGGGCCCGTCGTCCCGGATCGGGATCCGTGCTCTCACGTGAGCCGCATTCAGCGCATCCGGGCCCAGCCCTGCCCGCTCGCCGCCGACCATCACGACAACGGGGCCGTACAGCTCGAGCTCACGCACCGTGCGCGGAGCGTCGCGGACCAGGGCGACCCGCGTGCCGGGCAGATTTACCAAGGGGCCTGGCCCCGTGGTAAATGAACTGAACAGGGGGCCAGGCCCCCTGTGCAATCGCCCCGGCGGCCGCGCGAAGATCGAGCCCATGCTCGCCCGCACGGCCTTCGCGCCGAACGGGTCGGCGCACCGCGGCCCGATGATCACCGGGCCGTCGCAGAGCGCATGCGCCGAGCGGATGATCGTGCCGATGTTCCCCGGATCCTTGATGCCGTCGAGGAAGAGCGAGAGCAGGCCGCCCGGCTCGGACCACCGCTCGCGATAGACCCCGATCACCCGAGTCCCCGACCCGAGCGTCGAGGCGTCGGCCAAGAGCTTCTCCTCCACGTCGACACCCGCGCGCAGCACGTACTCGGGTTCCCACCCGGCCGCCGCGGCGGCGTCCACCAGGTCCTCGCCCTCGGCGATGAACAGGTCGGTCCGCCGCCGGCTGCGCGCCAGCTTGCGGATCTCCTTGAGCTTCTGGTTGTCGGGTGAAGTGATCATCGGGCACAAAAAAGGGCGCCTCCTGCGAAGCGCCCCGGGAAGGTGGTGTGGCTGCGGCTAGGCGGCAGCCTCCCGGGCACGCTCGGCGAATCGGCGAAACGTCTCGGGGTCACGAACGGCGATGTCCGCCAAGACCTTGCGGTCGAGCTCGATCTCGGCCTCGCGCAGACCGTGCATGAACTGCGAGTAGCTCATGCCCTCGCGGCGGGCGGCGGCGTTGATCCGGGTGATCCAGAGCCGGCGGAAGTCGCGCTTCTTGTTGCGCCGGTCGCGGTAGGCGTAGGAGTCGGACTTGAGCAGCTGCTCCTTCGCGCGTTTGTAGCTCGAATGCCTGTCGCCGCGGTAGCCCTTGGCGCGCGCGAGGGTCGCGCGGCGCTTCTTGCGGGCGTGGACTGAGCGTTTGACGCGGGACATCTAGTTCCCCAGCAGCTTCTTGATCCGCTTTGTGTCGGCCTTCGCGATATCGAAGTCGTTCCCCAGGCGACGCTTCCGCTTGGCGTTCTTCTTCTCGAGGATGTGGCTGGTCATGGCATGGCGCGCCTTGAGCTTGCCCTTCCCCGTGGTCTTGAAGCGCTTCTTCGCGCCCGAATGGGTCTTCATCTTCGGCATGAAGCCGTTTAGTTAAGCAGAGGGCTTGTCGGGTGCGGGCTCGCTGGCCGCTTCGGCCTCGACCTCGACCTCGGGCGGCGCGTCGGTCTCGGCGGCTGCGGCCGCCTCGTCCTCCGCAGGCGCCGTCGCCTCCGGAGCGACCTCCTCCTCGGCGCCGGCCTCGGGCCGGCGCGTGCGGACGTCGCGGTTCTTC
Organism: Thermoleophilaceae bacterium; assembly: GCA_035629775.1. Taxonomy (GTDB): domain Bacteria; phylum Actinomycetota; class Thermoleophilia; order Solirubrobacterales; family Thermoleophilaceae; genus DASPHG01. The sequence goes on along the minus strand of DASPHG010000059.1, from coordinate 44,785 downwards.
CTGTCGCTCTCCTTGCGCTCCTTCGCCTTGAGCGGGTTCATGACCATCGTCATGTTCCGTCCGTCAAGCGACGGGCGCTGCTCGACCGTGCCGAGGTCGGCCACGTCCTCGGCGAGCCGCATCAGGAGATGCTCGCCCCGTTCTGGGTGCGTCGTCTCGCGCCCGCGGAACATGATCGTGACCTTCACCTTGTCGCCGCCGTCGAGGAAGCGCCGCACGTGGCCCTTCTTCGTCTCGTAGTCGTGCGTCGCAATCTTCGGCCGCAGCTTCATCTCACGGATCGTCACCTGCTGCTGGTGCTTGCGCGCGGCCTTCGCCTTCTGGTCCTGCTCGTACTTGTACTTCGAATAGTCGAGGACACGACAGACGGGCGGGCGCGCGTCGGCCGCCACCTCGACCAGGTCGAGGTCGCGCTCCTGCGCGTACCGAAGCGCCTGCTCGGTCGGGATCACGCCGACCTGGTCGCCGGTCTCCGAGATGAGTCGGACCTGCGGGACGCGAATGCGCTCGTTGACGCGCGTCGTGTCCCGCTCGGGCGGGGTCCGGTCGAACCTACGCGGGATCGGCACTAGCTAGACAAGAGGCAGATCCGGGGAGTTGAGAGGGCAGGCGGGCTCAGCGGCGGCTGGGCTCGTCGTTGGAAGTGCACCTCATTCGTCGCCGAGTATAGCCGCGTCCAGGCCCACCTCGCTGAAAGCGTCCTCGCGGTCGGTGTAGAACAGGGCACGCGTGATCAGTCCGTCACGCACCGTCCAGACGGCTGCGCCAAATAGTCGCACCTCCGCGGTCATGCCCGGCTTACGGCCGTAGTCGTTGACGAGGACCAGCACGTCGTCACCGCACCCGATTACCCGGTCGGTCTCCGTCCGGTAGGACTCCCACGGCTCGAGCCACTCGAGCCATGTCTGACGGAAGCCGAGCCGGCCTCGGTTGCGGCTTTCGTGGTGTCCGACGAACCCGCTTTCGACATCGTCGTGAAATACCGGACCGAGGGTGGCGTCGATGTTCGCCCAAGCCTGATCGTCGCGGAACAGCTCGACGAGATCGACCTCGGGCTCGACTTGCAGCGCCTCGATCAGCTCGGCGTTCTCGTCCGACATCAGCCGCGAGCGTCGATCTCTCCGCGCAGGCGGGTGACAAGCCCTTCCAGTGAGGCGCTGCCCTGGTCGCCCTCGCGATGCTTTCGCACGGCCACCTCGTTCGCCTCGGCCTCGCGGTCGCCGAGGACCAGCATGTAGGGCGCCTTCCGCAGCTCGCCCTCGCGGATCTTTCGGCCGATCGACTCGGCGCGCTCGTCCAGCTCGGCGCGGATGCCGGCGTCAGCGAGGCGTTCCACCACCCCCTGCGCGTACTCGACATGGCGGTCGGCGATCGGCAGCACGAGCACCTGAACCGGGGCGAGCCACAGCGGGAACTCGCCCGCGTAGTGCTCGACGAGGATGCCGATGAACCGCTCGAACGAGCCCATCAGCGCGCGGTGGATCATCACGGGCCGGTGGTCGGCGTTGTCGGCGCCCTGGTAGGTCAGCTCGAAGCGCTCCGGCATGTAGTAGTCGAGCTGCACCGTGCCGAGCTGCCACGAGCGGCCGATCGAGTCGGTCATGTGCAGATCGATCTTCGGCCCGTAGAACGCGCCGTCGCCCTCGTTCAGCTCGAACTCGAGCCCCTTCTCGACCAGCGCCTTCTCGAGCGCGGCCTCCGCCCGGTCCCACATCTCCTCCTCGCCGACCCGCTTCGCCGGCCGCGTCGAGAGCTCGAGCCGGGGTTCGAAGCCGAACATGTCGTAGATCGCGAAACCGAAGTCGAGGCAGCGCTGCACCTCCTCCGGGATCTGCTCCTCGGTGCAGAAGATGTGGGCGTCGTCCTGGGTGATGTGCCGTACGCGCAGGAGCCCGTGCAGCGTGCCGCTCGGCTCATGGCGGTGGACGAGCCCCTGTTCGGCGTAGCGGATCGGCAGGTCGCGGTAGGAGCGGCGCTCCGACTTGTAGATCTGCACGTGGGCGGGGCAGTTCATGGGCTTCAGGCCCATGGGGTTCGCCTCGACCTCGGTGAAGTACATGTTGTCGCGGTACTGGTCCCAGTGCCCCGACTGCCGCCACAGCTCGACGTCGTAGAGGATCGGCGTCTTCACCTCGCGGTAGCCGCGCTCGCGGTTCTCGGTGCGCCACATGTCGGTGAGCTCGTTCCAGACCTGCATGCCGGCCGGCTGCCAGAAGGGCGAGCCCGGTGAGAGCTCGCTGAACAGGAACAGGTCGAGCTCGCGCCCGAGCTTTCTGTGGTCGCGCGCGCGCGCCTGCTCGAGGCGCTCCATGTGCTCGGCGAGGTCGTCCTTCGAGAAGAACGCCGTGCCGTAGATGCGCGTCAGCATCGTGCGGTCGGAGTCGCCGCGCCAGTAGGCGCCTGCGACCGACTCCAGCTTGAACGCCTTCACCGTCTTCGTGGTGGGCGCGTGCGGGCCGCGGCAGAGGTCCGTGAACGGTCCGTTGCGGTACAAGGAGACGGCCGTCTCGCCGCCCTTCGCAAGGTCCTCGATCAACTCGACCTTGTAGTCCTCGCCCTCCGCGCGGAAGCGCTCGATCGCGTCCGCGGCGGAGACATCCTCGCGCTCGAACGGCTCGGCCGCCTTCACGTGCTGGCGCATCTTCTGCTCGATGCGCTCGAAGTCGTCCTCGGAGACCTTCACGCCCTCCGGGAACTCGAAGTCGTAGTAGAAGCCGTGCTCGATCGGCGGGCCGATCGAGATCTTCGTGCCGGGGTAGAGCTCGCGGACGGCGGTGGCGAGCACATGTGCGGCGTCGTGGCGGATCAGCCACAGGGCGTCCTCGCCGCTCTTCGCCGTGACGATCTCGATGCGCGCGCCGTCGTGCAGCGGCTGGGCGAGGTCGCGCAACTCGCCGTCGACCTTGACCGCCAGCGCGGCGCGCGCCAGCCCCTCCCCGATCGCGCGCGCGGCGTCCTCGCCGCTCGCGCCGTCCGAGAGCTCGAGCGGCGTGTCGTCGGGCAGCAGGACCTTCACGACGCCACCGTACCGAGCAGTGCCGCCGCAATCCTCAGCTCGTCCTCGACGGCGCGCGTGATCAGGTGGCGCGCCCGAACGCGCTCGCGGCCCGCCGCGCCCATCTGGACCGCGAGCCCCGGGTCGCGGACCAGTTCCTGCATCCGGCCGGCCACCGCGTCGGCGTCGCCCTCGTCGATGATCGGCGTGCCCTTCCACCAGGTTTCCAAGCGGTCGACCGACAGGCCCGGGCGCAGCCGGAGCGACACGCCCGCGCGCGCGACGCGCTGGAGCGCGTTCAGCTCGACGTTGCCGACTCCCCCGTAGCCCGTCTTCACGTGCACGTCCGCGCGCGCGCCCGCGTAGTCGTCGATCTCCTTCGCGATCCGCATGTCGCCGGCGCCCTCGCCGGGCAGCGCGCCCGCGATCACGAGCTGGAGCTCGGGGAGGTCCTCCTTCACGAGGTCGAAGGCGTCGATCGCCGTGTGCGGGTCGGTCCAGCGATCGATCGTGCCCGTCTGGCAGACGTACGGGCGCGTCAGGTCCAGTCCGAGCGAGCGCAGGACCTGGCCGGAGAGCTGCCGGGGCAGCTCGTGGTTCCGCGGCTCGAGCGGGTCGGTGGCCGGGACGACGTCCTCCACCTCGACGCTCGCCACCAGCTCGAGCACGCGCTCCGCGGCGACCGCGTCGGCGGCCGAGACATCGTCGTGGCGGCTCCACGCGCAGCGCGGCGCTCCACCGGCGGCCGCCACGCAGCCGAGCGCGGCGGCGTCGTGCACGACGACGGCGTCGGCGCTCGCCACCTCGGCCTCGGCGGCGGCGGCGCTCTCCTCGACCCACGCGGCCCACTCGGCGCCGTCAGCGGCGAACTCGGCGCCGCCGAGCCCCTGCTCGAGCCATTCGCCGACCTTCGCGTGCTCACCCCCGGCGAGCGCCCGCCAGCGGACGTCCACCCCGACGTCGGCCATCAGGGGGAGCACCGAGCGGAGGTAGTGCGGGGCGCTCGACGCGGTCGCGTCCGCCGACGTTAGGCACAGGACAGCGGCACCCGAGAGCGGGCTCGCCGCCGCCCGGATGCGCTCGAGCGCCTCTTCCCCCGCGGGCTCGCGGTGGTCGTCGAGCGGCCGTCGGCCCGCGTCGATCGGCAGCAAGGTGGCCTTCATCGGCGCCAGCGTAGCCGCGTCGATGTGTGATCGAGCGCACACGCGGGTAGTGGAGTGGCTGCGAACCTGTGTTCGTACGCCGGTCCTTGTTGCCTGACAGCGCGCGGCCGGCGCCGTTTCCGCTCCCGAGAGGAGCGGTGGCAGGACAAAGCACCCGACGCTGGAGGTAATCCCCATGCGCCGCTTGCTTGCGCCCGCGCTCTCCGCGGTCGTGATTGCAGCGCCCATACCGGTCGCCCTCGCGCAGACCGGGCCCGATGTTGGAGAAGTAGTGGCAAACGCGGTCGAGCGGAAGGTCGAGCTGCGCAAGGAGGCACGTGCGGCGAAGCGCGCGGCCGAGCGCCGCGTGGCCGAGAAGCGTGCCGCCCGCAAGGCGGCTGCCGTTCCCGCCGTGGCGGTCAACCCGCACCTCGAGACGATCGCCCAGTGCGAGTCGGGCGGCGACCCGACCGCGGTCAGCCCTGACGGGATGTACCACGGGAAGTACCAGTTCAGCGTCGCCACCTGGCAGGCGATGGGCGGTGCCGGCCTCCCGTCGCAGGCCCCCGAGGCCGAGCAGGACATGCGCGCCCAGATGCTCTACGAGCAGTCGGGCCCGGGCCAGTGGCCCGTCTGCGGGGCGTAGCCGCAACAAACGGGGACGGACCCCGTTCGTCGCGCTAGCCCTCGGCGTCGTCGCCGGGCCGCACCACCTGCGAGCCCGGCACGATGTCGTCCTCGCCCGAGTCGGCCCAGCGGATCCAGGCCTTGTGGCCGCCGTCGTAGTCGGGTGCCCACAGGACGAGCGTCGCGTCGCGCTCCCACACGGTGCAGGGGTCTGACCCCTCCGGGTCGAGCCCGCGCCATACGCGGATGAACGCGTTCTCCTCCCACTCCTCGCCGACCGTCGTCGGGTCGGTGTGGCCGGGATGGAGGCGCGTCGCCGGCGGCAGCTCCATCAGCACGTCCATGATCGAGGCCTTGATGTCGGCGTAGCTCGTCGAGGCCGGCGCGTGCACCCCTCCCACCGAGCCCCTGAAGAGGGTGTCGCCGGTGAAGACGTCCTCCTCGTTCACGCGGAAGTTGAGCATCCCGTCCGTATGGCCGGGCGTCGACAGGCCGACGATCGTCAGGCCACCGACCGTCAGCTCCTCCCCGGCCTCGATCGTGCCGTCACACGACTCGACGCGCTCCGCCTCGCGCGGATCGGCGAGCACGGTCGCGCCGAAGCGCTCCTTCCAGGCCGGCACCTCGACGACGTGATCGTGATGGTGGTGTGTGAGCAGGACGTGGGTGACGTCGAGCCCCTCGCTCTCCGCCTTGTCCATGAGCGGTCCCGATGGGCCGCCCGCGTCGATCGCGACGGCCTTGCCGCCGCCCTCGTCGGCCACGAGGTATGTGTTGGACAGCCAGTCCGGATGAAGCGAGCGTTCGATGATCATGCGTCGAAGCTTGCCCGTTCTACGCGTCGGGCCCCCTGCTCCCCCGCCGGGCCGATCCGCTCGCGGATCGCGTCCGCGCTCGCCTGGTGGTCGTATTCGACGCGCCGGTGCTCGACCGCGCCGCCGTCGCGGATGACCGCGTAGGCCGCCCGATGGTCGCCGTCGAGCGGCATCCCGACGCTGCCGGGGTTGGCCAGCTCGACGCCCCGCGGACCCGTGCGCGTGAACTGCAGATGGGTGTGGCCGAAGACGAGCAACCCCCTGGAGACCTCTTCGAGGAGCCCCTCGTCGCCGGGCCCGGGTTCGGGGAAGAAGCTCTCCACGTCGGACTTCGGCGAGCCGTGAAAGAAAAGGGCTCCGTCCCCCTTGAACGATTCGGGGAGGGCGGCCAGCTCGGACACGACGGCGTCGCCCAGCAGCTCGCGGCAGCGCTCGATCGCCCCGTGGACCGGCTCGGGGGCGTCTGACGGATCGGCTGTCCAGCGCTCGCCGTTCCCGCGGATCCAGTCGGCGTCGAGCTCCCGCAGGCGCGCGACCGTCTCCGCCGGCCACGCTCCAAAGAGCGCGTAGTCGCCGCCGAGGAGCCACCTGTCCACGTCCCGTGCGTCCGCCAGGACCGCTTCTAGCGCGGGCAGGTTGCCGTGGATGTCGTAGAGAAGCCCGAGCGTCACCCGCCTGGAATAGTCTCGCTTCGTGGCTCGGTTCGCACTTTCGGCGATCGGACGCGACCGCCCGGGCATCGTCGCAGGCGTCAGCGGCGTGCTCCTCCGCCACGGCGCGAACATCGAGGACTCGCGCATGGCCATCCTCGGCGGCCACTTCACGATGATGCTGATCGTGTCGACGGCGCCGGGCGCGAACGTCGAGACACTCCGGGGCGACCTCGACTCGGAGCGCAACGAGCTGGGCCTCGGCGCGGCGACCCTCGAGGAGGTCTCCGACGAGCACGGCTTCACTCGCCCCGAGCCCTCCCACGTCGTCACCGTGTACGGCGCCGACCACGCGGGGATCGTTCACGCGGTCACGCGCGCGCTCGCCGACATGGGCGTCAACGTGCTCGACGTGGCCACACATCTCGCCGAGGAGGAGGGCGAGGAGGCGATCTACGCGATGTTCATGGAACTGGACCTGCCGGAAGCGGTTGGCGGGGACCGGCTCGAGTCAGAGCTGCGTGCGGTGGCCGACCGCGAGCAGCTCGACCTCACCATCCGCGCCGTCGACGCCGAGGCGCTCTAGGCCGAGTGGCGGTCCGCGAGGTCCTCCGCTACCCGCACCCCTCCCTGAAGCGAGAGGCGCGGGACCTGGGCCCAGACGACGGTGAGGTCATCACGGCGGTCGCGCGCGACCTGATGGACACCATGGAGTCGTTCGGGCACTGCGTCGGCATCGCCGCGCCCCAGCTCGACCACCTCGTGCGAATGATCGCCGTGGACGTGACCGGCCACAAGAAGGCCACGACTCAGAACGGCCTGCTCCTCCTGGTCAACCCGGTGATCGTGGCGACCGAGGGCGCCGAGGTCGGGCGCGAGGGCTGCCTCTCGATCCCCCACCTCACCGCGAACGTGCGGCGTGCGACAACCGTGCGCGTGGAGGCGACGACGCCGGAGGGCAACGCCGTCGCGGTCGAGAGCGAGGCCTTCGAGGCACGCTGCCTCCAGCACGAGATCGACCATCTCGACGGGCTGCTCTTCCTGGATCGCGTCGAGTCGGTGGCGACCGACGTGTTCCGCCGCAAGAACTACGGCGGCTAGAGCTTGGCCTTGCGCCAGCGGGAGCGGTTGCCGGCGCGATCCTTGACGCGCACGAACACCCGCTTCGCGCCCGCGGACACGCTGGTGTGCCGCTTGAACTTGAGCCACTCACCCGGCTTCCGCCGCTTGGTCGTCAGCTGCATCTCCGCGATCCCGGAAACCCTGTCCCGCGCGCGGATGCGGATCTCCTGCCAGGTCCGCTTGGCGGACTTGCCCGCATCCTCGACCGGCTCGACGCCGTTCACGACCGGTACCGCCTGGTCGAGGATGATGTCGTCCTGGTAGGTGACTCCGCCACCGACGTCGCCGAAGCGCACGTACACGGTCTTCGGCATGCGGTCGGGACCGCTCGACTCGAGCGCCCAGCGGATTCGGTCACCCACGGGGAAGCCCCGATGTGGCTTGAAGCTGCCGTCGTCCGACAGGTAGAGGAAGTCCGCCGACGCCGGCCAGATCGGATGCACCCACACGGTCGGGGACTTCGTGTACTGCGCGCCGTCGTTGATCGAGACGCCGACCGGTCCATGAGGCGGGCCCAGGCGGATCGTGTGGACGGCGGAGTCGACCTGCACGTACCCGCCGGGGCGCGTGACGCGCACTGAGATCCGCCGCTCGCCGAGCTTGGTGAAGGTCGTCTCGAGCTTCGGGTTGGCGCCGCCGTCGATCTCGAAGCTCCCGTCCCCGTCCAGGTCCCACTCGACCCTCAGGACCTCGGAGCACAGCATGCCGTTGGCGCCGGAGTTGAGCGTGGTCTTGCGCCGTGTCAGATAGGTCTGGCTCGGCGGCGCAAAGGACGGCGGCTGGCCAAGCGTGAACTTCTCGGTGTGGACGGCCCAGCTGCCGTCGGGCGCGCCGACCCGGACGCGCATGGTGCGCTCCCCGGCGGCCGCGTAGGCCGTCCGCGCGACCGGCGTCGAGCCGGTGTCGAGCTCGAACGTGCCGTCGCCGTCGAGATCCCACTCGAAGTGATCACCCGCCGGCCCCATCGGCACTCTGCTGCCGGACGCGTCGAAAATGATGTGCTGCCCCGGCATCCGCGTGGGCTGCCCGTAGAAGTAGTTGTGGTGCGGGCCGATCGCCACGCGCGCGTCGGGCCGCGGCTCGATGCGCAGTATCCGCTCCCGTCCCTCGTCCGTGACGTACACCGCGCCGTTCGGACCGACGGCCAGGTCGGCAAACGCCGACGGGTAGGTCACGGCGTAGCCGCGGCTCGGGGTCGCCGCGCACATCCCTCCGCTTTGCGCGGGCGGGTCACCGGACGCCGGGTTCGCGAACGCCCCCTGAAGCTGCCCCTCGGCGTCGAATCGCTGAATCTCGCTGAAGGAGAGCCCGTAGACCTTCTCGCCCGCCGCGTCGACCGCGATCCGGTGGATCGCGGCGAGGGTCGACGACGCGGTCTCCCACCTGTCGACCACCTCGCCCTCCAGGTCGTAGACGGTGAGGTAGGCGATCTGCCAGTCGTAGGAGCCGAGCGCAAACACCTTGTCCCCGGCGATGGCGAAGTCCTTGATGTCGATTGGGACGTTCGCCGGATTGGTGACCGGCCACGAGTCTTCGAGCGTCCCATCCGGCGAATGGCGCTCGAGGTTCCAGCCGTTCGCGACCCAAACGTCCCCGGCCTGGTCGACTTCGAGGGCGCTCGGGGTCGAACCCACAGTCCACGAGCCCGCGAAGTCGCCGGCCGAGGTGAACCGAGTCACCCTCGACGTCGATGGGTCGGCGGCGTAGATCGACCCGTCGAGCGGGCTCTCCGCCGTCATGAACGAGGACCACGCAGGCGAGAACTGGCCAGGGCCGGTGCCGTACGACCCCACGGTCATCAGGTGATTCCCGGTCGGCCCGAGCTTCTGGATGCGGGCGTTACCGCGCTCGGCGACGAAGAGGGCGCCGTCCGAGGCGACCGCGATGCCGCTCGGGTCGAGCAGCGCTCCAGGTCCGCTGCCGGACGAGCCGATCGTCACGACGCGTGCGTGCGCGGGCAGCGCCGTCAGAAGGACGGCGAGAAGCACGAACGGGAGAAGCGTTCCCCCACCAGAACGGAAGCGGCACCTGATTGGGTCAAGATCGGCAGTTTCCGGCCGATCTTGAGCGCGTTTGCTAGCCCTTCGGCTTCTCCGGCTTGGGCTTCGCCTTCGTCTTGGATTTCCTGCCCTTCTTCGGCGCCGGCATCGTCGCCAGCGGACCCAGTCCCGCCGCCTGCTGCTCCTTCACGACCCGGCCCCGCGCCACCAGCTCACGCAGGTCCTCGTCGAGCGCCGCCGCCCGCAGCGTGTCGGCCACCTTCGTGAGCGTGGTCTCGCTCGCCGGGTGACCCCCCGCCTCGAGCAGCTGTCGCGCGCACCGCACGAGGTCGCGAATCAGGTCGCGCTGCATGTCGGCCGCCTCGACCAGCCGCTCGCGCGCTCCCGCGGACGAGATCCCGGCGTAGACGCGGTGGAGCTCCTCGGTCACCTCCACCAGCCGGCGGACGTCGTCGGGACGGTCGCGGCGCACCTGGTTGACGGCCCACGCGGCGACCGACGGCTTCTTCAGTGCCTTGACCGCGGCGGCCGCGTCGCGGTCGCCGTCCTTCCGCAGGCGCTTGGCCAGCTCATCGCGCTCGGACGTGAACTCCTCCAGCGGGAGCGCGTACAGGCGGTCGATCTCGCCGGCTTGTCCGTCGGGCACGCCTAAAGCGTGCCAGGCGTGCCGAACCCATAGCAGGGCCGCGGCGGCGAGTAGAGCTGCACGACCTCGAGCAGCGGCGTGTCGGCGCCGGCGAGATCGGCCAGGCTCTCGAGCGGCTTCGTCTGTGCGCGCTGGCCCTGGACGTCGCGGGCACGCTCGTACTTGCACGACTCGTTCGCGGGCTTGTGCCAGACGACGCGCTCGCGGATGCGCGGGTTCTTGATCGCGCCCACGCGGTTGACTACCTCGTCCCACTGGCTCGCCTCGAGGATCGCGGTGGCCGCGCCGACGGGCGCGCCACCATGCCCGTGCCCGGTGTCGGTGCCGGGCTGGTACCCGACGTGGATGTGGTCGTGGTGGTCGCCCATCGCGAAGGTCGCTCCGCCCAGGTCGAGCAATGAGATGATCTGGGCGGGGGCCAGTGAGCCCTGGAGGCGCATGATCGCGCGCACCGCGCGGTCCGTCACGCCGCCCGGCTGCTGATGGCCGAGGATCGGGACACCGTTGATGGCCGCGATGTCGACGGCGGTTCCGGTCGAGTGATGCGAGAGGTTCCCGGACGTCGTGATGGAGCCGATCCGGCCGCACTGGAGCGAGGTGACCGTGGGGTGCAGTCCGCTCTCCGCGAGGTAGGCGAGCACTGCGAGGATGCGCCGATCGATCCGGCCGGTCTCGATGTCGGTGCGCCCGCACGAGTGGATCTGGATGCGGCTGTCGGCGAGTACGCGGCGCGCGAGCAGCGTCTTCGGCAGGAGGATTGCCTGGCCGACCGAGAGGGTCGAGTCCTCGTCGCCGGGGTGCAGGACGCTCTTGCCGGAGGGCCGGTAGACGGCCGTCTGCTCGAGCAGACGCCAGCCGTCGAGCATCGGCTTCGGATCCACGAGCGGGGCGTCCTCGCCCGCCGGGCGGATGCTGAAGCGAAGCACCGGCGAGCGGTGCGACAGGCGGCCGATCGGCGTCCCGCCGGCGACGCTCACGTCCTTGCGCAGACGGACGAACTTGCGCTCGCCCTCGCGCTTGCCGGTGACATAGAAGCCCTTGGCCACGCGGCCGATGCCGTCGTAGCCGTAGCGGTTGCCGTAGCTGTCCTCGATGACGAACCCGACCCAGCGGCCGTCCTCGGTGCGAAGGATGCGCTTGATGACGCCGTCGCTGACGCTGATGACCTTTGCCCCCGGCTGGCCCTCGATGTCGACGTACTCGCGGTCCTCGGTGTCGTTCACGATGCGCGCCGGGCTCTCGCCGTTCTGGACATGCTCGAGCGCCGAGTTGCGGTCGAGTGCGCCGTCATACGTCGCGTGGCCACGGACCGGGAAGCGGCCGTCGGCGAGTCCGGTGAGGGCACCGACCATCGCGCTCGGCATCGCGGCGATCGATTCCGCTCGCTCGAGCACGTCGGCGACGTACCAGTCGGCGTGGTTGTAGGCGAAGATCGCCGTGCGCAGGTCGGTCTCGGCGCCCGCGGCGTTCAGGTAGCGCGCCGCGGCGAAGATCGCGTCGACGGGGTTGTACGGGTCGCGCTTGCCGTCGCGGTTCGCGTCGGTGCCGTACGCCTTCCAGGTGGCGGGCATGAACTGCATCCAGCCCACCGCGCCGGCGGAGGAGACGTTCAGGTTGCGCCCGTAGTCGGTCTCGATCTCGTTGATCGCGGCGAGGACCTCCCAGCGGATCCCGTACTGGATGCCGGCGGCCTGGTAGATCGGCAGCAGGAAGATCGGGATGCGGAAGCGCTGGATGACGAAGTTGGGGACCGTGGTGGTCGGCGAGGGCGCGGGCAGCAGGTCCATCTCGGCCGCTGCCTCCTCGACCTCCTTCTGGGCCTTGCGCTCGGCGCGCTCGGCCTCGAGCGCCGCCTGACGCTCGGCGCGGCGCTCGGCGGCATGCTCCTGGCGCGCACGGGCGCGGCGGTCACGGCGCTCGGCGGCGCGGCGCTCGGCGGCCTCGCGGCGGCGGATCTCGGCGCGCGAGGGCCCCTGCGGCTTGGGCTGCGGACGCGGCTTGGGCTGAGGCTTCGGCTTGGGGGCGGGCTGCGGCTTCGGGGCCGGCTTCGGCGCGGGCTTCGGCTTCGCGGCCGGCTCGTCCGGACCCTCGTCCACCGCCACCGGCGCCCCCTGGGACGTCCCGCCGGGAAGATCCCCGACCGGACGGAGGCTGTTGCGGCCGTCGTCGCCCAGGCGGGCGATCGCCGAGCCGCCCGCCGCGAGAACCGCGACGAGGATGAAGGCTGCAAGAGCTGTAAGTCGGAGGGTCTGTCGTTTCATGGCGTTGAGCGCGGTGGGCGCGCCAGGAGGGCCTTTTCCCCCATCGGAGCGCGCTCGGCGGGCTCTGAGGCAGCCCCCCTGCGGCATAGGTCATCCGTCCAGGATCAGGACGCGGGGAGCTCGCGCCAGGAACCCTGTACCGGGGCAGCGCCGCTGAACGCTGTGAGGCTTCCGAAGACGCCCTCCGCGTAGACGACGTTCAGCTTGCTCGAACCGGCCGACAGTCCGCCGTCGCCATCGACCGCGACCGCCCCGACGATCGTCGCCGATCCCTGGGTCCTGACCACCTCACCGGTGGAGCCCTGGAGGTTCGCGCCGTAGACGAGCCCGTAGAACGTCACGTTGCCGCCCAGGTACAGTGTTCCGCTCGCGATGACGAGCGTCCCCGGAGCGGTCGCGGAGTTCGCCTTTCCGCCGCCGGCGTAGCTGCAGTCGCCGCTCTCGACGAAGACCATCTCTCCGGTGATCGACGACGGGCAGCCCGACGCGTAGTACGTGCCGAGTGCCTTCGCCTGGGCGCGGAAGGTCTCCAGCGTCTCGGGCGTCACGATCGTCTCGCCGGGGTACTCCGTCGTCGTCGTGTCGGGCGAAATCTGACCCGGCCTGTACTCGAGGCAGTGGGGTGACTGCCCCGGACAGCGGACCGCGACGGGCGCCGGCTGCGCGGCGTTCCCCTTCGTGTCTACGATGACCTTGTTGCCGTTGTTGGTGCTCTGGAACCAGCCGGCGGTGACCGCGTTCCTGGGGAACTGGATCGTCGACTCGATGCGCTTCACGAGCAGGACGACCGACCGCTCCCCGTCTGTTGCGCGCGCGTCGGCGCGCACCCACATCTTGCCGTTGTCGTTCGCGTCCCAGCTCGGGAGCGACGGCACCACGGCCGGGTCGTAGTACTCGGTCCCGGTGTCGTCGCGCACCTGGACCGACCAGGCGCGGTTCGTGTAGTCGCCGCCGCTGAAGGTGCGCGCGAGAAGGCTCGCGCTCGGGCAGTTGAGGCTGGTCGAGGCCGAGGTGCAGCTCGCCGGGTATGCGCCGCTCGCCGCACCCGGCCAGGCCTTCCCGAGCACGAACACCGACGCGTCGAGCGCGGCCTCCGCGAGGTTGAAGGAGCTCTCCGACTTCCGCTCGTGCGCCGACTGCGTCTGCTGGGCGTCGACCAGCGAGAGCAGCGGCAGCGTCAGCGAGATGAGGATGCCGAGGACGAGGACGCTCGAGACGAGCCCCCAGCCGTCCTCCTGGCGCAGCCGTGCGCGGATCGCGCTCATGGCAGCACCACCGTTTGGGTCGGCGACCGGCCGAGCAGGCCGCTCGCGTCGCGCACGTCGAGACGAACCTCGTAGGTGCCGCCCGCCGGCGCGGCGTAGTCGAAGATCAGCCCGCGCCCGACCTCGGCCCCGTTCACGAACCAGAAGTAGGTGAGTGGATCGCCCTCGGGATCCGAGGAGGTCGAGCCGTTCAGGAGGACGTGGCTCGTGCCGACCGCTGCGCCGGTGAAGAGCGCGGTCGGCGCCCGGTTCTGGTTGCGCAGGTACACGCCGGTCTCGAGGGACGACTCCTCCGCGCTGTTCGCCGGGTTCGCGTTCAAATGAAGGTTGACGGTCACCGCCGTGATGAGGCCCGAGTCGGTGCGGCCATACGTCCAGAGGGCGCGGTCGGTGCCCCCCGAGCGGTTCGTGATGTAGTCGCCGACGACCCGCGACGAGCTCCAGGACGTGGACGGGCATGCGGTCGAGGCCGGGAGTGCCGGCGCCGTCGTCGTGGTCCAGCGCTGAGTCTGCTCGAGCAGCCGCGCGCGGTCCGGGTCGCTGGCGTCGAGGCAGTACCGGACGCGCCGCAGGTTGCGCGTGTTGCTTCCGCTGGCGCGCGGGCGATCGACCGAGCGGAAGACGAGGTCGTACGCGCCGGACCGCTCGATCACCGCCGGGAACTCGGGCGACGGCGCAATGTTTCGAAGGGCGCGCGAGAGCTCACGGCCCGTCTGGCGCGCGCGGTCCTGCATGTCCACCCGGTCGTTCGCCGTCTTCCCGAGCCGCGTCACCTGGTCGAGCACGCTCAGCGTGGCCGACATCACGATCACCATGAGCATCGCTGCCACGAGCATCTCGGGGAGCGTGAAGCCCCGCTCGTCGCGCAGCCTGTTCATCCGCTCACCGGCCCCAGCGGCGTGGACTCGGCGAACCGCGCATCGACGGCGGACACCCAGTATTCGTGCGTCACGCCGTTCGTTTCGTGGTCGGTCATCGTCATCTCGGTGCCGGCGACCTGGTCGTAGCGATCCGCGATCGCGGTCCCGTCGCGGTAGATGACGTACGACTGGATGGCGTCGCCGTCGGCGTCCGGCAGCGCCGCAGCGGTCCACTGAAGGATGGTGTTGCCGACCGCGTCCTTGGCCAGTGTCAGCGAGAGCGGCTCGTTCGGCGGCGTGTTCGCCGTGTTGACGTTCACGCGCTCGGACGGGTCACCCTCGCGCTGCTGATCCAGGGTGTCCCGATCGATCGCGACCGCCCAGTACTCGAGCGGCTGCCCGGTCTGGACGGGTGGGGTCTGGTCGACGCACTTCGGGGCGGTCGTGAAGTCACAGACGACCTCGGCCGCCCCGGTGGCCTCCTGGCGGTACACGCGGTAGCCGATCACGTCGCGCTCGCGGTTTGCCGACCACTGGGTTTCCACCAGGCCGTTGTTCCGGGCCGCGACCATGTCCTGGGGAGCGAGCGGGGCGAAGCGGTTGATGACGACCGTCACCGACCGCACCTCCCCGCCGAGGCCCGCAGCGTCGAACGCCTGGGCGGAGACGTCGTACACGCCGTCCACGGTCGGGAGCTCCCAGCCGAACGCCCAGCTTGTTCCGTCGCCCGTCGCCGCATCCTGCTGCGCGCCGTCGAGCGACCAGACGACTGCCGAGGCGCCCTCCGTGGTCGTCGCCACGAATGAGGCGGACGCGGCGAGCGGATCCGTGATCGGCGAGGCGCTAGGGCTCGACATCTCGACGGCCGAGACTCCGGGGGCGTCGATTCCGCCGCGCGCCGAGACCAGGGTCGACTGTCGCGAGGTACCCCTGCCGGAGCTGTTGCTCCATGTGACGGAGACCGTCACGCGCTTGTGGTCGATCGAGTTGCCGTCAACGGAGCCGCCCGAGCCCTCTCCGGCGCAGAAGTTGCCGGATGCGCGGGAGCCCAGGCCGTCGGCGGGCTCGTCGAGCCAGCAGACCTGCACCTGGACCGTGAAGACCGTGTTGTCGCGCTCGATCCGCCACGGGCTGGCCGACGCGCCCGCGAGCGCGGGGTTCTCCCGCATGCGGGTGACGACCGAGCCCGGAGCGAGGTCGCGGTACGGAATCCCCTTCGCCTCCTCGAGCACCTGCCGTGCGAGGGCGGTCGCGTTCTGGCGGTCGCTCGCGTTGCGCGACTGCTTGCTCGCCGTGTCGAGCATCGCCAGCGTGCCGAGCGCCCCGATGAGGAGCACGACGACCGCGACCATCATCTCGACGATCGTGAAGCCCCGCTCCTGTGTCAGTCGCCGCATCCCGTCAGCCTCAGCCGGCCGTCGTCGTGACGCGGAGGACCTCGGCGAGCGAGGTCTGTCCCGCCTTGACCTTGTCGAGGCCGTCGAGGTGCAGCCGGCGCATGCCCTCGTGCCCGGCCGCCTCGGCGATCGTCTCGGCCGCGGCGCCGGCGAGCACGAGCTCGCGGATCGCCTGCGACAGGGGCATCACCTCGAACATCCCGATGCGGCCGCGGAAGCCGGTCGAGCCGCAGCGGACGCAGCCCGCCGGGCCGTAGGCCTTCACGTCCTCGGTCACTTCGAAGCCGTTCTCGCGCAGCATCTCGGCCGGGATCGTCACCGGCTCCTTGCACGCGTCGCAGAGGGCGCGCGCCAGCCGCTGGGCGACCACACACGAGATCGAGGACGCCACGAGGAACGGCTCGATGCCCATCTCGACCAGCCGCGTCAGCGCGCTGGGCGCATCGTTCGTATGGAGCGTCGAGAGGATCAGATGGCCGGTCAGCGACGACTCGATGGCGGTCGCGGCCGTCTCGCGGTCACGGATCTCGCCGACCATGATCACGTCGGGGTCGGCGCGCATCATCGAGCGCAGGCCGGCGGCGAAGTCGAGGCCGGCCTTCTGGTTCACCTGGACCTGCTTCACACCCTCGACGCGGACCTCGACCGGGTCCTCGATCGTGATGATCGTCTTCTCCGGGCTGCGAATCGTGTCGAGCGCCGAGTAGAGCGTCGTGGACTTACCCGAGCCGGTGGGGCCGGTCACGAGCACCGCCCCGTGCGCGCGCGAGATCGCCTTCTCGAAACGGGCGAGCGAGTCGCCGGTCATCCCGAGCTCCTCGAAGCTGAGCACGCGCTCGGTCTTCTCCAGGATGCGCATTACGACCGACTCGCCCTCGACCGTGGGAAGCGTGACGAGGCGGATGTCGACGACACGCCCGTCAAGCGAGATGCTCACGCGGCCGTCCTGCGGCTTGCGCCGCTCGGCGATGTCCAGGTCGGACATGATCTTGATCCGCGACACGACGCCGGCGACCAGGCGGCGCGGGACCGTGGTCGCGTCCCACATCACGCCGTCGATCCGGTAGCGCACGTTCATGTCGCCGCGGGTCGCGTCGAAGTGGATGTCGCTCGCACCGCGCTCGATCGCGGCGGCGATGACCGAGTGGACGAGGCGGACGACCGGGGCGTCCTCCGCCGGCGTCTCGAGGTCGGTGACGTCGGCCGGCGCATGGTCCTCGACCTCGGTCTCGACCGCGATCTGGTGGTCAACGCGGTCGATGTGCGCGATGACCGCGGTGAGGTCCTCCTCGGTCGCGACCGCGCGGTGGACGTCGTAGCGCGTCATCATCGCGATGTCGTCGACCGCGAGGATGTTGGCCGGGTCGGCCATCGCGACCAGGAGCGTGTGGTCGTCGAGGAACGCGACGGGCACCGCCGCGTAGCGCTTGGCGGCGTTCGCGTCGATCAGGTTCGCCGCGCCCATGTCGGGCGTGAAGACGGAGAAGTCGATGTACTCGAGCCCGTGGCGCTCGGCGAGCGCGCGGCTGAGCTGCTCGGCGGTGATGACGCCGCTGTTGATCAGAACCTCGCCGGTGAGCTCGCCGCTGCGGCGGGCCAGCTCGACCGCGGCCTCGACGACCTCGCGCTTCGCAAAGCCGAGCTCGGCGATCACCTCGCCGATGCGGCGATCCGGCCGGTCGCGGAACCGCGGCTCCACGAGGCCGGCAAGGCGCGCCTTGACCTGCTCACGCCGCTGCGGCGACGTGGGGCTTGGAACAGGGGTGTCCGATCGGGTGGGCATCCTGTTGGCAGATCGGCACGGGGCGCCTACGGGGTGGACTCTCGCGCGTGAAGCCTGGACGGAAGGTTGAGCAAGGTTTTGCGGGAGAGGCGTCCAGTTTTCTAGCCGGTACTCAAGAGTGGGTCCGGGGCTGGCGAGAACGAAGTCAGGTGTCCCTCCCATGCCTCTCAAGTTCTTTCAGCCCAAATCCCACACCCACGTCGGTCTTCACATCGACTCGCTCCGCGCCTCGGCCGTAGCGGTCGATCGCAAGCGCGTCGTGTCCGCCGCCAGCGTCGAGCTGCCGCCGGGCGCCGTGACCGATGTCGGCGTCCCCGAGCCGGGGCAGCTGGCGGAGTCTCTCCGCGAGCTCTTCGCGCGTGGGGGCTTCGGGCGTCGCGTGTACCTGGGCCTGTCGGTCCGCAACGGCGTCGTGCGCCTGCTCGACATGCCCCTCATCGACGACGACGCTCAGCGCGACAGCGCGGTCCGGTTCCAGGCGGCGGAGGCGATTGCCATGCCGCTCGAGGAGGCGATCCTCGACTACGCGGTCGTCGGACAGTCGGTCCAGCCGCCCGCCCCGCCCCGCATGCACGTCGTGCTCGCCGCGGCCCGGCGTGCCCCGGTTCAGGAATTCGTCGAGGCCGTCCAGGCTGCCGGCCTGCGGCCCCAGGGCATCGAGCTCGAGCCCTTCGCGCTCGTTCGCGTCCTCGGAGAGCCCGCCGCTGAGGGCGAGCCCGCGCGGCTCTACGTCCACGTCGGCGCGGCCAACGCGGTCCTGGCGATCGCAGTCGGCCACGCGTGCATGTTCACCCGTTCGGCGCCGTCTTCCGGCGCCGGCCTCGCGGAGCACATCCGGATGCTGCTCGGCTACCACGCCAGCCAGCCCGGGATGCGCGAGGTCACCGAGGTCATCGTCTCGGGCGCGGGTTCAGACGGGAACGTCTCGCTCGACGCGCTCGGTGTTCCGGACGGGATCCCGGTCCGCTTCGCCTCGCCCTTCGGCAGCCTCGAGGTCGGTTCGAGCAGTGAGGACGACCAGCGCCATCTGACACTTGCCACGGGTATCGCGCTCGGAGCGTTCGCATGAAGCGCATGAACCTCCTTCCGCCCGAGCTGCGCCCGCGCGACGGTGCCCGTCGCGGCAGCTCCTACGTCGTGATCGGCGGCCTTACCGTGGCCGTCGTCGCGATGCTCGCCTACGCGCTCGTGCTTGGCGGCGTCCGCTCCGACGAGGCCGAGCTGGCCTCGCTGAAGGGCGAAACCGCCGAGGCCAATGCGCGCGCCGAGGCGCTGCGCCCCTACGGCGACTTCGCCGCGATGAAGGAGCAGCGCGAGCAGTCCGTGCGCACCGTCGCCGAGGCCCGCTTCGACTACGAGCGCCTCACGCGTGAGCTCACGCGGATCCTGCCTTCCGGCGTGTGGGTGAGCCATCTCGACGTGGCCCCCGCAGTGCCGGATCCGACCACCGCCGCCGAGGGCGCGGACCCGGTCACCGGCTCGACCGTGCAGCCGCCGGCCATGACCGTCTCCGGCTGCGCGCCGGGCCAGGCCGTGGTCGCCGACACTCTCGACCGTCTGCGCGCGATCACCGGCGCTGTGGAGGTCGAGCTCGGATCTTCGACCGACGCAGGTGACGCGCTCTCCCCCTCGGCCCCGCGCCCGCGGCTCTCCAGCAGCGCCGGGCCGGCCGGATGCGGCAAGGACGGCATGCCGCGCGTCGAGTTCGACGCGACGGTCACGCTGACCGCGCCCGCCGTGGAGGCGCTCGCCGCCCCCGCGACGACGCCCACCGCTACCACCGTGGAGACAGGCTCATGACCGCGCGCGACCGCAAGCTTGTGATGATCCTCGTGCCGGCCGCGATCTTCGCGCTGTACTGGCTGCTGCTGATGAACCCGGCGCTCGACCGCCGGGCCGACCTCGAGCGCCCGCTCGCTGAGGCGCAGACGCAGCGCGACGCCGCGGTCGCCGAGGCCCAGCGGATGGTCGAGGCGAAGGAGAACTACGAGCAGGACTACTCGGAGCTCGTGAAGCTCTCGAAGGCGATCCCGCAGGCGGTTGCGGTCTCCGAGCTGATGCGCGAGCTGAACTCCGCCGCCGAGGGCATGGACATCAGCTTCAGCAACATCTCGATGGCCTCGGCCGCGCAGGCCGCCGCCGGCGCCGCGCCGACGGCGCTGACGCCGGGTGCCGAGGGTCTCGACCAGATCCCGGTCGAGCTGACCTTCGACGGGCGCTTCTTCGCGCTCTCCGACCTCTTCGAGAGCGTCCAGAAGTTCGTCCAGGTCGCCGACGGCAAGCTTGAAGTCCAGGGGCGTCTGATCCGCGTCGACGAGTTCTCGTTCGACAGCGCTTCATTCCCGAACATCACCGCGCAGATCAAGGCGACGATCTACGCCGCCCCGGCCACCGAGGGCCCCACCGGGGGCGCAACCCCGGTCGGACCGCCCGGCGCCGAGCGCGGTGACGGCGGACTCGAGCCGGTCGAGAACTTCGCTCCCGCAGCGACGGTGACGCCGTGAACAACCTCCCGTTCGACCTTCAGCCGTTCAAGGACCTCGCCGTCGACGTCTGGGAAGACCTGAGCCGCACGCGGCTGGCCCCGATCGCGGTCGCGCTTGCGCTCGTGCTCGCCCTCGTCACGGGTTTCATCGTCCTCCCCGGCGACTCGGCCGAGAGCACGACCACCGACCCCGTCGTGACCGCTGCGGTCGGCGACGAGGAGGTGTCGTTCACGGTCCCGGGCGAGAAGCCCGTGCGCATGTCCGACATCGAGCTGTCCGCGCCGCGCGATCCGTTCCGCTCGCTCGGCGGCGTCGACGCCGCGAGCGGCGAGCAGACGCTGATGGCGGCGGGCGAGCAGATCACCGACTCCGTGATGAGCTCTACGGGTGGCGTGCCCGCCGCGGACGACACGAGCTCTCTGGTGCCGCTCAGCGACGTGACCTCGACGCCTCCCCCCTCTTACCCGCCCACCACGCCGGTCGACGATCCGGCACCTGACCTCGACCCGGCCCCGCATGCGGCTCCGGATCCGGACTCGGATTCGGATGAAGGCAGCGGCCAGTTCGGCAACGAGGGCCACGAGCCCACGTCGGAGCCGGTCACGGACTACTCATACGCGGCCGACATCCAGTTCGGCCTGGTGGACGACCTGAGGCGCTACTCCACGGTCCACCGGCTCGCGCTGATCCCGAGCCGCAAGATGCCGCTGATCATGTACCTGGGCGTGGCCTCGGACAAGCGGACCGCGGTCTTCATGGTGGACTCGCGCCTCAGCCAGGGCGGCGAGGGCGTCTGTGTCCCGCGCGACTCCCTCTGCACCTTCATCGAGATGCGCGCTACCCCCGCGCAGGACGAGCATCGCTTCCGCGACGCCGACGGCAACGAGTACCTGCTGCGCCTGCGCGGCCTGGTGCAGACGTCGGCCTCCAGCTCGCCGATGGAAGGCCCGTCATTGTCCAGCCTCGACGGAACCCCGTCGATGGTGGACGGCTCGCAGTAGGGCCCGCCGCCCCGCCGCACCCCGCCGTCCCGCCGTCCCGCCGCGAACTCTGTTAGCCCCGCGCCGGAAACCGGCGCCGGATCAACAACGTTCGGCCTGGGCTAGTCGCCGGCGGCGTGAATCCGCATCTTGAAACCGCGCACTTCATCTGAGAACGGGCCGAAATTGGTGCGAAACGACGCCGCTTCTCGCGCGGGCCTTTTCCGCTTAGGTTTCGGGCTCACGGGTGCCGCCACAGCTACCGACCGCTGGCTCGACACATATCCGCGAGGGCGTGTTTCTTGCTGATACTCGGGTACTAACGCGCCATGATTTCTTCGATTCGGATCAGCGTCGTCGTCCTTGCTCTCTCGTTCGCCGTGACCGTTCCAGCGCCCGCCGCTGCGGACCACGGCGGCCCCTACCACTTCACCTCGGAGAAACACGCACGCAAGGAGATCAAGCGACTTGTGCGCCGCACGGCGCGCAAGGACGGTCGCAACCTCCAGCGAATGAAGCTCGAGTACTGCCGCTATGGGCAGACCAAGGTCTGGCAGGACTGGCGCTGGCTCTGCGACCTGTACATCAAGGTCGACGGCGACCTCTACTGCGGCTACGGCCGCATGACCAAGAAACCGGGGCGCGACCGCGTGGAGTTCAACGTGGCCCGCTGGCGCTGCTGAGCGCTGAGGCGTCGGGATAGCGGCGGCAGACGACGCGCCAAAGGTCCGTTGCCCTGATCCGATAGGACCGATAGGACGACAGAACCCGCTCCGAGAGCGGGTTCATGGGCCGTGCTGGGCTCGAACCAGCGACCCCCAGCTTGTCGAGCTGGTGCTCTCCCAACTGAGCTAACGGCCCGGGTCGCGGGCTAGCGTAGCAGCGCTCGGTCAGGCCGCCGGGGCGCCGACCTCGGGCACCACGCCGCTCGGCTGGGACGCGTCCTGGAGCACTCCGCGGGCACGCATCGTGATCTCGAATGTCTCGCGCGTCGAGTGGCGCGGCTGCCACCCGAGCGCCTCCTTCACCTTCTCGTTCGAGCACACCCACGGGTTCATCGCGAACTCGAGCTGACCCGGCGGCGTCTCGCTCGCGCCCAGCCGCCAGGTGGCGCGGCCCATGGCCTTCGCGAGCCGCATCGGCATGCGGCGGATCTTCGCGTCGATGATCTCGAAGGTCTCGCGCATGGTCATCAGGCCCTCGCCGGTGACGTTGAAGGCACCCGCATGCCGGCCGTCGAGCAACCCTGTGAGCGCGTCCACGAGATCGTCCTCGTGCACGAACTGGATGAGCTGGTCGAGGTTCCCGCCCAGGTCGGGCTGGAAGGGCGCGTCGGCCCAGATCCGGACGAGGTAGTTGTCCACGTTCGGGCCGAAGACGATGCACGGCCGGACGATGGTCATCGTCCGCTCGGGGTGCTGAAGCGCCCACAATTGGCACAGCCGGTCGGACTCGGTCTTGTCGCGCGCGTACTCGAACGCGGCCACGCCGCGCACGGGCCAGTCCTCCGTGATCGGGACCGGGTTGTCGGGGAACGCGCCGTACGCCGTCGTCGACGACGTGACGAGCACGTGCTCGACGCCGGCGTGCGACGCCGCCTCGAGCACGTTGTGCGTGCCGTTGACGTCGATGTCGTACATGAGCTGCTCGTCCTTGATCGGGTTGAGGACGAACGCGAGGTGGATCAGCACGTCCGGCCGCTCGCGGGCGACCAGCTCGCGCACCGCGCCGGCGGCGCGCACGTCGAGCTCGGCCCACTCGCTCTTCGGCCGGAAGGAACGCGGCGGACGCACATCCGCGATGACGATCCGCTCCGTTTCCTCCCGCTCGCTCAGCCGCTCCACGAGCCGACTGCCGATGTACCCGGACCCGCCCGTCACGAGGTAGCGCATGCGCCAACCCTAACCCGTCCGGCAAGCCCTACATCCTTCGCGCTCGATGGAGATCGCACGCATCAGCGAGCCTACGCGCGACCGTCCGTATGTCGACCCGGCGGAGCACTTCGTGCTCCCGGCTCCCCCCGGCGAGCTCGACCTCGCCCGCTGGCTCTACGAGCGCACGCCGATGGCCGCGCCCACCGTCCGGCTGCTGCCGGCGGGCGCCCACCGGCCGCTCGAGCTGCCGCAGGTTCGCGCGTCTTCCACGCCGGGCCACCGGTCTCGGCGGGCGCGTGCCGGACTAGCCCATGCCGTCCACGCCGCCTACCTGGTGGACATGAACGGCCTCGCGCCGCGCGAGCTGGTGGGGTCCCCCATCAGGACCGAGCGGGGCGTGCGCCAACACCTGCGCGACGGCCGCCACGCGCTGGGGGCGTTAGGCGCGTGGCCGTGGGCGGTCGTGGACGGCGGCCCGCTCCCGCGCAACTGGTGGGCGGATCGCGACTTCGCCGCGGCGCTGGCCGAATGGGCCTGCGCGGCGGCGCCCGTGCGCTAGAGGCGCCGACCGGAATCGAACCGGTGTAAACGGCTTTGCAGGCCGCTGCGTAACCACTCCGCCACGGCGCCGGAGCGCGGCAAGCGTAGCGTCGGCCCGCCCGTGGGCGGCCCCGAGGCCAGGGCTATACTGGGCGCCGCCTGCGGATGTAGCTCAGTTGGCTAGAGCGTCTGCTTGCCATGCAGAAGGTCGAGGGTTCGAATCCCTTCATCCGCTTCGTCTGAGAACCCCGCTACGGCGGGGTTTTCTGCGTCTAGGGGCTCTCCTGACTCGGCCTCCTGGTCATGGTCTGAACGGCCGCCAGTGCCCATTGGTGCCCAATCAGCGGCCCCGACGAGCTCGTCGACGTGCGCGCCGTGGCCGCGGTCGCTGTCGATTACCTGCGCGTAGATCCGCAGCGTGAGCCCAGGGTCGGTGTGTCCGACCTGGCCCATGACGTAGCGGACGTCGGCGCCGCCGGCGAGCTGCAGCGAGATGTACGTGCGACGCAGCGAGTGCGGGGTCAGCCCGGCCGGGATCGGCTGCGCCTCCTGCCCGTCGAGCGTTCCGTTCGCGGCCGCGACGGCGCGCGCGAGCAGCCGGCGGACGTTGCTCTCGTCGTCGCGCCCTCCCCCGTCGGTCGAGCCCGTCTTGCCCTTGCGGCGGCCGTAGCCGGGCTCGGTCGCGAACACGTAGTCGGCGGGCCTCGCGTGACGGGCGCGGGCGCGGTACTCGGTGAGGAGCTCGCGCAGCGCTGGCGTCAGGTCGACTCGGCGTACGCCAGCAGGCGTCTTCGCGTCGGTCACGTCGAGGCGGCCAGCGCCGAGATTGACGTCGCGCCACCGCAGCTCGAGCGCCTCCCCGATCCGCAGTCCTGCGAGCGCGAGCGTCGCAAGCAGCGGCTGCCTGCGCCTCGAGTCGCCCTCTCGCGGAGCCTCCTGGTCGAGCCGCCCCGCCGCGGCGAGCAGCGCCGCGACCTGGGGCGGGTGGAGGAACGTCCGCGCTGGCGTTGCCGCTTTCAGCCGCCGTCGCCTTCCGCTCGCCGGGTTCGCCGGCATGTGCCCGTATTCGACCGCCACGTCGAGGATCGCGGCCAGGAGGACGAGTGTCTTGTTGATCGACTCGTTCGACAGCGGGCGGGCTGTCGTGTCGCCCCGCTCGCGGGCCTTGCGGATGCGCTCACGCTCGGCGACCTTGAACGCCCGGTATCGGTCGACCTCCTCGATCGTGATCGCGGAGAGTCTGTGCTTCGCGAACCACGGGAGCAGATGATTCGAGAGCCGCCAGCGGTAGTCGACGCGGGTCCGCTCGGCGAGCTCCGGCTCCTTCGCCGCGTACCACTCCGACGCGAACTCGTGGAACGCCGGCACCGGGACCAGCCGCTCGGGCGCCGGCTCGTCGCGTCGAGGGCGCCACGTGCCGCGGCGCACGTCGGCGAGCACGTTCTGCAGCTCCTCCTCGGCGCGCCCGCGCGACCAGCCATCGTCCGTCGAGCCCAGCGTCACGAACTCACGCCGCCCATACGCCCGGAACCTGAGCGCGAACACGCGCGACCCGTCGACGCGTGTTCGGACGACGATCTGGCCCTTCGCAGCGCGTGCCATCAGGCGCTCGCACCGTCGCGCAGGCGTGAGACGACCAAGAGGGTCTCGAGGTCGCCGTCCATCGCGCCGCGCGTCTCTTCGAGCCACCGCTCGTGATCCTCGGGCGAATGCTCGGGGTCGACCTGCCGCATCCGCACCACCTCGTCTCGAAGTACCCCCTCGCACGATTCAGCGATCCGCGCCAGGACACGCTCGAGCCTGTCGGGACGAATTGCCAGCTCGAAGTGCTCGCGGGGATCGGCGAACTGCCAGCCGATGTCTTCGAGCAAGGCGAACGTGTCGTCGACGCGCTCCCGCGCAGCAAGGAACTCGTCGCGGTCCCCGCCCGCGAGCGGCACGCCGAGCATTTCGACGTCGCGCTCGAACTCTTCGAGCGCGAGCCAGAGCTTGTCCCGCTCGTGGCGATCAATCGTCCGCGCCATCACGCGTACACCGCATCGACGCCCCCTGCGGTCTCCTCGACGTGCTCGAGCAGATGCAGCCACAGCTCGACGTCGGCCATAGTCCGCCGCACCGCGGCGCGCGTCTCCCGGCCGCGCCGCATCTCGGCGGCACCCTTCACCTCGTCGACGGCGTCGAGCAGACAGCCCTCGAGCGTCGTCGAGATCACACGCGGGTCGCCGTCGACAAGGAGCGTGCCCCCCTGGTCGCGCACCTGGTCGAAGAGCCGCTCGGCATGCTCGACCCGCGCGCGGTAGTACGGGATCTCGACACCGTCGGCGCCGCCGCGCCGGAAGAACCTGACGGTGTCGTTCAGCGCCGTGCTCGCATAGTCGAGCGTGGCTGTCGCCTCCTCCTTGAATCGCTCGGCGTGCTCGGCCGGGATCGTGATTCGAACTGCGGGCATGGGCTGCCGCTCCTCTCGGTCGGGAGGGGCCGGCTTGCGGGGGTAGCCTTGCCGCCGGAGCCTCGGATCTCTGGTCCTTTGGCTCCCACGGGGCGGGCCGTTCGCGCGGTGCCGCCCCACTTAGTAGCTGTGTCCGGGTCCACTCTAGCGCATCGTCAGTAAACTGGACACCGTGAGCTCCGAACACGAGGAACACTTCACAGCGATCCGCGCCGCGATCGACCGCCGCACAGAGGCGGATCGTGAGTGGCGCGCCGCAACGGACGCCCTGGCGTACGCCGCAGCCGCGGCTTACGCGGACGGGGTCCCGGTGGCGGCGATCAGCCGCACCGCAGGCATGGCGCGGCAGGCGATCTACAACCTGCTCGAGCACCACAAGGTGCTCGAGGCGGGCCCGCCTCGACGACCCCCTGCCGGAAGACGCGGCCGCCGCTCGCCCGGCCCTCGGTAGCCGCCAGCTCAGGGACGACCCCTCGACTGTCCTCTCGACCCGCCTCGTGCGCGTCACCGTTACGGCTTCCCCGGGTCCAGGTGGTCGAGCCTCTCGGCGAGCGTGAGGATCGCTGCCTCAAGCTCGTCGATGCGGTTGTGCACGTTCGAGAACTCCTGCCAGATTTTCAGGTTCATCCGCATGATCAGGATCTGACGCCGGGTCATCACGTCAAGCTCGCCGCCGGCCGCCTCGCGCAGCTCGGCCTCGAGCGCGTCGACCTCCTGCTCCTGAGCGAGCCTGTCCGCTGTCTGCTCAATCCGCCGAGCAGCCGAAGCCTCGAGCTCCTCGCGCCAACCCATCAGATCCCCACACCCGCGGAGACCAGGTCCGTGAAACCTTGGCCGCCGGCTTCGAACGCGAGCGCGCCGGCGAGGTTCTTCGGATCCGTGTTGTCCTTGATCTCCTCGTTCGAGGTCGCGATGACTTGCAGGATGTCATTCTGCTTGCCCGCGATCGCCTCCGCGATCTGCCGGGCAAGGACCGGATCGCCCTGCACGAGCGCATCCGTCCGCTGCTTCTGAAGCGCGGCGAGCTCAGCCTCGAGCGCAGGCATGATCGTCTCGCGCATGTAGTCGGCCCGCGCGGCGCCGCCGGTTTCGAACGTTCCGGCGATCCGTTGCTCGAGCTCGATCCGCTGGAGACCGAAGTCGGCCATCGTCTTGCCGTGGGTGGCCGTGTCGACGAGGTCCTGGGAGGCGCGCAGCGACGCGTCGCGGAACAGGTCGGCGGCGGTCGCCATCGCGTTCGCGAGATCGTTCGCGGACGACTGCGCTGACAGCCAAGCCTGCCGCGCCCCAGCGACGTCCCCGATTTTCGATAGCGCGATGAACTGCCCGTAGGCGGCATCGCGCTGCGCGGCGATCGCCGGGACCACACCCTGCTTGATCCCGGCGGCCCGCGCGCGCATCCCCTCCGGGGTGTCCGCTGTCCTGAGCAGCCGCTGGCGGGCGTCCAGCGCGGCGAGGTATCCCTGCTGGACCTGAAGGGTGAACTCGGTGTCACCGACGCGCTTGTTGGCGGCCGCGGCGATCGACTGGCGCTGCAGCTCGATCCTGGAGACCTGCGCCTCGCCGATCGCGAGGAGGTTCTCGGCGAGCGCTTCGGTGATCTCGCGGGCCGTGTCGCGGTCCCCCGCCCGTCGCGCTTTCTGAAGCGCTTTCTGGAGGTCATTCCGTTGCGCGCGAAGGTTGTCGGCGGTCTTGCGCTGGAACGCGGCGAGCATCGCGAGCCCGGCCACAGAGTCCCCAGCGATGTTCTCGCGCCGCATCCGCTGATCGAGCCTCGTTGACGCCCGCTCGATCGATGTGGCGAGACGCTGCTGATGCGCGACGAGCAGCCCTGTGCGGCGGCCCATCTCGGCCTCGACCAGGTCGATCGACGCCCGCAGCCGCTGGATCTGGGCGCCCTCTCGGCGGGTGACCCCGCCCTTCTGCAGGTCGCTGATCTGCCGGCGGATGAACGTCCGCGTGCGGAGCAGCCGCGCGTAGCTGATCCGCGCGACGTTGTCGAGGCCGCCGGCGAATGAGTGCAGGAGCTCTTCGACCCTGTCGTTCGCCTTCGACGCGGCGCTCTCGATCAGTCCTACCTGTCTGCGGAGCCGTCGGGCGAACGGTCGGCCGCGGGCGCGTATCTGCTCGCGCAGCCAGTCGGGTTCGCGCTCGCCGGGGACGGAGCCGCCGCGCTGGAAGCGACCGGCGATGCCGCCGCGGCGCAGCTTCTGGACGCCGAGGTGGACGTGCGGGTTGTCGCCCCAGTTGTGGTTCGCGACGCGCCAGAGGAGCTGCGCGTTGTAGCCCTTCAGCCCGGGGATGTTGTAGCGCGTGTACGTGCCCGGCTGGTGCGGAGTCCCGAGGCGCCGCTTGATCGCGTTGAACACGCGGTCGCCGGGGTCGCAGTCAGCGGCGTACGCGTTCTTCTTGCCGGTGTAGTGGTCCGACATGTCAGCGCCCTCGACGGTGTCGTAGGGGCGCTTGTACGAGTTCGCGAACCCGCGGGACGCCTGCTTCACGATCCGCTCGGTCCCCATGTAGCCGCCGCCGGGCGCGATCCCTGTCGCTGTGGCGCCGCTGCCTTGCGGCTTGCGGATGTTCGTCGGCACGCGGGTCTGGCGGGTCGGCCGCGACCCGGCGATCGCGGACGCGCCGATGAGGTCTCTCAGGCCGCTGACGCCGAGCAGGCGCTGGGTGCCGGAGAGGCCCGCGTCGAAGCCCGTTCTGAACGAGCCGCCCGTGAGTCCGGTGAGCATCTCGCGGCGGGTCCACCGGTCCATCTTGCGCGCCGGGATCCCGGGCTCTTCTGGCCGCCACGGCCCCTTCACGGTGACCGTCTTCCAGTCGCCCTCGCGGCGCGCGAACTTGTCGAGTTTCGACTCGCGCTGGCGCGCCGCCGTCAGGTACCTGGTGCCGTGCCACGGCGACCAGCCGCCGGCGGTGTCGTACATGAGCTTCGACATCCGCGCGTTCCGGATCGGGTTGCGCATCCCGCTCGCGCCGCCAAGGCGGACGAACGTCCGATACAGCTCGGTGTTGTGGTTCGGGAACGCGGCCCAAGGTGTGATCTGCCCGAGCCCGATCCCGTTGTCGGAGGCGACGATGCCCGGGTAGCGCATCGACTCGCCGCCCGTGATCTGGGTCCACTGCCCGGCCTTCGACGGGGACCAGCCGGCGTCCTCGCCGATCGCCTGGACCTGGCCACGCGTGAAGCGGAAGTACGCCTTTGGGTTGCGCTGCACCGCCGAGAGCGAGTGTGCCGGATACACCTTGTCCCACTGCGGCAGCCGCGTCTTGACCTTGACCTTGCCGCCTTCGCGGAAATGCGGCATCTGGGCCGCTAGCGCTGTCGCGCGCGACGCGCCGGACGCGAGCAGGGACTGGCCGTGGTCGGTGTAGAACTCGGTGCCGGTCGGCACCGACATGAACACGTTGTCCGCCGCGACGCGGTCGCCCGGGATGCCCGCCCAGGACCCATCGGGGAACCGCATCGCCTCGCCCGGCGAGGCGGCGACCGGGACCATCCCGCCGCCGCGGAAGCTCACCCGGCCGCCCCGCCGTTGCCCGTCCGGGTTGATCCAGTCAAGCAG
Organism: Thermoleophilaceae bacterium; assembly: GCA_035629775.1. Classification (GTDB taxonomy): domain Bacteria; phylum Actinomycetota; class Thermoleophilia; order Solirubrobacterales; family Thermoleophilaceae; genus DASPHG01. The sequence continues at coordinate 15,321 of DASPHG010000059.1, read as the reverse complement.
CGTTCGCGGCAGCCGCGGGGGCTGGTTGACCTTGCGAATGATCGCGTCGATCGACTGGCCGACCGACTTGGCGGCCTGGTCGAATTCCTTGGCGATCGAGTCGCCCACGTCTGCGAAGTTCTTCCGGACGGCGTTCGCGCCGCGGCGGGTGTGGTGGTCGAGCAGCCACGCCATCGCCTTCGCGCCCTTCTCGGTGAGGTCGCGGCCGTCGCGCATCGAAATCTCGATCCACTGCCTGGCCGCGCTGAAGTTCTCTCGCACGAGCTCGCGCCCCTGGCGCGTGTCGAACCCAAACCGTTTCTTGATCGCCGCGAGGTTGTCTGCGACGGCGGCGCGCATCCCCTTCACGTCCTTGATCGCGCCGGTGCTCAGCTTGCCGAACTCGAGCCGGATGTCGGTGAGCTTCGCGTGTCGGCCAGCGCCGACGTTTAGGAGCTTCGTGGCTTCTTTGCGCGCGACCTCGGATTCGAGAGCGAGATCCTCGAGAGCGTTGCGGTACCTGCGGAGGTTTTTCGGGTCGATCGCGGCGCCCTTTTCGGCGACCCCTGCGAGCGCGTCCTTAAGGTCCTCCGCGGCGCCCGCGCCCGCCTGGGCGTCGCCGACCATCGCGTCCCCGAACTTCAGCCTCTGGAACGCCCTGTCGAACACGCTGCCCTCGGCCTTCGCGTCGAGCGCTTTCCAGATGTCATCGCCGCGCTCGTCCGCGCGGCGGCTGAATTCGTTCAACACCGTGTCCGCGAGCGCGATACCCGTCCCGATTGCGCCGACACGGCCGACCTTCGCGAGCTTGCCGCCCTTGCCCAGGATGCCGCCGAGCAGGCCGCCGCCGGCGCCACCGGCTACAGCCCCTCCCGCGGCGCCGCCGGCCATGCCGGTAGCGACACCACCGCCGATCATCGCGCCGAGGCCGCGCGCCGCCTTGAACCCGCCGAGCTTGGCGAACAGGAACGTCCCGATCGCGAGCCGCCCCCAACTGTTCGAGTTAACAAAGCCCGTCACGAACGCCCCAGCAACCTCGGGGGCCGCCGCGGCCGCGGCCTCCGCGAGCCGCGGGATCGCCGCTGACAGGTGGTCGGCCATCCGATCGACGACCATCGCGAACTTGTCACCCGCCCCGAGGTTCGGATTCGTGAGGATCCGGAGCAGCCGGCGAGTCTCCGGCACGAGCTCGCTTCCGAGCGAGATCGCGAGATTGGAGGCTTTCGCCTTCAGTCGATCCCACTGGAGCGCGATCGACTTCGACTGCTGCGAGAGCGCCAGAGCGGTGGCGCCCTGGGAGTGGCGCAAGCTCTCGAGATCGACCCCGGCGTCCTTTGCGTTCTTGCCGGTGAGCAGCAGGGCGCCGGCCGCGCCGCGGATGTCCGGAAACAGCTGCTGAAACGCCTCGACGTTCCCGCCGGTCGTGCCGTACAACTTCTGGAGCGCGCTTTGGAGCGAGCCGCTGCTCTTGATCAGCTCGGGGCCGGACCTGACACCGAGCTCGTCGTAGGCGGCCTTCAGCGCCTCGGAGGGCTTGACGAGCGCGACTAGCGCTCCACGGAGGCGGGTCATGTTGTCTTCGGCTTGGCCGCCGGTCTTCACCGTCATCGTCGAGACGGCCGCGCCAAGTTCCTCGAGCGTCACTCCGAGGGTCCGGCCCCAAGGAAGGACGCCCCCGATGTTCTGGGCGAGCTCCTCGAAACTGATCTGTCCGCGGTCGACGGTGCGGAAGAGCACGTCCGAGACGCGACCCGCGTTACGCGCCGACATGTCGTAGGAGTTCAGGACCGCGGACACGGCCTTCGTCGACACCTCGGTTGTCGTGAGCCCTGCCGTCGCTGCGCGCGCCGACTTGTTGAGGATGTGCATCGACTCGCGCGCGTTGAAGCCGGACGACACGAGGTCGTAGAGGCCCTCCGCGAGTGTGCGCGGCATCTGGGCGGTCCTGCCGCCGAGCTCCCGCACCGCTGTGGAGAGCCGCTGGAAGCGCTTCTCGCCGACCTGGGCGATGCTGTTCACGTTGCGCATCGCCCGGTCGAACTGGACGACCTGGCCGAGCGCGACGCCGGCGCCGAGCGCGCCGCCGAGACCGGTGGTACGGGCGGCGCGGCCGATGAGCCCGGCGCCGCCGGGCGGCCCGCGCACCACACCCGCGCGGGACCGTTCAGCGGCCGCGAGACGTCTCGCCGCGGCCGCCTCGCGGTCGTAGGCGCCCGCTGTGCGCGTCGCCGAGGTGGCGACCTGGTTGGTGGTAGCCAGGACGCGTGCCTGGGCCGTATTGAGCGCCTGAACCGCTGTCGCGGTTCTTGTCGCGGCGCGTCCCTCGTTCGTGAGGCCCGTGGTGACGGTCCGGGAGGAGGCGGCCTTCTTCGTCGCCGACGACGTCGCTACTGCCGCGGATTTCCTGTACTGGGCGTCGGTGGCGTGGAGCGACCGGCGGATCTGCCGGTCCGCGGCGAGCATCTCCCGGCTCGCCTTGTCAGCCCCTATGACGTCAAGGAGCCACGTAACGCGCACATCTGCGCCGCCGCCGATCATGTGACGTGGGGTCCGTGGGGTCCGTTTCGATACGCGGCGACACGCCGGAACGCGGCGCAGCGACTGAGTCGGTGCCGTGAGGCGGGTTCAACTTTTGCCCTGGCGGCCTCTTGCGCGCGCGCTCTGCCCCTGGCAACACCCTGAAAATGGCGAGACGATCGTCGAGACCTCCCCCCCTGGTCTTGCAAGCGGCCGGGCCGAGCGGGAGGCTCGAGCCCGGCCGCTGCCAGAGGCACAGGCCCCGTGTCCAGCAGTCCCTGTGCCCCTTTGCCGGACGCCCCGCCACAGAGCTCCCCGGCAAGCTTCACCCGCCGCTCCGCTGGTCGTCGCGCTCCCAGCCGGTGGGGCGCGGGGCCGGCGACTGGTAGCTCGGCCGCGGCTCTTCCCCGACCTCGAACCGCCGCCGCCGCGCCATTTGAGTCGTCGGCGACGGCTCCGCGGGTGGCGTCGGCGGGCGGATCAGGGTTTCGACGCGCTGCGCCATTTAGCTCTGCGGGATCGCCAGGTCGAGCGCGACGACGCCGCCGGGCTGGCCGACTACGCCCTCTCCGCGCAGGTAGACGCGGAGTCCGACCTCGCCCTCGTCGAACCCGTAGTGCGGATCGATGGCCAGCTCGGCACCTCGACGCAGGATCGTGAGGATCACCGTCGGGTCGTACATGAGGGCGGTGCCCTCCGGGCAGGCCGGCGTCGGCCACACCGGGATCTCGAAGAACGGGAGCTTCAACCCGGTGGGGCCGCCGGTCACGTTCGTCTTCCAGAGCGGCACGTTCGACCCGGTGCCGATGCCGGCGCCGCCGTTCCACTCCACCAGCGCGAGGAGCGTGCCGACGTCGGTCGGATTCATGACGAGCGCCGCCGGGCGAGCGTTCGTTGCGAACAGTGTCGAGATCGCGCCGGTGAACGCGCTGAGGTCGTACAGCGGCGCCTCTTCGACTGCGATGCCGGGGGTGTTTGCTACGCCGAGGGGCTCGCCGCCGAGGCCGCTGCCGAACAGGATGCCCTTGTCGAACTCGAGCGCAACGGCGCGCATCAGCGACGTCTGGATCATCGAGAGCATCAGCGGCGACAGGTCTTCGAAGACCTCGACGCTCAGTCCCATCACGAGGCCGACCTTGGGCGGCTCGACCTCGACGCGCTCGATGCCGGGCCCGGTCTTCGGGAAAGGCTGGAGCTCGGGCACCCACGCTGCCTCGGGCGGCGCGGTGAAGCGCGGGATTCGTGCCTTTGTCGTCTCGATCCGGTGGATCTGGATTCCGGAAGCGGCGGCGACGCTGAGGGGCGTGAGGAGATCGATCACCGCCTGCGACTCGACCTCGGTCGAGATGTGGCTGGTGTCGAGCGGGACGCCGTCGAGAGCCGGCACCTGCGCGGAGAGGTCGCTCGGGAGGAACTGCGCGACCTGGTCCCTGCGGCGGTGCAGGATCGCGGACAGCAGCGCGCCGGGCGTGCCCGTGAGCATCTCGGCCACGCCGTGACCTGAACTGGTCGCCGGCAGTGCGCTCGGGGTCGGCGACAAGGTTTCCTCGCTATCGCTGAGCTGCGAGAACTTGTGGGCTGCCTCGAGGTGCTGTGTGTAGAGCCTCTCCGCGGCCGCCCATGCCGCCGTGTCGGTCGACGGCACCCCTCGTCCGATCAGATCGGTGCGGGCCTTGTCGTATTCGGCCCAGTAGCGCTGGGCGTCCTGGCGTGCGGCTTCTCTTTCCCGCCGAAGCTCGGCCGGGTCGGTGATGGTGGTCGTGGTCATTCGTCGATACCTCCTGTTGTGGGGTTTGGCTGCTGGCAACTGCCGCCCGTCATCGGTTGGCCTCCGCGATCTGGCGCTCGATCCGGCGCTCGCTCGCCGCGACGCGCTCCGCGAGCGACATACCGTCAGCCCGTGCGGAGCCGGGCTCGTGGTCACGCCAACGCTCGATGCGCTCTGCATCACCGAGGGCGTGCTTGATGTCGTCAAAACGCCGACCGCGATCGTTCTCGCCTCCGGCCCAGCTATCGCGACCGATGTTCTTGACTGCACGGATGCAGTCCTCGAGGCCGTGAGACTTGAGCGCTCGCTGGATCGTGCGGCGGCGGTCGGGGGTCAGCTTCGTTCGGCCTTGGTCTCGGCCAGTAGCGACCGCCCACGCCGCGTATACGGCCCATTCTTCGTCCCCCCCCGAGATCGGCATGAGTGACGGTTCTGGGACGGTTACGGACGGTTCGGCCGCAGATTCTGCGCCCCTTGACGCCAGATTCTGCGCCCCTTCACGCTCGATCCTGGGGGGGTCCAGAATCTGGAGGGGTCCAGAATCTGGAGGGGTAGCCGTGGCAAGGCGAAAGCACCTCGTGCCGCGCGGGCCCTTTCCGATCTCGACGATCTCGCCAAGCGTGAGCAGCCGGTTCAGCGCTCCGCGGACTGTGCTTTCGCCGAGCCGTGACTCGCGCGCGATCGTCGAGATGCTGGGCCACGCTCGGCCGCCTTCGCCCCCCGCGTGATTCGCCAGCGAGATCAGGACGAGCCGCTCCCCATGTTCCGCCCGCGAGTGCTCGAGCACCCAACTGATCGCCTGGACACTCACGCGGCTGCTCCTCGGGCGCCGACCTGAGCTTCGATTTCCGCCTCAGCTTCCGCGCCGATAGCGGCCCAGTCGGGCTGAACAGGCTCCCGGTCGACGACGACGGTGTACGCCTGGTAGGCCGGGCCGTCGCCCTTGGGCTCGCGTTTGCCGAGGTAGCGCACGAGTACCCACTCGCCCGGCGCGGGTCGGTGCTTCGCGAATTCGTCGCGGAGGATCGCGGTGAGCAGCCAGAGAGATCGAGCGGCCGCGTCCGTGGGCTGGACGATCGCGATCACCTGGTCGCCGTAGCTCGTTGTGCCGCGCTCGTAGCGGACGAGCTCTCCGACGAGCTCGTCGCCGGGGTGTTCAGGAACCCAGGCGTCTGGGCGCTCGGTGTCGGCGCGCTCGCGAAGCCGGGCCGCCCGATCGAGGCCGTCGGTAGCGGTCATAGGTTCGCCCCGGTGCGGAGGGATCCGCGGGGTCCGGCGCTGTCGGTCAGGGCGCCGGCGGCGATGAGCTCGTCGATCGCGGGCTCGATCGTTTCGCGCGGCATCGACGCGAGGGCGGGCAGCTCGACGATCTCGTCGATCGTGCGGACCGGATGCGCTCGGAGTTGCTTGAGCACGAGGCGGGCGCTGAACGAGATCACGCGGCGGCGCCCCTGATCGGGAGCAGCTGCCCTCGGGCAGGAACCCGCCGGGCCGTGTGCCGGCGGATCTCGGTGGGCGCTGGCGGCTGCTCGGCGGGTGCGCGGGCGGCCTCAACGGTCGCCCGGTCGAAGCGCCAGCGTCCGCCGACCCGGATGGCGCCCAGTTCGCCCAGGTGGTCGTACACGTAGGAGCGAGACACGCCGAGGAGCTGCGCGACTTCGACGGCGTCGATCAGGCCTGCAGCGGCGTCGACGCGCAGCAGCTCGACTACGCGCCGCGCGATCGCGTCGATCGACTCAGGGGCGAGCGTGAGGCTCTGAGTCACCCCGCCCTCCCCGATCGCGGAGGGCGGGCGGGTTCTGGGTCTTCGTCCCCTAAGTCAGGGTCGCCGGAATCCCCGCCGCGGCCGCTCGAGCGAGTCATCGAACGACGCTGCGTTCGAGGCGCCCGGGCGCGGGGGCGAGTAATCGTCGCCGCGCCCGGTGATGTGGCAACCGAGGCTCCGCTGAGCCACTCGGCTAGGCCGGCGCGCGGAATCTCCCAAGCAGGCCGCCACTGGTCCCGGGGGGTCTCGAGGGCCTGCTGTCGGAAGGGGTCCGCTTCCCAGAGCCACTCTTCCAAGCGCTGGATGATCGCGCCGATCGGCCGCTCGGCGCCCTCGACGGCCAGCCGATCTGCCAGCTCGCGGAGTCGATCACACGTCGCCCAGCTGTCGATCGCGGCGTCGAGCTGCGACAGACGCGCTGGGACCACCATCGCGGCAGCGAAGCGGAAGCCCATCACCACCTCGCGGTCGCGATCAGGCAGTGCCGCGAGCGCGTCGAGGACGTGCTCGGGAGGAACGCGGACCGCAAGCAGAGCATTCGCGGTCGCCTCCATCTCCTCCAGATCGAGCGCGTCGAGCTGCTCCCCGGAGTACGGCGCAGCTGCGAGAGCTTGGTCGATCATCGACATGGCGCTATTGATCGAACAGCTTGGCCCGGACGGAAAGACAAGACGGGCCCCCGGCCGGAGCCGGGGGCCGTCTCAGCCATGTCCATGCGGCACCGCGAGGCCACGCAAGTGCCGCTGGGCAGCTTCGCACGCTGGCCGGATAGCACCCCGCGCCGCCGGCGGTTCCATTGGGCACTGGACCCCGGCCAGTGCCCAAACCCCCCTGAATCGGTCCGAAACGGCGGCGGCCCGCTCGCCAGATTCCTTCTATTCATGCGGGTTGTCGTCCTGGGCGTCGCGCTTGCCATGCAGAAGGTCGAGGGTTCGAATCCCTTCATCCGCTTACGAAAAAAGGCCCCGCCGAAGCGGGGCCTTTTCTCATTCCGACGGCTTTTAGCCGTTACTTCGAGTGGATCTGGATGTTCCCGCTGTTCAGCGTCCGGGCGCCTGAGTCGTACCCGTTCGACAGCTGGATCCGGTACGTGTCGGCGCTGCCGGCGCCGTTGTCCTGGACGTCGATCCGGTAGGAGACCGCCTCGCCATCAGCCGTGCCCGCGCCGCGGATCGTGGCCTCGTTTGCGGAGCAAATCGCCGACTCGACCGTCAGCGACTTGAACTTCGTCGCCTGGCCGTGATCGATGTACTCGAGCTCACCGGCAGCCACGTCCACCGTCTTGGCCTGGGCGTTTCCGCCGAACGTCGCGCGGTTGCCACTGACGTCGATGTGACCACCCAGCGTGACCTTGCACCCCGCGGTTGAACCGGGGAACGGATCGCACACGTCGCCGATGCCGTCGCTGTCGGTGTCGAGCTGGTCGGCGTTGGGGATGAGCGCGCAGTTGTCCGCGCCATCGCCCGCTCCGTCGCCGTCCTGGTCGACGTCGCAGGCGTTGCCAACTCCGTCGCCGTCCTGGTCGAGCTGGTCAGCGTTGGCGACCGTGGGGCAGTTGTCCCCACCGTTGGCCACCTCGTCACCGTCCCGGTCGGCATCGCAGGCGTCGCCGACCCCGTCGCCGTCCTGATCGGCCTGGTCAGCGTTCGCGACCGTCGGGCAGTTGTCCCCACCGTTCGCGACCCCGTCGCCGTCCCTGTCGGCATCGCAAGCGTCGCCAACACCATCGCCATCCTGATCGAGCTGATCAGCGTTCGCGACCGTCGGGCAGTTGTCGCTGCCGTTGGCAACGTCATCGCCGTCCCGGTCGGCATCGCAAGCGTTGCCAACCCCATCGCCATCCTGATCGGCCTGATCAGCGTTCGAGATCGCCGGGCAGTTGTCGACCGAGTCCACGAAGCCGTCCCCGTCGGTGTCGGGGTCGGGGTCGCAGACCGGGACCTCGACCTGGGCGAGGGCGATCCACCTCTGCTGGCTGTAGTCGATGACCATCAGCTTGATCCACAGCGTGTCGGGCAGCGCCGACCCGTAGTACGAAGCGAGGTTGAACGAGAAGCTGCCGCTCCCGTCCGCGTCCAGAGTTACGGACTGGCTGCCGTAGTGGAGCTGGTCGTCACCCGGATTGTGGCCCGCGAGGACGTACGCGTTCGGGTCGTAGCGGGTACCGCTCGGCGAGGTCGGCCAGGGGCCCCCGGTGAATGCGCCCGAGTAGCTGCCGGACACCAGGCCGCCACCGGTGGCGAGGCTACCCGGGTCGATGCAGTCCTGGTCGACGGTGATCGACGCGGCCTGCGCCGACGCGGCGCCCGGGAAAACTGCAAGAGCACTGCAAACGAGCACAGCAAAAATGGCACGGCGAAGTGAAAGCACTGAAATCTCCCTAGAACGAGTCGGCGGCCTACCTGGCCTGGATGTCAGCCGACGGCCGTGTCAGCCAGTGCGTTCCACTGCGGACCAAGTCCGCAATTTCGGCACTGCAACATTCGTCCAGGTCTTGTCGGCAAGCTAAAGCGACTCTTTAGCCCGCTCACCGACGTGGCGCGCAGGCGCTCATTTCGTGACGGCCCCGTCACCTCGCGCGACGGTCGAGCTCCTCGTTGACGAGCTGGTCTGCGCGCTCGTTGTGCTCGCGCCGCACGTCGCGCACGGTCCAGCGGTCGAATCCGCGGAGAGCCGCCATCGTCTGCGTGAACAGAGGGATCAGGCCCTTGTTCTTCACCTTGTACTCGCCGCCGATCTGACGTGCGACGAGCTGCGAGTCGTTGACGAGCTCGATCTCCGTGGCCCCCAGCTCCCGCGCCAACGCGATGCCGAGCTGGATCGCGCGGTACTCGGCGACGTTGTTCGTGGCCTCGCCGATGTACTCCGCCCGCTCTCCGAGCGGGCTGCCGTCCGGCGCCGTCGCGACGGCACCGACCGCGGCCGGGCCCGGGTTGCCGCGCGCGCCGCCGTCCACGTGGACGACGACCTTGGGGTGGGCCACTACCCGCCGGGCGCGTCGGCCGGGGCGGAGCCCGTGAGCGGGGTCCGCCGGCGGTCGCGGATGGTCCGCTGCTCGCCCTCCGGCGCCTCGGTGCCCGCGCGCCGGTCGGTGCCCTCGCGGCGGTCGATAATGACCTTCACGTTCGGGTCGTCCTTGTAGTAATCGACGAGCTTGTCGTACAGATCGTCGGCGAGCGCTTGCGGCACGACGCAGTAGATCACGGCGCGGAGCCTACACCCAGCGCCAGCCGCCCATCCGGCGAGGCCTGCACGTTCCAATCGGGCGGCTCGCCCTCGAGCTGGTCGAGCTCCTCGCCCTTGTCGAGCAGCGTCACCGCCTCGCCCGCGTCGCCCAGATCGACGCGGTAGCGGTACCACGAGAGCTCCCAGGCGATGAGCAGGTCCACCTTGCTGGGCGCCGCCAGGTCCGGGGCGGCGGCCACCCAGGGCGCGCCCAGGGAGCGCATGATCCCGGCGATCGAGCGCACGTGCTCCGAGCCGTTGAAGAGCTCGAGCGCGCGCTCCACCTTCACGTCCGCGGTCGTCGGAACGGCGCGAACGTGGCGTGGATCGCGGGGGACCTCGCGCTGCTCGCGCACCGGCCGCTCGCGGGCCGGCGGCGCGTCCGGCTCCTCCTCCCACGCGGGCATGCCGTCATCGGCGTCGGCGGGCTCGTGGGGCCGGCGCCGGAAGAGCCGGCCGATCAGCGAGCCGCGCTGCTCGGGACGCCGCCGCGCCGCGGGCAGGTCGCTCGGGCCGGACTCGCGGATCCACCCTTCGTGCAGAGCACGCGGCGCGCAGAGGTCGCAGACGAGCTTGCGCTCGCCACCGGCGACGAGATAGCTCTCGGCCCGCTCGCCCTTCAAGATCGTGCGCCCGCAGACGTCGCAAGAGACGGCGTCGTGGAACGGGCGAAGCTCCTTCTTCACCGGCGCGATGCTAGCGATGGGCATCGTGCGAGAAAGGGCTCCGTTCCCGTTCTTGCAGTTAGGCCTTCACGGCCTCCTCCTCGGCCTGTGCCAGGTCGATCACCTTCTGTGCGAGGTGCGAGGGCACCTCCTCGTAGCGGGCGAGCTCCATCGTGAAGTCGCCCTGGCCGCCCGTGATCGCGCGCAGGTCGGGCGCGTAGCTCAGCATCTCGGCCATCGGCACCTCGGCCTTCACCTCGGTCATCGAGCCCTTCGGCTCCATCCCGAGCGGCCGGCCGCGGCGGCCGTTCAGGTCGCCGATCACGTCGCCGACGGAGTCCTCGGGCACGGTGACGGTCGCCGTCATGATCGGCTCAAGCAGGCACGCCTTCGCCTGCTCGGCGGCCTGGCGGAACGCCATCGACCCGGCCATCTTGAACGCCATCTCCGAGGAGTCCACGGAGTGGTACGACCCGTCGTAGAGGCGCACCTTCACGCCACGGAGCGGGTAGCCGGCGACGATGCCCTTGTCCATCGCCTCGCGGATCCCCTTCTCGACCGCGGGGATGAACCCGGTCGGGATCACGCCGCCCTTGATCTTGTTCTCGAACTCGAACCCGGTCGGGTCGCCCGCGATCGGCTCGACCTCGATGTGGCAGTCGCCGAACTGGCCGCGGCCGCCCGTCTGCTTCTTGTAGCGCCCGTGGGCCTTCGCCTTGCCCTTGATCGTCTCGCGGTACGGCACGCGCGGCGGCTTCAGGGTCACCTCGGCCCCGAAGCGCTCCTTCATCCGGTCGACGATCACCTCGACGTGGATCTGGGTCAGGCCGGCCACGATCTGCTCACCGGTCTGGTCGTCGCGGTGGACGTCGATCGTCGGGTCCTCCTCCTGGAGCCGGCGGAGCGCCGTGAAGACCTTGTCCTCGTCGCCCTTGTGCTTCGGCTCGATCGCGAACGCCATGACGGGCGCCGGCAGCTTCGGCAACGCGATCTCAACCGGCTCGTCCTTCGACGCGAGCACATCGCCGGCGTGCGTCTCCTTCAGCTTCGCGACGGCGCCGATGTCGCCCGCGCCGAGCTCGTCCGTGTGCTCCATCTCCTTGCCCTGCGGGACGAGGAGCTGGCCCATCCGCTCCTTCACGTGCGCACGGGTATTGATGAGCTGCGAGTCAGCCGTGACCACGCCGTGGTAGACGCGGAGCAGGTTGATCTTCCCGGCGAACGGGTCGGCGAGGGTCTTGAAGACGAACGCGATCGTCTCGCCGTCGTCCTCGGGCGCGATGTCGCGGTCACCCGCGTGGAAGGGGCCCTTCTTCACCGGCGACGGAAGGTCCTCGACGAGCGCGTCGAGCAACCGGTTCGTCGCCAGGTTCTTCGTGGCCACGCCGCAGGTGACCGGGAACAGCGTGCCGTTCGTGACGCCGTTCTTGAGCGCCTGCACGATCTCCTCGTGTGAGATCTCCTCGCCCTCGAGGTAGCGCTCCATCAGCTCGTCGGACACCTCGGCGACCTCGTCCATCAGCTTCTCGCGGTACTCGTCGGCCTGCGCCTGGAGGTCGTCGGGGATCGGGATCTCCTTGCAGTTGTCCTTCGAGTCGCCCTCGTACTCGTAGGCCTTCATGTCGATCAGGTCGATCACGCCGCGGATGTCGTGCTCGGAGCCGATCGGGATCTCGGTGGCCACGACGTGCTGGCCGAAGGAGCCCTTCAGCGAGTCGAGGGTGCGGAAGAAGTCGGCGCGCTCGCGGTCGAGCATGTTGACGAAGACGATGCGTGAGAGCTCGAGCTCGCCGGCGCGCTGCCAGAGGCGCTCGGTCCCCACCTCGACGCCCATCACGGCGTTGACGACGAAGACGGCGCCCTCGCAGACCCGCAGCGCGGCCAGAGCGTCGGCCACGAAGCTCGGCTCGCCGGGGGTGTCGACGAGGTTGATCTTTCGGTCCTGCCACTCGAACGACGCCAGGCTCGAGGCGATCGACATCTCGCGCGCCTGTTCGTCCGGAGCCGAGTCGGAGACCGTGGTTCCGTCAGCCACCGAGCCAAGCCGGTTGATCGCGCCGGCCTCGAACAGGAGCGCCTCGTTCAAGGAGGTCTTCCCGCTGCCCCGGTGGCCCACTAGAGCCACGTTGCGGATCCTCTGCGGTGACGTGTGCGGCATGGCCGGCTCCCCTCTCCTCGGTGGAAGAGGCGAGCCTATCCGCTGGCTACGAGCTGGGTTCGGACTGCAGCCGCGACTTGAGCCGCAGCACCGCCTTCGTGTGGAGCTGCGACACGCGCGACTCCGTCACGCCGAGGACCTCGCCGATCTCACGGAGCGTGAGGTTCTCGTAGTAGTAGAGCGCGACCACCAGCTTCTCGCGCTCGGGCAGCCGGGCGATCGCCTCGGCGAGGCGGTCCTTCATCTCGCTGGCGTCCATCTCCTGCGCCGGGTCGAGCGCGTTCGGATCCTGGATCGTGTCCAGCAAGGAGACCTGATCGCCGCTCGAGTCGGAGACCGTCCACAGCTCGTCGAGGGCGACCACCGAGGAGTTCGAGATCTTCGTCAGGGACTCCTGGAAGTCGTCGACCGACGTGCCCAGCGCCTCGGCCATCTCCTGGTCGGTGGGCGCGCGGCGCAGCTTGTTCTCGAGCTGGGCGTTCGTCTTCTCGATCTGACGCGCCCGGGCGCGGACCGATCGCGGCACCCAGTCGAGCGAGCGCAGCTCGTCGATGATCGAGCCCTTGATCCGCGCGATCGCGAACGTCTCGAACTTGATGTCGCGCGAGGTGTCGAAGCGCTCGATCGCCGAGATCAGGCCGAGCAGCCCGTACGAAATGAGGTCCGAGTCCTCCACGTGCGCGGGCAGGCCGCTCGACATGCGGCCGGCCACGTACTTGACCAGCGGTGAGTAGGCCAACACCAGGCGCTCGCGCGCCCGGTCGTCGCCGTCATCCTTGTAACGGCGCCAGAGATCCTTTAGCTCGATGGCTTTGACGTTTGTTTCCAGCGTGATTCCTTGTGTGCGGTGCCTGCCCCTACGCTCTCGGGTGAGCGCGTGCGTAGATCTTCCTGACCCGCCGCGACTCTACCCGAGTGTAGGTCTGAGTCGTGCTGATCGTTGCGTGTCCTAGAAGCTCCTGGATCGACCGGAGGTCGGCGCCACCCTCCAGCAGGTGGGTCGCGAAGGAGTGGCGAAGCGTGTGCGGCGTGGCGCCCGGCGCCGTTTCCGCGCGCCGGGTCCAGGTTCGTAAACGCCGGCGCAGATCGGACGGACCCAGACGCCGGCCGCTTTTCGAGAGGAATAGCGCTCCCTCGTCGGGATCGCCCTCCCGGGCCAGCAGCGGGCGCGCGCGCTCGACATAGGCGACGAGCGATCGGCCCGCCTGCTCGCCGACGGGGACGACCCGTTGGCGGCCGCCCTTGCCGTGCACCCGAAGCTCCTCGGCGTCGAAGTTCACGTCCCCGAGGTCGAGCTTCGTCAGCTCCTCCGCCCGCAGGCCCGAGGCGTAGGCGACCTCGAACATCGCCCGGTCACGCCGCTCGAGCGGCGTCGAGGCGGGGATCGAGTCTAGGAGCGCCGCCACCTCCCGCGCCTTCAGCACGCGCGGCAGGTGCTGATCGCGCTTCGGCGACGCGACCAGGTCGGCCGGGCTCGCCTCGATCTGCCCCAGGTCGACCAGGTGGCGGTAGAACGAGCGGATCGACGCGAGCTTGCGCGCGACGGTCGATTTCGACGCCCCGCGCTCCGAGAGCACACCCGCGAAGAGCCGCAACCGCTTGTGGTCGAGGTCGGTGGGGCCGAGATCCTGCGCCCCCGCCCACTCCGCGAGCTGGGCGAGGTCCGTGAGATAGGCGCGAACGGTCTTCTCGGCCGCACTGCGCGCCCCGAGCCAGCGCCGCCAGCTTTCGAGGGCGGCCGCCCACCTAGGCTGGATCTCGATGTCGGTCTTCTGGGTCAACTACAAGGACGGTCGGGTGGCGACGCGCGACCAGCTCGCGGCGGCCGGCCTGGTGGACGAGAACGAGAAGCCCGTCAAGCCATGGCATCCGATCCAGGGCCCGAGCGACGCGTCCACCATGTGGTACGCGGTCCTCACGAAGCAGGAGCGAGGCGTATTCATCGGCACGCTCTGCATTCGACACACGGGCCGCCAAGCCTCTCTGGAGGCGGCGGGCTGGCGAGAGGTGCCGATCGCGGAGATCGGCTACGCGATATAGACCGGGGCGCCCACCGGCACCTGGTCGTACAGCTCGACCACGTCGGGGATCGCCATCCGGATGCACCCGTGCGACGCGGCGCTCCCGAGTGAACTGACCACATCGGTGCCGTGGATGCCGGCGCCGTTGTAGATCCCCAGCCAGCGTGCCTTCAGCGGGTTCTCCGGCACGCCGCCCGGCACGACCTTGCCGCGGTCCCCGGGAGCGACCCAGTCGGAGTCGGGCATCGTCCAGGCGGGGTCCACCGCCTTGTTCTGGACGTTGTAGAGGCCGGAGGGCGTGTCGTAGCCGACCGCGCCGATCGCGACCGTGTAGGTCTTCGCCAGCTGGAGGTTCCGCCAGAGCCGCAGCTCGAACGTGCTCCTGTCGACGGTCACCGCCACCGGGTACTCCGCCGCGAGCTCCTCGCGGGTCACGTCGGGCTGGGTGATCCGCGTCGAGACCTCGACCACGCGGTCCGCATGCGGCAGCACCAGCTCAGCGCGGATCGCGCGGCGCAGCTTGTTCGCCTTGACCTCGACGCCCTCCTGCCCCTCCACGGTGCCGAGGCTCGTGCCGCTGAACGTGACGCTCGCGTCCTCGGCGTCGCGGTTCACCTTGCGCTCGACCTTCTTCACCAGCTTGTCGACGGCCTCCTGGGAATAGGAGAGCCGGGCGGGCAGTGCCGCCTCCTCGATGTCGTCCCCGGCAACCTCGCGCAGGGTGCGGCTGATCACGTTGCCCTCGCGGCTCTTCTCGAGCGCGTCCTGGACCATCCACTCGGAGGCCACGCGCAGGCGCGCGTCGGCCGCGGACAGCTTGAAGCGCTTCGCCTTGTGGCGGACGACGAGCGGCTGCTTCAGCGGCTCGGTCAGGCCCTCCTCGATCGCGAGCCGCGCCTCGGCGGCCCGCATGCCGCCCACGTTGACGCCACCGACGGTGATGCCGTCCGCGATCAGGTCGTCGCGCGATGCGTCGTAGGCGTACACGCCTATCGCGCCAAAGAGCATGGCGACGAGGAACAGAGCAAGGGCGATGAACGACTTGTGCCTCACGACTACTTACCGAGTGTAGGTACGGAGGTTCCCGGCTGCCAGAGCTCGCAACCGGAATTGCGGGCTCAGGCCGGGGCGCGCGCCAGGACCGAGTCGATCGCGTGCAGGACGCTGGGCCTGGCGCGGGCGTCGGACTCGAGCTCGCGGAGGGCCTCGAGCTCGCCGCGCTC
>DASPHG010000058.1:0-12984 GCA_035629775.1 Thermoleophilaceae bacterium | reverse complement strand
CGCCGATGCCTTGGAAGAAGGTCAAGAAGGTGCTCGACGAGGAGTGGGACGAGCCCGTCGAGGACCTGTTCGAGGACTTCGACCACGACGCGGCGAAGGCCGCGTCGATCGGCCAGGTGCACCGCGCCGTGCTGCCCGACGGCCGGTGGGTGGCCGTGAAGGTCCAGTACCCCGGCGTGGCGGACGCCGTGCGCGCGGACATGCAGAACGCCGGCATGATCCTGCGGCTCGCGAAGGCGCTTGCGCCGGGGCTCGACGCCAAGGCGGCGGCCGCGGAGCTGAAGGAGCGGGTGCTCGAGGAGCTCGATTACGAGTACGAGGCGCAGAACCAGCGCTCCTTCTCGCGCGGGTACCGCGGCCATCCGTTCATCTACGTGCCCGACGTGATCACGCGGCTCTCACGCCATCGCGTGCTCGTCAGCGAGTGGGTGGATGGCATGTCGTTCGAGCAGGTGAAGGAGCTGCCGCAGGAGCAGAAGGACCGCTTTGGCGAGATCGTCTTCCGCTTCTGCTTCGGCTCGATCTACCACCTGCAGCACTTCAACGCCGACGCGCACCCCGGCAACTACATCCTCATGGACGACGGCAAGGTCGCGTTCCTCGACTTCGGGATGACCAAGCAGCTCGACAAGGAGCAGATCGAGCTCGAGATCACGGCGCTCGAGGCCGTGTTCGACGAGGACCCGGAGGAGCTGCGAGTCGCGCTCCACGACCTCGGCTTCCTCAACAACCCGAAGAAGATCGACGCCGAGAAGCTGATGGAGCACGTGACCACCGTGGGCGGCTGGTACATGCAGGACAAGGACGTCCGGATCAGCCCGCGCTACGTGATGAAGGTGATCACGGCCGTCTCCGATCCACGGTCCGAGTTCTACGACCTGATGCGGCGCGAGAACATCCCCGCGAACGAGTTGATGGGGCGCCGGATGGAGACCGGCGTGATGGCCGTGCTGGGCCAGCTCGAGGCGACGCGCAACTGGTACCGGATCGGCCGCGAGTGGTGGTTCGCGGACGAGCCGGCCACCGAGCTGGGCCGCGAGGAGTGGGCCTACTTCGAGGAACGCGGCGAGAAGCGCGTGAAGAAGTTCTCTTCCCGGCGCTAGAGGCCGGGCTTCGTCGTCATGTCGACGACGACGAGCACCACGATCAGCGTGTCGATCGACGCCACCGTGAGCACGCGGTTGATGCTCGCGTTGACCGACTCGTGCTCGATGCCGTGCTGTTCGATCAGCTTCTCGCGCTTCTTGCCCTCGCGCGGGTAGAAGCCGATGCCGATCAAAAAGCTGAGCAACCAGCCGATCTGGCCGAGCATGAGCCAGGTCTGGTCGAAGTCGTAGCCGATCTCGTTCACGAGCAGATGCCCCGCGACGATCACCGCGATCGACATGGGCGCGAACAGGCGCGGGCCGAGCCACTCGGTCCAGCGCGTGTACTCGACGCGAGTGTTGATGTCGCGGCCCCTCAGGTAGTAGCCGAGCGTCAGGAGTGCGGCGCTGCCGCCGACCCAGAGGACGGCGGCCAGGACGTGGATCGTCAGGAGGAGATCGGCCATGGCGCGAATCTAACCGCCGCTTCGGTCACAACTCGTCGAGCGGGCGCCCGGCCAGGGCCATCACGGAGGCCTGGACCGCCGGGCCGATGAGCAGCGCGAACGCGAGCGTCCCGACGCCGACGGTTCCGCCCAGGAACCACCCGCCGGTGAGCGCGGCGACCTCGATCCCCGTCCGCACGACGCGCAGCGAGAGGCCGGTTCGGCGACTGATCCCGGTCATCAGCCCGTCGCGCGGGCCCGGCCCGAGGAAGCAGGTCAGATACAGGCCGCTGCCCGCGCCCACGAGGGCGATCCCGCCGAAGACGAGCGCGTAGCGCGCGGCGAGATCGGAGGTATCCGGCAGCCACAGGAGCGACGCGTCGATCGCCACCCCGATCACGATCGCGTTCGCGATCGTGCCGAGCCCCGGCCGCTGGCGGAGCGGGATCCACATGAGCAGGACGAGGAAGCTGACGACGACGGTCGCCACCCCGACCGAGAGCGGCGTCTGCGCCTCGACGCCCTCGGAGAGCACGACCCACGGTGAGTTGCCGAGCTCGCTGGCGACGAGCATCGCCTCGCCCGTGCCGAAGATCCAGAGCCCGGCGACCAGCTTGGCGAGCGTCGCGGGCCCGGCCCGCCAGCGGCTATTCAGAACAGCTGGTTTTCACCAGCGAAGATCTCGCTGACGGAGTCGTCCGTGAAGATCCGGCGCACGCTGTCGGACAGGATGTCGGCGCAGCTCAGGACGCGGATCAGGTCGGGCGCGCCCTCGCGCAGCGGCACCGTGTCCGTGACGAGGATGCCGGCGAGCGGCGAGTTCGCCAGCGTGTCGAACGCGCTGCCGGAGAACAGGCCGTGCGTCGCGACGGCGTAGACCTCGCTCGCGCCCGCGTCCATTACCGTCTGTGCGCCCGCGGCGAGCGTGCCGCCGGTGTCGATCATGTCGTCCACGATCACCGCCTTGCGGCCCTTCACCTTGTCGGCGCCGATGACGTAGCCGATCTCGGCGACCTGCTGGGCGGGGCGCTCCTTCTCGAGCAGCGCGTACGGGGCGCCGACCATCTGCGCGAACTTGCGCGTCAGCTTCACGCGGCCGGCGTCGGGCGAGATGATGCAGAGGTCGGACGGGTCGCCGAGCTGGTCGCCGACGTACTGCGAGAGGAAGGGCAGCGCGGTCATGTGGTCCACCGGCTTCTGGAAGAACCCCTGCACCTGGCCGGCGTGGAGGTCCATCGTGAGCAGGCGGTCGATGCCCGCGGCCTCGAGCATGCGCGCGACGAGCCGCGCGGTGATCGGTTCGCGCGGCGCGGACTTCTTGTCCTGGCGCGAGTAGCCGTACCACGGCGTGACGGCGATGACGCGGTGTGCCGACGCGCCCACGGCGGCGTCGACCATCACCATCAGCTCCATCAGGGCGTCGTTCGCGGTGAGGCCCTCGGCCTCGTTGGTGCACGTCGACTGGATGATGAAAAGGTCCGCGCCGCGGATCGAGTCCTCGTACTTGCAGTAGACCTCGCCGTTCGCGAACGTCTTCAGGCCCGCGTCGGTCGGGTCGACGCCGAGCTTGGCCGCGATCCGGCCGCCGAGCTCCATGCTCGCTCGGCCCGCCGTGACCATGAGCCGCTTGTCGTATCCGGTCTGGATGCTCCGGGCCGCGGCGGGGCTCGCCTGCGTCTCGACCGTGCTCATGAGCCCTTTCTGCGCTTCGCGCGTTCGGCGTAACCCTCGACGTTCTTCTGCTCCGGCCTGGAGATGCCGAGCGCCCCGTCGGGAACGTCGTCTCCGATGACCGAACCGGCCCCAGTGTACGCGTCGTCGCCGACGGTCACGGGCGCAATGAAGGAGCTGTTCACACCGGTCTTCACGCGTTTTCCGATCTTCGTGCGGCTCTTCGTGAAGCCGTCGTAGTTGGCGGTGATGTTGCCCGCCGCGACGTTCGCGTCCTCGCCGACGTCGGCGTCGCCGAGGTACGAGAGGTGCGGGACCTTCGCGCCCGCGCCGATGTCGGAGTTCTTGGTCTCGACGAACGTGCCGATCTTCGCGCGCTCGCCGATCACCGTGCCCGGGCGCAGGTAGGCGAACGGGCCGACCGACGCGCCGTCGTGGACCTCGGCGTCGACGACGTACGCGTCCGCGAGAGTGACTCCACTGCCGATCCGCGTATCGCCCTTGAGGGTCACGCCGGCCTCGACCACCGTGTCCTCGCCGATCTCGACGCCCGCGTCGATCACGACCGTCCCCGGCGAGCGGAACGTGACCCCGGCGCGCGCGTGCTCCTCGACGATCCGCGCCTGGGCGACCTCCTCGATCGCCATCAGGTCGGCGCGGTCGTTCACGCCGGCGGCGCTGGTCACATCGTCGGTCGCGTGCGCAGCCACCTTCTCGAGCAGCGGGAAGACAGCGGTCAGGTAGCGCTCGCCGCTCGGCCCGGGCTCGACCCTCGCCAGGGCGGCGAAGAGCGCCGGGCCGTCGAAGACGTAGGTGCCCAGGTTCACCTCGCGGATCTCGAGGTGCTCCGGCGCGACGCCGCTCTCGTCCTTGGTCTCGACGATCTGCTCCACGCGCCCGTCCGGGCCGCGGACGATGCGGCCGTAAGCGGTCGGGTCGAGGTCCTCGGTCGTGAGCATCGTGGCCTGGGCGCCGTGCTCGCGGTGGGCGTCCAGGAGCTCCGTCAGGAGTTGGCTCGTGATCAGCGGGTGGTCGCCGCTCAGGAGCAGGATCGTGTCCTCGCCGGCGAGCTGGTCTCGCGCGGCGTCCACGGCGGCCGCGGTCCCCTCGCCCTCACTCTGCTCGGCGGCTTCGACGCCATCGGGGAGCCGCTCGGCGACGCCGGTGTCGGGGCGGACCACGGCGACCACGCGGTCGGCGCCGGCTCCACGCGCCGCACGGACGACCCATTCGACCATCGGCCGGCCGCAGACCTCGTGCAGCACCTTTGGAGTCCGGGACCGCATCCGGGTGCCGTGCCCCGCGGCCATGATGAGCGCGGCGGGCATGGGCGGAGCGTAGCGAGGCGGTGCTACGGTCGAGCGGCTGCCGTGGGGAGTGGTGTAGTTGGCAGCACGCGGGGTTTTGGTCCCCGAAGCTCAGGTTCGAATCCTGGCTCCCCAGCTAACCCTCCCGCTCCTTGCTCCCAATATGGGGGCTTACGGCGACAGCGTCCGGCTAGCGGTCCTTCTCAGCGCCCGGGACGCGCCCGGTCTCCGCGCCGGCCTCGCTCATCGGGCCGTGCGGGGGCACGATGCCCAGCACCCGCATCGCCTTCAGGCCGAGCCCGAGGCGCTCGCGGCCGTCGGTCGAGGAGACGTCCAGCTCCGTCAGCTCCTTCACCCGCTCGAGGCGGTAGCGAATCGTGTGGCGGTGCGTGAAGAGCCGCTGCGCCGTCTGGGCGACGTTGCCGTCCTCGTCGAGGAAGGTCTCGAGCGTCCGCACGAGCTCGGTCTCGTACTGCTCGTCGTAGGCCACGAGCGGCGCCACCGTCTCGTCGTGAAAGCTGCGGAGCTCGGCCGGGTTGTCGGTCATCGACGACAGCAGCAGCCGGTAGGCGCCCGTCTCCTCGAAGTTCAGCGCGAGACCGCCCTGCGCCTGCGCGACGTTCGCGGCCAGAAGCGCCTCGGCCGCCGCCCGGTAGAGGTCTGCCGGGTCGCCGGCCACGCGGCTGCGCCCGAGCGCGAGCGCGAAGGACGGCAGGCCCGCCTCGAGCTCCCGGCGGACGCCGCCGATGACGCGCCGCGCCACCTCGCCGTCCGGGCTCGGGACAAGCACGACGACCTCGCCCGCGCGGTCGCGGCCGTCGATGTCCATCGGCTCGCCGCCCGGGCGGAGCTCGACCGCGCCCAGTAGGCAGGTCCGCTCGACGGCCCGCGCGCCGCGCTCGGCCACGGCGAGGACGCGCGCCGGCCAGTCGCCCTCCTCGGGCTGCTGCGGCACGGCGCGAGCAACGATCACGCTGCCACCGCCGCCCAGGTCCGCGCCCAGCTCGGTGCCGCGCGCCACGATGTTCTCGCGATCGGTAAGCCGCCGCGCGACGATGTCCTCGAGCAGGTCGCGGACGGCAGCCTCGCTCGCGCGCTCAGGGGCACGCGTCCGGTCGAGCTCGAGCGCCAGGATCGCGGCGACCACGCGGATCAGGTCGGGCGAGTTCGGCTCGCCGCGCTCGCGCAGGTGGAGGCGGCCGACGCGCGCTTCGCCGAGCGTCAGGTCGAGCTGCTCGCTGCCCGCCTCGCCGGCCAGCACGGCCCGCTCGTCCTCAGGCGACGCGCATGCCACGGCCAGCACCCGGCTCGAGGCGTCCACCACGGCGACGCTGGCATCGAGCGCGCGGCCGCACGCGCGGGCGACCTCGGGCAGGCCCGCGCCGCTCTCCACGGCCTCCGCGATCGAGCCGAGCGCGGCGGTGAAGGGAGGCGCCAGGGCCGGATCCGGCTGCTGGGCCATGACGGGATTGTAGGAACGAACGCCAGGCCGCTACGCGGCCCACTGGTCGTACGTGTAGATGATCCCGAGTCCGATCGCGACTCCTACCCCGACGAGCGCGAGCAGGATGTAGACCGTCAGGAACGTCGCCGCGAAGCGCTCCCACCACCGACCGTACGAGGTCCAGGCGGGGATCACGATGAGGCCGATGTACGCCGCCAGGACGAGCGGCGAAGCGACGGCGATGGCGATCTCAGTGGTGCCCGGGTTGGTCAGGTCCATCCGCGCGGCCATTGTGCCGGATGTAGGAGATGAGAAGCGCGAGCATCGCCACCAGCCCGAAGACGGCCCCGCCGAGCGCCCAGCCGCCGACGACGTCGGACCAGTAGTGCGCGCGCAGGTAGACACGCGTGGCTCCGATCACCGCCGCGACCACGATCGCCACCACCACGAGCGCCGCGCGGCTCGCCAGCCCGGGCAGGACGCGCGCGCCGATCACGGCCATCGCGACGTACACCACCCCATACGCCGCGTGCCCGCTCGGGAACGCCGACCCGCTCGTATTGTCGAGCGGCTGCGGCGGCCGCGGGCGGTCGATGCCGGCCTTCGCGAGGTGGACGCCGGCGTAGATCGCCGCGACCCCGATCACGAGGACGCTCAGCTCGAGGCGGCGCCGGTGCCAGATGAGGAGCCCCACGGCGACGGCGAGCAGCGTCAGGACGACCGGTAGCGAGCCGAGGTCCGTGACGACGCGTGCGATGTCGACGAGCCAGTCGGTCTCGAGATCGCGCGCCAGGTCGACGACCTCGCTGTCGGCCGGGGTCAGCCCGGGCCGCGCGAGCAGCTCGTCCGCGTATGCGATGAAGACGAAGCCGCCGACGCTCGCGATCGCCAGGGTCGTGGTCAGCTCGATCCCGAGCCCGCCAGGCGTGATGCGGTCGCCCACGAAGCGCACCGGCGGCCCGAGCGCCCGCGCGGCGGGCATGAGTACTCGCCGCCAAAGCGGCCGGATGACCGCGGCGACCGGCCGCAGGAGCGGCCGCCGGCCCTGCCGGTCGAACCATGCGGCGAGCCGGCGCCGCTCGTCCTCCTTGCGCAGCCGGCGGTAGCAGTAGACGACCGCCACGATGGCGCCGACCACGATCCCGAAGCCCACCGTCGCGCGGCCGGCGATCCCCGCGACCTCCTCGAAGGACCGCCAGAAGAAGTAGCCGAGCAGGACGAAGGTGGTCGCCCACAGCCCCGTCCCGATGATGCTGTACGGGGCAAAGCGGCGGTAGGGCATCTTCGACGACCCGGCGATGAACGGCGCGAGCGCCCGCACGAGGCCGATGAAGCGCCCGATCAGGATCGTCTTGCCGCCGTGGCGGGCGAAGTAGCCCTCGACCAGCGTGAGCCGCTCCGGCGTGATCTTCACCCGCGGCCCGTTCCGCTCGAGGAACCCGCGGCCCAGGCGCGCCCCGATCACGAAGCTGGTCGTGTCGCCGAGGAAGGCGGAGAACCAGGTGAGCGCCAGCAGGACCATCACGTTGATCTCGCCCTGGCCGGCGATGACGCCGCCCAGGATGACCGTGAACTCGCCGGGCGCGATCAGGCCGACGAACGCCCCCGTCTCCAGGAAGGCGAGGCCCGCGACGAGCGCATAGGTCCAGCGGCCGAGCGCCTCGGCCAGGTCCTCGATCAGCGTCTCCGGGTCCGGTAGGTCGGAGAGGACGCCGCTCGCATACACCGCGACGCCGATCGCGACCACGACCAGGCCGGCGATCAGCTGCCGGCGGCTCGGGCGGTGGCTCACGCCACCTCGGCGCGGATCGTGCCGTCGATGTCGGGTGCCTCGCCCGCGCGGAACACCCCGAAGACGGTAGGGCCGGATCCGGTCACCCGTGCGGCCAGCGGGCCGGCGGCACGCAGGCGCTCGAGCCGCTCGCCCAGCTCGGGGCGCAGCGACAGCGCCGCGGGCTCGAGGTCGTTCGCGAGCACGGACGCCAGCTCGGCGAGCGGCCGCGCCGCAAGTTCGCGAACGCCGTCGCGGTCGAGCTCGGCCCGCGTCGAGCCGATCCGGTCGGCCTCGGCATAGACGTCAGCCGTCGAGAGCCCGTGGGCATCGGGCACGAGCAGCAGCGTCATGGGCGGCAGGCCCACCGGCTCCACCACCTCGCCGGCGCCCGTCACCAGCGCATGCCTCGGTTCCACCTGGCTCGGCACGTCGGCCCCGATCCCCGCGCCCAGGGCGCGCAGCGCGTCGGCGGTGAGCGGCTCGCCGGCGATCCGGTTCGCGGCCCGGAGGACGGCCGCGGCGTCCGCGCTCCCGCCACCCATTCCGGCCGCCACCGGGATGCGCTTCTCGATCGTGACCCGCAGCGGCGGCAGTTCCGGCGCGGCCTCCGTCCGAAACCGCTCGATGGCCGCGAGCGCCAGGTTGGGCCCGGCGACCCCCTCGCAGACGACCGCGTCGGCGTCCGCCTCCTCAATCGCGAGCGTGTCGTGCAGGTCGAGCGAGGCGAACAGCGAGCACAGCTCGTGCAGCCCGTCGTCGCGGAGGCGCCCGACGTGCAGCAGCAGGTTGACCTTCGCCGGCGCCCGCTCTTCGATCACGCGCGCAGTATGTCCGCGAGCCGCCGGAAGTCCGCCGGCGACAGGCGCTCGGCGCGCGCGTCCGGCGGATGGCCGATCTCGACGAGCGCCGCCTGTGCTCGCTCCCGGTCCCCTCCGGCGTGTGCGAGCGAGCGCGGCAGCGCCTTGCGCCTGTGCGCGAACGCGGCGTGGACGAGCTCGGCCACCCGAGGGTCCGGCGGCGGCGCGGTGCGCGTGAGCCGCACGAGTGCCGAGTCGACGTTCGGCACCGGGTGGAAGACGTTCGGGGAGATGCGCCGCAGCACCTTCACCTCCGCCGCGAGCTGCGCGAGCACGCTGGTGGCGCCGTATTCCTTCGACCCCGGTGCGGCGGCCAGCCGGCGCCCGACCTCGAGCTGGACCATCGCGACGACCAGCCGTACGTCGGGCAGCTCCTCGAGCACCCTCAGGATCACGGTCGCCGCGACCCCGTACGGCAGGTTCGCCACCACCTTGTCGGGCGGCGGGCGCAGCTCGCCGAGGTCCAGCCGCACGGCGTCGGCGAAGTGCAGCGAGACGTTCTCGCACTGCCCGACCGCGTCGCGCAGCGGCGGCTCGAGCGACCGGTCCACCTCCACCACGTGCAGATGGCGCACGCGCGGCGCGAGGTGCTCGGAGAGGACGCCCAACCCCCCGCCCACCTCCAGCACGACGTCCTCTCCCCCGAGCTCCGCCGCCTCGCCGACCAGCCGCAGGACGTTGTCGTCGACGAGGAAGTTCTGTCCCAGCTCCCGGTTCGGGCGCACCCCGAACTCGCGCAGGCGCCGGATGCTCCCCTGTCGGCTCACCAGCCGAAGACGCGCGCCGCGTTCGCCTCGACGAGCGACTCGAGCTCCTCGTAGGCGACGCCGCGCAGCTCGGCGACGCGGCGGGCGGTGTGCACGACGTTCCCGGGCGCGTTCTGCTGCCCGCGCACCGGCTGGGGCGCGAGGAAGGGAGCGTCCGTTTCGACCAGGAGCAGCTCGTCGGGCACGCGCGCGGCCGCGGCCTGGAGGTCGGTCGCCTTGGGGTAGGTCACGTTCCCCGCGAACGAGCACATGTAGCCGCGGTCGACGCACTCGTCGAGGCGGTCGGGCATCGAGAAGCAGTGCATCACGACGGCCACGCCGTCGGCGCGGGCGGCGAGCGTCGCGAGCGTGTCGTCCTCGGCCGCACGGGTGTGGATCACGAGCGGCTTCCCGAGCGCGCGCGCCAGCTCGATCTGGGCCTCGAAGGCGCGCCGCTGGTCGTCCCGGCCGGCGTGGTCGCGGTAGTAGTCGAGGCCCGTCTCGCCGACGGCGACCGCCTTCGGATGCTGAGCCGCCCGCTCGATCGCGTCGAGGTGAGCATCCGTGAATCCGGTGGCGGAGTTGGGGTGCCGGCCGACGATCGCGAAGACCTCCTCGCGCGCGTCCGCGAAGGCGAGGGCGCGCGCCACCGCGTCTTCGTCGATGCCGACGGTCGCGACGCGGGCGAGGCCGTGGGTGCGAACGGCCTCCTCGTCGCACATCTCAAGGTGGCAGTGGGTGTCGATCACCCGATGCTCCGCCTGACGCGAAGGATGCGCTGGACCGACCGCTCGGCGCGCGAGCGCTTCAGCCGCCCGGTCCGGATCGCGCGCGCGAGCGTGCGCGTGCCCGCCTTGCCCGTCTCGTACGAGACGAACAGCATGAGGTCCACCCCGGCGCGAGCGGCGCGCACGCCCGCCCGCGGCGGCGATCCGAAGGGCGCCGTGGCCGGCGTGCCGATCGCGTCCGTCATCGAGACGCCGCGGAAGCCGAGATGCCCGCGGAGCTCGCGTGTGGCGACGCGGTACGAGAACGCGGCCGGGGTCCCGCGGTCGAGCGCACGGTAGATGGCCGTGCTCAGCATCACGAGCCGCAGCCCACGGGCGAAGAGCGCGCGATACGGGCGGTAGTCCACCCGCCGGAGCTTCTTGCGCCCGGTCCGGATCGTGACCGGCCGGTTGTCGGTGTTCGCGGACGCTGCGCCGAAGCCGGGGAAGTGCTTCGCGCTCGGCAGCACGCCCTCCGCGCGAACCCCCGCGGCGAACGCGCTCGCGAACCGCGCGACCTTGCCGGGCCGGCGGCCGTACGTACGTCGCTCGCGCTCCATCGCGCTGTCCGGGCGCGCAACGTCGGCAACCGGTGCCAGGTTCACGTTCGCGCCGGCGGCGTGCAGGTTCCGGCCCGCCACTCGTCCGGCATGGCGCGCCGCGCGGCGCTTCCCGGTCGCCCCGATCTCGGCGGCGGAGCGGTGCGGCCCGCCCGGGATCCGGAGCACCGGCCCGCCCTCCTGGTCGACCATCACGAATAGCGGCGCACGCAGTCCGGCCGGGCGGCGCACGCGCTCCAGCCGGCGCACGACGCGCCGCACCTGCCGCTTGCTGCGCACGTTCTGCCCGAAGAGGATCACGCCGCCGACGTGGCCGCGGCGGATCCGGCGCCGAAGCTCGCGCGGCGGCTGCGGGCCGCTGAAGCCGGCGACCACGCGCTGACCGGCGAGCTGGCGGGCAGTCAGCTCGTTGACCGCGCTGTCGGCGTGCGCGCCGCCGACGCCGGCCGCGGCGACCGCGAGAGCCGTGGCCAGGCCCGCCATCTCAGGCGGGCTCGGGCGCCTCGACCCTCGGAAACAGAGGCCCGAGCGATTCGAGGCGGGCGCCGCCGCCGACCGACCCGAAGCGCGCCGACTCGAGCGTGCGGTCGGACTGGCCGAGGGCGCCGAGCAGCTTGTCCGTCGCCTCCGGAATGAAAGGGACGAGCAGGAGTGAGACCACGCGCAGCCCCTCCGCGAGCGTGTAGAGCGCGGAGTCGAGGCGGCCCGCCTGTCCCTCGTCCTTGGCGAGCTGCCACGGCTGCTCCTCCTGGACGAACGCGTTCAGGCGCCGGACGAGGGTCCAGATCTCGTCGAGCGCGGCCGTCAGCTCGACGCTGTCGAGGCGCTCGATCACACGGGCCGGCGCCTCCGCGAATGCGGCCACCACCTCGGCGGGCGCCTCGGCATCCGGCACGACGCCGTCACGGTACTTCGCGATCATCGCGATCGAACGGCTCGCCAGGTTGCCGTACTCGTTCGCCAGCTCGCTCGTGTAGCGGCGCTCGAAGCCCTCGGTCGAGATCGAGCCGTCCTCGCCGAAGCTGACCTCGCGGAGCACGTAGTAGCGCAGCGCATCGGCGCCGTACAGCTCGACGATCCGGAACGGGTCAACCACGTTCCCGAGCGACTTGGACATCTTGTGCTCGTCCATCAGGAGGTAGCCGTGGATGAAGTCGAGTTTCGGCAGCTCGATGTCGGCGGCCATCAGGAGCGCCGGCCAGAACACCGTGTGGAACTTGAGGATGTCCTTCGCCATCACGTGGACGGTCGCGGGCCAGAACCGCTCGGTCAGGTCCTCGCCCTCGCGCGCGAACGAGAGCGCCGTGTAGTAGTTGAGGAGCGCGTCGAACCAGACGTAGAAGACGTGGCCCTCGTCCCAGGGGACGGGCACGCCCCAGGTGATCCGCGCGCGGGTGAGAGAGATGTCGTTCAGCCCCTGCTTGACGAACGAGAGCGCCTCGTTGTAGCGCTTGCGCGGCAGGATCCAGTCGGGGCGCTCCTCGAACAGGCGCTCGAGCGGCTCCTGGAAGCTCGACAGGCGGAAGAACCAGTTCTCCTCCTGCTCGCGCTCGAGCTCGATCAGGTGGATGGGGCACTTGTTGCCCTCGATCAGCTCGGCGTCCGACTTGAAGTCCGCGCAGCGGGGGCAGTAGAAGCCCTCGTAGGCGCCCTTGTAGACGTGCCCGGCGTCGTGCACGCGCTGGAGCACCTCCTGGACCTTCGCGACGTGTCGCGGGTCGGAGGTGCGGATGAAGAAGTCGTTGGTCGCGTTCACGAGCTCCGAGACCGCCTTGAACCGCTCGGCGTTCCGGTCGGCGAGCTCGCGCGGGGTGATGCCCTCCTTCTCCGCGGCGAAGGCGACCGGCTCGCCGTGCTCGTCCGTGCCCGTGAGGAAGAAGACGTCCTCGCCCCGCTGGCGCATATGACGCGCGAGGACGTCGGCGGCGATCGTCGTGTACGCGTGGCCGAGATGCGGCTCCGCGTTCACGTAGTAGATCGGCGTGGTGATGTAGTAGCCCATCGGGGTGCCAAGGCTACTGGCGCTCACCCTCGCGATCCCGCCCGCAGGAGGGTCGCGAACACGGCGCGGGCCGTGGGACGGTCGCGGCGGTCGCCGCCGGGTCGGGCGAGCAGCGCGGCCGCCGCGATGAGCCCGATGCACGCGGCGAGCCAGCCGAGGTCGAGCCCGCCGCTCCGCTCGGGCAGGGCGTCGCGTGGGTGTGCCGGCGCTGCCGGGGCCGGGCCGGCGGCGTCGGCCGGAGCGCCACGCACGCCGCGGGGTGCGGGGGCGTCGGCGGTCGGGGCGTGCCGGCCCGGGCCGCGGTCGAGGTGCCGGCGGTGCGGCG
>DASPHG010000057.1:0-35899 GCA_035629775.1 Thermoleophilaceae bacterium | reverse complement strand
GGGTCCGATCAACGACGCTCGCGACATCGCGCACGATCCGCACTTCATCGCTCGCGGCCTGTGGGAGCAGGCCGAGCTGGACGGCCGACCGATGGCGCTACCCTCGCTCGCGCCGCGGCTCGTCGCCACGCCGGGGCGCAGCGAGCGCGCCGGGCCGTCACTCGGCGCCGATACCGACGCGGTGCTGGCCGGGCTGGGCTACGACGCGGACGCGATCGCCGCGCTCAAGGACACCGGCGCGGTCGCCGGCCCGGCCACGGAGGCGACAGGATCATTTCTTCAGTAGACGGCCTGCTGAAGATGTCGGAGCTCGCCGAGCGCTCCGGGGTGAGCACGGCGACGATCAAGCACTACCTGCGCGAGGGGCTGCTGCCGGAGCCCGTCAAGACGAGTCGCAACATGGCCTGGTACCCGCCCGAGTTCGTCGAGCGGATCCAGCTCATCAAGGAGCTGCAGGAGCGGCGGTTCATGCCCCTCAAGGCGATCAAGGGCCTGCTCGACCTGGAGGGCGAGGCCACGCGGGTCTCGGCCACCGAGCTGAAGCGGCGCTACGCCGTGCCGCAGGAGGTGCTCGACCGGCTCGCCGAGCTCGAGGTGATCTCGCCGAACTCCCGCGGCTACGGGGTGAGCGACGTCCGGATCGTCGAGGCCATCAGCCGGTTCCGCGCCGGCGGCTACGACGAGCGGATCGGCTTCACGGTCTACGACACCCTGCGCTACAAGCGCGCGATGGAGGAGCTCGTCAAGGAGGAGGTCGAGGTGATCATGGAGCGCCTCGGCGGCGAGGTCGATGCCGACCGCGCGGCACAGCTGATCGAGAAGGGCGCGGAGCCGCTGCGGGACCTCATCTCCGCGCTGCACACGAAGGCCCTGGTGGCCGAGCTCAGGCAGCAGCGCGCCGCGCGCGGGTGATCCGCCGGGCTCGGGCCGCAGACGTCCCCGGCATCGCCGATGCGATGGCGGCGGCGTTCGAGCCCGATCCGATCGCGTCGTGGTTCTGGCACCGGCCGGGCAGGCGCGAGTACATCCGCGGCTGGTACGAGCTGGTGGCCGGCGAGCACTACGTCGAGCACGGCGAGGTCTTCGTGGCCGAGGAGGACGGCGAGATCGCGGGGTGCTCGATGTGGTCGCCTCCGGGCGCGTGGCGGTTCCCGCCGCGTGTCGACGTGCGGGCCGCGCGCTACGCGCTGCCGCGCCTCGGGCTGCGCGCGCCGATCGCGACGGTCGCCATGCGGCGGATCGAGCGCGCCCATCCCGAGGCGGGCCATTGGTACCTCTCCGAACTCGGCGTCCGTCCGCAGAGCCAGGGCCGCGGGCTCGGCTCGAAGCTGATGTTCGAGATGCTGGCGCGCTGCGACCGCGACCGCTCGCCGACTTATCTCGAGTCGTCCACCGAGCGCAGCCGCGCCCTGTACGAGCGGCACGGGTTCCGGACGACCGAGGTGCTCCACATGCCGCGCGGTGGTCCACCGCTGTGGCTCATGTGGCGGGATCACCACCAGACGTCGTGATCCTCCATCACGCCGTAGCCCGCGGCCAGGTCCAGGCCGTGCTCGAGCGTGCCCGAGAACGTCCCGAACGGCTGGCGATACGAGTTGCGCACGAGAAGCAGATTGGTGTCGGCGCGCCGCTCGGACCAGGCGTCGAAGTGCAGCCGCGCGCCGTCTGAGAACCGGATCTCGCCCAGCCCGTCGGGGAACTCGACCGGGCCGACCTCGGTCGGCTCGCCGTCCACCCAGACCGTGCGCTCGCTCGCGGTGGGGGAGTCGTGGATGCCGCTGACGAGGTTCCAGCCGACGGGGCGACCGTCGCTCAGCCTGCCGACCCCGGCGCTCCATCGCCACTCTGTGTGGCGCGGGTGGTAGCCGGCGCTCTCGTCGACTACCGCGCGGGCGTCCACCGGCAGCTCGCGGCCGTCGAGCCGCACGACCCCGCGCGCCGGCACGTCCGCCTGCTTCCCGGTCCAGGCGAAGCTCCGTCCGTAGGCCGTGGCGGTCTCCACGGGGTCGCGCTCCTCCAGGTCGATCTCGATCGCGACCTTGCCGTCGGCTACCCGCGCGGCACCCGGCGAAAGCGTGATGCCGCGCTTGCCCTCGCGCAGCGGTTGCCCGGGCTCGGCGAGGGCCCACCAGCGAACGGGGACGGGGCCGATGCGCGCGTCGCCGACGCACAGCTGGAGCTCCGGCCCGTACACGCCGACATAGCGCCAGCGCTTGAGCGGCCGTAGCCCTTGCCACCGCGGCATGTCCGCGGGCGGCAGCGGCAAACCGAGGTCACGCACCGCTGGGCCACGCGCGGGCAGGCTCACAGTTCCATCGTAAGGGCGGCAGTAGAATGGATTGACTGGTCAGTCAACGCAGGGGGGAGATGCGGGCAGCCGCGATACAGCTCAATTCGACGAACGACGTGGCGCGCAACATGGCCACGGCCGATCGCCTGACCCGGGCCGCGGCCGAGGACGGCGCTGACCTGATCGTCCTGCCCGAGAAGTTCAACGTGCTCGGTGAGCACGACGACTATGTCGCCCACGCCGAGCCGCTCGACGGGCCGACGATCACGTGGGCGCGTGACACGGCTCGCGAGTTCGGGATCGACCTGGTGGCCGGGTCGTTCGTCGAGAAGCGCGACGGGCGCGAGAAGCTGGGCAACACCTCGGTGCACGTCGGGCCTGACGGCGAGCTGCGCGGCGTCTATCGCAAGATCCACATGTTCGACGTGGTCGTGGGCGGGATCGAGTACCGCGAGTCGGCCTCGGAGGACCCGGGCGACGAGATCGTCACGAGCGAGGCGGCGGGCGGGATCCCGCTCGGCCTGACCGTCTGTTACGACCTGCGCTTCCCCGAGCTCTTCCGGATCCTCGCGATCCGGGGGGCACGCGTCATCACGCTGCCGGCGGCATTCACGAAGGTCACCGGCCAGGCGCACTGGGAGATCCTGATCCGCGCCCGCGCGGTCGAGAATCAGGCGTTCGTCGTGGCCGCGGACCAGGTCGGAACGCACCCGCCGGACAAGGAGAGCTACGGCGGCTCGATGATCGTCGATCCATGGGGCGAGGTGCTCGCGCGCGCGCCCGACGAGGAGTGCTTCGTGGCCGCGAGCCTCGACTTCGCGCGCCAGGACGAGGTGCGCGACAAGCTGCCGAGCCTCGCGAACCGCGTGCCGGGCGCGTACCGCTGGCCGACCGAGGTACACGCCTGATGCCGGCGTCCGTGGACAAGCGGCGGCTGATCCTCGACGCCGCGATCCGCGTATTCGCGCGCCAGGGGTTCCACGCGTGCCGGGTCTCCGACATCGCCGACGAGGCGGGCGTCGCCTACGGCCTCGTCTACCACTACTTCGAGTCCAAGGAGGAGATCCTCAACACGCTCTTCACCGAGCGCTGGCAGGTGATGCTCGACGCGATCGCCGAGATCGACGCCAAGCAGGAGGTCCCCGCGCGCGACAAGCTCTACATGGTCGCGTCCTTCATCATCGACTCCTACCGGCACGACCCCGACCTGATGAAGGTGATCATCGTCGAGGTCACGCGCGCGGCCAACTCGTTCGGGCGCGCCCACCTGGCGACCATCCGCGATGCCTACGACGGGATCGCGAAGATCGTCGAGGACGCCCAGTCGGACGGGTCGTTCAAGCCGCAGATCAGCTCGCAGTGGGCGGCCATGTGCTTCTACGGCGCGATCGAGCAGCTCCTGTCCGGCTGGATCTTCGACGTCCTGCCGAAGGGCGACGACGAGTTCGAGAACGCCAAGGAACTGGTCGTCGAAACCATCTGCGGCGGGCTCGAGGCCGAGTCCGCACCGATCTCTGGTTAAGTTCCCGGCAGATGGGAAATGACCTGACGAAGCGCCTGATGTGGAGCGGACTCCTAGCGGGGGTCGGCGCGTTGGCAACCATCGCCGCCACGCGCCTCGCCACCTACATCTGGATCAAGCTCTTCGACGAGGACCCACCTGACGCCTGATGGCCGAGACCGAAGCGACAGCCACGCCGACCACGAACGGCCAGAGCCCCTGGGACGCCCAGACCGACGCCGGGGCGGAGCAGGACGCGTTCGCACAGCACCCCGAGGTGTTCATGGGCGCGGCGCTGCTCGGCGGCCTGGTCCTTGCGCAGGTGCTCAAGCGGCTGGGAGGCGACGACTGATGTCCACGAACGGCGCGGACAAGTCGCTCGGTGACGTCGTAACGGAGGTCACGGAGAAGGCGTCGCTCCTCGTCCGTGAGGAGATCGAGCTCGCCAAGGCGGAGGTCACGGAGAAGGTCACCAAGCTCGGGAAGGGCGCCGGGGCGCTCGCCGCCGCCGGTGTCCTCGTCGTCTTCGCGCTCATCTACCTCTTCCACTCGCTCGCGTGGGGCCTCGTCGAGATGTTCGACTGGAACGTGTGGTTCGGCTACCTCGTGACGGTCGGGATCATCCTCGTCATGGGCGCGATCGCGGCCTTCCTCGGCGTGCGTTGGCTGAAGAGCGGCGCGCCGCCGATGCCGGAGCTCGCGATCGAGGAGGCGAAGCGCACGCGCGAGATGCTCGACCAGCAGAAGCTCCAGCACGATCAGCTCGGGCGGGGGGAGCACGTCTGATGCCGCAGCCGCGCTCGCCCCAGGAGATCCGGACCTCGATCGAGACGACGCGCCAGGAGCTCGCGTTCTCGATGAACGACCTGCGCGCGAAGGTGAACACGCTGACCGACTGGCGCCGGCCGCTCGCCGAGAACCGCCAGGCGGTAGTCGTCGGCGCCGCGGTCGCCGGCTTCGTCATCGGCGGCGGGATCGCCGCGACGGTCTCGCTGTTCAGACGCCGCCGCCGTTAGGCGGGCGCCGGCTCCGGCGCCTCGGGCGGCGGGGGCCCCGGCTCGTCCTCTGACTCGGGCCGCGGGGCGATCCCCTTGTAGTCCAGGTACTCGCGGGCCGCGATCTGGATCGACGCGGCGACCGGCACGGCCACGAGCGCGCCGATGATCCCGAGCAACGCGCTGCCGAACAGGACCGACACGATCACGAGGAACGGGTTGATGTCCACGGCCCGGCGCTGGATCTGCGGCTGGATCAGGTTGTTCTCGATCTGCTGGTAGAGGATCGAGTAGAGCGTCCAGATGATCGTGGCGGTGGGGAAGTCCTCGAAGAGCGTGACCACGCCGACGAGAACCGCCCCGATCGTCGCGCCCACCAGCGGGATCAGGTCCAGGAAGAAGATGATGAGCGCGAGCGGTGCCGCGAACGGGACGCCCAGGATCGAGAGCACGATGTACGCCGTGAGGGCGGCGATGGTCGCCTGGGCCAGCGCCCCCGCCACATAGTTCCCGACCGCGCGGCCGACCCGGTCGAAGACGCGCTCGAGGCGCTTGGCGCGTTCCTCGGGCACGAACCGCAGGCCGTAGTGGAGCCAGCGACGGCCGCCGCCGAGAATGAACGCGGTCAGGATCAGGATCGTGATCAGCGCGAAGATCGAGTTGACGAGGCCGAAGCCCACGTCACGCAGCACTCCCGCGGCGTCGCCGATCTTCGAGGGGAGCTTTGCGGCCTCCTCCTGGATCTTCTCCGTGACGTCGTAGTCCTCGTTGATGTCGCTGAGCGTCTCGTTGTCGTTCACGAAGTCGGTGACGTCCTGCGCGTACTCGGGCGCGTTCTCGGCCAGGTCGTTCGCCCCGTTGACGATCGGCGGGACCACGATCACGCCGATCCCGACCGGCACGAGCAGCAGGCCGAGGTAGACGAGCGCGATCGCGAAGCCGCGCTTCATGGAGCGGCTGATGAAGTTGACCGGGCCCGAGAGCGCGATGGCCAGGAACGTGGCGATCAGGATCCAGCCGATGGGCTTGCGCAGCAGGTAGATCAGGTAAAGCGACAGCACGACGAGCACGGCGGTGAAGACCGTGCGAGCGACAGCGCGCGAGTTCAGGGCATCGGGCGCGACCATCCGGTCGGCGGATTGTCTGCGGCTGCCCGGACGACTACGGAGAAAGGCTGTCGGCGGGCACGCCGCCCACACCCAGAAGGCCCGGCCCGGAGTGGACGCCGAGGACCGGTCCGACCTCCGAGACGAACATCGGGTCGCGCTCGAAGATCTCGCGACAGCGCTCGGCGAGCCGGTCGGCCGCCTCGCGCGACTGGATGTGCTGCACCACCCATCCGTTCGCTCCGGCCGCGTGTCGCTCCTCGGCGTAAGCCACCAGGCGCTCGAAAGCGCGGGCACTCGTGCGGACGCGCTCGATCGGCGTGATCTCCTGCTCGAGCGTGAGGATCGGCTTGATCTTGAGCGTGGATCCGATCCACGCGCTCGCCGCGCCGATTCGCCCGCTCCGCTTGAGGAACTCGAGCGTGTCGACCGCGAACCACATCCTGAGCGACTCGCGCACCTCCTGGGCGCGCGCCGCCACGGCTTCACTGTCGCCACCGCCCTGCGCCGCGCGCGCCGCGCCCAGGACGATCAGGCCCATGCCACCGGCGGCGCTCTGTGAGTCCACCACGCGGACGCGCTCGCCACCCTTGCCCTCGCGTTCGAGCAGCTCCGCCGCCTGGCGGGCGGAGTCACAGGTCCCCGATATCCCCTCTGAGATGTGAATCGAGACGATCTCGTCGCCGTTCGCGAGCAGTGGCTCGTACGCCGCGACGAAGTCGCCGACCGACGGTTGCGACGTGGTCGGCCACTGCTCCGCGGAGCGGATCCCGTCGTAGAAGGAGTCGAGATCGTTCAGCAGATCGGTCTCGCGCTCCGTGCGGTCGCCGCCGAAGTTCACGTAGAGCGAGACGATGCCGATCCCATTTCCCGACACGATCTCCGGGGGCAGGTACGCGGTCGAGTCCGTGACGACACGGGTCGCGGCCATGGCGACGCAGCCTATGCCCTCCGGACATAGACTGCGGCCTCGGGGCAAGAGGTGGAGGAGAACAACAAGCACCAGCTGGAGGGCCTTCTCCAGGCGCGCTCGGCCGACCTCTCAGACGGCCGCCGCTCACGCACCCGCCGTCCGGTCCCGACCCCGCCGGCCGTCGGTGCCAGGTCGACGCCAAAGTTCGCGCCGCCCGCGGCCCGTCCGGTCGTGACGACGTCTGCGGCCCGCATGTGCGAGGACTGCGGCGAGGCGATCGGCCCGCGCCGGCTCCGCGCGATGCCGCGTGCGGTGCGCTGCCTCGCCTGCCAGCGCTCGGCCGAGGCCCCTCAAACCCCGGCCTAGACTCGGGCGATGCCGAAGACGTTGGTCACCGGCGGCGCCGGGTTCATCGGCTCGCACGTCGTGCGCGCCCTCGCCGAGCGCGGGGACGAGCTTCGGCTCACCATCCGCGACTCGACCAACCAGGAGAACATCGCGGACATCGAGTTCGAGTCGGTCAAGTGCGACCTGCTCGACCGGCGCCAGATCCGGCGCGCGCTGAAGGACGTGGACCGGGTGTTCCACTGCGCCGGCCTCACGTCGCTCCGGCCGAGCGACGCGGAGCGCCTGTTCGAGGGGAACGTGCTCGCCACGCGCAACCTGCTCGAGGAATGCCTGCGGGTCGGGGTCGAGCGTGTCGTCTACACGTCGAGCGTCGCGGCCATCGGGCCGGCGCAACCGGGCGGGCGCGCGGACGAGAACCACCTCTTCATGGCCGGCCGGCTCGGCATCCCGTACGTGAACTCGAAGCACGAGGCCGAGGTGGAGGCGCTGCGCCTCGCGGCGAAGGGGCTGCCGCTCGTGTGCGTGAACCCCTGCGTCGTGTTCGGGGCCGGAGACATCTACGGCAGCTCGACCTCGATCGTGCGCCGGTTCCTGCTCGGCCGGATCCCTGCGTACGTCGACGGGGCGCTGAACATCGTGGACGTGGGGGACGTCGCGCGCGGTCATCTGCTCGCCGACGAGCGCGGCGCCGTAGGTGAGCGCTACATCCTCGGAAACCGCAATTACACGCTCGACCGCCTCTTCGCCGATCTCGGCCGGCTGTCGGGGGTCGAGCCGCCGGCGCTGAAGCTCTCGCCCGGGCTCGCGCTGCGGCTAGCGCAGGCGCTCGAGGCGGCGCCGGGCCGCCCGCCGATCACCGTGGACGAGGTGAAGTCGGCGGGCCAGTGGTGGACCTACCGGACGACGAAGGCGAAGCGCGAGCTGGGCTGGACGACGTCGCCGCACGAGGACACGGTCGAGGCGACGGTCAACTGGTACATCGAGCGCGAGGGCGACCGCTTCAAGCGCTCACGCCGCTCGCAGCCCGTCCAGTACAAGCTCGCCGCCGCGATGATGGGGATGGTCCGCCGCCCGTGACTGTCCTATACCGCTGCCGCACCCCGACGAACTACCTCTGCCCGTGCGGCAGGGTCGCGCGCAAGCTCGACGCGGCCGGTCTCGACCACGACGAGGTGCGGGTGCCGTTCCGCAAGCGTGACCGGCCCGAGATCGAGGAGCTGACGAAGCAGCGGGCGGTCCCCGTGCTCGTGCACGGCGAAGAGGTCATCCACGACTCGAAGCGAATCGTGGAGTACCTGGAGCGAATCGGTAACCACGGGGCCAGGCCCCTTGGTTAGCTAGCTCAGCCGGTTCTCGATGCCCAGCGGGGGCGAGCTCGGCTCCTGCTGGTCGCCCGCGCCGCCGTGGACCGGCGCCTCGGGCTCCTCCGCAGGCTGCTCGACGCCGAGCAGATCGGCCAGCTCGCCCGACTCGAACATCTCGAGCACGATGTCCGAGCCGCCCACGAGCTCGCCGTCCACGAAAAGCTGCGGGATCGTCGGCCAGTTGGAGACGCTCGAGAGCTCCTGGCGGATCCGCGGGTCGGGCAGGACGTCGAGCGCCGCGTACTTGACTCCGAGCGCGTTCAGGCACCCGGAGGCGCGCATCGAGAACCCGCAGGCGGGCTGCTCGGGCGTGCCCTTCATGAAGAGCATCACCGAGTTCTCCTTGATGGCGTTCTCGAGGAACGAGCGGATCTCGTCGTTGGTCATCGGGTCCCTCCCGGGGTCGAAGTCTTGAGTGAGAGCGCGTGGATCGGTCCGCCGACCTCGTCGCCGAACACGCCGTAGACGAGCCGGTGCTGCTCGATCCGCGAGAGCCCCTCGAAGCGGTCCGAGACGATCTCGGCGCGGAAGTGATCGCCGCCCCCGGTGAGGTCCTGGACCTCGGCCTGTGCGCCGGGAATGGCCGCTTCGATGCGTTGTTTGAGCTCGTCCGCAGTCGGCATCTCGTGCCAGCAAGAGTAGCTACTACACTTTTAGAAGTAATGGTGCTGCTCACCCCCATCGCGACGGAGAAGGTCAAGGCGTTCCTCGAGTCCGAGAGCGCGGCGGAGACGGGCGCCGGCCTGCGCGTCGGGGTCCGCGGCGGCGGGTGCTCGGGCTTCCAGTACTCGCTCGCGCTCGACGAGCAGCGCGACGACGACCAGGTCTTCGAGCACGAGGGCATCAAGGTCCTCGTCGATCCCGCGAGCCTTCGCTACGTGGACGGCTCCACGGTGGACTACACCGAGAGCCTGATGGGCGCCGGCTTCGAGGTGCAGAACCCGAACGTCGTCGCCTCGTGCGGCTGCGGCTCGTCCTTCCGCGTGAAGGACGACGAAGACGCGGCCGCCTGCGCGTCCACTCAGTAGCGCGCCGCTACGCCGGCTCGTTGTCCAGCGAGCGCCATAGGTAGAGACTCGCCAGCGACCGGTTCGGCCGCCATGGCTCGGCGATCTCGGTGAGCTGCGCGGCGTCCGGCAGATCGGGCAGCCCGTATGCCCGCTCGACTGCACGCCTGACCCCGAGGTCGCCCACCGGCAGGACGTCGGGGCGGCCCAGGTGGAAGATCAGGAACATGTCCGCGGTCCACTGGCCGAGCCCCTTGACGGCCGTGAGCTGGGCGATCACGTCCTCGTCCGACAGCTCGGAGAGCCGGTCCAGCTCGAGCTCGCCGTCCTCGACGTGCTCGGCGAGCGAGCGCAGGTAGGAGACCTTGGGCCGCGACAGCCCGGCAGCGCGGATGGCCTCCGGGTCCGCGGCGAGGAGCTCGGCGGGGGTGGGGGTGCGCCCACCGAACTGGTCGATCAGGCGCCCGTAGATCGTGCGCGCGGCCTTCGTGGAGAGCTGCTGCCCCACGATCGAGCGCAGGAGCGCGCCGTACGGCTCGAGCGGCCGGCCGCGGCGGCGCTCCTCCTCGTCGAGCGGGCCGAGCTCGTCGACCAGCCGACCCATTACGGGGTC
Organism: Thermoleophilaceae bacterium; assembly: GCA_035629775.1. Classification (GTDB taxonomy): domain Bacteria; phylum Actinomycetota; class Thermoleophilia; order Solirubrobacterales; family Thermoleophilaceae; genus DASPHG01. The sequence continues at coordinate 25,762 of DASPHG010000057.1, read as the reverse complement.
GGCGCTGCGGAGCTGCTCGAGCGGATCCGCCATCGGACGGAGCCTACGCGTCACCGCGCGGGGAAATAGGCTGCGCAGGATGCGACTCGTGACCTACGACGCAGGCGACGGCGCGCGCGCCGGCGAGCTGCGCGGCGACACCATCTTCGACCTCTGGGGGCAGGGCGAGCCGATCCGCGAGGAGGACCGCAGGCTCTCCGGGCTCCTCCGCGGCGGGCTGCTGGACGAGCTCGAGCCCGCGCCGGGCGACGGCGTCGCGCTCGACTCGGTCCGCCTGCTGCCGCCGATCGGGGACCCGGGGAAGATCATCTGCATCGGGTTGAACTACCGCTCGCACGCGGCCGAGGCCGGTATCGAGGCGCCCGGGCAGCCGACCTTCTTCGGCAAGTTCGCGAACGCGCTCGCCGCGCCCGGCGCCGCGGTCCCCCTCCCCGACGGGAGCGAAAAGGTGGACTACGAGGCCGAGATCGCCGTTGTCATCGGCTCGCGCTGCAGGGCCGTGGAGCCCGGCGCCGCGCTCGACCACGTGGCCGGCTACATGCTGTTCAACGACCTCTCCGCGCGCGACTGGCAGTTCGCCACTCCCCAGTGGATGCCCGGGAAGGTCTTCGACGGCGCGGCGCCATGCGGCCCCGCGCTTGTGACGGGTGAGGAGGCCGGCGCACACGACGCGATCGAGTTCCGTCTCGCGCTGAACGGCGAGACGATGCAGGAGGCCTCGACCGCCGATCTGATCCACTCGGTGCCGGAGATCGTCGCGCACCTCTCGCGCCTGATGACGCTCGAGCCGGGCGACATCATCGCGACGGGCACGCCCGCCGGCGTCGGGAGCGTCCGTGAGCCGCGCGTCTGGTTGAAGCCCGGGGACGAGATCGTCATCTCGTCGCCCACCCTGGGCGAGCTGCGCACGACGATCGAGTGATGGATCCGCGCGTCGAGCGCGGCATGCGCCGCCAGCTCGCCGCGGCGCCGTCCGACCGGATCGGCTGGAAGATCGCGCTCAACGCGCCCGCGATCATGGAGGGGCTCGGGATCGAGGAGCCGGCGCTGGGATGGCTGGCGCAAGACCGCGTCGCGGAGGGCACGCACTCGCTCGCGGGCGCCACGGCGGCGGCGGTCGAGCCCGAGATCGTGATCGAGGCCGGCGAGGGGGCGACGGTGGCGCGCGTCGGCGCCGCACTCGAGGTCGTGGACTTCGACAGGGGCCTCGACGACCTCGAGGCGGTGCTCGCGCACAATGTCTTTCACCGCGCGGTGGCGGTGGGTGAGCTGGCGGAGGGCTCGCCGGGCGAGGCCGTGTTCGCGGTGAACGGCGAGGAACGCGCTCGGGTGACCGAGTTCGAACCGCCCGCCCGGACGCTCGCATTCGTGGACGACTTCCTTCGCAGGGTCGGCACCGAGCTCGCCCCGGGCGACCTCGTCATCGCCGGAGCGCTGAGCGCTCCGGTACCGGTCGCGCCCGACGACGCAGCCGAGCTGACGGTCGACGGACTCGGGTCGATTCACTTGGAGTTCTCGCCCTAGCGCGCGCCGGGGCACGGGTGTAGGCTCGCGCCCGGCGGGATGAATTCGCTGTCTCCTCCACTGGCCCGGAGTGTGATCGCAGCTGCGATCGCTGTGGCGCTCGTCGGCCCGCCCGCCGCCGAGGCGGCGCGCACGCCGGTCTATCGCGACCCACCCAGATACGAGGGGCGTGAGCAGGCCCCGAAGACGAAGGAGACGCCGCTGCCCAAGCCGGTCGAGCTCGCTCCGAGCGGCCTGGGCCCGCACGTGGTCGTCGACGACGCCGGGACCGCGCACATCGTCTGGGCCGAGGGGGGCGACTCCGACGGGCTGGCGGACCGCGCCATCTACTGCCGGCTGAAGCGCGGGGCGCGCCGGTGCGACATCCGCCACACCCTGCGGGCGGGCCCGGAGTCGTCGTTCAACACGGACTACATCGGGCCGCGGATCGTCCGCGTGGGCAATCAGCTGGTCATCTTCAGTACCCGCTACCCAATCGTCGTGGACAAGCCCGACGGCGGCTCGAGCACGACCATCTGGGCCTGGACCTCGAACGACGGCGGCTCCACCTGGAGCGCGCCGGCCGTCGTCGGCAGGCGAAACATCGGCGACATGGTCGTGATGGGCCCGAGCGACAGCCCGACGATCCTGAATTTCGCTCACGACGCGTTCTGCGGCATGTGCATCACGGCCTTCCGCTCGGGCCAGTACAGCGGCATGTCGGGCGACCTCGGGACGCGATCGGGTGACTCGTACTACCCGCAGATCGAGCTGCAGGGCGGCCTTCCCGTCGTCTCCTGGGTGAATCTCGATGGCACGACGCACATGCGCCGCTGGACCGGACAGGGCTCGGTGATCGATCCGGCGACGTGGACGGCGCCGACCGCGCTGCCAGGCGCGAACGAGAGCGACCTCGCGGGCGGGCCGAGCGGGCTCGCCCTCATGAGCGCGCGCGCCGACGTGCGCCGCTTCGAGATGCGCACCATCGGGCCGGGTGGCTTCAGCCGGCCCAGGCAGATAACTCCCGCGAAGGACTCCGCGCCGATCTTCGGCACGCTCGAGCAGGACGCCGGCGGGCGCCTGCTCGCGGCGTGGTCGGATCGAAACGACTTCGCGAAGCGCGACGGGCTGTGGCTGCGCACTGCGGGCGCAATGCCCGGTGGCGGCGGCGGCAGGCCGGTCTTCGACGACGCACGGCGGCTCATCCGCGGCATCGCGAACGGACAGATCGACCTGGCGGGGACCGACGATGGCGGCGGGTTCGCCGTCTTCAACCACACGGGCGGCGTCGTGAACTTCGGCGAGATCGTGGCCGCCGGCTTCGGGAACCAGACCGACAACGGGAAGAAGGGTTTGGGCGCGATTCCCGGCGGTGGGCAGAGCGGGACCACCTGCCAGACGGTGAAGTTCGGCGCCTTCGGCGCTGACGCCGCTTCCGGCTGCTTCCTGCACGGGACAGGCGACAAGTCGCACCTCGTCGTGACGAGCGGCGAGATCAACCTGCACGGGCTCCGGATCATCCCCGAGGGAGAGACGAAGATCGTGATGGACCCGCGCGCGCTGCGGATCGACACGACGGGCGCCGTGCGGGTGGTCGTGAGCAACGCCGTCGTCGGCGAGATCACCCTCTGGCGCGGCGAGCTGCACCGCGACCTGTCCGCCGTGCGGCCCGGAACGAATCTGTTCGAGTTCCCGATCGGGCAGTACGCGACCAACATCCTCGGGTTCGACGTCGGCGCCGACATCGGAGTGCGGCTCGAGCGCGACGGCGTCCACATCCCCCTGGCGCTGAAGCTGCCCCCGGTGTTCGGCGGCTTCGCTGCCAACGCCGAGCTGGTGGCCACCGACGACCGCGGCCTGATCGTGGACTCGCTCCACATGGAGCTCGGCCCGATCCCGCTCGGCGCGCTCGTCATCAACAAGGTCGAGCTCGACTACATCGGTGAGGGCGATGTCTGGCGCGGCCGCGGCTCGATCACGGTCCCGGCTGGCGGGACGCTCGACGCGACCGTCGAGTTCCGGATGGGCGACTTCAACAGCGCGACGATCTCGTTCACGCCGGCGACGCCGATCCCGATCGGCCCGTTCGTCTACCTGCTCCAGATGGGCGGCGGCTTCACGGTCGACCCGGTGCACATCGAGGCGAGTGCGCGCATCGGGGCGGGTGCGGCGATCCAGGGCACGGCGCCCGTGAACGTCAACGGCAAGTTCGAGATGGACTTCCCGAAGACGGGCCCCGCCAACTTCAAGATGAGCGGGACCGTCGACATCTTCTTCTTCGAGATCGGGAACGGCTACCTCCAGTTCCAGACCGACGGCTACGCGGCCTTCGGCGGCCAGATCGGCCCGTTCTCACTCGGTCCGCTGTACATGGAGGCCCAGGCGGACGGCTTCGTCGACGCCGGGGCGGGCCAGTTCGGCGCGAGCGTCTCCGGCAAGGTCGAGCTGTGCATCGACGTCGAGCTGGCCCGGCCATGCGCCGGCGCGGGCGCCGACGTCGCGCTGTCGAACGCGGGCTTCGCCGCCTGCGCGAAGCTGAAGGTCGTCAAGGAGTTCACGGGCGGCGTTCGCTTCCCGTGGAAGGACTTCGGCCCCGAGATCATCGCCAACCCGTTCGCGGCGGCGTACGCGCTGATCACGCACATCGCGATCCCCTGCAACACGAACGGCTACCGGGTCGCGCCGCCGCGTCCCGCCTCCGCGCGCGTCTCGCAGGCGGGCGGCACCGTCGTGAACGTGCCGAAGAACGTCCCGAGCCACACGATCCTGCTGCTGGGCGAGGGCGGGGCGCCCGACATCACCGCAACCGGGCCCGGCGGCGCGGTCGTGCGGAGCGGCGAGAAGCCGACCGACATCGGCTTCACGGCGACCGTCCGCAACCTGCCGGCGACCTATCTCGTGCTGACCAACCCGCGTCCCGGCGACTGGACGATCGTCCCGAACCCGGGCTCGCCGGAGATCACGCAGACGCTCGGCGGGTCCGGCTACAAGCCGGCACGCGTGAACGGGAGCGTGAGCGGCAAGGGCCGCAAGCGCGAGATCCGGTACCGGATCCGCAACCTCGGCAGCGGCCAGCGCGTGGTGTTCGCAGAACGCGGTCGGTTCGGCACGAACATCGTGGGCACCACCACGAAGGCGCGCGGCGAGCTGAAGTACACGATCGCCGACGCCCGCGGCGGCCGCCGGACGGTTCTCGCGATGGTGCAGAAGGAAGGCCTCCAGACCGACCAGCGGAGGCTCGGCAGCTACAAGGCCCCGGGCCCGATCCGGCCCGGCAAGGTCAGGAAGCTGCGCGTGACGCGCAAGGGCAACGCCGTGATCGTGCGCTGGCGTCCGGCCAAGCGCGCGCAGCGCCACTCCATCACCGTGCGCGGGCGGCACGGCACGACGCTGGGGCGGCTGGTGGGGCGCAAGGCACGGAAGGTGAAGTTCGTGCGCGTGCGCCGCGACGAGCGGCTGCGCGTGACGGCCTACGCCCTGTCGGAGAAGATGCGCCGCGGTCCCGTTGCGCGCAAGAAGGTCCGCGCCGCGCGCCGCTAGCGTTAGGGCTGGCCTTCGACCGCACCGGGCACGCCGGTGTTGGTCGAGTACTTCGGCTGGATCTTCATCTCCGGCCGGATGTGGTGCGCCGCCTGTGCGACCGCGATCGCCGATTCGGCGAACCCAGTCGCGATCAGCTTGAGCTTGCCGTCGAAGACGGTGATGTCACCGGCGGCCCAGACCGCCTCCATGGACGTCTTCATGAGCTGATCGACCTTGATCGAGCCCTTCTCCACCTCGAGCGGCCACTCCTTGAGCGGGCCGAGCGCGGTCTTGAACCCGAGCTGGAGGAGGACGGCGTCGCAGTCCAGCTCGTGCGTCTCCTCCTCGTTCTCGGAGTTGAAGAGCGTCACCCGCTCGATGCGGCCGTTGCCGGCGACGTCCTTCACCTGGTACGGCGTCTTCACGTCGACCCTGCCCGCCTCGGCGGCCTCCATGATCTCGCGGACGGTCACCTCGTGCGCGCGGAACGCCTCGCGGCGGTGCACCAGCGTGACCGAGCGGGCGGTGTCGAGCAGGTTGATCACCCAGTCGCAGGCGGAGTCCCCGCCGCCGATGATCACCACGTTCTTGTCGGCGAACTCGGACTTCTCGCCCACCAGGTAGTAGGCGCCCTTGCCCTCCCAGGGAGTCATGTCGTAGCCCGGCAGCTTCTTCGGCTCGAACGCCCCGTGGCCGCCGGCGATGATGATCGTGCGGCTCAGGAAGTCGCCTTTGTCGGTGACCAGCCGCAGCACGCGTTCGCCGTCTGCGTCCTCGTACTCGACCCGGTCGGCGGTGGTCTCCAGCGAGACCGGCACGTCGAACTGCTCGATCGACTGCCTGCGGAGCTCGTCCACCAGGTCCTTCGCGATGATCCGCGAGTAGCCGGGCACGTCGAAGATCCACTTCTCCGGATAGAGCGTCGTCAGCTGGCCGCCCAGCTCGGGCAGCGAGTCGATGATCTGAGAGCTGGCCTCGCGCATCCCCGCCCAGAACGCCGTGACGAGCCCCACGGGGCCCGCGCCGATCACCGTGATGTCCCTGATTTCGTCGTTCAAAGCGCGTCGAGTGCCCTCTCGGCGGTGGAGGAGATGCAGGTGAAGATCGGCGTCTCCGAGAGTGTGTAGGAGCTCGATTCGGTGCCGCGGAGCTCATGGACGAGATCCAGGAACTCAGCCGGGTCGTCACCGTTGAACGACACGACGAACTCCTGGTCGTCCAGGCCGTAAGAGTAGGCGGTGTTCACCTCGACGCCGGCGAACCGGCGGCCGGTTTCGATGTGCCCCTTCATGATTCGCATCCGCTCCTCGGCGGCCAGCAGGTACCACTCCCGCTTCTTCCACATGGGGTACACGAAGAGGTACCTGCTGTCCGACCCCGGACGCGGCTCGAGCGGCGTGGGCTCGTCCGAATAGACGGACTCCTTGGTCATCGCGAGGTACGAGTACGGCGTATCGGCCCAGCGCATCAGCCCGCTCTGGTTCATCAGGACATGCAGCTCGTGGATGGGGTCGAGGCTCGGCGCGATCGCGCGGACCATCAGGTCGGCGTCGCCGCGCGTGCCCACGAGCGAGTAGGTGCGGAGGAAGTGGTCGCGCGCGAAATCGTCGAGCGCGGCGGCGAACTCGCGCTTGTCCTGGGCGCGCTCATCGGCCGTCCGGCGGCGCCACTCGGGCCGGACCTTGAGGAAGGTGAATTTGACGAAGTTCCGCTGGGCCACCGGCCATAGAGTGTGGCGAATGCGCATCGCGTGCTGTCTGGCGCTGGCCGCGCTGCTGGTCCCGGCCGCGCGCGCGGATGCACAGGACGAGCGCGCGCTGATCGCCTTCGTCCCGGCCGCGAACGACGCGGAGCTGCTCGACCGCATGGAGCGGAGCGGCATCGGCGCCGTCGGGGTGACGAGCCCGACGGTCGGGGGCTACGACCCCCTTCAGGTCTTCCTGGACATCGGCCAGGGCGCGCGCGTCTCGACGCGCGTGTACGAGGACGAGCTCGGCGCCCTGCGGCTTCTCCCCGACGGGCGGTTGGCGGGGTGGGAGGCGGTCGTCGAGCGTGCCGAGGATGCGCCCGGCGACGTCGTGCCGGGCCTGCTCGGCGAGAGCGTCCACCGCGCGGGCGGGCGAACGGCCTACGTCGGGCTGCGCGGCCTGCGCCACGGCGAGGCGGCGTCGGTCGCCGACCGCTCCGGACGCGTGGACGCCGTCGAGCTAGGCGAAGCGCGCGGGTTCGGGGCGCGCCTGGAAGCCGCGCTGGCCGAGCACGACCTGGTGGCCGCCCGGCTCCCGGCGGGCGGCGGGCTCGCGCTCCTCGAGCAGCTCGAGACGGAGGCGCTCGTCATCGCCGTGCGCGCGCCGGGTCCGGGAGGGCTCGAGCAGCTGCCGACCGCGGTGAGCGTGGGCGAAGGGGTCATCACCTCGCGGACCACGCGCCGGGCGGGGATGGTGGCCGCCACGGACTACGCACCCACGATCCTCGACCGGCTCGGCATGAACGAGGCCGACGACATGGACGGCCACGTAATCGAAGCCGAGGACGGGGAGGCCGCCGACGTGCAGTCGCTCGTCGATCGGCTGGACCACCTCAGGTCGCGGCGGGATGCGGCGCTCCTGCTCAGCTTTGGCCTGTGGCTCGCCGTTTTGGCGGTCCTCGCCCTGACCGGCCGCCGGCGCACGGGCCTGCGGCTCGGCCTGCTGGTGGCGATGTGGCTGCCGGGGCTCGCGCTCCTGACCGGAGCGCTCGACCCGAGCGAGGGAGTCGAGGCGCTGATCCTCGCGGCCGGCTCGCTGGGGCTCGCGGCCGGCACCGACCGCGCCGTCGCCTGGCCGCGCGCACCGGCAGTCGCGGCGGCGGTGGTGCTGGCCGTGCACGCCGCCGACCTCGTCGCGGGCTCGCCGCTCATCGCGCGTTCGCTCGCTGGGCCGAACCCGGGGTTCGGCGCACGCTTCTTCGGCATCGGCAACGAGCTCGAGGCGATCCTCGCCGCCCTCGTGCTGCTGGGGGCGGGCGCGGCGCTCGCGGGCCGCGACGGGCGGCGTGTCCCGATCGGCTTCGCCGCCGCGTGCACGGTCGCCGCGCTGTTCATCGGCGCCGGGCGCCTGGGCGCGGACGTGGGCGGCGTGATCACCCTCGGCGCGGGCGCCGCGGCCGCCGTCCTCGCGTCACTCCCGGGCGGGGTGACCCGGCGCGCGGTCGCCATCGCGGTCGTCACGCCCGTGCTCGCCGTGGCGGCGCTGGCCGCCGTCGACCTCGTGTCAGGCGGCGACGCTCACCTGACCCGGTCGGTGCTCTCGGCCGACTCGCCGAGGGAGCTCGTCGACGTGGCCGAGCGGCGCATCGACATCTCTTGGGAGAGCCTGTGGCAGGGCACAACCCCGCTCAGCGTGGGCCTGTTCGCGGTCGCGCTGGGCTGGGGCGTCGCGCGCCGGCGCCGGCTGCTGGCCCCGCTCGAGGGGGACCGCGCGTTCGCCGCCGGGATGTGGGGCACGCTGGCCGCAACGGTGGTGGGGGCGCTCGCCAACGACTCCGGCCCCACGATCTTCCTCATCGGCGCGTTCGCACTCGTGCTTGCAAGTGCATATGTCACAGGAAAGCCGCTGGGAGGTGGTCTAACCTAGACGGGTGCGCATAGCGCTGGTCTCGCCCTACTCGTATACGTATCCGGGCGGGGTCGGGCGCCACGTCGAGGCACTGGCCTCGGAACTCCTTCGGGAGGGTCACGACGTGCGCCTGCTCGCCCCGTACGACCCCGATGATCGGCTCGCCCGGACGAGCCATAAGGGCGCGCGCCCAGAGCCGCGCCCCGCGCCGGACTACCTGATCCCGCTCGGTCGTACCGTCGGGCTGCCCTCGAACGGGTCGGTCTCCAATGTGGCGGTCACGCCGTACACCGTGGCGACCGTGGGCCGCGAGCTACGGCATGGGGGCTACGACGTGGTCCATGTGCACGAGCCCAACTGCCCGGTCGTCAGCTGGTACGCCGTCGAGGCCGCGCGCGCGCCGCTCGTCGGCACGTTCCACTGCTACTCGACGAGCGCCTTCGCGAACAACACGGCCGCGCTGATCGGCGCGCGCCGGCTCTACAACAAGCTGCATGTGCGGGTCGCCGTCTCCGAGGCGGCGCGCTGGACGGCGCAGCGCTTCTACGGCGGCCGCTACCGGATCGTCCCGAACGGGGTGGACCTGGACGCGGCGCGTCCGCTCGAGCAGCGGCCGGACGGGCCGCTGCGCCTGCTCTTCCTCGGCCGCGCCGAGGAGCGCAAGGGGCTGCCGGTGCTGTTGCGCGCCTACGAGGGTCTGCGCGCGGTCGGCGTCGACGCCCATCTCACCGTGGCCGGCGCCACGCCCGACGAGGTCCAGCCATTCCTGCTCGACTCGGAGGGGATCGACATCCGCGGGCGAGTGACCGACGACGAGAAGTGGCAGTTGCTCGCGGAAGCGGACCTGCTCTGCGCGCCGTCGCTCGGCGGTGAGAGCTTCGGGATGGTCCTGACCGAGGCGTTCGCCTCGGGCACGCCCGCCGTCTGCTCCGACATCGCGGGCTACCGCGACGTCGTCCGCGACGGGCGCGACGGGGTGCTCGTGCCCCCCGGCGACGCCACCGCGTTGGGGGAGGCGCTGCACTCGCTGGCGGGCGATCCCGACCGACGCGCGGAGCTGCGCGTCCACGCGCGCGAGCGCGCGGAGCGCTTCGCCTGGCCGCAGATCGCCGGCGAGCTCCTGACCGCCTACGAGGAGGCGGCCGCCGCGCCGCAGCCGGCGACGGCGGGTCAGCGCATCGCCGTCCGCACCGGGCTGCGCAGCGCCGACCTCGGGCCGCCCGCACCCGCGAAGCGTCTTCCCTCGCTCGAGCCCGCCGCCCCGGGCGCCGGACGCCGGCGCACGTTCCGCGCGTTGCGCCGGGTGGCTGTGGCGGGCTGCGCGCTCCTGGGCGTCGGCCTGACGGCGCTGGCCCTCAACCACATCGGCCTCGAGCCGATCGGCAACGCCCTGCTCAACGCGACCCCGGTGTGGGTGCTGGTGGCGTTCGCGCTCATGTGCGCCTCGATGCTGATGCGTGCCGAGGCGTGGCATGCGGTGCTCCGCGCGGCGCTGCCCAACGCGCGCGTGCGCCGCCGCGACGCGGCGCGCGGCACGATGATCGGCGTGCTGATGTCGGCCACGCTGCCGGCGCGGCTCGGCGAGCCGTCGCGTGCGCTGATCGTGGCGCGGCGACTCGGGCGCGTGCGCGAGCGACTGCCCGTCGTGCTGGGAACGCTCGTCGCCCAGACCTTCCTCAACCTCGTCGCGCTGGTCGTGCTGGGCACGGTGATGTTCGCGACCGTCGGCCTGTTCCAGGGCAACGAGGACAAGCTCGTCGCCGCGACCGTGCTGCCGGTGCTCGTCATCGCGCTCCTGCTCGCCGTCCCCGCGCTTCTGCGCCGCGGCCGGCCGTCGCGGTTCGTGCGTGTGCGCAACGCACTGACGCTCGCGCGCGGTGCGCTCGTGCAGGTCCGGTCGGGGCTCGAGGTCTTCCGCCATCCGCGCCTCGGGGCGTGGGCCACCGTCACGCAGCTCGCGGCCTGGGGAGTTCAGTGGATCGCGTGCTACGTGCTGCTCGTCGCCCTCGGGCTCGACGACCGGGCCGGCATCGGAGCGGCCGCGGCGGTCCTGTTCGCGGTGAACGTCACGGCCGTCCTGCCGGCCACGCCGTCGAACCTCGGCGTGTTCCAGGCCGCGTGCGTCGCGGTGCTGTCGGCATACGGCGTCGGCCACTCGGACGCGTTCGCCTACGGGATCATCCTGCAGGCGGTCGAGATGGCGACGGCGTTCGCGATGGGAATGCCGGCACTGGTCCGCGAGGGGATGACGTGGAAGGACATGCGCCTCCGCGCCATCCACGCCGCCCCGGTTGACCTGCGCGACGCGCTCGAAGCTAAGACCTAGCCGCGCGGCCGCCAGTTTCGGCGCTCGTCTGCGTTATGTTTCTCGATGCCGATGCGCCGGGGCAGACAGGGGTGGCTGCGCGTGCTCACGCTCGTGCTTGCGGGAATCGCGATCTTCGCGACCGCGGCGTTCGCGCAGGCGCAGGAGGGTGACCAGCCGCCGCCGGAGGAGGAAGCGGGCGACGACCCGATCCTGAACCGCGGCGACCGCTACGTACCGGAGCCGCCCGGAACCGTCAAGAAGATGCGCTTCTGGTACGGGCCCTACGTCATGCCTGCCGGCTGGGACGCGAACCGCGTGGACGTCGACCTGCCCGTCCACAACGGCATGATCCTCGCGATCGAGCCGGAGCTCAGGATCTCCCCCAACTGGACCGAGCCGAGCCATCAGGTCTCGCACATCCACCACGCCCACTGGTTCGCGCTCGACCCCGGTAACCAGGAGGACAACTACACCGGCGGCAACACCGAATGGATCTTCGGCAACGGCGACGAGGAGACGCGCGCGGACTTCCAGGAGCGCTCGGCCGCGGATCCGAACGGGCCCGTCTACGGCGAGTACATCGGCCTGGCCGGCCCGCAGGCGATGATCTACATGCTTCACAACAAGACCGCGCAGACGAAGGTCGGATACGTCGTCCTCGACGTCACCTTCAAGTACGGGACGCTCAAGCAGCTGAACGCGACCGGTCAGGAGCACCGCGACGTCTCAGGTGTCCTGTTCGGGCGGACGTTCGACGTGCCGCGCCAGAAGAAGCCGGCCGGCAACCGCGACGGCGAGTGGAACACGACCGAGGACAGCTCGCGCGGCGCCATCGAATGGACCTCGACGGTCTCCGGGACCATGATCGGAACGGGGTCGCACCTGCACCCGGGCGGCGACCGCGTGTACACGGAGAACATGGGATCCGAGGAGAATCCCTGCCGCGACGACGGCCGCGGCTACGGCGGGACGCTGCTGCTCAAGTCGGACATCATCAACCGAGTCGCGCCGCTGTCCGAGGACTACCAGACCGAGGTCACGCGACCATCGTGGCGCGCGCCGGTCCACGTGGGCGACCGGATTCGGGTCACGGGCATCTACAAGAACGCCAAGCACGCGTGGTACACCGCGATGACCCACCAGGGGTTCTACATCGACGAGTCCCAGCCGCCGAAGGGCCGCTGCAAGCCCTACCTGGTCGGCAAGGACGCCAAGAAAAAGGTCAAGCGCGTCGTCAAGGGCCGCGCGGGCGCCAAGCGCGTCGTGCGTCGCAAGCTCGACCCGACCGAGGGCGTGCCCAACCGCGAGTGGGGCCACAGCCACGACACCTTCTGCGGAACGAAGCTCGGCTTCGACCCGTGCCAGAAGCCGTTCGAGAACGAGGTCCCGGACGGGGCGCCGGCAGATCGTGTGCTGATCGCGAACTTCCAGTACCTGCCCGGCGGCCGCGGAGCGCCCGGGGACATGGGCCTGCCGCCGACGGTCAAGAAGGGTGACTCGATCCAGTTCATCAACGTGGACCAGCAGGCGAATATCCGCCACTCGGTTACCACGTGCCGCTATCCGTGCAACGGCCCCTACGTCTCGAACTACCCGTGGGCCGACGGCCGCTGGGACTCCGGGACGCTGGGCTTCGACCCGATCGACGGCGGCGAGCCGGACCCGACCTCTTCGACGCCCAAGGACCTGCCGGTCGGCAAGTACGCGTACTTCTGCCGCATCCACCCGTTCATGCGCGGCGAGTTCCGAGTAGTTCCGTAGCGGATTTACCACGGGGCCAGGCCCCTTGGTAAACGTCAGCCCGCGATTGCCTCTTCCTCGACCGCGCCCTCGCGCGGCTCGTCCGCGGGCGGCAGCTCGCCGCCGCGCTCGGTGCCCGCGATCAGCTCGTCGGGCGCCTTCTCCTTGGGGATGAAGCCGGACTTCATGCCGAAGTAGACCGCCTGCGGGTGGTGCGCGACGATGGCGACCGTCGACTGCTCGGGCATCACTGCGTAGCCGCCCGACAGCGTCATGCCGATCTCCTCCAGGCCGAGCAGCTTCCACACCTTCTCGTGCTCCGACTGCTCCGGGCACGCGGGATAGCCCCACGAATAGCGCCGGCCCTGGTCGAGCTCGATCCCGAGCTCGCGCCGCACCTGGGCGTGGAGCCATTCGGCCATGCCCTCGGCGGATTGGACGGCGAGCCCGTGCACGAAGAGCTGCTCCGAGAACTCGCCCGCCGCCTCGAGCTCGGCCAGCCGCTCCGTGGACTTGGGCCCGGCCGTCACCGCCTGAAGCGCGACCACGTCGCGCTCACCTGAATCAACCGGGCGGAAGAAGTCGGTGAGGCAGATGCGGTCGTGCTTCGGCTGGCGAGGGAAGGTGAGCCGCTCGATCTCCGTGTCGGGCGACTCGGGGTCGAAGATCACCAGCTCGTTCCCGTCTGCGTTGCACGGGAAGTAGCCGAGCTTTGCGCGCGGCTCGAGGTAGTCCTGCTCGGCCCACATGCGCTGAAGGCGCGGCTGGAAGTTCTCGGCCAGGAGCTTCTCCCACTCCTCGCCCTTGACGCCCCGCCCGCCCCAGTGCAGCTTGAAGAGCACGTGCCGGTCGAGGTAGGGGAAGACCTCGTCGAGGTTCACGTCGATCTCGCGCACGCCCCAGGACGGGGGGTCGGGGATCGGCGTGTCCGTGCGCGCGCCCGACCGGACCGAGTCGTCCGTGGTCGGCGGCGAGTCGTCCACGACCTCCGGCTTCTCGCGCAGCTTCTGCGCTTCCTCCCGCATCTTCGCGACCAGCGCCGTGCGCGCGTCCGGATTCACCAACTGGTCCATCGTGTCGAGCCCTTGGAAGGCGTCCTTGCAGTAGAAGACGCCCGGCTCGTAGACGTCGTCCGACTCCTTGCCGTTCGGGTAGAGGATCCGCCGGCCGAAGTCGCGGTTGATGGCCGCGCCGCCGATCAGCACGGGGTACTCGAGCCCGCGCGTGTGGAGCTCTTGGACGCACAGCGGCATCTGCTTCGAGGTCGAGACGAGCAGGGCCGACAGGCCGATCGCCGTGGCGTCGTGCTCCTTTGCGGCGGAGATGATCGTGTCCACCGGCACCTGCTTGCCGAGGTCGACGACCGTGTAGCCGTTGTTCGTGAGAATCGTGTTCACGAGCGACTTGCCGATGTCGTGCACGTCGCCGAAGACGGTCGCGATCACGACCCTGCCCTTCGTGTGTCCCTCGATCCGCTCGAGGTAGTTCTCGAGCTGCGCGACCGCGCGCTTCATCACCTCGGCAGACTGGAGAACGAAGGGCAGGATCAGCTCGCCCGCGCCGAACTTGTCCCCGACCTCCTTCATCGCCGGCAGGAGGACCTCGTTCAGCGTCGGGACCGCGCCGATCTTCTCGACCGAGCGGTCGATCCAGTCCTCGACCCCGTCCCGCTTGCGCCGCAGGATGTGCCAGTGGAGCGCCTCCTCGGGCTCCATCTCCGCGGTCGGGTCCGCGCCCTCTTCCTCAGCCTCGTCGCCCTTCTGCTCGAAGTGCCCGATGAAGCGCTCGAGCGCGTCCTCGCGCCGGTTGAAGACGAGGTCGTCCGCCAGCTCGCGCTCGTTCTCCGGGATCTCGGGATACGGCCTGATGTGGTTGGGGTTGACCATCGCGAGGTCGAGCCCCGCCTCCACGCAGTGGTGCAGGAACACGCTGTTGAGGACGGCGCGCGCCCCAGGCGAGACGCCGAACGACACGTTCGAGACGCCCAGCGAGGTCTTCACGCCGGGGATCTCCTCCTTGACGCGCCGGATGCCCTCGATCGTCTCGACCGCGGACGGCCGCCACTCCTCGTCGCCCGTCGTGAGCGTGAACGTGAGCACGTCGAAGATCAGATTCTCGCGATCCAGTCCGTGCTCGTCGCAGACCATCTCGGTGATGCGCTGGGCGATCTCGACCTTGCGCTCGGCGGTCTTCGCCATGCCGACCTCGTCGATAGTCAGTGCGATCAGCGCCGCGCCGTGCTGCTTCGCGAGCGGCGCGACCACGTCGAGCTTGTCGCGGCCCGCCTCCAGGTTGACCGAGTTCACCACTGCGCGGCCCGGGATCTGCTCGAGCGCGATGCGGATCACCTCTGGTTCGGTCGAATCCACCTGGATCGGCGCGGGTTGCGTGAGCGAGACGCGCTTCACGACCTGCCGCATCTGCTCGTCCTCGTCCTGGCGCTCGGTCAGCGCGACGCAGACGTCGAGCACGTGCGCGCCGCCCTCGACCTGGTCCTCGGCGACGGCAACGAGCCCGTCGTAGTCGTCGGTGAGCAGCAGTTCCTTTGCCTTCCGCGACCCCTGCGAGTTGACGCGCTCGCCCACGAGCGTCGGCCGCGGCTCCTGCACCAGCGGCGCGGCCGTCATCATCGACGCGAGCCGCGGGGGGCCTGCCTCCGGGCGTGCGCCTGCCTCGCGGCCGCCCACGCGGTCCACGATCGCCGCGATGTGCTCCGGTGTCGTGCCGCAGCAGCCGCCGACTATGCCGACGCCGAAGCGCTCCACGAACTCCTGGAGGACGTTCGCGAGCGGCTCGGGCTCCTCGGGGAAGATCGTCTCCCCCTCCGGCCCCTGGATGGGGATGCCCGCGTTCGGGATGCAGTGGATCGGCAGCGGCGAGTGCTCGCCGAGGTACCGGATCGCGTCGCGCATGTCCTCGGGGCCGGTCGAGCAGTTCAGCCCGATCACGTCGACCTCGAGCCCGCTGAGGATCGCGAGCACGGCCTCGATGTCGGTCCCGAGCAGCATCTTCCCGCCGTTCGGAAGCAGCGAGACCGAGCACTGGATCGGCACGCTCCGGCCAACCTGCTTGAACGCTTCGCGCGTGCCGAACACCGCCGCTTTCACCTCGAGGATGTCCTGCGCGGTCTCGATGATGATCAGGTCCGCGCCGCCCTGGACCAGCCCGGTCGCCTGCTGTGTGAAGACCTCGACCAGCTCGCCGAAGCGGATCTGCCCGAGCGTCGGGTCGTCGGAGGCCGGGAGGTAGCCGGTCGGGCCGATCGAGCCCGCCACGAACCGGTCCTCGCCGACCGCCTTCCGCGCGATCTCGGCGGCCCGCTGGTTGACCTCGAGCGTGTGCTCCCCGAGGCCCCATTCGTCGAGCTTCAGCCGGCTCGCCTGGAAGGTGTCCGTCTCCACGACGATCGCGCCCGCCTCGACCATCGAGGTGTGGACGCCCTCGATCACGTCGGGGCGGTTCAGCACCAGGGCCTCGTGGCACTTGCCCTGGAGGCCGCCGTAGTCCGCCTGCGTGAGGTCGAACTGCTCCAGGGTCGCGCCCATTCCGCCGTCGAAGACGACGACCTGGCGGCGAACGGTGTCGAGGTAGTCGCGGGCCATCGGGGAGAAGGGCAACCTTAACACGATCGTGTCAAGGTATCGCCCGGGTCGGCAACCGGGTCTATGAGCGGGCGTGCGCCTCTATCCTCGCCGATTCGTGCCTCCCCGCGCCCTGATCGTCGCGCTTGCAGCGCTCGCCCTTGCGAGCCCCGCGCTGGCGGCCGATCCGCGCCGCGACGACCAGTGGGGTTTGCGGATGGTGGAAGGCCCCGCGGCGTGGAAGACCTCGACCGGCGTGGGCGCCGTCGTCGCCGTGATCGACACCGGCGTCCAGCGCGACCACCCCGACCTCGGTGGACGCCTGCGCGCCGGTTTCGACTACGTGGGTGACGACCCGGAGGCGAGCGGCGACGAGGACGCCGACCCGACCGACGGCAACGGCCACGGCACTCACGTCACCGGCATCGTGGCCGCGAACCGGGACAACGGCGAGGGCATTGCCGGCGTCGCGCCCGGCGCCGACGTCCTGCCGGTGCGCGTCCTCGACGACGAGGGAGCGGGTTACGCCGAAGACACGATCGACGCGATCCATCGCGCGATCGACGCGCACGTGCACGTCATCAACCTGAGCCTCGGCGACTACCTGCCGCTCCAGTCCACGCTGTTCCCGGACGAGGAGTACAAGGCTGCGATCAAGCGTGCCGTGGACGCCGACATCGTCGTCGTCCTCGCGGCCGGCAATAACGGGTTCTTCAAGTGCGAGAACCCCGTGGTCGACGGGATGCTCTGCGTCGGCGCGGTCGGTCCCGACCGCACGCGCAGCGTGTTCTCGAGCTTCGGGGCGGACGTCGACCTGATGGCCCCGGGCGGCGCGGGCGCCGGCGCCGAGGAGGACGACATCCTCTCGACGTGGCTGAAGGGCCGCTACGAGTACGTGTCGGGCACCTCGCAGGCCGCGCCGCATGTGGCGGGGGTCGCCGCGCTGCTGGCGTCGCTCGGCGTCCGCGGCCAGGCCGCCGTCGATCGCATCGTCGCCACGGCGTCCGACGCGGGCGCGCCCGGTCCGGACAATCAGTACGGCGCGGGCATCGTGGACGCGGCCGCCGCGGTCGCCGGGCTGGGCCCCGGCGATCCCGGCCCCGCGCACGGCAGCTATTCCCTCAAGAAGAAGATGCGCGTCCGCGCCGTCAAGAAGCGCGGTTTCCGCGTGAAGTGCGTCGCGGCGCGCGCCGGCACCTGCAGGGTCGCCGCCTTCCGGCGCGGCGAGCGGATCGCGCGCGGCCGCAAGGATGTGCCCGCGTCCACCGCCACCGTGGTCCGGGCCCCGCTGAACCGGGCCGGCCGGCGTCTCGTCGACGGGCTCGAGCAGCGCGTGCGCGTGCGCGTGCGGGTCACCCTTCCGGGGGAGAGTCCGCGCGCCCGGCGAGTGACCGTCCGCCCGTAGCGCTTACCACGGGGCCAGGCCCCGTGGTAAATCGCCGTTTCCAGGCGCTTTCGACCGCCTGGCGAAAACGTCCCCGCGAAGTTTCGACCGGTGGCTAAAGACCCCTGGACCGGCCGTCCATACCTTGGCCCGAGTTCCCTACCAGGAGGTCACAGAGAGATGAGACGCGTCCTCGGGCTCGGGGCGCTGCCGGTTTTGGCCGCGCTGCTGCTCCTGCCCGCAACGGCGAGCGCCGACACGCTCGATGCGGTCGGCAACGAAGTGCTCGGCGACACCGTCCCGCTGAACACGCTGCTCGTGTTCATCGCGGCGGTGCTCGTCCTGTTCATGCAGGCGGGCTTCGCCCTGCTCGAAATCGGCTTCTCGCGCTCGAAGAACGCGGGCACGGGGATCGCGAAGATCTTCGTCAACCTGTCGATCGCCGCGGTGGCCTATTGGGCGGTCGGATTCGCGCTCGCGTTCGGCGGCGATGGCGCTCTGTGGGGAACCGAGGGGTTCTTCCTCTCGGGCTTCGGTAACCCGCAGGAGGCATTCCCCGTCATGGGTCTCTCCGACGCGGCGATCGAGTCCAAGTGGCTCTTCCAGTTCTCGTTCTGCGCCGTGTCGCTCGCGATCGTGTGGGGGACGACGCTCGAGCGGATCAAGTTCGGCGCCTACGTGGCGTACGCGGTCGTCTTCGCGGCGGTCATCTACCCGATCGGGTCCCACTGGGTCTTCGGCGGCGGCTGGCTGCAGATGGGCGACGGCCCGCTCCCGACCGGCATGCAGGACTTCGCCGGGTCGACGGCGGTGCACCTCATCGGTGCGACCGGCGCGTTCGCCGCGCTGCTCCTGCTCGGTCCGCGCAAGGGCAAGTACGGCCCCGACGGCAAGCCACGGGCGATCCCGGGGCACTCGATGCCGCTGGTCGGCCTGGGCATCGCGATCCTGATGATCGGCTGGTTCGGGTTCAACCCGGGCTCGGCGCTCGGCGCGGCTGACGTGCGCTTCGCCGAGGTGGCCATGGTCACCATGCTGGGCGCCGCGGGCGGCGTGATCGGCGCATTCCTCGCCACGCAGCTGTTCCAGCGGACGATCGACATCGGCATGGTCGGCAACGGCGTGATCGCCGGTCTCGTGGCGATCACGGCGCCCTCGGGCTACGTGGAGGCCTGGACGGCTCCGATCATCGGCCTGGTCGGCGGTCTGATCGTCGTGGCCGGCGTGATCCTGATCGACAGGAAGCTGGACGACCCGGTCGGGGCGCTGTCGGCCCACGGCCTGGCCGGCATCTGGGGCACCCTGGCCTGTGGCATCTTCACCGCGCCGCGGTTCGCCCAGTACAACGCGTTCGGAGATCCCGAGGGCGGGCTGATCTACTCGGGCGCCTTCACGCAGCTCGCGGCCCAGGCGATGGGCGTCGTCATCGCGTTCGCGTTCGTGTTCGCGATGAGCTTCGCCACGTTCTACGCGATCAAGAAGACGATCGGTCTGCGGGTCGAGGAGGAGCAGGAGGATGCCGGCCTCGACATCGTCGAGCACGGCATGTACGGCTACCCGGAGCAGTTCATCGACGCGGCCGAGTTCGGTGCGGCGTCGACGGGGCCCGCGGCCTCGAGTCGTGCCCCGGCCGGCACGCCGGCGGCCGTCAGTGCGATGGCGGCGGCGGAGGCGACGTCATGAAGATGGTCGTCGCCTACATCCGCCACGAGGCGTTCGAGCCGATCCGCCAGGACCTGCTCGACGCCGGATTCCCGAGCCTCTCGATCACCGAGGTGAAGGGCTCGGGTCGCCAGAAGGGGATCACCGAGCACTACCGGGGCTCGGAGTTGACGGTCCACCTGCGGCCGAAGATCAAGATCGAATGTGTCGTCGAGGACGCGGCGGTCGGGGTCGTGACGGAGGCCATCCTCCGCCACGCCCGGACCGGGTCCGTGGGCGACGGGAAGATCTTCACGCTTCCGGTCGAGGATGCGATCCGCATCCGCACCGGGGAGTCCGGCGAGGAGGTCCTGCAGGCCCACGATGCCGAGGAGGTTCCGGCCTGACGGCCCTGCCCGAACCGCTGCCGTCGCCGCGCGGCGCCCACCTGGAGATGGTGGGCGCCGTCGTGGCCGGCGAGGGCCTCGAGCGTGTCGCCGAGATCGCGGAGCGGCACGCCGGGGCCCCCGTCGCCGTGGTCGTGCCGCGGGTCGGCGTCCCGGCGCGATGGGCGCGGTACGAGCGCTACGTCGGCTCGGGGCTTGCGGGCGGGCGGCCCGCCCGGCCGGAAGAGGTGACCGCCGAGGTGGCCGTCTCGTCCGGCGGCCAGGACGTGGGCGCCGTGCTGCTCCTCGGGCCCGGCCGAACCGATGCGGGCGAGTACCTCCACGTCGCGGCGATCGCGGCGCTCACCGAGGTCGCCGTGGCCGAGGCGCGCGACGACACCGAGCAGTCGCTGCGCGGCTCGTTCGTGGAGGAGCTCCTGCGTCGCGACGACATGCCGGCCGACGAGGTGGTCCGGCGCGGGCGGCGGCTGGGCTGCGACCTGGCTGAGGGCGGGGTGGCGCTGTGCGCTGAGGCGCATGAGGGGACGCCCGGCCGGATCGTCGCGGCGATCGGGAGCCACCGCGCGGACGCGCTCGCCCAGGTGATCGACGGCCGCGTTTACGCACTCGTGCCCGGGTCGGTCGAGGACGCGCGCCGCCTGGCCGCGCGGCTCGGCCGGCGGGCCACGGTGGGGATCTCCTCCCGCTACTCCGAGCCCGACGGGCTTCGCCGCGCGCTCGAGGAGGCCGAGCTCGTCCTGCGCGTCAGCGCCACCGGCGCGGTGCCCGAGGGTGGGGCGGGCGAGGGCACGTACCGGCTCCTCTTCCACGTCCTCGCCAGCCGGCCGGAGGAGATCGAGTCGTTCTACCAGGACACCGTCGCGGCGCTCGTCGCCTACGACGAGCAGTATGCGAGCGACCTGATCGGGACGATCGAGTCGTACCTCGAGAACAACTGCAACATGAACCAGACCGCCGCGAGCATCCATGCGCACCGCCACACGGTCGCCTACCGGCTCGACCGGATCCGCGAGCTGAGCGGGCTCGACCCCGGGCGCACCGAGGACCGCGAGCGCCTCGGCCTCGGTCTGAAGGCGTACAGGATCATGAAGCCGCGGCTACACCGTTAAGGCCGCGCGGCCCCGGGTACTACCGCCGCGCATGAAGCTCACGGCCGATCACACCGAGATCCGGCGCTGGATCGAGGAGCGCGGGGGGAGCCCACGGCTCGAGTCGGCCGGTCAGGGCCGCGAGCGGCTGTGCGTCAGCTTTGCGGAGGATGACGGGCGCCGCGTCTCGTGGGAGGAGTTCTTCGAGCGCTTCGACCGCGAGTCGCTCGCCTTCGCGTACGACCCTGACGCGAGCGGCGAGGGCGTCGTCTCCGCCAAGCTCGTCAGCCGCTAGGCCGGCTCGACCTCGACGCGGCTGTCGTTGAATGTTGGCGCCTCGCCGACGTCCGTCAGACGCTGGGGCGTCGTCACCTGCGCGCCGACCCCGTCGTCGTAGTCACCGCTCCACCAGCCCATCGGCGCGACCACCACGCCCGGTCGCGTCTCGTCCGATATGTGGACGTCGGTCACGAACGATCCGCGGTCGTTGTAGACGCGCGCGCGTGAGCTGAGCCGTCGCGGGCCGGCGTCGCTCGGGTGGACGACGACGAACGGCCGCGGCTGCGCTGCATGCTGGCGGGCCTGGTTGGCGAAGGTCGAGTTCAGGAACAGGTGCGTCTTCGGTGTGACGAGCGCAAGCGGATAGCGGTTTGCGAGCTCGGCGTCGGCCACCTCCGCGGGCGGCTCGTAGCGCGCGTGCAGGTGGAGCTTCCCGTCGGACGTCGGGAATCCGCCGTCGGCGTGGGGGACCGGGCCCTGGCCGAGGTCCACCTTCGCCCATCCGCGCTCGTGCAGGCCCTCGACCGTCGCGTCCGGCCGCGCGGTCGCGAGCACCTGCTCGACCAGCTCCTCGTCGGAGTCGGAGAAGCAGGCATCGTCCAGGCCGAGCCGCGCCGCGAGCAGGCGGAAGATCTCGGTGTTCGGCTTCGCCTCGCCGACCGGCTCGATCGCCGGGCGGCTGAGCGTGAGGTAGTGATGGCCCCACGAGAAGATCACGTCCAGGTGCTCGAGCTGCGTGGTCGCGGGCAGGACGACGTCGGCGCGGGCTGCCGTGTCGGTCATGAACTGCTCGGCCACGACCGTGAACAGGTCGTCGCGGTCGAGCCCCTCGAGCACCCTGCTCTGGTCGGGCGCGATCTGCGCCGGGTTCGAGTTCCAGACCACCAGCGCCTTCACCGGAGGGTCGAGTGCACCCGTAAGTGCGTCGCCGAGCTGGGACATGTTGATCCGCCGCACCGGCCCGGGCCGCAGGTCGGGGCGTCCGGGGCCCACCGCCGTGACCGCCGCCGCGGTCGCGGTCGGGATGTAGGCGCAGCCGCCACCGCGATGGCGCCACGCGCCGACGAGCGCCGGCAGCGAGGCGATCGTGCTGTACGCGGCGGGCGCGCCGGCGTGCCGCTGCGCGCCCACGCCCAGCCGAAGCAGGGCGGGCTGCGTGCGCGCGAAGTCGAGCGCCACCCGCTCGATGTCGGACGCTGCGACCCCGGTTATCTCGGCCGCGCGTGCCGGCGGCATCTCCGCGATCGCCGCCAACAGCTCGTCGAGCCCTCCGGTGTGGGCGCGGCACCACTCCTCGTCCACCAGGCCGGCGCCGGCGATCGCGTTCATCATCCCCATCGCGAGCGCCGCGTCGGTGCCCGGCATGGGCTTCAGATGCTCGTCCGCGACGCGCGCGGTGCGGCTGCGGTAAGGGTCCACCACGACGAGACGCGCGCCCGCCCGGCGCGCGTCGAGCAATAGGCGCCACAGGTGGGGCGCGGTGCTCATGGGGTTCCAGCCCCAGACGAGGAGGTAGCGCGCGTGGGGCCACTCCTCGGGGTCGACCTCGGGCGAGAGGCCGTGAGTCTGGGTCGTGCCGACGATGCCCGCGGTCGCGCAGATCGTCCGGACGAGCTCCGACGCTCCGAGCGCGTTCATCACCCGCTCGCTCATCAGGTTGCCCTGCACGAGGCCCTGCGTGCCCGCGTAGCTGTACGGCAGGATCGCCTCGCCACCGTGTTCGGCGGCGACGGCGCGCAGGCGCCCGGCGACGAGGTCGAGCGCCTCGTCCCAGGACGCGGGCCGAAGCTCGCCGGCGTCGCGCACCAGGGGCTGGAGGATGCGCTCCTCGGAGTACACGCGGTCGAGGTAGTTCGAGACCTTGCCGCAGAGGAAGCCGCGCGTGATCGGGTGGTCCGGATCTCCGGTGACCGCGGTCGCGCGTCCGTCCTCGACCGTGACGTGCATCGCACAGGTGTCCGGGCAGTCGTGCGGGCACGCGGCGCGGACGATGTCGGACATGGCGCGACTGTACTATCGCGCCGCCGCGGGATCACGCGGTAAGGCAAGGGGAGGGGGATCCATTGGAGTTGAGGGCTGTTGTCCTCGTGCTGACCGTTGCGCTGCTCGGCGCCACGGCAGGGCAGGCGTGGGCCGTCCGGTACGTCGCGCTCGGCGACTCGTACTCGTCAGGGACCGGCACGCGCACCTACTACGACTCCGGCTGCCAGAAGTCGGTTTACTCGTACCCGTACCTCGTCCGCAACGCCCACCCGGCGTGGACGTTCGTGCACGCCGCGTGCAGCGGCGCGAAGACGGGGGACGTGATCAACACCCAGTCGGCGTCGCTGACGTCGGGGACGAACTGGGTGACGTACACGATTGGCGGTAACGACGCCGGGTTCTCGAGCGTCATCACCGAATGCGCCCAGCCGTGGTGGTCGTCGAACTGCAACGCGTCGATCGACAACGCGCAGGCGTACATAACGAACACGCTGCCGGGAAGGCTCGATCTCGTGAACAACAAGATCAAGTCGCGCTCGCCGACGGCGAAGGTGATCGTGCTGAGCTATCCGCGCCTGTTCATGGGCGAGGACTGCAACGCCGGCACCTGGTTCAGCCCCGAGGAGCAGACGCGCCTCAACACGACGGCGAACATGCTGCGCGACCAGATCAGGAACGCCGCGACGCGTGCGGGTGCGAACTTCGTGTTCAAGGACGCGATCCCGCCGTTCGTGGGCCACGCCGTCTGCGACGACGTGGAGTGGGTCAACGGCCTGTCGAACCCGATCGGCGAGTCGTACCACCCGAACCGACTCGGGAACTCGAGCGGCTATCTCCCGCTCGTCCGGTCAGTGCTCGGGTGAAAGCGGGGCTCTGTGATTCCTGTGCGTGGCAGAAGGTGATCCGCAACACCCGCGGGTCCACCTTCTCCATGTGCAGGAATCCGGAGCTCCCGAAGTACCCCCGCCTGCCGGTTCTCGCTTGCTCGAAGTACGAGCAACGAGCAACGAGTCGCTAGCGCTCTCCGTCTTCGACGGGCACGATGGTCTTCCCATCGGCCGCGATCCGCGTCTGGGGCGCCTCGTCCGAGACCCTGCCGACGAAGCTGCCGGTCGGCGCCTCGCCGTTCACGTTCACCGCGCGGGCGTTGCCGTCGAGGCCCGCGGCCACCGCCCAGTTCAGCTCATACGGGCCGGCGCGCACGGCCGTGACGTCCCAGCGGAAGCGCTTCGACTCGTTCGGCTCGAGCGGGCCCAGTGACCACGTGTCCACGTAGGTCGGGTTCTCGATCCCGTTCGGCGTCTGCGCCTGGGCGTCCTCGATGTTGCCGAAGTTCTTGAACTTGCCGTTCACCACGAACTGGGGGCGCCGCTGGTCGGCCAGGCCCGGGTCCTCCTTGCGGTAGTCGAGCCCCTTCAGCGTCACCGCGATGTTCGGGATGGCCTTGGTGTCGGTGTTGCGCACGACGATCACGAGCTCCGAGCGCTTCGCGAGCTTCTGCTCGGAGGGGAAGCTCGCCTCGACGACCTCGACCTCGAAGTCGCCCTCGGGCTCATTCTCGTCCTGGCGCTCGCCGCCGCCGCAGCCGGTCATGCCGACCAGGACAGCCGCGCACGCCATGAAAGCGATCCTCCCCCTCAAAGCGGGCGGAACATACCACCGGGGGTAGCGACTCGGCGCGGGTACCCCCTTGTGACGGTTCGTTCTTATGAAGTACCTTTCCGACGCTGCCATGGGGGAGGAAGACTGAGTGGTCCGCGCTGTAGCCGATAGGGCTTTCTTGCCGACGAAGAACCTGCTCGAGCAGGTTGGGGACATGATGATCCTCACGGGCAAGACGATGATGTCGGCTTTGAGGCCGCCGTATCCGTACGGCGGCGAGTTCATCGGCCAGTTCCTGTTCGCCCTCAGGCTGTGCTGGTTCCCGCTTCTCATCAGCACCGTCGCGTTCGGCTACGGCGCCCCCGGCCTGCAGGCGGGGAACTTCCTGGTGCTGTTCGGGGCGCTCGATCGTCTCGGCGGTTTCTTCGTCCTCGCAAGCATTCGCGAGTTCGCGCCGTTCGTGACGGCGATCATCCTCGCCGGCGTCGCCGGCACCGCGATCACCGCCGATTTGGGCGCCCGCAAGATCCGTGAGGAGCTCGACGCGCTCCAGGTGCTCGGCGTCGATCCGGTGAAGAACCTCGTCGTCCCGCGGTTCCTCGCGCTGATGATCGTCACCGGCCTGTTCAACATCTACGC
Organism: Thermoleophilaceae bacterium; assembly: GCA_035629775.1. Classification (GTDB taxonomy): domain Bacteria; phylum Actinomycetota; class Thermoleophilia; order Solirubrobacterales; family Thermoleophilaceae; genus DASPHG01. The sequence continues at coordinate 489 of DASPHG010000057.1, read as the reverse complement.
GCTGCTGTTCGGCATCTTCGGCGGCGTCCTCGCCACCCTGACCTTCGACGCGCCGTTAGGCCCCTTCTTCGCCACCCTGCTCACGAACGCGAGTACCACCGACCTCTGGGGCAGCGTGGTGAAGACCACCTTGTTCGGGGCGATCATCGCGATCGTCTCCTGCTACAAGGGCATGACCGCCTCCGGCGGCGCCGAGGGCGTCGGCCGCGCCGTCAACCAGGCCGTCGTCATCAGCTTCCTCGGCATCTTCGCGTTCAACTACGTCTTCACCCAAACCCTTCTCGCAACCCACCCCGAGATCTCGGTGATCAAGTAATGGGACGCACCTGGTTGGCCGTCCCGCGGGACTGGATCGCGAGCTTTGGCGATATCGCGAAGTTTTGCGCGCGGGTTGTCTTCCGCGAGGTTTATGGCGGCCGTGTGCTGCGTTTCTTCGGCGAGGCGCTTCGTCAGGCTGGGGTGCTGATCCTCGGGTCGACGATGGTCATT
>DASPHG010000056.1:0-47324 GCA_035629775.1 Thermoleophilaceae bacterium | reverse complement strand
CCAGGTCGTACTGCGACTTCTCCAGCGGCCCGGGTGCGGGCAGGATCACGTCCGCGTGGCGGGTGGTCTCGTTCACGTAGATGTCGATCGACAGCATGAAGTCCAGCCCCTCGACCGCACGCTCCAGCCGGTCCGAGTTGGGCGTGGACACGAGCGGGTTGCCGGCCTGCGTGATCAGCGCCCGGATCTGACCCTCGCCCGGCGTGTCGATCTCCTCTGCCAGCGCCGACACCGGCAGCTCCCCGATCGCCTCGGGCAGCCCGCGCACGCGCGTGTGCCAGCGGCCGATGGCGAAGCCGCGGCCGCTACCGGGCTTGCCGACCGAGTTGCGCTGGCCCGCGGCCGCACGCGTGAACATGGCGCCGCCCTCGCGGTCGAGGTTGCCCGTCAGCGTGTTGACGACATCGATCAGCCAGCTCGCGAGCGTGCCGAACTCCTGCGTGCACGTGCCGATCCGCCCGTAGCACGCCGCCCGTTCGGCGGCGGCGAACTCGCGCGCGATACGCCGGATCTCGCCGGCCGCGATGCCGCACACGGGCTCCACCCGCTCCGGAGTGAAGTCGCCCGCGAGCTGCTCCACCGCGTCCAGGCCCGCCACGTGCGGCGCGGCGGCGCCCAGGTCCACCAGCCCCTCGGCGAAGAGCGTGTGAACGACCCCGAGCAGCAGATGGGCGTCCGTGCCGGGCACGACCGCGTGGTGCTCGTCGGCCTCCTCGGCCGTGCGCGTCCGGCGCGGGTCCACGACCACGACCTTCCCGCCGCGTTTCCGGATCGCGCGGATGCGGCCGCGGGCGTTCGGCGAGGTCATCAGGCTGCCATTCGAGACGAGCGGGTTGGCGCCGAGCACGAGGAGGTGCTCGCAGCGGTCGAGGTCAGGCACCGGGACGCTCAGCCCCGCGCCGAACATCAGCCCGGCGGAGACCTGCTTCGGCATCTGGTCCACCGTGCTCGCCGAATACACGTTCTGCGAGCCGAGCGCCTTGAGGAAAGCCGGGGCGTAGACGTTCGCGGCCAGATTGTGGGCCGACGGGTTGCCGAGGTACACGGCGACCGCGTTGCGACCGTGCTGTTCGAGCACGGGGGCCAGGCCTTCCTCCACCACGTGCCACGCCTCGGCCCACGTGGCCTCGCGCAGTTCTCCGTCGCGGCGGACCAGCGGCCGGCGCAGGCGGTCGGGGTCCTCCTCGAGCGCCTTCAGCCCGGCGGCCTTCGGGCAGAGGAAGCCGCGGCTGAACACATCCTCGTCGTCGCCGCGGATCGAGAGGACCCGGTTGTCCTCGACCTCGATCCGCAGGCCGCAGGTGGCCTCGCACAGCGGACACGTATGGATGCGGGTGGCCATGCCCGCCGTCGACTCTACTCCGCTCGGCGGTAGAGGTTGTGAAGCAATGCGCACAGAAGCGCGGCGCCGGCGGCGTAGCCGACCTCGACCTGGAGGATCGGGTCGTCCCAGCCGGGGATCACGAGGAACACCACGAACGCGACCGCGGACGCCGTCCAGCACACCGCCGCCTGCTTCGCCTGGCCGCGCGCGAGGGCGGCCTGGTTGAGGGTCGCGGCGGCGAGATACAGGCCCATGCCGACGGCGATCAGCGCGAGGCCGCCGCGGGCGTAGTCGGTGTCGCTGCCGAAGAGGAGGTCCATTAGCGCGGGGCCGATCGCAAGCAGGACGACCGCTGCCGCTCCTGCGAAGACGGCGATGGCAATGAGGGTGGTGCGGACCGTGGTGGCGAAATCGGTCGTCTCGCCTTGGGCCCGCATCCTCGTCAGGTGGGGGAGGATCGACGTCTGCACGCTCTGGAAGAGCTGGAGCGGCGCGCGCGCGATCAGCAGCACGTTGAACGTGAAGCCGGCGAGCGCGGCGCCGGCCGCGCCGCCCTCGGTGGCCATCACGATCAGCGGCCCGGCGTTCAGGAACGTCTGCTCGGCGAGCATCACGAGCAGCACCGCCGCGGCGAACCCGGTCCCGTGCCGCAGCGTGAACTCCGCCTCCCCCTCGCCGAGTGTCGCCTGAGCGCCCGTGGCGGGCGCCGAGGCGACACTCGCGGCCAGGGGGACCACCGCGAGCGTCACGAGCGGAGCCGCCAGCATCCCCAGCGCGACCGCGTCCTGCCCCTCGGCGATTCCGACGGCCACGGCGACCGCGAACGAACAGCGTGAAAGCGCCTCCAGGAGGACCATGGCCCCGTACGCGCCGAAGCGGTGGTGCCCCGCGAGCCACCCGCGCGCGAAGTAGCTCGCCGCATACAGGAGCACGGTGCCGACGAAGATCCAGTAGAGGGTCTCCGAGCCCCCGAAGAGCTCGTCCTCCAGCGGTCCGCGCAACGCGAGGGCGGCGACCGCGAACAGGGCCGCGAGCGCCGCCTGGATCCGCGCCGCCACCCCGAGCGTGCCGCCCGCGGCGCCGCGCTCGGCGATCGTGCGCGACAGGAGCTGCTCGACCGGCCGATAGAGCACCGACACGACCACGAACACCGCCGACCACAGGAGGGTGATCCGCCCGTACTCGTCGTCGGGCAGCGAGTGGCTCGCGAGCGAGAAGTACGTGTAGGTGACGAGGCCGGTGACGCCGATCCCGGCCGATAGGACCGCCGCGCCGCGGCCGTAGCTACGCGGCCCGGACAAGGAGCATGGTCCAGGGGAAGGGCGAGCGGATCGCCTCGATCTGGCCGTGCCGGTTCGCGAAGTCGAGGAACGCCGGCTTCGACCAGTGGTTCACGTGGCCGGGCGTGTTCCCGAGCTGGCGAACGTAGGCGCCGCGAAGCAGGTTGAGCCCCCGCCACAGCGGCTCCCGCGGAACCGAGACGAGCACGTACCGGCGTGCCACGCGCGTCATCTCCGCGAGCGTCCGCTCGGGGTCGGGCACGTGCTCGAGCACCTCGATCGCACACGCCACGTCGAACTCGTCCCTCGCGAACGGCAGCTCGTCGCCCTCGCTCGCCCGGAACTCGAGGTTCGGCCGCGCGCGCTTCTCCCACTCCGCCCTCAGCTTGGGGTCGTCGAGGTCGAGCCCAACGACTCGCCCGTCGCCCAGGCGCTCCGCCCACTCGGCGGTCAGCACGCCCTCGCCGCACCCGACGTCGAGCAGGGACTCGGGCGCGGCCTGCGCCCAGAGGTCGTCGAGCGCGGCGTGGAAGCCGCGCATCAGGCGGCGCACCACCGGGTTCGTCGATCCGTACTTGTCGAAGGTGTTGCCGGTGGGGACGGCCTCTGCCACCGGTGTCGTCACGGGGTGAGCGCCTCTCGCTCCTCGTCCTTCCCGGTGGCCGGTCCTGCCGCTGCGCCCGTCGTGGCCGCCTGCTCGGTCACCCCCGGGCGACCGGGCTCGTAGTGCGACGGCTGGACGCCGAGCTGGAGCTCGACCCGGCGGACCCGCTCAAGGATGCGTTGCTGGGTCACGCGGCTCCCGGCGAGCACGTCGCCCAGGATGCCGAGCGCGGCCAGCTGGACGGCGGCGATGAAGAGCACGGCGCCGAGGATGAGCGACTGGACGTGGCCCGCGCCCTCGTCCTCGACGAAGTAGAAGTAGGCGAAGCGGATGAAGATCGCGGCCGCGACCCCGCCGAGGAGCGCCGCCGCGGTCATGAAGACCCGGAGGGGCTCGTACATCGTGTAGACGCGGAAGATCGCGGCGGCGTTCCGCCGGACGTACTCGGACATCGAGCCGAAGAGGCGCGACTCGCGCTCGACGCGCCGGGCCCGCACCGGCACGTGGTCGATGGCGACCAGCATCTTGCCCGCCTGGATGATCGTCTCGAGCGTGTACGTGTACTTGGAGACCACGTTCATGGAGATCGCGGCCTCGCGGTTGTAGGCGCGGAAGCCCGACGTGGTGTCCGGCACGCGCGTGCCGGAGGCGCCGCGCACCACCGCGCTTCCGATCGCCTGGAGCCGGCGCTTGATCGGCGAGAAGTGCGCGACCCCGGCGATCTCGCGGTCGCCGACGACCATGTCGGCGCGTCCCGCGACGATCGGCTCGACGAGCTTCGGGATGTCGCGCGCGTCGTACTGGTTGTCCGCGTCCGTGTTGACGACGATGTCGGCGCCGAGCTTGAGGCTGGCATCGAGCCCGGCCTCGAACGCCGCCGCGAGCCCCTTGTTGTTCGTGAGCCGGACGATGTGGTCAACCCCGTGCTGGCGGGCCACCTCGACCGTCCGGTCGGTCGACCCGTCGTCGATGACGAGCCACTCGACCTCGTCCACGCCCGGCACCTCGCGGGGGAGGTCGCCGAGGGTGCCGGGAAGCTGCTCTTCCTCGTCCTTGCAGGGGATCTGGATGATGAGCTTCATCGCCGCCGAGGCTACCGGCCGTCCCGGCCGTCGACGGCCGGGCGCAGGACCTCCTCGATGTAGCTCTCGCGCACCGTCTCGGGCTGGCGAAGCATCCAGATCTCGGCCAGCAGGTCCTCGTCGCCGGGAGCGTCGAGCACCTGGGCGGCGTAGGTGCGCCGGACCGGCCGCGGCTGGCGGAGCATCCATGCTTCCTCGGGCCGCTCCACGCGCGCCGCCGCCGCCCTCCGAAGCGCGGCCGGACCCAGGAGAACCTGCCTCTGGAGGAGCTGTTTCACCATCCGGGCCGGACCGTACCCGGTGGTAAATTGACTCGCGAGTCAACTGACGGATTGGAGCAGCCCTGACGGCCGAGGCGATCGCAGCGGAGCGCGACGAGAAGCACCTCCTGAGGGCGCTCGAGCTCGCTGTGCAGGCGCGCGGGCGGACCAGCCCGAACCCGCTTGTCGGCGCCGTCGTGGTGAAGAACGGTCGTCCGATCGGCGAGGGCTTCCACGCCGCCGCGGGCCAGCCCCACGCGGAGCGGGCGGCGCTCGAGGCCTGCACCGAGGAGCCCGGCGGCGCCACCCTGTACGTCTCGCTCGAGCCCTGCTGCCACGAGGGCCGGACGCCCCCGTGCACGGACGCCATCGTCGCGGCGGGCATCGGCCGGGTCGTCGTGGCCAGCGACGACCCGACGCCGAAGGCGAACGGCCGCGGGCTCGGGATCCTCCGCGACGAGGGCGTCCGCGTGGATGTCGTGGACGGCGAGATCGCCGCGCGCGCGCGGCTCGTGAACCAACCGTTTCGCAAGCACGCGCTCACCGGCCGCCCGCACGTCGTCTTCAAGGTCGCCGCGACGCTCGACGGCAAGGTGGCGACGCCCACGGGCGACTCGAAGTGGATCTCGAGCGAGGCGAGCCGGGCGCGGGCGCACCGCTGGCGCTCCGAGGTGGACGCCGTGGCGGTCGGGATCCACACGGCCATGGCCGACGACCCGCTGCTGACCGCGCGCGTCGACGCCGTGGCGAAGCAGCCCGCTCGGGTCGTGTTCGACTCGGAGGCCAGTCTGCGGGCCGACTCCCAGCTCGTGACGTCCCTCGACCAGGCGCCGGTCATGGTCGTGTGCTCGCGCGCGGCCAAGCGCACGGCGATGGCGGCGCTCGAGTCCGTCGGGGTCGATGTGATCGTGGCGACCGGCGAGAACGAGCCGGCGCGCCTGCGCAGCGCGCTCGACGAGCTCGCCGCGCGCGGGATCCAATCGCTCCTCCTCGAGGGCGGGCCGCATCTCGCGGGCACGTTCTTCGACGTGGACGAGATCGACGAGATGCGCCTGTTCCTCGCCCCGGTCGTGGCCGGCGGCGGCGCGGCGCGGCCGGTGCTCGGCGGCGAGGGCGTGGAGCAGATCGGCCAGGCGCACCGCGCCCTCAACGTCGAGTACGAGCAGATCGACGGCGACATGCTGATCTCGGCGCGGCTCAAGGAGTGGTGAGGTGTTCACGGGGCTCGTCCAGGACAAAGCGCTCGTCGCCGCGGTCGAGCGGAACGGCGGCGGCGTGAGGCTGACCGTCGAGACGAGCGTCGCGCCGATCGCGCGCGGCGACTCGGTGTCCGTGAACGGCGTGTGCCTGACCGCGGTCGAGACCGGCGGCGGGCGCTTCAGCGCCGAGGTCATGGAGGAGACGCTCAGGCGCTCCGCGCTCGCGGGCCTGTCGGAGGGCGACCGCGTGAACGTCGAGCCCGCGGTCGCGGCGGGCGCGCCGATGGGCGGGCACATCGTGCAGGGTCACGTGGACGGGCTCGGCGAGGTCGAGGACGTGCGCGAGGAGGGGTTCGCGCGCGTGGTCCGCATCGCGGCGCCCGTCGACATCCTGCGCTACGTGGTCGAGAAGGGTTCGATCGCCGTGGACGGCGTCTCGCTGACGGTGAGCGCGGTCGATCGGGGATGGTTCGAGGTGTCGTTGATTCCGGAGACCCTGGAGCGGACCACGCTGGGCGAGGCCGCTACCGGGCGAAAGGTGAACCTGGAGGTGGACGTGGTGGCGAAGTACGTCGAGAAGCTGGTGGCGCGATGACCGCCGCGCAGACCGCGTTCAGCACGATCGAGGAGGCGATCGAGGACATCCGCGCCGGGAAGATGGTCGTCGTCTGCGACGCCGAGGACCGCGAGAACGAGGGCGACCTGACGATGGCCGCCCAGTTCGCCACCCCGGAGGCGATCAACTTCATGGCGATGCACGGCCGCGGCCTGATCTGCTTGGCGCTCACGGGAGAGCGCTGCGACGAGCTCGGCCTCGATCTGATGGCCGCCAAGAACGAGTCCGGCTTCGGCACGAACTTCACCGTGTCGGTCGAGGCGCGCGAGGGCGTCTCGACTGGCATCTCCGCCCACGACCGCGCGCGCACGGTCCAGGTCGCGATCGACCCGCGCACGAAGCCCGCCGACCTGGTCCAGCCCGGCCACATGTTCCCGCTGAAGGCGAAGCCCGGAGGCGTGCTCGAACGCACCGGGCAGACCGAGGCGGCGGTCGACCTGGCCCGCCTCGCCGGCCTCAACCCCTCCGGCGTCATCTGCGAGGTGATGAACGACGACGGCACGATGGCGCGTGTGCCGGACCTCGTCCGCTACTGCGAGCGGCACGAGCTCAAGATGATCACGGTCGCCGACCTGATCGCCTACCGGCGCAGGCACGACAAGCTGATCGAGCGCGTGGTCGAGACGCACCTGCCGACCGACCTCGGCGAGTTCGAGGCGGTCGGATTCCGGTCGCTGGTGGACGAGAAGCACCACGTCGCGATGGTCAAGGGGGAGGTGGAGGGCAAGGAGGACGTGCTCGTGCGCGTGCACTCCGAGTGTCTGACGGGCGACGTCTTCCACTCCCAGCGCTGCGACTGCGGCCAGCAGCTCGAGTCGGCCCTCCAGATGATCGAGGAGGAGGGCCAGGGCGTCCTCCTCTACCTCGCCCAGGAGGGCCGCGGCATCGGCCTGCTGAACAAGCTGCGCGCGTACAAGCTCCAGGAGGAGGGGCTCGACACGGTCGACGCGAACCTGAAGCTCGGCCTGCCCGCGGACCTGCGCGACTACGGGATCGGGGCCCAGATCCTGGTGGACCTGGGCCTCACGTCGATCCGCCTCCTGACGAACAACCCGAAGAAGATCGTCGGCCTCGAGGGCTACGGCCTGCGCGTGACCGACCAGATCCCCATCCATCACCCGGCCGGCGTGCACAACCGCGATTACCTGCGCGCGAAGCGCGACAAGCTCGGCCACCTGCTGCACCACCAGGGCCTCGCGCTCGACGAGCAGATGATCCACGAGGAGCACGTGCGCGACCGCAAGAAGCGCGAGGACGGCGGCGCTTGACGTTCGCCATCGCGGTCGGCCGTTTCTACGCGGACCTCGCCGACCGGCTCGTCGAGGGCGCCACGCGCGTCTTCGAGGAGGCGGGCGGGACGGTCGAGGTCCACGACGTGCCGGGCGCGTTCGAGCTGCCGCTGGCGGCGAAGTACTGCGCCGAGTCGGGCCGCTACGACGGCGTCGCGTGCCTGGGCGCCGTGATCCGCGGCGAGACGAGCCACTACGACCACGTCTGCGAAGCGGCCGCCGCCGGGATCGCCCGCGTCGCGCTCGACACGGGCGTGCCGTGCGCGTTCGGCGTCGTGACCGTCGAGAACATGGAACAGGCGCTCGCGCGCACCGGCGACGGCAAGCGCCACCAGGGCGAGGACGCGGCGCACGCCGTCCTCCGCATGGCCGAGCTGCGCCGTACGCTGCGCCCGTAGTGGACCGGGTCAACCTCTTCTCGGATACGCAGACACGCCCCACCGACGGGATGCGGCGGGCGATCGCCGAGGCCGAGGTGGGCGACGAGCAGCGCTTCGCCGACCCGACGACCACGCGCCTCCAGGAGCGCGTCGCGGAGCTGCTCGGCCACGAGGCGGCGCTCTTCCTGCCGTCGGGGACGATGTGCAACCAGATCGCGATCCGCCTCCACACCCGTCCGGGCGGCGACGAGCTGATCGCGGCGGCGAACTCGCACCCGGTCAACTACGAGGCCGGCGGCCCGGCCTTCTTCGGCGGCGCGATGCTTCGAACGATCGACACGCCGAGCGGGATCTTCGACGCGTGGCAGCTCGAGGCGGCCATCCGCCCGGCGGGCGACCGCTACGCGCCGCGGTCGCGCCTCGTGTCGGTCGAGCAGACCACGAACCTCGGCGGCGGCCGCGTGTGGCCCCTCGAGACGGTCCGGGCGGTGATCGACGTCGCGCGCGCACACGACATGCGCGCCCACCTCGACGGCGCGCGGCTCATGAACGCCGTGGTCGCGAGCGGGACGCGCGCCGCCGACTGGGCATCCGGATTCGACACGGCCTGGATCGACTTCACTAAGGGCCTCGGGGCGCCCGTCGGCGCGGTCCTCGCGGGATCGCAGGCGCTGATCGACGAGGCGTGGCGCTACAAGCAGATGATCGGCGGCGCGCTGCGGCAGTCGGGGATCGTCGCTGCCGCCTGCCTCTACGCGCTCGACCACCACGTCGACCGGCTCGCCGACGACCACGAGAACGCTCGCGCCCTCGCCGAGGGCCTCGAGGAGGTGCCCGGAGTCGCCGTGCGCCCGCCCGACACGAACATCGTGATGGCGGACGTGCCGGACGCCCCGGCGCTCGTCGGAGCGCTCTGGGAGCGCGGCGTGGAGGTCACTCCGATGGGCCCGACGCGCATCCGCTGCGTCACCCACCTGGACGTGGACCGCGCCGGGATCGAGCGCGCCCTCGAGGCCTTCCGCGAGGCCGCCGCCTGATGCGCCGCTTCATCTGGCTGGGCGCGATCGCGCTCGCCCTGTTCGTGCACACGGTGATCACCGACCGCGAGACCCGGGACGCCGAGAAGCGCCCCGGCGGGCAGATCGTCGAGCTGACGGGCGGTGACCTCCACGTGAAGGACGAGGGCGACCGCGATGACCCCGCCGTCGTCCTGCTTCACGGGTACACGGCCTCCGAGCGCTGGTGGGACCGCGTCACCCCCGACCTCGTTCGCCGGGGTCTGCGTGTCATTCGCTTCGACCTGCTCGGCCACGGACGTTCCGAGATGCCGCGTGACGGCTACGCGATCGAGGAGCAGGCACGCCGGGTCGCCGACGCGCTCGAGAAGCTCCGGGTGCGGCGAGCCGTGGTCGTGGGCCACTCGATGGGCGGGAACGTCGCCAGCGCGATGACCGAGCTGGAGCCGCGGGTGGTGCGGAAGCTCGTCATCGTCGGCACCCCGCCGCGCGAGGGCTACGCCGACCTCCCGTTGACGGCGCAGATCAGCGGCTGGCCGGTGGTCGGCGAGCTCGCGCGCCGGTTCGCGCCGGACCAGGTGATCGCGGCCGGGCTCGACTCCGCCTTCGCGGACGACGTGGACGTGCCGGACGCGTTCGTCGACGACCTCGACCGGATGACCTTCAGCGCCTACGACAAGGCCGGTTCGGCCTCCGACGACTTCCAGGAGGAACGCCCCGCGTCGGAGCGCGTGCGGGATGCCGGTGTCCCGCTGCTCGTGATCTTCGGCAGCGAGGACGAGATCGTCGAGCCGCGCGCGGCCCAGGCCTGGCGCAAGGATGTGCCGGCCGCACGGGTCGAGATGTTGCGCGGGGCCGGTCACTCGCCGCATTGGGAGCGCCCGCGCCAAGTCGTGCAGATGCTCCTCGACTACACGCGGTGACTAGCTAGCCTCGGGGGGTATGAGACTCCCGCTCACGCTAGCCACCGCCGCCGTTCTGCTCCTGTCGTCCGCGACCGCCTCGGCCGCCCCCAAGCCGAGTCGCGCCTGCGACTTCCTCGACCCGGCGGTCTGCCTCCAGCCGTGGCCGAACGACCACTTCCGCAAGAACGGCCACGTCGCGCTGAAGAAGAAGGCGATACCCGAGAACGCCGACGGCAAGCGCCCGAACCCGTCCGCCTGGAACCGCAACGACGGCTTCAGCCCGGGGCAGACGATCCTGACCCGCGTCCCGAAGCTCGACCTCGGTCGCAGCAAGGCGGTGCGGTTGAAGGACCTGAGCCGCTACACGGCGCGGAAGGCGCCGATCCTGGTGATCAACGCGCGCACGGGCGACCGCCATCCGATCTGGGCCGAGCTCGACCCGTACCCCGCGAAGCGCGCCGACGTCAACCTTCAGATCCGCCCGGCGGTCAACTGGGACGAGGGCGAGCGCTACATCGTCGCCCTGCGCAATCTGAAGAACCGCAAGGGGAAGAAGCTGCGCGCGGGCGCGGCCTTCCGCCTCTACCGCGACAAGAAGAAGACCGACAACAAGCTGATCGAGGCGCGCCGGAAGCACATGAACGCGATCTTCCGCACGCTTAAGAAGAAGGCCAAGGTGAAGCGGGGGAGCCTCTACCTCGCGTGGGACTTCACGGTCGCGAGCCGCGACAACCTGACGGAGCGGGCGCTGCACATCCGCGACGACGCGTTCGCGCTCCTCGGCGACACCGACCTCGACGACGGCCAGATCCAGGGCACGGCGCCGGCGTTCGCGGTCACGAAGGTCGAGGACATCACGGACGAGCCGGGCGTCGACCAGCGCATCGAGGGCACCTACCAGGTGCCGTGCTACCTCGACAGCGCGGACTGCGAGCCCGGCGGGGACTTCGTCTACCCGGGCCGCAAGTCGAACCTCCCGGAGCGCCCCGACACCGACAACTTCCGCACGGCGCCCTTCTGGTGCAACGTCCCGACGTCGGCGAACCCCGGGAACAAGGCGCTCGCCGTGCAGTACGGGCACGGGCTCCTCGGCTCGGGAAGCCAGGTCTACTCCGAGTCGGACATCCAGCGCATGGCCGAGAACCACAACGCCATGTACTGCGCCACGAACTGGACCGGCATGGACAACCCGAGCATTCCGTTCGCGATCGAGGTGCTCCAGGACCTGTCGCTGTTCTCGAAGTTCGCCGACCGGCTCCAGCAGGGCCTGGTCGACCAGCTCTACCTCGGCCGGCTGATGGCCCACCCGCAGGGACTCGGGTCGCACGACGCGTTCCAGCAGGGCAACCAGCCGCTCTTCGAGGGCTCCCAGCTCATGTTCGACTCGAACAGCCAGGGCGGCATCATGGGCGGGGCGCTCACCGCGCTCGCACCCGACTACGAGAACGCGGTCCTCGGCGTGCCGGCGATGAACTACTCGATCCTGCTGCGTCGCAGCGTGGACTGGGACGTCTACGCGGAGGTCAACACTCCCGCCTATCCGAACAATCGGGAGCGGCCGCTCATGCTCGGCCTCTGGCAGATGCTCTGGGATCGCGGCGAGAACAACGGGTACGCGCATCACATCGTCGGTGATCCGCTGCCCGGCACCCCCGACCACAACGTGCTCATGCACGTCGCGATCGGCGACCACCAGGTGACGACGATCCAGGCCGACGTGATGGCGCGGACGATCGGCGCGCGCGTGCGCCAGCCCGCGGTGGACGAGGGGCGCTCCTTCGAGGACAAGCCGCTCTTCGACATCCCGCCGATCGGGAGCTTCCCGTTCACGGGCGACGCGTCGATGGTCTACTGGGACACGGGCCCGGTGCGCCAGGTGGGCGACGAGACGGCCGGCACCGGCCCCGCGCCTCTGGGCGAGGAGCCGAACCGGACCGGGGCGGACCCGCACGGGCGGCCGCGCAAGGACCCGAACGCGCAGGAGCAGAAGGTCGAGTTCATGCTGAACGGCAGCGTGATCGACGTCTGCGGCGCCTTCCCGTGCTACGTGGACGGCTACACCGGCCCGTAAGGGGCCGGTGCTAGCCTGCGCGCCGTGGCGAAGGTCTGTTACTCCTGCGGCAAGGGCCCGGCGTTCGGGCACAGCCGCAGCCATTCGATGGTCGCGACCAAGCGACGCTTCAACGCGAACCTCCAGAAGGTGCGCATCTCGGTGGGCGGCGCCCCGCGCCGTGAGTACGTCTGCACCCGCTGCCTCAAGGCGGGCAAAGTCCTCAAGCACGTGTAAAACACACACGTGCCGGACCCCAGCCTCGTCCGCTTCCGCAAGGTAGTCGCCAACGCCTGCTCCGAGCTCGAGCGCCGGCGCACCGAGGTCAACGACCTGAACGTCTTCCCCGTCGCGGACGGGGACACCGGCGACAACATGGCCATGACCATGCGCGCCGTGCTCGACGAGCTCGACCGCCTGAACGGCCAGATGATCGACGACATCGGCCGCGAGGAGCTCGTCAAGGCCGTCGCCCGCGCAGCTCTGCTCGGGGCGCGCGGCAACAGCGGCGTGATCCTGTCGCAGATCGTCCGCGGGGCAGCCGAGGAGCTCGCGTCGCGGCCCGGAGAGCTCGTGGACCCGGTCCTCGTCGCCGCCGCGTTCGCGCGCGCGGCCGACGCCGCCTACGAGTCCGTCCGGGACCCCGCGGAGGGCACCATGCTGTCGGCGGTCCGCGCGATGGCGCACCGCGTCGCCCAGGACCTCGCCCACATGGAGAAGGTGCGACTCGAGCAGGGCGCCTCCGATACCGAGCAGGACGAGCTGCTCGCCGATGTCCTCGAGCGCGCCCTCGAGGCCGCGAACGAGGCGGTCGAGCGCGGCCCCGAACAGCTGCCGATTCTGCGCGAGGCCGGCGTGGTGGACGCCGGCGCCTACGGCCTGACCGCGATCGTCGTGGGGGTGATCGCGGCGCTTCGCGGGGACGACGGGCCCGACCTTGCGCACCGGGTGGCGCCGCCGCATGCGATGCACCTGCCCCAGCACGAGTCGAGCGAGTACCGCTACTGCACGAACTTCGCCGTCACGGGCTCCGGGCTCGACTCGCGCGAGTTCATCCCACGGCTCGAGCGGATCGGCGACTGCGTGCTGGTCGTCGGCGACGAGTCCACCCTCAAGGTCCACGTGCACACGGACGAGCCCGACGTCGCGACGTCGCTCTTCGTCGCCCACGAGGTGTCGCACTTCGACGTCGCCGACATGCACGAGCAGGTGGCGGACCGCACGGCTCGGCTCGAGACGGCCTGCGCCCCGGTCGTCGTGGCCGCGGGGGAGGGGCTCGTGCGGATGTTCCGCGAGCTGGGCGCCCACGTGGTCGAGGGCGGGCCGACGCTCAACCCCTCCACCTACGACATCCTCGCCGGAATCCACGCCGCGCCGGGCGAGTCGGCGGTCGTCCTGCCGAACAGCCCGAATGTGATCATGGCCGCCGAGCGCGCCGCCGAGATGTCCGAGAAGCCGGCCCGTGTGGTTGCCACCCGTTCGCAGCAGGAGGGCCTCGCCGTGCTGCTCGGGTTCGACCCGGCGCGGGGGGCCGAGGAGAACGCCGCCGCGCTCGCCGAGCGCTCGGCCGGTCTCCGCACGGGCGGGGTGGCGCCCGCGGCCCGCGAGGACCCCGCCCGGCGCTTCGCGGTGGGCGACGCGCTGGGGTACGTCGGCGAGGACCTCTCCTCCTGGGGTGAGCCGTCCGAGGTCCTCGCGCGCACGCTGCGCGAGGTCACCGAGGGCTGCGAGATCGTCACGTGCATCGCCGGCGAGGGCGCGCCACTGCGTCGGGATGCCGTGGAGCGCGCGGTGCCGGAGGGCGTCGAGCTCGACTACCACGAGGGCGGCCAGGCCTCGTGGTGGTGGCTCCTCTGCGCCGAGTAGCGCTCAGGTGCAGCCGGCCGGAAGGGTGGCGACCTGCCGCGGGTCGGGCACCGCCTGCTCGCCGGGGATCGGGTTGATCTTGCACCAGGCGAGCCGCCCGTCCCCGTAGTGGATGCGCGCGAAGAACGGGTAGCCGAGCAGGCCGCGGTGCGTGCCCACGATGTCGCGTGTGACGGCGAGGCAGTGGTAGCGGCCGCTCTCGACCGAGGGGTCGCGTTCCGCCGCCCGCCGCGGCGCCGTGCGCGGGAAGGGGTCGCACTCGACCCGCTCGACCGCCTGTTCCAGGTCCCCGCGCCGGGTCCGCCCGCGAGCGTCCGCGAGGATCGCCGTCTCGAGCGCGCCGACGAGCGCGGCACGCGGGGCGGGCTGCACACGCGCCGTCTGGAGCGCCTGGTCCTCGAGCAGCCGCGCGCGCGTGGCCGCGGCGCGCTGCTCGTCCCGGCGCGTCTCGGTGGTCTCGCGTTCGCGCTCCGCCTCGTCCGCCTCGCGCAGAGCGACCCAGGCGCCGACCGCGGTCAGCGCGAGCAGGGGCAGGCCGATCACGAGGATCCTCCGCCAGGGGACGGGCGGCACCTCGACGTCGCGCGCCGGCGTCCAGACGTGCAGCCACGCGCCGAGCGTCTCGAAACGGCCCGCTCGCCTACGCTCGTTCGCCATGCTTGGACGCTACCGCGAGGGCATGCGGATCTCGGCGCCGTTCGCGGTGGCGGTGGTGGCCTTCGGAGTCTCGTTCGGGGTCCTCGCGCGCGCCGCCGACATGGGCGCGACGGCGGCCATCGTCTTCTCGGCGACCACCTGGGCGGGGTCGGCGCAGTTCGCCGTGGCCGCGATCCTCGGTTCGGGGGGCGCGGTCGTCTCCGCGATCACGGCGGGGGTGCTGCTCAACAGCCGCTACCTCGCGATGTCCGCGGCGGTGGCCCCGTCGCTCGTCGGCTCGCGCCTGCGGCGCGCGCTTCACGGCCTCGCGATCGTGGACGAGTCGTGGGCCCTGTCGGCGCGCGGGGACGGGACATTCGACCGCGACAAGCTCGTCGGCGTGGCACTCACGCTCTACCCGGCGTGGGTGCTCGGGACCGCGATCGGCGCGCTCTCGGGCGATGCGATCGGCGACCCGGAGGCGCTCGGCCTCGACGCCGCCTTCCCGGCGCTCTTCTTCGCGCTCATGGTGTCTCAGCTGCGAACCCGCCAGCACGTGTCCGCCGCGGTGCTCGGGGGCGCGATCGCGCTCATCCTGATCCCGCTGACTCCCGCCGGGCTGCCCATCATCGCCGCGTCGGCGGCCGCGCTGATCGGCCTGCGCGCGCGATGAACGAGGTCTGGTTCACGGTCGCGGTCCTCGGCGTCGTGACGATCGCGATCAAGGCGGTTCCGGCGGTCGTGCTCGGCGGCCGTGAGGTGCCGGCGGCCGCGACGCAGGTGTTCGAGACGCTCGCGCCTGCGCTGCTCGCCGCGCTCGTCGTCACCCAGACCTTCGGGGGCGACGAGGAGATCGTGCTGGACGCGCGCGCCGCCGGCGTGGGCGCGGCGGCGGTGGCCGTGGTGTTACGGGCGCCGATCGTCGTGGCGGCGCTCGTTGCCGCCGTAACGGCTGCGATCGTTCGCGCCGTCACGTGAGCACCAGGCGTTTCGGCGACAAGAAGGCCCTGACCGACGAGGAGATCGCCTCGGCGCCCCTGCGCTCCCTGCCGCGGCCGAGCCGCCTCGACGAGCCGCTCGCGCTGACGGGGCCGGCCGCGAAGGCGGCCGCGGGGCTCGGGGTCGAGACGGTGGGGGACCTGGTCGAACACCTACCGCACACCCACCGCGACCGCCGCGAGGCGCGCACCGTCGCCGCGCTCGGCGTCGGCGAGGAGGCGACCGTCGCGGTCACGGTCCGGAGCGTGTCCGTCCGCCCCATGCGCAACCGGCGCCAGAAGCGAGTCGAGGCGCGCGTGGCCGACGAGACCGGGCCGATGGTCGCGGTCTGGTTCAACCAGCCGTGGCTCGCCCGCCAGCTCGGCGAGGGAACGCAGCTCCTGCTCCACGGGAAGCTCAGGAACCGAAACCAGTTCTGGGTCACGGAGCACGAGCTCATCGGCGGGACGGAGGCGGGCATCCACACGCTCGGACTCGTCCCCGTCTATCCCGCGAGCCAGGGGATAACGCCGGAGCGCCTGCGCAGCCTCACGTGGGACGCGTACAGCCGGATGCGCGACGTGATCGAGCCGCTTCCCGGCAGGCTGCGCGCGGCCGAGCGCCTGGCGGAGCGCGCGGCGGCGCTTGCGGCCGCGCATTTCCCCGACAGGCCGGAGGACCCCGACCAGGCGCGCGAGCGGCTCGCGTTCGAGGAGCTCTTCCTGCTCGAGCTCGCGCTGGCCGGCCGCAAGCGCGCGCGGGCGGAGCGCGCCCGAGCGCTCGAGCTGCGCGGCACCGGCGAGCTCGTGGACCCTTGGCTTGCGTCCCTTCCCTTCACCCCGACCGGCGACCAGCGACAGGCGATGGACCGCATCGAGCGCGACATCGCCTCAGGTACTCCGATGCAGCGCCTGCTGATGGGCGAGGTCGGAAGCGGAAAGACGGTCGTCGCCCTGTTCGCGATGCTCCGCGCGGTCGAAGCCGGCGCTCAGGCCGCGTTCATGGCGCCCACGGAGACCCTTGCCGAACAGCACATGGCCACGATCGACCGCCTTCTGGGCGGGCACGTGCCGATCGGCCTCCTGACCGGCGCGACGCCCGCGCGGCGCCGGCGCGAGCTGCTCGATCGCCTCGGGTCGGGCGAGCTCGGGATGATCGTCGGCACCCATGCGCTGATCGAGCCCGTGGTCGAGTTCCGCTCGCTCGCCCTGGCGGTCGTGGACGAGCAGCACCGTTTCGGGGTCCGCCAGCGCGCCGCGCTCGACGCGAAGGGCCCCGAGGATCAGGTCCCTCACGCGCTGCACATGACCGCCACGCCGATCCCGCGCACGCTCGCGCTGACCGCGTACGGCGATCTCGACGTCACGATCCTGCGCGAGCTGCCGGCCGGGCGGCAGCCGGTGCAGACGCACGCGGTCGACGGGGCCCGCGCCCGCGCGCGGGCGTACGAGCGGATCCGCGAGGAGATCGCCAAGGGGCGCCAGTGCTTCGTGGTCTGCCCCCTCGTCGAGGAGTCGGAGGTGCTCCAGGCGAAGGCGGCGACCGCAGAGGCCGAGCGCCTTGCCGCGACCGAGTTCCGCGACCTGCGCGTGGAGCTGATCCACGGCCAGATGCCCTCGAAGCGCAAGCAGCAGGCGATGGCCGCATTCGCGAACGGCGAGGCGGACGTGCTCGTGGCCACGAGCGTGATCGAGGTCGGGATCGACGTGCCGAACGCGACCGTGATGCTGATCGAGGCGGCCGAGCGCTACGGGATCTCACAGCTCCACCAGCTGCGCGGCCGGATCGGCCGCGGCGAGCACGAGTCGCTCTGCGTCCTGTTCGGGGACCCGTCGCTGCCGCGACTCGAGGCCGTCGCGAAGGAGCGCGACGGCTTCAAGCTCGCCGAGATCGACCTGAGGCTCCGCGGCGCCGGCGAGGTGCTCGGCACGCGCCAGCACGGGATGCCCGAGTTCAAGGTGGCCCGGCTGCCGGAAGACGTCGTGCTGCTCGAGCGCGCACGCGAGCGCGCCCAGCAGCTCCTGGCCGACGACCCGGACCTCGCCGAACCGGAGAACGCGCTCTTGCGCGAGGCCACGGTCAGCCGCTTCGGCTCGGACATGGACCCGATCCCGGCCTGACCCGCCGAACTTTGTGGCGCGCGCGTCGGAAACCGGCGCCGACACGGCAAAGTTCGGGGGATGAGGATCGTCGCGGGCAGGCATAAGGGCAGGCGGCTGCGCACGCCGGCGGGCGCCGGCACGCGGCCGACCGCCGACCGCGTCCGCGAGGCGCTCTTCTCGATCCTCGGCTCGGTGGAGGGAATGCGGGTGCTCGACCTCTACGCGGGCTCAGGGGCGCTCGGCCTCGAGGCCCTGTCGCGCGGGGCCGAGGCGGCGACCTTCGTGGATTCCGCGCGGCCCGCCCTCACTGCCATAAGGGACAACCTCGACGCGACGGGCGAGGAGGGAGAGGTGGTCGCCGCGGACGCGCTGAGCTGGCTACGCACGGTGTCCGGTCGCGACCCGCGCTTCGACCTCGTGTTCTGCGATCCGCCATATGATGCGGCGGCCCGCGTGGCGGAGCGGCTCGGCGAGCTACTGCCGGGCGTAGCCTCCCCGCAGGCCCTCATCGTGACCGAATCCTCCAAGCGGAACCCGCTCCTGCTCGACCTGCCGCTCGCGGACGAGCGCACCTACGGCGACACCCGGATCGCGATCCACCGTGGCGGCTAAGAACGGCGGGACCGCCGTGTGCCCGGGCTCCTACGACCCGGTCACGATGGGCCACCTGGACATCATCGGCCGCGCCGCGTCGGTGTTCGACGAGGTGATCGTCGCGGTGGTCAACCAGCCGGTGCGCAAGCAGAAGACCCTCTTCACGGCCGACGAGCGGTGCGCGCTGATCAAGTCGGAGATCGCGAATCTGCCCAATGTGCAGGTAAAACCCTTTGATACGCTCATCGTCGACTTCGCCCGAGAGCACGGAGCCAAAGCGATCGTCAAGGGTCTTCGGGCGATCTCGGACTTCGAGTACGAGTTCGAGATGAATCAGCTCAACCGCACGATGGCACCTGACATCGAGAGCATCTTCATGATGAGCTCACCTCAATTCAGCTTTCTCAGCTCGAGCGGCGTCAAGGAACTGGCTATGTTCGGCGGCGACCTCAGCGGGCTCGTGCCCGACGCGGTAGCCGCGCAATTGCAGGAACGACTGAAGCGTTAACGAAAGGTTCGCCTCGACTATGGACGTCCTAGTTCTCATCGACAAACTCGACGACCAGGTGCACAACGCGAAGCCCGTGCCCCTGACCGATCAGGTGCGCGTCGACAAGGAGGAGATCTACGACATCCTCGATCAGATGCGCGCGACGATCCCCGAGGAGATCAAGCAGGCGCGCTGGATCGTCAAGGAGCGCCAGGAGATGCTCGCCGAGGCGAAGCGCGAGGCCGAGCGGATCGTCAAGGAGGCGCGTGACGAGCAGACGCGGCTGATCTCCGACCAGGAGATCGTCAAGCAGGCCGAGCGCCAGGCGGACGAGATCATCGAGGACGCACGCGCGCGTGAGCGCGAGATCAGGCTGGGTGCCGAGGACTACGCGGACGACATCCTGAACACGCTCGAGGTGAACCTCCAGAAGTTCATCGCCGCGGTCCAGCGGGGCCGCGACCGGCTCCAGGGCCGCGAAGAGGCCGAGGTCTCCTAGGCGCATCCACATGGTGGCGGGGGACCGCCACCCGTGTTACAAAGTCTCCAGGACTCGAATCGAGCTTCCGTCGCCAGGCCCGGCGGCGGTCGTAGCAGTCAGGAGACGCAATGGAGGACGAGCTGGTCACGTTCCATGTGATCGAACCGGGCAGCACCGGCCGTCCGACCCTGTTCGAAGTCTCGATGATCGTCGAGCTGGACACCCGGACGGGACTCCAGGATTGCGATCAGGAGTCCTGGCAGCACGTGATCGGGCACGCGAAGAACCTGGTCGCCCAGCACCTCGACCGCGCCGAGATCGAGCCCGCCTAGACCCGCCGCTACCCTGGCCTGGATGGGCGGGACGCGCAACACCGTCGATCTCGCACGCCTCGGACTGGCCTCCGGCGAGGGCGTTGTGGTCGAGGCCGCGGTCGATCTCGACTCGATCGAGCTCGCCGGCCAGCGCTACGCCTCGGCGGCCGGCGTGCCGCAGGCGCGGGTCGACATATCGCGGACGACGGCCGGCTACGCGCTGCGCCTCCGCTACACGGTCACGCTCGAAGGGCCGTGCATGCGCTGCCTCGAGGCCGCGACGGAGGCGATCGCGGTCGACGCGCGCGAGGTCGACCAGCCGGGCGGCGGCGACGACCTTCGCTCCCCTTACCTGGACGGGGACGAGCTGGACCTGCACTCATGGGTCCGCGACGCCCTCGTGCTGGCCCTGCCCACTCAGATCCGCTGCGCTGCCGAGTGCAGGGGGCTCTGCGCGATCTGCGGGGCGAACCTGAACGACGATCCCGAGCACGCCCACGAGAGCGCCCCGGACGCCCGCTGGGCCAAGCTCTCGGAGATCCGGTTCGACTAACCTGACCCGCTCGCATGGCCGTCCCCAAGCAGCGACAGTCCCACTCGCGCACCAACAAGCGGCGCTCGCAGCACAAGATCACGCCGCCCAGCCTGCGCGCGTGCCCGAACTGTGGCGAGCCGCGGCTGCCGCACCGTGTGTGCCTGAACTGCGGGACCTACGCCGGTCGTGAGGTGTTCGTGCCCCAGGCGGAGCACGACCATGACCACGACCACGACCACTAGCGGCCCCCGGCCGGTAGCCGTCGATATCAACGGGGCCGACGGCGGCCCGGACCTCGTGACCGAGGGCGCCCGGCTTGCCGGCACGCCGGTGGAGCTCTTCGGCGGCGCCGAGATCACGAACGACGAGGACCCCGCCTTCGCCGTTCGCTCCAGGGCGGACGCGTCGATCGTCCGGGCGTCCCAGGCGGTGGGCGGTGGCGAGGCCGACGCGCTCGTGTCGGCCGGCGCCACCGGCGCGGTGCTCGCCGCATCGGTCCTCCACGTCAAGCGGATCCGCGGCGTCCACCGGCCGGCGATCGCGGTGCTCGTGCCGCTGCCGGGGAGGCCGGTGCTGCTCTTGGACGCCGGCGCCAACGTCGACGTCCGCCCCGAGTACCTCGTGCAGTTCGCGTACATGGGCGCGGCCTTCATGGAGGCCGTCCACGGCGTGGAGCGACCCGCGGTCGGGCTCCTTTCGATCGGCGAGGAGGCGAAGAAGGGCACCGCCGCCGTGGTCGCCGCGCACGAGCAGCTGGCCGGGGGCACGCTCCGCTTCGCCGGGAACGTGGAGGGAAGCTCGATCGCGTCGGTGGACGTCGTCGTGACCGACGGGTTCACGGGCAACGTTGCCCTCAAGCTGATGGAGGGGACGGCCAGGACGGTCGCCGGCGCCGTTCGCGACGCCGTGCGGAGCGGCACAGTCTCGTCGCTCGGCGGCCTCCTGATTCGGGGCAAGCTCGGGCGCCTGCGGAAGCAGCTCGACCCGAACACGACCGGCGGCGCGATCCTGCTCGGAGTGCGCCGCCCCGTGGTGGTCGCGCACGGGAAGTCGAGCGCGGACGGCATCGCGAACGCCGTCAGGCTCGCCCGCCGGGCGGCCGACGAGAAGATGGTCGAGCGCACCGCGGCGGCGCTCGCGGACGCCGGGGCATTGCGGTCCGCGCCCGCTGCTAGCGTCGCCGCAAGTCATGACTAGAGACGAGGTGCTGGACCTGATCCGGACGCACCTCTCGACGGAGCTGGGCGTGGACGCGTCCCGCATCGGCGAGGGCACGCGTTTCAAGGAGGACCTCGAGGCCGACTCGCTCGACCTCGTCGAGCTCGTCATGGAGCTCGAGGACCGGTACGGCATTCGCATCCCGGACGAGGAGGCGGCGAAGATCCACACCGTCGGACAGGCCGCCGACTTCGTCGCAGCCCACGCCCAGGCCCAAGCGACCTGACGCCCTGGCCACGACACTCGAGCCCCTCCTCGACGAGCTGCCGGAGGACCTGGCCCGGCAGGCGTTCACCCACTCCTCGTGGGCGGACGAGCGCGGCGACTCCTACGAGCGGCTGGCCTTCCTCGGAGACGTCGTCCTGAGCCTCTCGATCTCCACCCACATCTACCCGCGGTTCGAGGACTTCGGCGCCGGCCGCCTCACGAAGCTGCGCGCCCAGAGCGTCTCGCGCGAGGCGTGCGCCCAGGTCGCCCGCGACCTCGGCATCCCCGAGCGGCTGCGCGCCCTCGCTCCGGCGGCACGCGGACAGAGCGCCGAGTCGCTCGTCGCGAGCGAGCGGATCCTGGCCTCGATCTGCGAGGCCGTGATCGGCGCCGCCTACCTGGCGTTCGGGTGGGAGCGCGTCGCGCCCGCCGTCGTCGGGTCGTTCGAGGGGGAGATCGAGGAGGCGCTCGAGAACCCGGTGGACTTCAAGTCCGAGCTCCAGGAGCGGCTCGCCCGCCGCGCCGAGGTCGTGGACTACGAGATCGAGAGCGAGGACGGGCCCCCGCATGACCGGCGCTTCGTCGCGCTCGCGGTTGTGGACGGGGAGGAGCTGGGCCGCGGGAGCGGAAAGACGAAGAAGGCAGCGGAGCAGTCCGCCGCCGAGCGCGCCCTCGACCGGCTCGAGGAGGTAGGCCGCTGATGCATCTGCGCTCGCTGACGCTCAAGGGTTTCAAGTCGTTCCCCGATCGGACGAAGCTCGACTTCGCGCCGGGCGTGTCGGTGGTCGTGGGGCCGAACGGCTCGGGCAAGTCGAACATCACGGACGCCGTCCTGTGGGCGCTCGGCGAGCAGAGCCCGCTGGCCGTGCGCGGCCAGACGATGCAGGACGTGATCTTCGCCGGCGGCGCCGGAGTCCCGTCGCGGAACGCCGCCGAGGTCGAGGTCCTGCTCGACAACTCGGACGGGTCGGCCGACTCGGACTTCTCCGAGATCTCGATCATGCGCAAGCTCTCGCGCGACGGGGAGGGTGAGTACCGCCTGAACGGAGCGCGCTGCCGGATGGTCGACGTGCTCGAGGTGCTTTCGGACACCGGCCTCGGCAAGGAGATGCACTCGGTCGTGTCGCAGGGCCGGGTCGAGTCGATCATCCATTCGAAGCCGCGCGACCGGCGTCTCCTGATCGAGGAGGCGGCGGGGCTCGGCAAGCACCGCAAGCGCCGGCGGCGCGCGCAGCTCAAGCTCGAGCGCACCCAGGACAACCTGGCCCGGGCGCTCGACGTCGAGCGCGAGGCGCGCTCGCGGCTCAGGCCGCTCAAGCGCCAGGCCGAGGCGGCCGAGCTTCACCAGCGGCTCGAGCGCCAGTCGCTCGAAGCGGGCCTCGAGCTGGCCGCCGACGACCTGCGGAGCGCGCGGGCGGACCTGGCGAACGCCGAGGCGGCCGCGGCACAGGCCGGCGCCGCGCGCGACGAGGCCGAGCGCCTGCTGGCCGAGGTCGCCGAGCGCCGCGAGGCGGCCGAGGAGGCCTTCGCCGAGCACTCGCGTGCGCGCGAGCGGCTGTCCAGCAGCCTGTTCGCCGCCCGGGCGGCCGCGGACGGGATCGCCCTTCGCGCCGACCGGGCGCACGACGCGGCGGGGTCGGCCGCCGAGGATGCCGCGCGCGACCGCCGGGACGCGGAGGAACTGGCCGGCGGCGCGGCGGGCGAGGAGGACACGGGCAGCCAGGAGCGGATCGCGGCGCTCGAGGCCGAGCTGAGCACGCTCGACTCGGAGCGCGACACGCGGCTCGAGGACGAGTTTGCGGAGCTCGAGCAGGACCGCGTGGCCGCGGAGGGCCGGCGCGAAGAGGCCACCGCCGCGGTCGACGGCGCGCGGGCGGCGATCCTCGAGGCCGAGCAGGCCGTCGAGGAGGCGCGCGGCGAGCAGCGCCAGGCCGAGCGGCGCGAGGAGTCGGCGCGCGCGGCCGCCGCGAAGGCCGGTTCGGAGCTCGCCACCGTGAACCATTTCTTGAGCACCGCCGCGGCGGCGCCGGATGACGCCCGCACGCTTGCCGCCGAGCTCGAGGTGGACGAGGGATTCGAGCTGGCGGTCGCGGCTGCGCTCGGCTCGCGCCTGCGCGCGGGCGTCGTCGCGAGCCTCGGCGAAGGGCAGACCCTGCTCGACGGGCTGCGCGACGGCGGCAGTGCGATTGTCGCCGCCCACGAGGGCCGCGGCGCAGACGGCCGCTCACCGGCGGCAGGCGCCGCGCGCATCCTCGACCACGTGCGCCCGCCCGCCGACCTCGCGCCGGTCGTCGAGCGCCTCCTGGGCGACGCCTGGCTCGTGGACGACCTCGCCGCCGTCCCGCGCGACTTCACGGGTGTCGCGGTCACGCCGCGCGGGCGCGCGTTCTTCGGGGCAAGCGGCGAGCTGCGCCAGGCCCCGGCCGGCGGCGAGGAGCGCATACTCGAGGCGCGCGCGTCGCAGCACAGGCTGATCACGGCCGCGCAGGAGGCGGCAGGCGAGGAGGCGGCGGCCACGGAGGCGGTCGCCCACGCGGCCGCACTCGTCAGCGAACGGCTCGAGCGGCGCGAGGCGGCACGCACGCAAGCGCAGGAAGCGGGGCGCGCGCTCGACGAGGCCGACGAGCTGCTGCGCCGTGCCACGCGCCGGATCGAGCTGCGCCGCAGCGCTCCGGAAGAGGGGCAGGCGGCGGTTCGCCGCGCCCGCGTCGAGGCGGATCTCGGCGCCGAGCGCAGGCTGGCGGACCGCGCGCAGCACGAGCGCGCCGAGCGCGAGCAGCGGATCGCGCGCCTGCGCTCCCGCGCGGAGCGCTGCGCCGTGCTCGCGACGCAGGCGGAGCGCGCCGCGACGGTCCTCGAGCGGGCGGCGGACGCCGTGGCCGTGCGTCGTGACGCGCTCGCCGAGCAGCTCGCGGCCGACGAGGAGGTCGGCCGGCGCACGGCCGACGAGCTGCGCGCGTGCGCGCGCGGGGAGGTCGAGATCCAGGCGCAACTGAAGGCCGCGAGCGACGCCGTGACGCAGGCCGAGGTGCGCGCCCAGCAGGCACGCGACGTCGAGCACGAGTCGGCGGCGCGGCTCACCGAGATCGCGGCGAAGCTGGAACTGCCCGCGGAGCCCGCGGGCGAGCCACTGGCGGCCGAACGGCGTGAGGAGCTCGCGGCGCGCGTCGAGCGGCTCGCACGGCGGCGTGAGCAGCTCGGGCCGGTCAACCCGCTCGCCGAGCAGGAGTACGAGGAGGCCATCGCCCACGTCGAGGAGCTCGAGACCCAGCGCGGCGACCTCGAGCAGGCGCTCACGGAGCTCGAGGGCCTGATCAAGGAAACCGACCGCCGCATCCGCGAGGCGTTCGAGCAGACCTTCGAGCAGGCCGCGCGCAACTTCGAGGAGGTCGTCGGGCACCTGTTCCCGGGTGGCCGCGGCCGGCTGCGGCTGGTCAGCCCGGAGGGCCCGAAGCCGGTCCTCGGGGGCGAGGAGGTCGCGGCGGAGCAGCAGGCCGAGGAGGCGGAGGAGGCCGCGGCCGAGGCGGAGGAGCAGCCGGACGAGGACGCGCCCGGCGTCGAGGTCGAGGTGACGCCGGCGGGTAAGTCGATGAAGAAGCTCTCGCTGCTCTCAGGCGGCGAGAAGTCGCTCGTCGCGCTGGCGTTCATGTTCGCCGTGTTCCTCGCGCGCCCGTGCCCCTTCTACATCCTCGACGAGGTCGAGGCGGCGCTCGACGACCTGAACATCGACCGGTTCCTCCAGCTCATCCACCGGTACTCCGACCGCGCGCAGTTCATCATCGTGACCCACCAGAAGCGGACCATGGACGCGGCGGACGTTCTCTACGGGGTCAGCATGGGCGGGAACGGCGTCTCGAAGGTCGTCTCGCGGCGGTTGCCAGAACGCGAGCGGTCGCTCGAGGTGGTGCAGGAAACGGACGAAGCGGCCGCCTAGCGCGAGCGCGTCCGCTAGGACTACACCCCACCATGGACCCGCTCATCGTCGTCTTCGGCTTCGGCGTAGGCGTCCTCATCGGCCTTACCGGAGTCGGCGGTGGCTCGCTCATGACGCCGCTCCTCCTGATCGCCGGCGGGTACAGCCCGGTGGTCACGATCGGGACCGACCTGGCGTACGGGGCGATCACGAAGACGGTCGGCGGCTGGCGCCACCTCCGGGCGGGCCACGTGGACCTGCGCCTGTCGTGGTTCCTGGCCGCGGGGTCGATGCCCGGCTCGATCCTCGGCGTGATGACCGTGAACAAGCTCCACGAGGAGTACGGCGACGACTTCGAGCCGGTCCTGCTCGGCATCGTCGCGGGTGCGCTGTTCCTGGCGGCCGGGGCGACCCTCTACCGCGCGCTCTTCCGCCCGGGCCTCGTGGCCAAGGAACGGGACGCGGCCATGCTTCAGCGCCGGATCAGCAAGTTCGGGACGGTCGCGATCGGCATGGTCCTCGGGTTCGTGCTCGGCCTGACCTCGGTCGGCTCGGGCGCGCTGGTCGGGCTGGTCCTGATCCTGCTCTACAAGCTCAGCCCGCGGCGGGTCGTGGGCACCGACGTGTTCCACGCGGCGGTCCTGCTCTGGACCGCGGGGCTCGCGCACTGGGCCAGCGGCAACGTCGACTTCGCGCTGATGGGCACGATCCTGATCGGGTCCCTGCCCGGCGTCTGGATCGGCACCGCCCTGGTCCCGCACGTGCCCGTCGTCGGCCTGCGCTACGCGCTCGGGATCATCCTCGCCGCCGCCGCGCTTGGCGTGATGACGAAGGCCGGGGTCGGGCTCCACCCGTCGGTGATCGTCATCGTGCCGGCCTTCCTCGCGCTGCTCTCCTGGTACGTCCACCGCCGCCACCCGATGCCGCTGGAGGACCACCCCGCCGAGGCTCGTGCGTAGCTGGCAAGACCTCTTCGTGACAAGAACAGGGACGGAGCCCTTTCTTGCACATGGCGCGTCCTCTGCGGAGCCCGGCGACTCGGGCGGAAGAAAGGGCTCCGTCCCCGACGGCTTCTTCCGCCGCCTTCGCGACAACATGCGCCGCACACGCGAGGCGCTCGCGGCAGAGCTCCAGTCGACCCTCTTCCAGACGCTCGACGAGGAGGCCTGGGAGCGGCTGGAGGAGACCCTGATCTACGCGGACGTCGGCGCCCAGACCACGGCCGCGATCGTGACCCAGCTCGAGCGCGAGGTCGAGGCGGGCTCGCTGCAGGCCGGCGAGCCCTTCGAGGCACGGCTGTGCGAGCTGCTTGCCGAGGCGGCGACGCCGGACGGCCCGGCGACCATCGACATCACGCCGAGGCCCACCGTGATCCTGACCGTCGGCGTCAACGGCACCGGGAAGACGACGACGATCGGCAAGCTCGCCTGGCACCTCCAGCGCGAGCTGGGACAGTCGGTGCTCCTTGCGGCCGGCGACACGTACCGGGCCGCGGCGGTCGAGCAGCTCGCCGAGTGGGCAGAGCGCGCCGGCTGCGAGCTCGTCCGCGCCGAGCAGGGCTCGGACCCCGGCGCGGTGGCGTTCGACGCCGTGGCGGCGGCGGGGGCGCGCGGCCACGACGTGGTGATCGTCGACACGGCCGGCCGGCTCCACACGCAGACGAACCTGATGGAGGAGCTCGCGAAGGTCAGACGGGTGATCGACAAGCAGCTCCCGGGCGCCCCGCACGAGACGCTCCTCACGATCGACGCCACGACCGGCCAGAACGGGCTGCGGCAGGCGAAGCTCTTCCAGGACGCCGTGGACGTCACCGGCATCGTGCTGACCAAGCTCGACGGCACCGCGAAGGGCGGCATCACGCTCGCGATCGCCGGCGAGCTCGGGCTGCCCGTCAAGCTGATCGGGATCGGCGAGGCGCTCGAGGACCTGCGCCCGTTCGACCCCGACGAGTTCGCGCGCGCGATACTCGGGCGGTGAAGCGCCCGCCCGAAGACGGCGACCCGTTCCTGCCCGGCCCGACCTTCGCGGCGCCCTTCCACCTGTCCGGCTCGCCCGAGGGGAAGCCCTACACCTACGGCCGCTACGACAACCCGACCTGGCGGGCCTACGAGCAGGCGGTCGGCGAGCTCGAGGGGGGTGAGGCGGCCGTGTTCGGGTCCGGGATGGGCGCCGTCACCACGCTCCTCCACGCGCTGCTCGAGCCGGGCGAGCGCGTCGTCCTGCCGAAGGACGCCTACTTCACCGTCCGCGCGTTGGCGCACGACCTCCTGCCCTACGACGTCCGCGAGGTGCCGACGGACACGGAGGCCTTCGTCGACGCGGCCGGCGACGCGAAGGTCGTCTGGGTCGAGACGCCGTCGAACCCGGGGCTTGACGTGGTGGACATCGCGGCGGTGGCGCAGGCGTCTGACGCCACGCTCGTGGTCGACAACACGCTCGTGACGCCCCTCGGCCAGCGCCCGCTCCAGCTCGGCGCCGACTACGTGATGGCGAGCGCGTCGAAGGCGATGACGGGCCACAGCGACCTAATCCTCGGCTACGCGGCGGGCGCGGACATGGACGCTGTGCGCACCGCGCGCGGCAAGCTCGGCACCGTCGCGGGGCCGTTCGAGGTGTGGCTCGCCCACCGTTCGCTCGCGACGCTTGACGTGCGCCTCGAGCGCGCCTGCGCGAACGCGCTCCGCCTGGCCCAGGTGATCGCCGAGCACGTGCCCGTCCGCTACCCGGGCCTTCCCTCCGATCCCGCCCACGAGATCGCGGGGCGCCAGATGACGCGTTTCGGCCCGGTCATCGGATTCACGCTCCCCAGCGAGGCCGCGGCGGACGCGTTCCTCGCGGCGGCGGCCTTCGTGACCGAGGCGACCAGCTTCGGCGGCACCCATACGACCGCCGAGCGCCGGGCGCGGTGGGGCAGCGACGACATCCCGGAGGGGTGGATCCGCCTCAGCGCGGGCTGCGAGGACCCGGACGCGCTGGCGGAGGACATCGCCCAGGCGTTGGCACGCGCGCTCGAGCGGACGTAGGATCGTTACGTGCCCGACTGGGTCTTCTGGCTGATCGCCGCCGCGGTGCTCGCGGCGGGGGAGGTGGCAACACTCGGCTTCTTCCTCGGGGCGGTGTCGCTCGCCGCCCTGCCGGCGGCGCTCGTGGCCGCGGCGGGCGGCAGCCTGACGCTCCAGCTGATCGTGTTCATCCTCGCCTCGCTCGGGTCGCTCGCGTTCATCCGGCCGGTCGCGCGCAGGCATCTGAACACACCGGCGTCGATCCGCACCGGCACCGCGGCCCTCATCGGCGCGCGGGCGACCGTGATCGAGCGCGTCCACGTGGGTGGCGGCACGGTCAAGATCGGCGGGGAGGAGTGGTCTGCGCGCCCCTACGACGAGGACGAGGTGTACGACGAGGGCGCGCGCGTCGAGGTGCTGAAGATCGAGGGCGCGACGGCGCTCGTTTCCGACTAGGAGGTTCCGAGATGGCCGAGTTGATCGTCCTTGCACTGATCGCGCTCTTCGTGCTGTTCGTTCTCTCGCGCTCGATCCGGATCGTGCCCCAGGCGCGTGCCGGCATCGTCGAGCGGCTCGGGCGCTACCAGCGCACGCTGGACGCTGGCCTCTCGCTCCTCATCCCGTTCGTCGATCGCCTTAAGCCGCTGATCGACCTCCGCGAAACGGTGGTCTCGTTCCCGCCGCAGCCGGTGATCACCGAGGACAACCTCGTGGTGAACATCGACACCGTCATCTACTTCCAGGTGACGGACGCGAAGTCGGCCACGTACGAGATCGCCGACTACATCGGCGCGATCGAGCAGCTCACCGTCACGACGCTGCGCAACGTGATCGGCGGCATGACGCTGGAGGACACGCTGACCTCGCGCGACCAGATCAACGCCGCCCTGCGCCACGTCCTCGACGAGGCGACCGGCAAGTGGGGGATTCGCGTGAACCGCGTCGAGCTGAAGGCCGTCGACCCGCCGGCCACGATCCAGGAGGCGATGGAGAAGCAGATGCGCGCCGAGCGCGACAAACGTGCCGCGATCCTGACCGCCGAGGGCTACAAGCAGTCGCAGATCCTGACCGCGGAGGGCGAGAAGCAGTCGTCGATCCTGAAGGCCGAGGGCGCGCGCGAGTCGCAGATCCTCACCGCGGAGGGCGAGTCGAAGGCGATCGAGACGGTGTTCGACGCGATCCACCGCGGCAACGCCGACCCGAAGCTGCTGGCCTACCAGTACCTCCAGGTGCTGCCGCAGATCGCCCAGGGCGAGTCGAACAAGGTCTGGATCATCCCGAGCGAGGTGACCCAGGCGCTCAATCGGATCGCGGGCGGCGTGCAGGAGCACCTGGGTGATGTGACGGACGGCCCGCCCCGCGCGTAGCCGTCATGTGAGCAGCGCGAGGTTCTGGTCAGGCATCTTCTTGCTGGCCGCGGCGGGCGCCGCGGGCGGCTGCGCCGTCGGCGACGAGGATCCCGAGCGTGGCCCGCTGCCGGATGCCCGCCCGGAGCTGCTGGGCGCCGCCGAGCGCACCCTCGCGGCCGGGCCCGCGGCGATGTCGGCGACGCTTCGTGCGCGCTCCGTGCGATACCGCCTGACCGGTCGCCTCGATCCGCGGCGGGGATACCGCTTCTGCGGCTCCGTCCGGGAGGCGCGGCGTGGGTTCCCGCACGGGCTCTTGATCTGGCTCGAGGAGCGGCGCGGCCTGTACGAGACGCTCACGGCCGGGAAGAATCGATGCGACCCGAGGGTCGTGTGGCTCGACGACCACCCGCCGACGCTCGATCTCGGCCGGCGGGAGCCGGCGGGTGGCGAGGACTTCCTCCACGCGGCGCTCGCGGCGGTGGCCGCTCTCCCGCGCGTGGCCGGGCCGAGCGGCGCCTTCGAAGGATGCGGGAGCTCGGAGTGCATCAGGGCGCCGGTGGACTTCGCGGCGCTCGCCCGCAGCCCCGGGGTTCGCGACGAGGACCGCTGGACGTTGTTCCCGTTCCTGCGACGGCTCGGCAGCCAGCCGGTCACCTTCGGCCTCGACCCGGACGGATACCTCGACCGGGTCGTCCTCGCCCCTCGCGGGCAGCACCGGCGGGTCGCGCTGTCCGTCACGCTGGGGGACTTCGGAGAAGAAGCGCCGGTTCCCCACGTGGTGGCGAGCGCGATCGAGTAGCGGCGCTAGCCTCAGCCGGCGTGTTCGACTCGCTCTCCGAGAAGCTCCAGGCGACCCTGGCCGACGTTCGCTCGCACGGCAAGCTGACCGAGGACGACGTCGCGAAGGCGATGCGCCAGATCCGCCTGGCGCTGCTCGAGGCGGACGTCAACCTCGCGGTCGTCAAGGAGTTCACGAACGCGGTGAAGGAGCGTGCGCTCGGCCAGGACGTGCTCACCTCGCTGAATCCCGGCCAGCAGGTCGTGAAGATCGTGGCGGACGAGCTGACGGGGCTGATGGGCGGCGCGGGACGCGAGCTCGCCTTCGCGGCAAGGCCGCCGACCGTCGTCCTGATGGCGGGGCTCCAGGGCTCCGGCAAGACGACCGCCTGCGCGAAGCTCGCGCTCCACCTGCGCGAGGAGCACGGCAAGGACGTGGCGATCGCCGCCTGCGACGTCTACCGGCCGGCCGCCGTCGAGCAGCTCGTCAAGGTCGGCACGCAGGCCGGCGCGACGGTGCTCGAGCAGGGCACGGAGCGGGATCCGGTCGACATCGCGGCGTGGGCGCTCGAGCAGTCGGCCGGCAAGGACGTGCTGATCGTGGACACCGCGGGCCGGCTCCACGTCGACGAGGAGCTGATGGAGGAGCTCGTTCGGATCCGCAAGCGGGTGAAGCCGCACAACGTCCTGCTCGTCCTCGACGCGATGACGGGCCAGGAGGCGGTCGACGTCGCCCAGCGCTTCGCCGAGCACGTGAACTTCGACGGCGTCGTGATGTCGAAGCTCGACGGCGACGCGCGCGGCGGCGCGGCGCTGAGCGTCCGGGCCGCGTCCGGCAAGCCGATCATGTACGCCTCGACGGGGGAGAAGATCGGCGACTTCCAGCGCTTCCACCCCGACCGGATGGCGCAGCGGATCCTCGGTATGGGCGACGTGCTGACCCTCGCCGAGAAGGCCCAGAAGGAGTTCGACGAGGAGCAGGCCGCCGAGCTGGAACGCAAGATCCGCAAGGGGCAGATGACCTTCGACGACTTCCTCGGGCAGATGCGGCAGCTCCGCCGGATGGGCCCGCTCCAGGGGATCCTCAAGATGCTCCCGGGCGTCGGGTCGCAGCTCGGGAACCTCGACGTCGACGAGCGCGAGCTGGACCGCCTTCAGGCGATCATCACGTCGATGACGCCGGAGGAGCGCGCGAACCCGTCGATCATCAACGGGTCGCGCCGGCGGCGGATCGCGCGCGGGTCGGGCACGTCGGTCCAGGCCGTGAACCAGCTGATCAAGCAGTTCGGCCAGATGCAGAAGATGATGCGCCAGCTCCAGCAGGGCAAGATGCCGAACCTGCAGCAGCTCGCTAGCCGCCGCTAAGCTGCCTCACCTATGTCAGTCCGTGTCCGGCTCACTCGCGTGGGCAGCAAGAAGAACCCCATCTGGCGCGTCGTCGTCGCCGACCAGCGCTCGCCGCGTGACGGTCGTGTGATCGAGACGATCGGCCGCTACAACGCGCAGACCGAGCCGTCCGAGATCGTGCTCGACACCGAGCGGCTCCAGTATTGGATCGACCGGGGCGCGCAGCCCTCGCACACCGTGAAGAAGCTGATGCGCGCGGCATCGCCCGCCGCCGCTCCGGCCGCCGCTGCGGCCCCGGCGGCCGCCGACCCGGAGGCCTGACCCCGTGGAGGACCTGCTCGAGTTCCTTGCTCGGGCGCTCGTGGACAGTCCCGACAAGGTGTCCGTCGAAGGGTTCGAGGAGGACGACGGCACGATCGTGCTCGAGCTGCGTGTCGCCGACGACGACGTCGGCAAGGTCATCGGCCGCGGAGGGCGGACGGTCTCGTCCCTGCGCACGGTGATGCGGGCCGTCGGCAGCCGCGGGGAAGAGCGGGTCCTGGTCGACGTACTGGATTAGCCGTGCGCGTCGGGCGGCCACACGGCCTGGACGGGAGCTTCTACGTGGACGGTCCGCTGGCCGAGGGCGATCGCGTGACGGTCGACGGGCGCGAGTACACCGTCGCCGAGCGCAAGGGAACGGACGCGAAGCCCATCGTTCGCCTCGAGGGCATCGAGGACCGCGACGGCGCCGAGAGCCTGCGCGGCACGACCCTCACCCCGACCAGCGACGAGCGACCAGCGACCAGCGAGAACGAGTGGCCCATCACCGACCTGATCGGCTGCCACATCGACGGCATCGGCGAGGTGACGGCCGTGCGCAGTGGCCCGTCCTGCGACGTGCTCGAGGCGGGTGACGTGCTGATCCCGCTCATCACCGACGCCGTGAATCGAGTCGACGTGGAGAACAAGGTGATCGAGGTCGACCGGGAGTTCCTGGGCCTGTGAGGATCGACGTCTTCACCCTGTTCCCGGACTGGTTCGACTTCTTCCGCGGCCAGCGTCACGTCCAGAACGCCGTCGCGCACGGGCTCGAGTTCGAAGCGCTGAACTATCGCGACACGACCCCGCTGACCGGCGGGCAGGTGGACGACACGCCCTACGGCGGCGGCGCCGGGATGGTGATCCGGGTCGACGTGGTCGAGGCGGCGCTCGAGGCCCGCTACGGAGGCGACGCGGCGGACGTGCGCCGGAGCGGGCGCGTGATCGCCTTCGCGGCCGGCGGGCGCCAGTTCGACGACGCGCTCGCGGCGGAGCTCGCGGAGGAGAGCGCGCTCACGCTCCTGTGCGGCCGCTACGAGGGGCTCGACGAGCGGGTCCACGAGGCACTCTCCTCCGATGTCGTGTCGATCGGGCCCTACGTGGTGGCGGGCGGCGAGCTGCCCGCGATGGTCGTCTGCGACGCCGTGATCCGCAAGCTCCCGGGCGCGCTCGGGCACGCCGACAGCGCGGTCGAGGAGTCGTTCTCGCCGGCCCTCGACGGCGGCCCGGAGTATCCGCACTACACGCGGCCGGCGAGCTGGCGGGGCCGCGAGGTGCCCGAGGTGCTGCTCTCCGGCGACCACGCCCGGATCCGGGAGTGGCGGCTCGAGCAGAGCCGCCACCGGGCCGGGCGGCACGGTCCGTAGCGGCAGGCGTTTCATCTACCATCCGCCGTCGCGCGCAGGCTGCGGCCGCGCGCCCTTTTGTTGCCATGAGCAAGGTCATCGAGAACCTCGAGCGCCAGCAGCTGCGCACAGGCCTCCCCGGCTTCGACCCGGGCGACCGCGTGAAGGTCCACTTCCAGGTCGTCGAGGGAACCCGGCGGAGGACCCAGGTCTTCGAGGGGACCGTGATCAAGCGCCAGGGGTCCGGCTCACGCGAGACCTTCACGGTCCGCAAGCAGTCGTTCGGCGTCGGCGTGGAGCGCACGTTCCCGGTCCACTCGCCGAAGATCGAGCGGATCGAGGTCGCGAGCCGCGGCGACGTGCGGCGGGCGAAGCTGTATTACCTGCGGGGCCGCGTCGGGCGGCGCGCCCGCGTCCGCGAGCGCCAGTACACCGGCCCGGAGGCGGCTCTCCTCGCCGAGGAGCCCGTGATGATGGATGCCGAGGGCACGCAGGAGGAAGCTCCGGCGGTCGACCTGGGCGAGCAGCCCGACGCGGGCGAGGGTGAGGCGAAGGCGGGCGAGGTCGGGCGCGAGGCGCGCGACGAGGTGGCGGCCGAGGGCAGCGAGGAAAGCGACGCCGGCCAGGCGGGGGCCGAGCCCCAGGCCGAGGGCGAGGGCGAGCTCGCGTCGGAGGGGTCCGACGAGACCGCAGACGAGCCGGCCCCCGAGGAATCCTGAAACTCTTCGGGCGCAAGGAGAAGAAGGAGAAGAGCGCGAGCGGCTCCCTGCTCGAGCTCGTGATGATCGTCGCCGTGGCGCTCGGACTCGCGCTCGGAATCCAGGCGTTCGTCGTGAAGCCGTTCCGGATCCCGTCCGAGTCGATGGTGCCGACCCTCGAGGTGAACCAGCGCGTGCTCGTGGACCGCTTCACGCCGAAGCTCGGGAACGAGTACCACCGCAGCGACATCGTGGTCTTCAACCCGCCGAAGGGCGCCGACCTGAACACCTGCGGCGCGCAGCATCCCGACAACCAGGCGTGCCCCGAGCCCACCCCCGGCAAGTCGGACACCCACTTCATCAAGCGCATCGTGGGCGAGCCCGGCGACCGCCTGAGCGTGCGGCGCGGGGTGGTGTACATCGACGGGGAGGCCCTGGATGAGGGCTACGCGCGCATCTCGCCGAACTGTGCAACCTGCAATTTGGAGAAAGAGATCACGATCCCGCCCGATCACTACTTCATGATGGGCGACAACCGTGGGTCATCCGCAGACAGCCGGGAATGGGGACCGGTCCCCAAGGACTGGATCCTCGGCAACGCCTTCGCCACCTACTGGCCGCCCCGCCGAATCGGCGGCCTCTAGTACCCCCGCCCGCATCCCGCGGGCGCCCAAGCGAGCCCGGTCGCCGAAGCGCAGTGGCCGAAGGCTGTTCGCGTTCGATCGCCAGTTCGGGCGCAGGTTCGTCGCCGGGGCGGACGAGGCCGGCCGCGGCTGCCTGGCCGGCCCGCTGTTCGCGGCGGCGGTCCTGTTCGACCTGGACCGGCTCACGCTCGCCGACCGGCGCGCGCTCTCGCGGCTGAACGACTCGAAGCAGCACACCGAGGCGGCGCGGGAGGAGCTCTACCCGCTCGTCATGCGGGCGGCGGCGAAGGCGGTGATCGTCTCGCGCTGCGTGCGCGGCATCGACACGCGCGGCCTCCACCGCACCAACCTCGCCGCGCTCCGCCAGGCGCTCATGCGGGTCGCGCCGCCGGACGGAATCTGCCTGGTGGACGGCTTCCGCGTGCCCGACTTCGGGGTCGACCAGCGCGCGGTCGTGGGCGGCGACTCCCAGAGCGCCGCGATCGCCGGCGCGTCGGTGCTGGCGAAGGTCGCCCGTGACCGGTTCATGCGCCGCGCCGCCGCGCGCCTCCCGGACTGGGACTTCCAGACGAATGTGGGCTACTCGACGCCCGAGCACCGGGCGGCCATCCGCGCGAACGGGATCTCGCCGCTTCACCGGATGTCGTTCGCGTCGATCGCCTACACGCAGCTCGACCTAGAAGGCGTCTTCGACGTGGTCGAGGGCGACGAGCTGCCGCCGGGCGTCGAGGATCACGCCTACGGCGTCGAAGCGGGTGCGGCTCGGCAGGCGCTCATGGCAGGGCCCCCGGAGCCGGAACCACTCGCGCGCCATCAGGCGTAGCCGGCGGCGCTTCGCCGGCCCGACGGCCTCGAGTGCGGTGGCCGGTCCCGTGCGCCCGCCCGCGATCCGCGTCTTGACCTCGCAGAAGACGAGGCAGGCGCCGGTCGAGCTGACCACGTCGAGCTCGCCGTAGCGGGTCCGGAAGTTACGGTCGAGGACGGTGTGGCCGCGCCGCTCGAGATGCGCGACCGCCTCGGCCTCGCCTCGCTGCCCGACGGCCCGGCGCGGGTCCATGTGGGGCGAAGGCCGCGGCCAGCCGGCTTCACCCCCCGAGGTGCTGGCCCGGGTCAGGACATTCGCGCTGGAGGGGGTGGACGGCGTGCCGGTGACGGCCGAGGTGGACGTGCGCCGCGGCCTGCCGGCGTTCGCCGTGGTCGGCCTGCCAGACAGGGGCGTCCGCGAGTCGCGCGAGCGCGTGCGGGCCGCGATGGCGAACTCGGGCGTCAGCTTCCCGCAGCAGCGCGTCACCGTGAACCTCGCGCCGGCGTCGCTGCGCAAGAGCGGTCCGAGCTTCGACCTGGCGATCGCCGTGGCGGTGGTGGCCGCCGACGGCGGCCTGCCGGACCCCGACATCCCTGACGCCGTCTGCGGCGAGCTCTCGCTGTCGGGCGAGATCAGGGCGGTGCGCGGCGCCCTGTCGATGGCGCTCGCCGCGCGCGAGGCGGGCGTCGCCCGGATGCTCGTGCCCGAGGCGAACGCGCCCGAGGCTGGGCTGGTGGAGGGGCTGGAGGTGGTCCCGGTGGCGACCCTGACGGAGCTGCTGGAGCTCCTTCGCGGCCTCCGCGAGCCCCGACCCCCGGCGGGTGCGCCGGAGGGTGGCGACCCGTCCCCGACCGGACCGGACCTGGCCGAGGTCCGCGGCCAGGCGGACGCCCGCCGCGCGCTCGAGATCGCCGCCGCGGGAGGCCACAACCTGCTGATGGTCGGCCCGCCGGGCGCGGGCAAGACGATGCTCGCGCGCCGCCTTCCGGGGATCCTGCCGCCTCCGTCGATGCCCGAGGCGATCGACATCACGAAGGTCCAGGGCGTGGCCGGCTTGGCGGCGGGCGGGCTCGTCACACGCCGGCCGTTCCGAGCGCCGCATCACACGACCTCCGCGTCCGGGCTCGTCGGCGGCGGTGTGCCGCCTCGGCCGGGCGAGGTGACCCTCGCGCACCGCGGTGTCCTCTTCCTGGACGAGCTCCCCGAGTTCGGGCGCGTGGCACTCGAGGCGTTGCGCCAGCCCTTGGAGGACGGCTGTGTCGTCGTCGTGCGCGGCCAGCGGGCCGTCACCTATCCCGCGCGCACGATGCTCGTCGCCGCGTGCAACGGCTGCCCGTGCGCTCGCACGGGCGGCGACTGCACGTGCAACGACCTCGACCGCATGCGCTACGCGCGGCGCCTCAGCGGGCCGCTGCTCGACCGCATCGACCTGGTGTGCGAGCTCGGGCAGCCGCCTCCGCCGGCGCTCGCCCGGGACCGGCCGCCGCCCGAGAGCTCGGCGGAGGTGCGCGCGCGGGTCCTGGCCGCGCTCGAGTTTCGCGCCGAGCGCCGCGATGACGTGCGGCTCGACGCGGCAGCCGCCGTCGCGCGCCTCGAGCGGCTGTCGGGGAGGGGCCAGGATCGCGTCATGCGCGTGGCGCGGACGATCGCCGATCTGGCGGGGAGCGGCGCGGTGGCGATGGATCACCTCGACGAGGCGATCGGCTACCGGCTGACCGACCCGCTTCGCGCCGCGGCGTGATCGACGCCTGCGCCAGCTGTCTGGAGCGCAGCCATCTGGTCGCGTTCCTCGCGGGGGACGTGGAGCGGCTGCTGCCGCCCGGCGGCCCGGCGCGTGCCGCCGCGCTCGAGGTGGGGAGGGGGACATTGCTCGCGGCGGTCCCCGAGGCGCGGCGGGCCGCGGCCGGGGCGTTCCTCGAAGCGTTCGACGGGGACGCCGTCCGGGCCGGGCTGGTCGGCGAGGCCGTCTGCGCGCATGCCGCCGTGTATCCGGCGACCCTCCGTGACCTGCGGCATCCGCCTGCGGTTCTCTACGCCACGCGGCTCGCGCCGCTGCTCACCGACCACCCGGCGGTCGCGATCGTCGGCTCGCGGCGTCCGTCGG
The DNA here is from genome assembly GCA_035629775.1 of Thermoleophilaceae bacterium. Classification (GTDB taxonomy): domain Bacteria; phylum Actinomycetota; class Thermoleophilia; order Solirubrobacterales; family Thermoleophilaceae; genus DASPHG01. Next base: position 9,613 of record DASPHG010000056.1, on the reverse strand, counting down.
AGTACGGGAGGACGATGGCCCAGCGGATCGCGCGCGGGCTCGGTGCGGCGGGCGTGCAGGTGGTGAGCGGGCTCGCGCTCGGGGTCGACGCGGTCGCCCACCGGGCGTGCCTGGACGCCGCTGGCAGCACGGTGGCCGTGCTCGCGAGCGGCGTCGACGTCGCCTACCCGCGCACCAACCGCGCCCTCTACGAGCGGATCTGGGCCGACGGCGCGGTCGTGTCCGAGATGCCGCCGGGCACGCGGCCGCTCCGCTGGCTCTTCCCGGCGCGCAACCGGATCATGGCGGCGCTCGGGAGGGTGACCGTCGTCGTCGAGGCGGCCGAGCGCTCGGGCACGCTGATCACGGCGGACTGCGCCGCCGAGATCGGGCGCGACGTGGCGGCGGTGCCCGGCCAGGCGACGTCCGACGTGGCGACGGGGACCAACGGCCTGCTCCGCGCCGGGGCGGCGCTGGTGACCGAAGCGCAGGACGTGCTCGATTTGATCTATGGCGTCGGGGTGCGCGAGGTGCCCGCGGAGCCCGAGGCGGCACTGGACGAGCGTGAGCGCGCGGTGCTCGATGCCGTCTCCCGCGGCGGGGGGCTCGACGCGATCGCGACCGGCCTCGGCCTGGAGCCCGGCGCCGCCCGCGCGACGCTCGCCCGGCTGGAGCTGCGCGGGCTCGTCCGGCGCGTCCCGTCCGGCGCTTACGTGGTCGCCGCCTGACTCGCGCAGGCGGCGGTAGCGTCCCGGCCATGGCTCGACGCATCCCGCGCGTCCTCTCGATCGCCGGTTCCGACTCGGGCGGAGGCGCCGGCATCCAGGCCGACCTGAAGGCGTTCGCCGCCTGCGGCGTGCACGGGATGACGGCGATCACCGCGATCACGGCGCAGAACACCGTCGGGGTCAGCGCGGTCCACCCGGTCCCGCCGGAGGTGATCGTCGAGCAGGTGAAGCAGGTCGCCGAGGACATCGGCGTGGACGCCGTGAAGATCGGGATGCTGGGCGACACGCAGACGATCGACGCGGTCATCGAGGCGCTGGGGCAAGTGGGGGAGGCGCCGGTCGTCCTGGACCCCGTGATGGTCGCCGAGAGCGGGGCGGTGCTGCTCGACGAGGCCGCGCGCGACGCGCTGCGCGAGCGGCTCCTCCCGCTCACCCACGTCGTGACGCCCAACCTCCCCGAGGCGCGCGTGCTCGCGCAGGACGAGGGCGAGGCGGAGGACCTGGCGCGCGCGATCCACGCGCTCGGGCCCAAGTACGTCGTCATCACCGGCGGGCACCGTGGCGAGGCCACCGACGTCTTCTTCGACGGCGCGCGCCTCGTCGAGATCCCCGGCGAACGGCACCCCGACGGGGCCGCCCATGGCTCGGGCTGCACCCATTCCTCGGCGCTCGCGGCGCACCTCGCGCGGGGCGCGGACCCGCTCGAGGCCGCGCGGCGCGCGAAGGATGTGGCCGCCCGGGCGGTGCGCGACGGGCTGCGCGACCTGGGTGAGGGCGCGGGCCCTGTCGATGCGATTGGCATAATCGGGAGTCCATGAAGTTCCTGCGCATGAAGCCCGGGCACGGCGAGGTCCTCCTGGCGGAGGGTGATCCGGAGGTGCGCGAGGACGAGGAGCGCCTGATCGAGGCGTTCCGTCGCCAGCTCGACGAGGGCATGTGGGCGGCGGTGCCCACGCACGCACCCGGCAGCGGTCGCCGCCAGGCCGTGATGATCCATCACTACGAGGAGATCCCGCAGGACGCGGACCGCGTGATCTTCTTCCCGCGCGCCTCCGGCGGCTGACCCGAGGGGCGACATGCTTCTCACCGTCCTCGCCCTGAGCCTCATCGCGCTCGCCCTGGCGCTTCCCGCCCTGGCGCGCGAGACCGCGGCCGCCGGGCGCCGGCGGGCGAAGCCGTCACGAACCCGCGAGCGGCGCTTCGTGGCCGACCCCGGCCGCGAGCGGCGCGCTGAGCATCGCGCACGCGAGCTGCTGCGGTCGTGTGTGAACGACGAGGAGTGGGGCATGTACCGCGATCTCGGCTTCATCCGGGTGCGCGGCGCCACGCCGGGATACGCGTACCTGATCTACCCGCACAAGCCGATCGTCGCCTACGTCCCCGAGAGCGGCCGGCTGCTCAACGAGTACTGCGTCGAGTTCCCCGACATGACGAACGCGATCGCGGGCTCGCGACTGCCCGACTCGGACGACGTGCTGGCGAAGTGGATGGCCCTGACCGGGGACGAGCGCCGGCTGATCCGCACGGCCAACATGCACCTGCCGGGCCGGCAGGTCGATCCAGGCCGCGTGCGGCGCGACCTCTGGCGGCTCGCCCAGTGGGAGCGCGAGCGCTCGAGCGCCCGTTCGTGAGCGACCGCCGCAGCGCCACGATCCTCGAGGGGCCGGCTCGCGCGGCCGCTCGCTCCTACCTGTATGGCATCGGCTACAGCGACGCGGACCTCGCCCGGCCGATCATCGGCGTCGCCAACACGTGGACGGAGGCGATGCCCTGCAACTTCCACCTCCGCCGGCTCGCCGAGAAGGTGAAGGAGGGCGTGCGCGCCGCCGGCGGCACGCCGATGGAGTTCAACACCATCGCCGTCTCCGACGGGATCACGATGGGAACGGAGGGCATGCGCGCCTCGCTCGTCAGCCGCGAGGTGATCGCCGACTCGATCGAGCTGATGGCGCGCGGCTACATGTTCGACGGCGTGATCGCGCTGTCGGGATGCGACAAGACCATCCCGGGGTGCGTGATGGCGCTCGCGCGGCTCGACGTGCCCAGCCTGATGCTGTACGGCGGGTCGATCATGCCGGGCCACTGGCGTGGCAAGGACGTGACGATCCAGGAGGTGTTCGAGGCCGTCGGGGCGCACGCCGCCGGCGACATGACCGACGAGGAGCTGTCCGACCTCGAGCACCACGCGTCCCCCGGGGCCGGGGCGTGCGGCGGGCAGTTCACGGCGAACACGATGGCCACCGCGTTCGAGATGCTCGGCATCTCGGCGATGGGCAGCGGCATGGTGCCCGCCGAGGACGGCAAGAAGGGCAAGGTCGCGGAGGAGTGCGGGCGCCTCGTCGTCGATCTCGTGGCCCGCGACGTCACGCCGAGCGCGATCATCACGAAGGAGTCGCTCGAGAATGCGATCGGCTGCGTGGCGATGACCGGCGGCTCGACCAACGCGGTTCTCCACCTGCTCGCCGTGGCGAAGGACGCCGGCGTCGACCTGACGATCGACGACTTCGACCGGATCAGCTGGCGCACGCCGCTCCTTGCCGACCTGAAGCCGTTCGGGCGCTTCGTCGCGCCGGACATGTTCCGCGCGGGCGGGGTGCGCGTGGTCGCGAACCGGCTCCGCGAGGCCGGCTTCCTGAACGAGGACGCGGTCACGGTGGCCGGCACGACGCTCGGGGAGGAGGCGGACGCCGCCCAGGAGGCCGAGGGGCAGGAGGTGATCCGAGCGCTCGCCGACCCGCTCAAGCCGAACGGCGGCCTGGCGATCCTGCGCGGCAACCTCGCCCCGGACGGGTGCGTGGTGAAGCTCTCCGGCCACGGCCGGATGGAGCACCGCGGCCCGGCCCGCGTGTTCGAGTCCGAGGAGCAGGCGTTCGCCGCCGTCGAGGCGCAGCAGATCGAGCCCAACGACGTGGTCGTCATCCGCAACGAGGGGCCGTCGGGCGGGCCCGGGATGCGCGAGATGCTCGCGGTCACGGCCGCGATCCAGGGCCAGGGGCTGGGGGACACGGTCGCCCTCATGACCGACGGCCGGTTCTCGGGCGCGACCCACGGGTTCATGGCCGGCCACGTGGCGCCCGAGGCGCCGCGCGGGGGACCCATCGCCGCCGTCCGCGATGGCGACACTGTCGTCTTCGACGTGCCGAACCGCGAGCTGCGCCTGGAGCTGCCGGACGACGAGATCGCGGAGCGCGTGGCCGCCTACGAATCGCCCCCGCCGAAGTATCCGAGCGGCGTGCTCGGCAAGTACGCGAAGTACGTGGGCTCCGCGGCCGAGGGCGCGGTGACGAGCTAAGCCCCCCTTGACAGATTCTCGGGCCGATGAGACCGTCGTCACATGGGCTCAGCGCGTCGCATCCTGCTCGGGACCGCATTGGGAGCGATTCTTCTCGTCGGGGGCGCCTTCGCCGCGGACGAGGACTCGATCAAGGACGAGAAGTCCACGGGCGGCGGGGAAAACTCGGAGCGATGCGACATCCGTTCGCTCGAAGTCGACAAGACGAAGAAGTCGGTGGTGGTCACGGTCGGCCTGCGGGGTGCCCAGAAGGAGTTCATCAACACCCACCTCAGCATCAACACGAGCGGTAACGCGAGGTCCAACCCGGAGTTCATCGTGGACCAGGAGGGGAACGTCCGCAAGGTCGTCTCCGTCGAGAACGGCCAGCCGCTCACGGGCTTCGACGTGGCGGGGCAGGGCAAGGCAACGGCCTCTGGCAAGAACGTCATCTTCAAGTTCCCGCTGCGCGCGCTCGGTGCCGCGAAGAAGATCGGCGCTCAGGCACAGACCTGCGGCGAAGGCGCGGTGGATATAGCGCCGGGCAAGGACTACTTCGGCGACAAGTCCTACGACGGCAGCGTCGACTTCCAGTACCTGACGGTGGACGGCGCGGAGCGCGTGATCGAGGGTCGCGTGCTCCTGAACTGCTCGGGCGATAGGTCCTGCAAGGAGATCCCCGTGAAGGGCGCAAAGGTCACGGCGAAGGGCCCGAAAAAGACCTACCGCGCCACCACCGCTGAAGACGGCCGCTTCGGGTTCGCCGTCAAGAAGGGCGTCTACAAGGTCACGGCGACGGCCGGCTTCCTGCGCATCAAGGGCAACGGCGAGCGCGTCGACGTCAAGACGAAGAAGTCGGGTAAGGCCAATTTCGACGGCTGTGGGATCAAGCAGGCCGCCGCGCGCGCAAGCGCTGTTGGCGCGGGCACGTGGGAGGGCGCGGGCAAGAACGGGAAGTGTGATGTGGCGGCAAAGGTGTCGTGGACGCCGAGCCAGAATCGCCTGCTGATGTGGTGGTACGCCGTCCCGCTCTGCGGGTCCTTCAGGGACCACGCCGACGTGACCCAGGAAGCGCTGATCCTCAACCGCACGCGGCTGGTCCCGAGCGGCGGCGGCGGCGGCGGCGGGAACCGGCTGACGGTCGCCGCCGACGCCGTCCATTTCAACCACCAGATCTCCGGCTCGAGCAACACCTTCCACGGCACGCTCAAGAACAAGACGGGCACCGTCTCGGCCTCGCTCGACAACGGCCAATGTCGATGGGGGATGCGCGACCTGAAGCTCGCGAAGACGTCAGCGACGCCGGAGACCTGAAGCGCACAAGGGGGCGACGGAAGGCCGCACCTCTGACGAACGTCCCTGAGTACGCGCTAACGCGCCCCTACGCCGCGGTGACCTGCTCCTCGGGGCCGGTCTCGGCGCCCACGCCGCGGCCCTCGATCAGCTCCTCGAGCAGCTCGTTGAACTTCCGCGGCCGCTCGAGCATCGGCACATGGCCGGTGTCGTCGAGGATCACCGTGCGTGACTGGGGGATCAGGCGCTCGAACTCGTGTGCGTCCTCGACCGGCACGAGCATGTCGTGCTCGCCCCAGACGATCAGCGTCGGCGCCTCGATATCGGGCAGCCGGTCGCGGAAGTCGTAGCTGGTCAGCGCGTCGAGAGCGTCCACGAAGCCGGGCTTGCCGGCGCCCATGACCTGTTCGAACATCAGGTCGGGTGCGATTCGCGACGGGTGGCGGAAGACGAAGTTCGTGAAGGTCCACCGCAGGCGCGGCCGCGAGACCATGATGCGGCTCTGCGACGCCGACGTGGCCCCGAGCGCGCCGAGCATCCGCGCGCCGGTCAGCAGCGGGCGCCGGCGCAGGTTCGTGATCGAGATGCCCGCGGCGGCAACGAGGCAGGCGCGCTCGACGCGCTCCGAGTGGCGGATCCCGACCTCGGCCGCGACGAACCCGCCCATCGAGTTGCCCACGATGATGCAGCGGCCCAGTTCGAGCTGCTCGCACAGCGCGTCGACATGGCGCGCGTAGCCCCTGATCGAGATCTTCTCGCCCGGCATGTCGGAGTGGCCGAAGCCGGGAAGGTCCATGGCCACGCAGCGCCGCTTCTGCGCGAAGTAGGGCAGGTTCTCGAGCCAGTTCTGCCAGCACCCCGAGAGCCCGTGGATGAAGACGATCGGCGGCTCGGCGCCCGAGCCGATGTCCACGTAGTTCATCCGCTTGTCCTCGATCTCGGCCCAGTGCAGGTGCTCGCGCCAGTCGATCTGGCGCCAGTCCGGCTCGGCGCCCGAGCCGTATTCGGAATCGGCGCGTTCGGCTGCGCTCGGCAGCGCGGGACGGGCTTTCGAGAGCAAGAGCGTCTTGGCCATGCCCCCTACGGTACCCGGGATGCCTCGGATAGCTCTGGACATCGACTCGACGTTGCACGATTACTGGCCGCTCTTTCGCCGGGTCGTGCACGACCGCCACGGCGTCGACCTGCCCTATGAGGAGCAGCGCGAGTGGGGGACGACCCTGCTCCCGCGCGACCAGGTGGTCGCCTGTATCGAGGAGACCCACTCTGAGACGAACATCCTCGCCGCCGAGCCGTATCCGGGCGCGGTGGAGACGGTCGCCGCGTGGCACGCCGCGGGCCACTGGATCCACATCACCTCGCACCGCCACGACCACACGCGCGACGCGACCGGGCGCTGGCTCGAGCAGATCGGCATGCCCTACGACGACCTGCACTGCTCGTTCGACAAGGTGAGCAGATGCGTGGAACTGGGCATCGACGTCCTTGTGGACGACAGCCCGGTCAACCTGGTGAAGGCGAAGCGCGCGGGGATCGTCGGCGCGACCCTGCTCCACCCGTGGAACGAGGAGGTCGTCGCCGCCGGCGACGCCATCGGCGCCAGGGACTGGCCCGAGCTGCGCGAGAAGCTCGACCCCGTGCTCGCCTGAAACAATCGCACCGATGCCCACGCGGACAAGCCTCAGAGTCGACGAGCCCGACCAGACGACTGGCGACGAGCGCCTGCCGGTCCGGCGCGACGACATGCGCCGTCACCTGCCGGGGATCGAGCCCGAGCGCCAGCTGAACGACTGGGGGCGGTCGGAGCGCGTCGAGGGCTTCTTCGACCGCACGCTGATCGAATTCTTCTACCGCTACTGGTTCCGCTGCGAGATCGAGGGGGTCGAGAACGTGCCCGCGAGCGGCGGCGCGCTGCTCGTCTCGAACCACTCGGGCGCGCTGCCGCCGGATGCGGCGATGATCGCGAAGGGGATCAAGGAGGAGCACACCCATCCGCGTCCGCTCAACATCACGGTCGAGCACTTCTTCAAGGGCTATCCCGGCTTCTCCATGCTGATCCCGAAGATGGGCTGCGTGGCGGCGCACCCCGCGAATGTGCAGCGGCTGCTCTTCGACGAGCAGCAGCTCGTCCTCGTCTTCCCGGAGGGCCGCAAGGGCACTGAGAAGCTCTTCAAGGACCGCTACAAGCTGCGCCGCTTCGGCCGGGGCGGCTTCGTGGAGGCGGCCATGCGCGCCCAGGCGCCGATTGTGCCGGTGTGCGTGGTCGGTGCCGAGGAGGCGGCGCCGATCTTCGCCCAGGTGAAGCCGCTGCAGCAGTTGACGGGGCTCCTGTACTTCCCGATCACGCCGACGTTCCCGCACGGCGGCCCGCTGGGGATGCTCGGCTACCTGCCGGCGAAGTTCAAGATCCGCTTCCTCGAGCCCATTCGCTTCGAGGAGGAGGGGATGCACGAGGACAAGGCACTCGTCCAGACGGTCGCGCACGAGATCCGCGCGCGCATCCAGGAGAACCTGTTCGAGATGGTGCGTACCCGCCGGTCGGTGTGGCTCGGATGAGCGCGTCGAAGCGGGTCCTCGTCACCGGCGTGCAGACCTACTGGGGATACCGCGTGGCGCGCGCGCTCGAGGCGCGCCCCGACGTCGAGGCGATCGTGTGCGTCGCGCCCGAGGATCCGCGCGGCGAGCTCGAGCGCGCCGAGTACGTGCGCGTCGGCTCCCAGCACGCGCTGCTCAGGCGGATCGTCGACGCGGCCCGCATCGACACGGTCATCGACACGCGCCTGGTCGTGGACTCGATCACGACCTCACCGCGGCTCGCCCACGAGAACAACGTGATCGGGACGATGAACATCCTGGCCGCGTGCTCGGGGCGCGACACGACGGTGCGGAAGTTCATCTTCAAGTCGTCGACGCACTACTACGGCTCCGAGCAGGACGACCCGTCGTTCTTCACGGAGTCGATGCGCCGCCCGCACGCGCCGCGCACGCCGCTCGAGCGCGACATCGTCGAGGCCGAGGCGGCGATCAACGACTTCAACGAGAAGCAGCCGGACACCTGCGTGACGATCCTCCGCTGCACGAACGTGCTCGGCCCGGACGTCATGACCTCGCTGCGCGGCCTGGCCGAGCTGCCCTTCGTGCCCGCGATCCTCGGGTTCGACCCGCGGCTCCAGTTCGTCCACGAGGACGACGTGGCGGGCGCGCTGCTGCACTCGACCGAGCAGGACCTGCCCGGCGTGTTCAACGTCGCCGCCGACGGTGTGCTCGCGCTCAGCGAGGTTGCGGGCCTGCTCGGGAAGCCGTTTTTGCCGTTCCTGCCTCCGTGGGGCACCGGCCTGGCGCTCACGCCGCTGCGGCGCCTGGGCGTCCGCGTCCCGCCTGAGCTGATGAACCTGCTGCGCTTCGGCCGCGGCGTCGACAACCGCAGGCTGAAGGCGACCGGATTCGACTACCGCTACACGACCCGCGAAGCGGTCCTCAGGCTGGGCGAGCACCTGCGGCTCAGCCCGATCCTGAAGGGCGCCCGGGAGCCCTACCGCTACGAGCGCGAGGTCGAGGAGTTCCTGCGCTGGAGCCCGAGTGTGCAGGGCAGCGAGGCTCCACTAATGCGGATGAGCCCGGCTGAGATCGCCGAGCTGCAGAAGATGCTGGACGGAATAGTCCAGATCACCAAGGACACCACCGACGAACCTGCGCCGGCCGCCGCACGACAGGACCCGCTGCCCACAGGCCCCGAGCCGGTCCTAGAGGACTACAACGAGCTCGAGGCCGAGGAGATCATCGCCCTGCTGGGCTCCCTGGAACGCCGCGAGCTCGAGGCCCTGCGCGAGCTGGAATCGGACGCCCGCTCACGGCCCAGCGTGCTCCACGCGATCGACTCCGTCCTGGCGCGCGCCCCGGCCTGACCGCGCAATTCCGGTTGCGGGATCTGGCAGCCGGGAACCACCGTACCTACACTCGGTAAGCACCGTGCGACACAAGTCGTTCATCGCCCTTGCGCTGTTCCTGTGCGCCATGCTCGTTGGCGCGATAGGCGTGTACGCCTACGACGCCTCGCGCGACGACCTGATCGCGGACGGGATCACGGTCGGCGGCGTTCACGTGGGCGGAATGCGCGCCGCCGAGGCGCGCGTCGCGATCGACAACCAGCTCGCTCGTCCGCTGCGCAAGCCGCTCGTGGTCAAGCACGCCGGCCGGCGCTTCAGGCTGACCGCCGCGAGGGCGCGGCTGCGAGTGGCGGCCGAGCGGATGGTGCAGGAGGCGCTCGACAAGAGCCGAGAGGGCAACGTCATCACGCGCACGGTGCGCGAGCTCACGGGCGAGGACCCGGAGGAGTCCGCGC
>DASPHG010000055.1:0-119109 GCA_035629775.1 Thermoleophilaceae bacterium | reverse complement strand
CGCGCGACCGAGCGCCGCCCCCGGGCGAGGCTGTTCTTGGGCCTCCGCGACGTGTTAGGCGAGCCGGACCTGGTGCGCGCCGGCTGGTCCGACCTCGGCGCGCACGAGTACATCGAGCGCTACGACGCGGTACTCGTCTACGGGAGTCGTGACGTGTTCGACACCGTCTCCGTGTACGGCGTGCACGCGCACGCGCGCAGGATCGTCAGCTGCAACTACGTCGTTTCGCCGGCGGCCCCGGCGGTGCGGCGCGCGACCGGCGACGAGTCCGTCGTGCTGTGCATGGGGGGCGGCGGCCGCGACGGGTTCCCGCTTGCGGATGCTTTCCTCGAGGCGCTGCCCGTGGTGCATCGCAACGCATCGGTGCGCCCGGTCATCCTGCCCGGGCCGAACATGCCCACTGCCGAGCGGCAGGTGCTCGCCGCCAAGGCTGCCGACCTAGGCGCCGAGATGCCGGACGGCCATCAGGATGCCCTGCCGTGGGTGGCGCGCGCCGACGCGGTCGTGACGATGGCTGGCTACAACAGCCTCTGCGAGTCGCTGCGGGAGCGCAAGAAAGTGCTCGCCGTGCCGCGGGCCACCCACACGGGCGAGCAGCGAATACGCGCTCGCGTGTTCGCGGAGCGACGGCTCATCGCCGGGTTCCCGCCCGAGGATCTCGCCCCCGACCGACTCGGCGAGGAATTGCTGCGGCTGATGGGCGATGACGGCCTCCCCGGCCGAACCGCGCTGCCCCCGATGGATGGGGCCCAACGCGCGGCGGAGACCGTACTCGCCGCGTGAAGATCCAGGGAGTTAGTCGTCACCTGGAACTCATCGTCGCCGGCGACCTCGCGTAGCGGTAGTCGTCGAGCGGGAACGAGCGGCTCGCGCGATGTGCCTGGCGGCCGGAGGTCGGGCGCAGGAACGGCACGTCGCCGTGATGGTCGAAGTAGTAGCTGTTGGCGGTCGCGCAGTTGCTCGAGAACCAGAGCGAACGCGACATCCGCTTCTCGACGAGCGAATGGAAGCGATCGGTCGCTTCGGGGGTCACCTCGACCCGTGTGGCGCCGCGCTCCCTGGACGCCCTGATGACGCGGATGATGTGCCGGGACGCGGTCTCCACCAGGACGTGCCACGACGCGCCGGTCCAGCCGTAGGGACCGAAGATCATGAAGTGGTTCGGGAGGCCGGGCATGGCGACGCCCTCGTATGACTTCAGCCGGTTCCGCTCGTAGTGGGTGGCCAGGTCGAACCCGTTCGTGCCGCGCACGGGCGTGCGCCGGTAGTTCTCGGGATCGGACGCCAGCCTGAAGCCGGTGGCCAGCACGATCACGTCGGCCGGGCGCTCTCGGCCGTCGGCGGTTCTGATGCCGCGCGCGGTCACACGCTTGATGCGGTCGGTGATCAGCTCGACGTTGTCGCGGTTGAACGTCCTCAGATAGTGGTTCGACACGCTCGGCCGCTTGCAGCCCATCCCGTAGTCCGGCGTGAGCTTGCGCCGCAGCTCGGGGTCGCGCACCTGCTGCTTCAGGAAGCGCTTGTTCGAGCGCTCGATCCAGCCCGCCGCGAACCGGACGCGGCGGTAGTTCACCACCAGGAACACGAGGATGAACTCGACGATCGCGCTGGCCACGAGGCGCGTCAGCCGCTGCGTCAGCGGCACGCGCCGGAAGAGCCCCTTGATCCAGCCCGGTATCCGCGGGTCGAACTTGGGCGCCACCCAGATCGGGGTGCGCTGGTAGACGTCGAGCTGGGCGAGGTCGCGCGCGATCGCGGGCACGATCTGGACCGCGCTTGCGCCCGTGCCGAGAATGGCCACGCGGCGGCCGGCGAGCTCGACGTCGTGGTCCCAGCGGGCCGAGTGCACGAGCTCGCCCTCGAACTGGTCGAGGCCAGGGAGCTCCACCGGCTTCGGGTCCACGAACGCGCCGATCGCGCTGACCACGAACCGCGCCGTGACCTCGCCGCCGTTTACCTCGAGGCGCCAGAGGCTGTGCTCCTCGTCCCAGGTGCGAGCGGTCACCTCGCTGTCGAACCGGAGGTGCGGCCCGAGTCCGTACTTCGCCGTGTAGTCGTCGATATAGGCCTTCACCTCCGCGCCCTTGGCGAAGACGCGCGACCAGTCCGGCTTCAGCTCGTAGGAGAACTGGTAGGCGAAGGTCGGGATGTCGACGCCGACGCCGGGGTAGGTGTTGTCCCGCCACGTGCCGCCCACGTCGCCGGCGCGTTCGAAGATGACGAAGTCGTCGATCTCCGCGCGGCGCAGGGCGGCGCCCATGCCCAGGCCGCTCAGCCCGGCGCCGATGATCGCCACCTCGTGGTCAGGCGTCATCAGGCGGGAACGGGAACGGCGGGGAACCGCGAGCGGCGCGCCATGCGGCCCAGGCCGAGCGCCAGACCGACGATGCACAGGCCCCAGATCAGCCCGGTCAGGCCGATGCCGAGCGCCCACAGCCAGTCGGAGACGCCGTCCTTTGTCTCGCGCAGCACGATCAGCCCATCGTCCCCGAACGGCCGGTTGAACGACGCCGGGGCGGGAAGCTCGGCGCCCGACGACTCCCGCATCGCGCGCTCGAGCTGCTCCTTGCTCGTGAACGCGGGCAGGGTCTGCTCGGCGTTCGGAAGGCCGCGATCCACCGGCAGCCGCATCGGCACGGCGCCGCGCACGCGCCCGTTGTTCAGGCGCAGGCCCACCTTCCAGCGGCCGCCCAGTGGGATGGGCTCAGTCGAGCGGTAGACCCCGGGGCCGACGCGGTCGAGCCGGTCGACGACACGATCGTCGCCGCCCGCCCACGCGAGGATGTACAGCCAGTTCGCTCCGTCGGCGATGTCCGGCGGGTCGAGCCGGACCGTGGCGAGCGCCTCGCGGTCGGGTCCGCCACGAACGTCGATCAGGTCGATCTGGGCGCGCGCGTCGGGCACCTCCCGGCCGGCCGCGCCGACGCATACGCCGAGGAGCAGCACGAATGCGCCGACGCAGGCGAGGCGCGCGACGCGCGGCCGGGGAAGGTCGCCACGCAGGGCAGCGGCGAACAGGGCGCCCAGCAGGCCGCCCGCCACCCCGGCCACGATCGCGTAGACGAGGCCCTCCGGAAGCAGGGCGGCGGTCCAGGGCAGCGGCATCGCGAACTGCGACCAGCCGTACTCGGCTGCGAAGCCGACCGTCCCGCAGAGGAGGCCGGCCCCCGCACCGAAGGCGAGCATGCGCCGTCGCGGGTCGAGCCCCAACGCGAGCAGCTCGACGCAGATGGCGGGCGCCAGCAGGAGTGGCATCGACGGTGCGGACACGCCCGCCAGGACCGGGACCAGGATCCCCGTCGCGCGGATGAGGGCGTACACGCCCCAGGCGCCGAGCGCGCTGCCGGGGCCGGCCCAGGCACGCGCCGCCGTGAAGATGAAGCCGGCGAACGCGGCCAGGAGCAGCGGCTGCCAGACCTGGCGATAGAGCGGCACGCCCCAGTCGAACTCGGCGAGGTAGAGCTCGAGCCCGCACAGCAGACCGCCGAGCAGGGACACCCTGAGGACCCGCCGCCAGGCGATCTCACCCCACGACGGGCGCCAGTAGTCCTCGCGTGCGGTGCGCTGGGCGGCGCGGGCGATGCTGCCCTCCTTCAGGAGGACGAGCATTCCCGTGACGGTGAGCATCCCGCCGAAGAGGAAGACGAAGTGCGTCGGGGACCAGAGCGTCACGTCCTGGCCGAAGATCCGGTGCCACACGTCGTCGAGGGCCAGCGCCGACAGGCCGAAGGTCATGCAGACGACGAGCAAGACGCCGCCGATCGGCACGCGCCAGTCGCGCGTGATGGGCACCCAGGCCTGCGTCGCGTCGCGCTGGTCGGCCATGCCGAGGGCGAGGATCCCTGCGCAGAAGGTGGTGAAGATCCCGAGCAGGAGCGGCCAGTGGCCGGGGTTGCCGAGCGGTCCCGTGTCGCGGCCGTTGTCGACGTGGTAGCCGATATCCCACAGGCCGCCCCACATCGCCGCGAGCAGGCCGGCGCTGGCGACCGCGACCGGCAGGGCGGCCCACCCCGGCACGCGCAGGGCCCACCCGGCGACCGCACCGGCGCGGGCGAGCAGCTGGGTGCGCCCGGCGCGATGGGCATGGACGAGCCAGATCACGGCGCCGGTGCCGCCGAAATAGACCACGCCCAGGGCGATCAGCTGATCGAGCTGCGCTCCGCCCGCTGAGCTCGCGGCCATCACGGATTAGAAGTTAACAGTATCTGTCAACTTGTAAACCCCCCGGCGGTGGCGGTACCGTTCGGGCATGAAGAAGCGCGCGAAGCCGGACGCGGCGCTGCTCGAGCGGATCCTGGCCAGCCCGTCCGGGCCCGGCGATCACACGAGCGACCGGATCCTGAACGCCGCGGTCGCCCAGGCCGAGGAGTTCGGCGTGCGCCGCTTCACGATCGGCGACGTCGCGCAGCGCGTGGGCCTCTCGCGGGTCACGGTCTACAAGTACTTCCCCGGCAAGGACCGGCTGATCGAGGCGGTCCTGCTGCACGAGATGCGGCGCTTCCTGCGCGAGATCGACACGGTCGTCGCCCCCTACGACACGCTCGAGGACCGCCTGGTCGAGGGCTTCGTCTTCGCGCTCACCTGGCTGCGCAAGCACCGCCTGCTCAACCGGCTGCTCAAGACCGAGCCCGAGCTGATCGTGCCGCACCTGACCGTCCGGGCCGGGCCGGTACTCGAGGCCGGGCGCGAGTTCATCGCGGGCTTCGCGCGCCGCGAGGCGAAGGAGGGCGGGCTGCCGCTCGACGACGCGGACATCGACGGCATCAGCGAGCTGCTCGCACGCGCCGTCCTGTCGTTTGTCCTCACGCCCGACTCGGTCCTCGGGCTGCGCACCCAGGCCGACATCCGCACCTTCGCCGAGCACTACCTGGCGCCGACGCTCCAGGCGATCGCGGGCTCTAGCTCGCGGCCGGTCTCGGCCTGATCCGCAGGACCGCCCGTCCGACCGGCAGCTCGAGCGTCAGGGCCCGCCGCGTGGCGGCGACCCGAAGGCGTGCGCCGTTCAGCGTCACGCTCGGGGCCGGCCGGGGCCAGCGCCCGGTCAGGCGCAGCTCGGTCGCGTGATCGGTCGTGACCGTCGCCCGGATCGGGCGCGAGCGCTTCAGCCGCATACGGCGCGCGTTCAGCCGCACCGCGCGCACACCCTTCAGCTCGGCCGTGAACCGGTTCGCCAGCGCTTCGGGCGACCCCGTCTCCGTCCAGGCCCGGCCGCTCATCACGTAGGGATTCGGAAACGCGCCCGAGCCGCTCTCGGCCGTCACCTCGTGCGGCGTCAGCGGGATCGCGCGCGAGCGGGCGTCGATCGTCGCCGTCCCCTGCGGGTCGGCGGGCTCCAGCCCCGACACCCAGTAGGCGCGGTCGAAGCGCAGCCGGTGGCCGCCGGGAGGGAAGATCATCTGCGAGGAGCCCGTGGCCTCGTTGACGCCACGCTCGACGGTCATGTCGCGGACGAGGGTCACCCGCGGCGGGTTGAGATCGATGGTGGGGCTCCGGTCCAGGTACTCCACGGCGGGGTCCCAGTGATCGACGAGGCCCGGCGAGAAGTGGTTGTCGGCCGGGAACAGGAGGAGCCGCGACCGATACCCCAGCGCTCCGAGGGTGTCCATCGCCGCCGTCGCGTTGGTCACCGGCACGTTGGCGTCGGCCCCGCCCTGGTAGATCAGCGTGGGCACCCAGCGCAGGTTCGGGAAGACCCGGCGGACGTCAGCCGGATACGGCGGCGGACGCCCGGGACTCACGACGTCGCCCCCCACGAGGCCCTCGATGCTGAACGTCGCGCTGAAGCGGTCGGGGTAGAGGGCCGCGAGCAGGAACGCGCCGTAGCCGCCCATCGAGTAGCCGCCGAGCGTCGAGCGGCGCCGGTCGAGCCGCAGCACTCGCGCCGCGTCGGCGGTCGCCGCGTTGACGTCCTCGAGGCCCGCGCCGACGAAGAAGCTGAAGCCGGTCCGCGCCTTGGGCATGATGATCACCGACCGCCGTGCGTCCCCGAGCGACCGCATCAGGCCGGGCGTCAGGACCGCGAAGTCGTGGGCGTCCATGCTCGATCCGTGCAGGAACACCGTGGAGGCGACCGGGCGCTCCAGGTCGAGGCCGGCCGGGACGTACATGCCGTATCGCTGCAGGATGCCGTCGCTGTCCCCCGCGCCCTGCTCCTTGGAGATCGCCTTGTCGGTCGTCATCACCCGGTCGTGATAGCCCGGGCCGGCCGCGACCCGCTGGTTCACGCCCGCGGCGAGCCTGCCCAGGTCGACGTCCGCGAAGAACGGGTCGATCGTGCCGGCTGTCAGAACCTGAGCCTGCCGCTTGTCGAACTTCGGCCGCACCGGCTCGTCGCGGCGGAACGCGACGTTCGCGATCGCGGGACCGTTCGTGCGCGCCGCCAGCTCGCCGGCGGCGGGGTCGAGGCGGCCGGCGGCGACGGCGATCCTCAGATGGGCGCGACGGCCCGGGTCGCCGATCAGAGCGCGTGGGATCTCGGCCTCGACCGCGTTCGTGTAGCCGCGCGGAGTGGCGGTCGTCGTGAACGTCTCGCGCGCGCCGGTCGCGAGATCGACAGCGGTGCCGCCGCGGCCGGTCAGCAGCAGCGCTACGTCCGCCCGCGTCGTCGTGATGCCTGAGTTGAACGGGACGCTGCGCTCGGAGTCCCCCGGAGCGCTGTCGACGAGCACGAGCACGGCCGGCTGCTCGGTCGCGGTCATGATCACCGTGCGGGCGAGCAACGTGACGCGGTCACGCTGCGCTGCGACGCGCACCTCGGTGATGTCGGCGACGAGGTCCATCGGCCCGCCGCCGTACGCGCCGAACCCGGCGATCGCGAACGCGGACTGGGGCCGGTACAGGTTCGGGTCCTGCGCCACGATCGCGTCGAGCAGGCGGGTGCTCGACTCGCGCGCCGGATCGCTCGCGCCGAACCCGTCCCAGATGTGGTCCTCGTGCACCAGCTCGCCACGGGAGTAGGTCGTGGCGCCGGCGTAGCCCGTCCGCCTGCCGATCCAGTCGCGGATCGAGCGGTCGGCGGTTCGCGGCCGGGCGGTGTCGGCAGGCGTGCGCGGCCGCTCGGTCGTCGTGAGGACTCCGGCGGGAAGCTCGCTGCCGAAACCCGGCACCTCGCCCGTCTGTGCCGGGGCGAGCGTCGGCGCGGCCAGCGAGACCGCGAGCGCGCACCATGCCAGCGCGCGCGCCGGCTTCCGAGGGCTCCCCACCGGCCGAATGTAAGCGCAGAGCTACCGGCCGTTGCGCTGCACGGCTGCGGCGGCGCCAACCGCGTGGCGCAGCTCGGCCTTCTTCATGGTCGACCGCCCCGGCACGTCCAGGCGGCGCGCCTCCTCGTAGAGCTCGTCGCGCGTCAGCTCGTCCAGCGGGCGAGCCGAGACGACCCCCTCTGGCGCGCCGGGCTCATCCGGCGCGCGCTGTCCACGCCGCCGCGCGGCGATGACGGCCACGACCGCGGCGATCATTCCGAGCGCTATCCACAAGCGGGTCTTCATGAACTCATCTTGCGCGTGTCGCGCGGTTCGAGGAACGGCTCGCGGTCCTCGGGATGTCCGCCCTCGATCTGGCGCCCGCGCTCGAGCTCGGCGTTCAGCTCCGCCCCGAACAGGATCGCGATGTTCGTGATCCAGAGCCACATCAGGAAGACGATCACGCCGCCGAGCGCGCCGTACGTCTCGTTGTAGGAACCGAAGTTCGCGACGTAGAACGCGAACGCCGCTGACGCGATGAGCCAGAGCACGACCGCGACCACGCCGCCGGGGCTGACCCACTGGAACTTCGGATGCTTCACGTTCGGAGCGGCGTAGTAGAGGATCGCGAACATCACGGCGACGATCCCGATGAGGACCGGCCACTTCGCGATGTTCCACACGTCGACGGCCTGCTTGTCGACGCCGACGACCTTCCCGACCTGCTCGGCGAGGCCGCCCGACAGGGCGACGCCGACGGCCGTGATTGCGAGCAGGACGAGGAGCACCAGGGTGGTGCCGACGCGCGTCGGCAGGCTCTTCCAGACCGGCCGGCCCTCTTCGACGTCATAGATCGCGTTCGACGCGCGCATGAACGCGGCGACGTAACCGGACGCCGACCAGATGGCGACAGCGAGGCCGATGATGAACGCGAGGCCCGCGGCGCCCTGGCTCTTCTGGACGTTCTCGAACGCCGAGGTGAAGATGTCCTTGGCCGGGCCCGGCGCCACCTGGCCGAGGTTGTCGATCAGCGGCTGCGTGGTGCCGCTGCCCATCAGGCCGAGGAGCGACATCAACGCGAGGATCGCCGGGAAGATGGCGAGCACCGCGTAGTAGGTGAGCGCGGCCGCCCAGTCGGTGAGGTTGTCCTCCTTGAACTCGCTGAACGTCCGCTTGAGCGCGGCGAAGACACCCTGTCCGCCGAGATCGCGGGGCTTGTCCGGCTTCCGGCCGTCATCGCCCATCGCCATCTCGTGCCTGATGCCCTCGGATGTCTTCGCCTCGGTAGCCACTTCCACCTCCGTGCCGATTTGGTGGAGACGTGGTAACCGGGGACACCGCGCCCAAACGCAGAAAGGGCGCCCGAAGGCGCCCTTTCCGTTCTTCGTCTGCTGTTCGGCTCTAGCCGATGCGGAGGGACAGATCGTCCGCCGACTTGGGCTTGAGCACCTCGCTCCCGAGGAAGCGAGTCTCGATCGTGAGCTCATCGGCTCGACGACGGGCCTTGCCACCGACGCTGATCTTCTTGGAGAACTTGCATCGGTTGATGTCGACCACCTGCGTCTTGAGCTCCTTCTTGCCGGACTTGCCGCCCTTGACGGTGATCTGGAGGTGACCCTCCGAGCACGCGCCCTTGCCGGCCGCATCGCCCGGAACCACGCGGCCCCGGACCTTGCTCTTGATCCGGCCCTTGGTGTCCCGCTTCTTGCTCAGGGACGCATTGACCGACTTCGTGGCGACACGAGGCGGTCCGGGGTTACCCCGGTCGCCCTTGGGCCCACGCGGGCCTCGATCGCCTTCCGGACCCTCGGGGCCGGTCGGGCCCTGCGGGCCAACCGGACCCTGCGGACCCTGCGGACCCAGGGGCCCGGTAGCGCCGGTCGGACCGGCCACGCCAGTCGCACCGGTGGTACCGGTGGTACCGGTTGCACCCGTGGTACCCGTGGCACCCGTCGTACCGGTGGCACCCGTGACGCCCGTGGCGCCGGTGACGCCCGTGACACCAGTGGCGCCAGTGGCACCCGTCGGGCCAGTCGGGCCCTCACGCCGCTCGCAGTTCACGAGCGTGTCCTCGTCGTCCGCAACGGCGTCATCCGTGCCGGGTCCACAGTCGACGTTCTCCGCCAGCGGCGGATTCTCCTGTGACCGCACGTCGTCCGCGCCGGCACCGGCGTCGATGGAGTCAACTCCACCCTCGCCGTCGAGCAGGTCGGCTCCGTTGCCGCCCTGGATGGTGTCGTCACCATCGCCACCGCTGATCGTGTCATCGCCGTTCATGCCCGAGAGCGTGTTCCCCTGGGCATCGCCGGTGATGTCGTCATCACCGGAACCGCCGATCACGTGCTGCACCTGGAGGTTGTCGCCCTCCTGGAGGTCGCCGGCCGCGCCGCCATCGTTGGCGGTGCCATCCAGCGACAGGTCGAGGTCGTCGAACCGACCGCCCTCGACCTGGCGGTTCGCCGGCCCCGTCGTCACATCGACGATCGCGACCGGGCTGTAGGTCGCGGTGCTCCCGGGTCCACCCACGTAGGTGTCACCCGAGTTGGTACCGAACCCACCGGCGAAGAACGCATCGCCAGCAGCGAGGGTGTCCGCTCCGGTTCCGCCGTTGACGACGTCTGCTCCGTCGCCGCCGACGAGCGTCTCCTGGTCGCCGTCACCGGCCAGGTTGTCGTTGCCGGAACCGGTCAGCAGCGACTCGAAGTCGCCGGCAACCGTGTCCTGCTCGACCGGGACCGGGCAGCACGGCCCCGCCGGAGGCCCGCTCCATTCGCCGTCGTCGTCACTGCCGGCACCGATGGTCAGGTTGACGTGGCCGGTGCGTCCCGAGTAGTCGATCGTGTCGGTACCAGTGCCGCCTGTGAGGTCATCCTCACCGTTGGCGCTGGCGTCCTCGCGAATCGAATCGTTGCCGGCGTCGCCGTTGACGCTGTCATCCCCGGTATCGCCGAAGAGCAGGTCCTCGTTGTCGTCGCCGTTGACGGTGTCGTTACCGCCATCGCCGTGGATGACGTCGTTACCGCCATCGCCGTCGAGGGTGTCCTGGTCGTCACCGCCGTCGATCGTGTCGTTCCCGGCCTCGCCGTTGATGTCGTCGTTGCCGCCCTCACCTCTGACGGTGTCGGTGCCAGCACCGGCGTTGATCGTGTCGTCGCCGGCGTTGCCGTCGATGGTGTTGTCGATACCGGCAGCGTCGATGGTGTCGTTGTTCGACCCGCCGCTGAGGAACTCGACCTCGTCATTGACGTTGTCGCCCTCACCGACCTCGCCGTCATTGGCCAGACCGTCCGTCTGGTCGATGTTGACCACCGCGGTGCGCGCATTCGGCCCGCTGCCGTAGTCGATGGAATCCTGGAGCCCGCCGCCGCCGATGCATGAGTCGGCGTCGTTTCGACTCTCGTCCAGGTCCGGCGTCGACGGATTGTCGACCACGGCCGGACCAGGTCCGGTGTTGACACCGCTGCCGGGATCGCAGACGTCGTTGCCTTCCCCGCCATCGTGGCTGTCGTTGCCCTGGACACCAGCGAGGATGTCGTTGCCACCCAGGCCAACCAGGGTGTCATTCCCCTCGAGGGCAATGATGAGGTTGTCCGAGTCGTTGCCGGTGAGGGAATCCCCGCCGGTGGTAACGCTCGGGACGGCACCCGGGCCGAGCGAGACCGTCGGCAGGACGTCTGTGCCGTTCAGGTTCTCGTTCTCATCCGTGACGTTGCCGTTCTCGGGCTGGAGGCCGGGGGTACCGGTGTCCTCGTCCTGCTCGCCATCGTTGAACGCGTTGTCGTTCATCGTGACGGTGACGTGCCCATTGCCGCCGCCGGTAGCCGTGCGGTTGGAGAAGTCGACCGTGTCGACGCCGTCGTTGCCGTTAATCGTCCCGCCGTTGCTGCCGGGGGTGCCGGGGCTCATGTCGGCGGTCGGAGTGAGCGTGTCGTTGCCCGACCCGCCGAGGAGCGACTCGACATCGGTGTTGATGTCATCGCCCTCGCCGGCCTCACCGTCGGTGAGGGCCGCGCCGTCGAACGCGTTCAGGGTGAGCGCGGCCGAACGCTGCGAGTAGTCCGCAACGTCGATGCCGTCTCCACCGTTCATGACGTCCTGGTCGGAGTTCGCCGCGGGAGCGAAGTTGTTGATGAACGTGTCGTTCCCGCCATCACCGTTCAGGATGTCGTCGTCCGTCACGGCTCCAGGCGGGGGAAGCTCGCCGGCCGGGGCGCTGCCGTTCAGCGTGTCGTCCCCCTCGCCACCGTTGAGCGTGTCGTCGCCGTTGCCGCCCTCGAGGGAGTCGGCACCTTCGCTGGTCGTGATGGTGTCCTCGCCGTCCTGACCCTCGGCCTCGATCGGCCGGGTCGTGGTGGCGTCGGTCACGCCCGCCGGATCGGCGTCACCGGCTTCCTCCGGCCTGAAAGTGTCGTCCAGGTTCCCGAGGAACACGATGATGTCGCCGGTCAGGGGGTCCGCGTCCCCGGTCACGCCACTGCAGGTGACCTCCGCGGTGCCAACGCCAGTCGACTCACAGCCGCCCGGTCCGTCTGTGGGCTGGATCGGGTTGGCGTTCTGGTCGATCAGCTGGTACACGCTCTCCCCGAGACCGGGATCGACTTCGTCGAAGGTGAGGTCGTTGTCCTCACCCGACTCCGCCGTGAAAACGAGGTTGCCATCGACGACCGCTGCGGTCGCCGCCATGGCGGCTGACGGCACGACGAAGAGCCCGAGTGCGAGTACGCACCCGAACAGCCACCGCCTGCCGCGGGTAGTTAGTTGCTGCTTTGGCCTAGAGGCCATTGACTTCCTCCTGTTGGGACGGCGCAAGCGCCGGGTTGTGCGGGCCGCGGCAGGATGCCCCTGTCCACGACGCCCCATTGGTGGACCTCAAACCTAGGTGGGCGAGGGGGCAACCGCATCCGGGGTATCTACTGAACGCGCGCGCGATTTTTCTGCAACCTGGCGCAGGCGTTCGCGGTTTTTCTGCGACCTCCGCGTTCGTGTTGTGTAACCGCGCCCGGACCCTTACTGTGGCTTCGAGGCCCAAATGGCAGTCAAAGTTGAATCCCCTGCAAATCCGCTCAGAATCGCTGTGGCCGACGACCATGCGGTGGTTCGCGAGGGGATTCGGCTATTGCTCGACGCCGAGGCCGACCTGACGGTCGTGGCGGAGGCGGACGACAGCGACGGCGCTCTGCGCGCCGTACGCGGCCACAAGCCGGACGTCCTGGTCCTGGACCTCTCGCTGCGCGAGAGCGACGCGCTCGACGCGATCCCCGCGATCAAGGCCGACGCCCCGGAGACGGCGATCATCGTGCTGACGATGCACGGGGATGCGACCGTCGCGCGCGAGGTGATGCGGGCGGGCGCCGCCGGCTTCCTGCTGAAGGACTCGGCGGGCGAGGAGCTCGTGCGCGCGGTGCGGGCGGTCGCCGAGGGATCGACCTACGTCCAGCCGGACATCGGCGGCCAGATCGCCGCACTCGACACGTACGAGCCGAACCGGCTGAGGGAGATCTCCGAGCGCGAGGTCGAGGTGCTGCGGCTGGTCGCGCTCGGCCACACGAGCCGCGAGGTCGCCGACATGCTCGTGCTCAGCGTCAGGACCGTGGAGACCCATCGGCGGCATCTCCAGGAGAAGCTCGAGTGCGAGACGCGCGCGGAGCTGGTCCGCTTCGCGATCGACCACGGCCTGCTCGAGACGCGTAGCTAACGCTCGAGCGGGAGCTCGGCCTCGACGGTGGTGCCGAGGCCGACGCGCGAACGGATCTCGACTGTCCCGCCCGCGAGGGATGCCCATTCACCCATGCCCGGCAGCCCGCCGCCGTGCACAGTGGCATCGATGTCGAACCCGCAGCCGTCGTCGGTCACCAGGACCGCGAGGCAGTGGCGGCGGCGGCCGACGGCCAGCCGGACCGCCCTCGCCTGGGCGTGCTGGATGGCGTTGTGGAGCGCCTCCTGCAGGAGCCGGTAGGCCGCCAGCTCGACGTCCGGCCGCAGGCGCTCGTGGCCGTCGCCGAGGGCGAGCCGCACGTCGACGCGCGTGGAGGATCCGCGCCGTTCACGCTCGATCAGCGCGGTCAGCGCCGGCCCGAGCCCGAGCTGGTCGAGGAGCGTGGGCCGCAGCCCGTCCACCAGCCGGCGCAGGCTCTCGATCTGCTCGTCGAGATCGGAGACGGCCGTGTCCAGCGCGGTCCGGTCAACCGATTCGGAGTTGGCCAGGCGGGTCAGGGCGACGCGCAGCATGGCCAGGCCCTGAAGGGTCTCGTCGTGGAGATTGCGCGCCCAGCGCCGCCGCTCCCCCTCCTTCGCGAGCACCAGCTCGCGCTGGAGGTCAGGTGGAGAGTCGAGGAGCGTCGTCAGCTCCGGAAGGCCGACCGGCTCGGCCGCCTCGACGGATTGGCTCACCGCGCCAATGAAGGTGCTTCTCGGTCCCGCCACTACAGGTCTTCGCCCCGGTTTCTCCCGACTCTGCCCACAACACACGACGCGGGCCAGATCGGGTCAGCACCAGCGTCTTGCGCAACTCTAGGTGCCTGAGCGCGATTTCGCCACCTCGCGCGAGAAGCCTGGCACTAGCGCGCGGCTTCGAGCAGCTCCGGGCGCGAGCTCAACTTGACGCGTGGGCGCTCCTGGCTCGCGCCCCGCTCGCGCTCCGTGGTGTCGATCGCGCGCCAGCCGTCCGCGGTCACGAGATCCGGCTTGCGCTGAGCCAGCAGCGCCTCGATCTCCTCCGCGCCGGGCAGCGCCTCGATCGGGAGGGCGCCCGAGTCGAGGTCCTCGGTCAGGCAGGCGACGGTCTCGTCGGCGTCGCGCTTGTTCGTGCCCAGGATGCCGGTGGGCCCGCGCTTGATCCAGCCGACCGCGTAGACGCCGGTCAGCGGGTCCCCGCCGGGCTGGTGCACCCGCCCGCCCTCGTTGGGCAGCACGTAGCTCCGCTCGTCGAAGGGGACGTCCGGCAACGGAACGGCCTGATAGCCGACCGAGCGCAACACGAGTCCGCACTCGATCGACTCAAGCGCCTCGTCGAGCGCGCGAGCGCGCACCGCGCCGTCGTCGGAACGCACGATCTCGTTGCGGCCGATGTCGACGGCCTCCACCCGCCCCTCACCGCGGATCTCGACCGGAGAGCGCAGGAAGCGGAGCACGATCCGCCGGCGGGCGTCCCCCTGGGGCCCCCCAGCGGCGAACTCGCGCAGGAGCTGGACGTTCTTTCGGGCCGTGAAGGTCCCCTCCTCGGCCAGCCACTCGCGCGAGACGGGGTCCAGCTCGATCTCGTCGGGGACCACATGCAGGTCGACGTCGGCCATGTGCCCCAGTTCGCGCAGCTCTGAGCTGGTGAACGCGGCCTGGGCGGGCCCGCGGCGCCCGAGCACGACGACCTCCTCGACCCGGCTCTCGCGCAGCGCATCCAGGGCATGGTCCGCGACGTCCGTGCGCGCGAGCTCCTCCACGTCGCGGGTGAGGATCCGGACGACGTCGGCGGCCACGTTGCCGTTGCCGATCACGACCGCGCGCGAGGCCGACAGGTCGAACTCGAGCCCGCGGTAGTCGGGATGGCCGTTGTACCAGGCGACGAACTCGGTCGCGGCCCAGCTGCCGGGGAGGTCCTCCCCCGGGATCCCGAGCGACTTGTCGGTCTGGGCGCCGGTGGCGTAGATCACCGCGGTGTAGTGCTTCATCAGCTCGGCGTGCGAGATGTCGACGCCCACCTCGACGTTGCCGAAGAAGCGGCAGCCACGGCCGAAGGTGTCCGCGTCGAAGCGCTCGTCAAGGCGCTTGATCTCCTGGTGGTCCGGCGCCACACCGCTGCGGAGCAGCCCCCACGGCGTGGGCAGCCGTTCGAACAGGTCGACGCGCGCGTCGCCGCGCCGGCGCAGCAGGCGGTCGGCCGCGAAGGCGCCGGCCGGCCCGGCGCCGACGATCGCGACCCGCGGACCCATCAGGAGGCTGCCGCGGCCGTCCGCTCGGCGGTGCTCTTCTCCGAGAAGAACTCCGCGTTCACGTCCAGCATGTAGGCGAACTTCTCGGGCACCTCGAAGTCGGCGAAGATCGCGTCGACGGGGCACGCCTCCACGCAGGCGTCGCAGTCGATGCACACGGCAGGGTCGATGTAGAGCTGCTCCGCGGTCTCGAAGTCGGGCGCGCCGACCTTCGGGTGGATGCAGTCCACGGGACAGACCTCGATGCACGAGTCGTCCTTGATGCAGCTGCCGGCGATCACGTACGTCATGCCGTGCAGCCTACGAAACGGCATGATGGTGCCCGTGAGCGAGATTCAGCTGAACGACCCCCAGACGCTCTACCGGCGCTGGGAGGACTCGCAGTGGAATCCGTTCGAGGTGGATCTGTCACGGGACCGTGAGCAGTGGCCTGGGATCGACCCGCAGATCCGCGAGATCGTGCACTTCGCGCTGGCCTCGCTGATGGTCGCCGAGGAGCGGATCACGACGAAGTTCACGGGGCTCGTGGCCGCGCACGGATCGGAGGAGGAGGCCACGTTCCTCTCGACGCAACAGGTGGATGAGGCCCGCCACATGCAGTTCTACGCCCGCTTCCGCGACGAGGTCGTCGGCGAGCCGCAGCTGATCGCCGAGCACGTGGACCGCGCGCGGGAGCAGGTATCCGACGCGTTTCGCCAGATCTTCGACGTGGCGCTCGTGGAGGCGCACGAGGCGCTCATGTCCGCCCCGGCGGACCTGGCCGCCAAGGTCAGGTTCGTGACGCTCTACCACCTCGTGCTCGAGAGCACGCTCGGCCTGACCACCTTCAAGTTCGTGACGGACTACCTGAACCGCGAGGCCCTGCTCCCGGGATTCGTGGACGGCTACTCGAAGATCCACCACGACGAGACGCGCCACATCGGCTACGGCGTCTGGTTCCTTCGCGAGACAGTTCGCGACCACCCCGAGCAGGCCGAATCCGTCCGCACCACGCTCAGGGAGCTGCTGCCGTCCGTCGCCGAGTCGCTCAAGCCGCCCGGGGACGGGAACGGCTCCGGCGAGCTCCTCGGCGTGACCCAGGAGGACATTCGCGAGTTCGCACTGGGCGGCCTGACGCGCCGGCTGAAGCTGATCGGGGTGCCGCTGGAAACGGTCTGGCGTGCCGAGACCGATGAGTTTTCGGCGCCCGCCTAGTTTGTAGGGGCATGAGCGACAACGCCGCCGTCGAGGCCCGCGGCCTCGTGAAGCACTACACGAGCCGCGAGGGCACGGTCGAGGCCGTCCGCGGCGTCGACCTGAGTGTCCGCGCCGGCGAGGTGTTCGGCTTTCTCGGGCCGAACGGCGCCGGCAAGTCCACGACCGTCCGGATGCTGACCACGCTGCTGTCGACCACCGCGGGCGAGGCGCACGTGGCAGGCGTCGACGTGGTGCGCGACCCCGACGAGGCGCGGAGGAAGATCGGCGTGGCGCTGCAGGAGGCGGGGCTCGACCCGCGCCAGACCGGGCGCGAGCTGCTCGTGCTCCAGGGCCGCCTGTTCGGGATGACCCCGGCCGAGTCGGGCCAGCGCGCACAGGAGCTGATCGAGCTCGTGGAGCTGACCGACGCCGCCGACCGCAGGATCAAGGGCTACTCGGGCGGGATGAAGCGGCGCCTCGACCTGGCGTCGGCGCTCGTCCACCAGCCCGAGGTGCTCTTCCTAGACGAGCCCACGACCGGGCTCGACCCCGCCAGCCGCCTGACGGTCTGGGATGAGATGCGGCGGATCAACGCGCGCGGGACCACGGTCTTCCTGACCACCCAGTACCTCGAGGAGGCCGACCAGCTCTGCGACCGGCTCGCGATCATCGACGGCGGGCGGATCGTGCGCGAGGGGACGCCCGGCGAGCTCAAGCGCGAGCTGCGCGAGCGCACCGGCTCGGACACTGAGCCCACACTCGACGACGTGTTCCTCGATGCCACCGGCCGCACCCGCGAGCGGGCCGCGGGCGAGGTGCAGGAGGTCGTCGGATGAACGCCACGCTGCCGCTGGTGGGGCGGGCAATCCGCGAGATCGTGCGGACCCCCGACGCCCTCTTCCCCACCCTGTTCATCCCGATCTTCTTCCTGGTCGTCAACACCGGCCAGGCCGCCAAGATCTTCCCCTCCGACGACACAGGATTCCTGGCGGGTCAGGGGTACGGCGCCTTCCAGCTCCCGACCACGTTGCTTCTGGCCGCGTCGTTCGGGATGGCGGCTCTCTTCCTCGTCGAGGAGATCGAGGAGGGCTACTTCGACAAGCTGCGCGCGACGCCGATCCCGCGCGCCGCGATCGTGCTCGGTCGGCTCGGGGCCGAGGGCGTCAAGTGCGTCGGCATCGCGGTCCTGATCGTCCTGATCGCACTGCCGTTCGGCATCGAGATCGCGAGCGGCGTGCCCGGCTTCGTGCTGCTCATCGCGCTCACGGCGGGCTGGGGAGTCGTCTACGGCGGCTTCCTGCAGATCGTCGCGCTGAAGACGCGGAGTGCCGCGGCGACGAACTCGGCCGGGATGATCTTCTTCCCGCTGCTCTTCCTGACGCCCAACCTCGTGCCGCGCGAGCTGCTGACGGAGCCGATGGAGGTCGCCGCCACGCTCAACCCCGTGACCTACCTGATGGAGGCCCTCCGGTCGCTGATCCTCCACGACCTCGACTGGGGCGACGTGCTGCCCGGCTTCGGCGTCGTGGCCGGGCTGGGCGTGGTGATGCTCGTGCTGAACGTGCGCGTGGTCAACCGCTACGACTGAGCGTCAGCCGCAGCGGGCGGGGCCGCGCTTCAGCACGAGGCGCTCCGGCTCGCCGTACTTCAGCGACGCCACCGCGCGCAGCTTGCCGCCGGTCGGGTCGACCGTCCGGGTGAAGGGCGCCCGCGCGTCGCGCGCCAGCGTCCGCCGCCCGGCCTTGAAGGCCACCCGGCGGACGAACTCCGAGTCGCGGCCGCGGAGCGACAAGCGAACCCGCGCGTCATCGAAGGAACACCGGCGCGCCAGCCTGATCCGGGGATCGGTCCAGCGCTCGGCCTGCTGCGCGACGAGGGAGACGAGCGGGTCGAGTGCGAGGTTCACGTCGATCAGGTGCGTCCCCCACGTCTCCTGCGGGTAGTAGTTCGGCGCGCGCGACTCGCCCAGCGGGTGGTAGCGCAGCACGTGGGCGCCGTTGATCACGTCGCAGGTCCCCTCGTAGCGATCGGGGGCGACCACCCAGGTGGTGGGCGCGGTCGGCGGCACTCCGCCGGACGTGATCACGATCCCGGCCTGGATCAGCCCGGGCGCGAACGGCTCGCTAGGCGTAAGCACCCGAAGCGGGTCCGTCCACCCGGCGAGCAGGCGCGGGTCGGTGCACGCGACCTCCATCCCCTCGTTGGCGGTCGTGCCGAAGCGCGCGTCCTCGGGCGGGTCCTCGGCGAACGTCGAGAAGGCGACGATGCAGCCGACCTGCGCGGGCTCGGTGCAGAGCACCGTGCGGGCGAAGTCGCCGCCCACCAGCCTGCCCTTAGCCACCTCGACGTCACCGCCGAGCAGGAGCCCGGAGACGATCAGCCGCCTCTGCTCCTTGTGCTGCTCGATCTCGCGCTTGACGAGCTCGCGCAGCATGAACGTGCCCTGCGAGTGGCCGACCAGCACGACGCCGCGGCCCCCGTTCTCCTCGGCGAGGTACTCGCGCCACGCCTCGAGGACGTCCGAGAAGGCGAGCTCGCGGTCCGCGCCCGTGCTGCCACCGGTCATGCCCGCCGCGATCGACGCGAGCGTGGTCTGGCGATAGATCGGCGCGAACACCCGGCACTGGGTCGAGAAGCGCGCGGCCTGGTACTTCGCGATCGACTCGAGCTCGGGGTCGCGGCTCTTGCTCGCGTTCGGCGTCGGCTGATTCGAGACCGTCGGATAGACGTAGAAGCAGTCGACCCCACGCGGGCCGGTGACCGGCGTCTCGACCCGGTCGGGCTTGCCGTGCTCGCGCACCGTCGTGTCCTGCGCGATCTCGCACGGGTTGTCGGCCATGCCGGGCTCACACAGCCACACGACCTCGGCGCTCGCCGCCGGCGCCGCCGCAAGCGCGGCCGTGGCGAGCAGCGCGGTCACGACGGCCGCGCGGATCACGAGCGCGGCCGGTCGGTCTCGATCCGCAGCGTGTTGATCACGGTCGCGAGCATCTCGTAGTGCCCTGCCAGCATCAGGAACTCGATTGTCTCGCGGTCGCCCAGGTGCGCGCGCAGGTCGCGCCACTGCGCATCATCGAGGTCGCGCTCCGAATGGAGCGTGTCCACCGTGGCGAGCAGCAGGCGGTCTCGCTCGGACCACCCCTCCGCGTCCGGGCCGGTGCGGATCCGGTCGAGATCGTCGGCGCGCAGGCCCGCCCGGCGGCCGAGGCGCACGTGGTGCGCCCACTCGTAGTCGCACCCGGTGAGATGGGCCACGCGCAGGATCACGAGCTCGGTTTCGCGGCGCTGAAGGACGCCGCGCGGCATCAGCCTCCCCGCGAAGCGCAGCCAGCCGCGGAGGAGCCGCGGATGGCGGCCAAGCGTCAGGAACAGGTTCGGCGGGTTCGTGCCCGTGACCCGTCCCGCGACCCGGCTGAACGCCCACGTGAACGCGCCGACATCCCGGCGCCCACCGGGCGCGATGCGCGCGGTCATCCGGTCGAGTCGGGCTGCGGCGTCGTGAGCGGCGCGTCCTCCCGGCGTGCGGCCTCGAGCGCCTCGGGCAGCCGCCGCTCGAGGAACCGCTCGATCACGGGCCAGAGCGCCATCCGCACCGGTAGGAACACCTCCATCCAGCGCGGCGCCACGATCCGGCGCGCCCGCCGCGCGATGCCGCGCTCGAGCTGGTCGATCCCCACATCGAGCTTCGCCGGGCGCATCATCGGGGCGCCGCGGGTCAGCTTCGCGGCCGCCTCGGTGCCGAAGCCGCGGCTCGTCATGTCCGTTTCGAGCTCGCCGAAGTAGGCCACGCCGACGCGCGCGCCGGTCGGCCGCAGCTCGGCCCGGAGGCAGTTGCCGAGGGCCTCCGCCCCTGCCTTAGACGCGCAGTACGCGCCCAGGAGCGGCAGGTGGAACGCGGCCGCCATCGAGCTGACCACGAGGGCATAGCCGCGCTCGTGGCTCACGTGCGGCCCGGCCGCGCGCAGCGTGTTGTAGACGCCCATCAGGTTCACCGCGATCGTCCGGTCCATCACGGCGGGGTTGCCGCCCACGATCGGGAGCTGGGCCGCCACCCCGGCGTTCGCGACCACGACGTCGAGCCCGCCGAGCTGGTCCACGATCTTCGCGACCGCGTCGTCCACGCCGTCGCGGTCGGTCACGTCGCATTCGGCCCACGGCGCGTCGCCACACGAGGCAGCGACCTCCTGCAGGAGATCCGACTCCAGCCCGACGACGGCCACGCGCGCGCCGCGCGCATGCAGACGCCGCGCCAGCGCCGCCCCGATCCCGCGCGCGCCGCCCGTGATCAGCACGCGCCGGCCGCTCAGGTTTGTGCCCTCGGCCATGCCGAACGGCATCGTAAGCGCAAGAGTAGGCTCGCCGCGTGGCACGCGCCGAGACGGCCGACCGTCCCCGCCGCCGGCGACGCCGGCCCGAGGAGGCCGAGCGCGAGATCCTGGAGGCGGCCGAGTCGCTGCTGCGCGAGCGGCCTGCCCATGAGGTGACCGTCTTGGCCGTGATGGAGCGCACGACGCTGTCGCGCAAGTCCTTCTACGTCTACTTCCGCAGTCGCCACGAGCTCATCGCCCGTCTGGTCGCCCCGCTTCGCGCCGAGATCGATACACGCGCCCAGGCGATACGGGGTGCGCACCACGACTCGCCGCACGAGTGGGCCCGCGCCCTGCTGATGACCGTTGCCCGCGTGTACATGGAGCACGGCGAGCTCCTGCGGGCACTGCGCGAGTCCTCCGGCCACGACACCGACGCCGAGCGCGTCTGGCGCGAGTTCACCGAGCCGCCGATCGCGGAGCTCGCCGGCTACATCCGGGCCGAGAGCGAGGCGGGCCGCTCCGCGGGGCTCGACGCCGAGGCCACCGCTCGCGCCCTCGTCACGATGAACCTGGGCTGCTTCTTCGAGCAGCTGATCGGGAGGCCGCAGGCGGACCCCGGCCCGCTCGTGGACACCCTCGCCGAGATCTGGGTCCGGGCGATTTACGCATCCGGTTGACTTACTGCCACTGTGGCAGTAATCTCCGCCGCCATGCGGGGGAGGGTTCTTCTGACGATCGGACTGGCGTTGGCGAGCGCCACCTCCCAGGCGGGCGCGGTCTCCGAGCCTCCACCCCGCCAGACCTACGCGGACCGGTTCAGCACCAGCGTCCCCGGCGCGCCGACGGGTCGCGCGTACGACATCGACTGGTTCAACACCGACGACCCGGAGGCAAAGCCGCGCGCCTTCAGCCACCTGCACGTCGAGCTCGCCGAGGGAGCGCGCTTCGACACGTCTGCGATCCCTCAGTGCGCCGCATCGGATCCTGAGCTGATGGCGCTGGGCGCCGAGGCCTGTCCGCCGGGAAGCCGCGTCGCAACCGACGAGACGGTGATCGACACCGGGGTACCCGGGCCCAACCGCTACGCGACCGTCGACATCGTCTTCTTCAACAACCAGGACGAGCTGGTCCTGATCGCGACCATCCGCGAGCTGGGCGCGCGCGTGATCCTGCGCGCCCAGGTGGGCGAGAACACGATCGACCTGGATGTGCCGATGCTGCCCGGCACACCGCCCGACGGCGGCGCCGCGACGAGCCAGGTCGGCGTGTGGGAGGCTCGCACCGGCATGCAGGACGGCAGGCAGACCAGCTTCCTCACGACACCGCCGACCTGCCCGAAGAGCGGCCATTGGGTGAATCGCGCGACCTACACCTATCGCGACGGCGTGACGCAGACCGCCGAGAGCAGGTCGCCGTGCGACCAGCCCGACGGCGAGGCGCCGCGCATCCGCGCGCCCGAGGGGATTCCGTCGACCTGCGCGAGCGATCCGTTCCGCGCTCGCTTCCGGGTGATCGACGACTCGCGTCTGCGCTCGGCGCGGGTCCGAGTCGGCGGCCGCACTCTGAAGCGGGTGGAGCGAAAGCGGTTCAGCGCCCGCATCCCGGTCGAGGGCCTGACGGCCGGCGCGCACGCGATTCGCGTGAGCGCGACCGACGCCGCCGGCAACCGAGCGCAGCGCAGCTTCCGCTTCCGCCGCTGCGGCGGATGAGCCGTTCGACGACGCACGGCGACAACCTGATCCAGGTCGAGCGGTTCACCACGAACTGCTTCTTCGTGCGCGAAGCCGACGGGCTGACGCTCGTGGACTGCCTTTGGCCGGGCTCGGCGAAACTGATCCTTGCCGCTGCCGAGCGCGCGGGCGCGCCGATCCGTCGAATCGCACTCACCCACGCCCACCACGACCACACGGGAGCACTCGAGCCGCTCCGGCGCGCGCTGCCCGACGCCGAGCTGCTCGTGGGCGAGCGCGAGAGCAGGCTCCTGCGCAGCGATCTGGACCTGGTCCCCGGCGAGCCGCGCGGGAAGCTGCGCGGCTTCGTCTTCCGTCCCCGGAGCGTCAAGCCCGACACCCTGCTGTCGTTCGGTGACCGGATCGGATCGCTCGAGGTCGTCGACGCGAAGGGCCATACGCCGGGCCAGGTCGGCTTTCTGGACACGCGTGACCGAACGCTCATCGCGGGCGACGCCCTCCTCACCGTCGGCCGGCCGTTCGTGTGCAGCGAGCTCGTGCTGCGCTTCCCGGCGCCGGCGCTGATCGGAACCTGGCACAAGCCGACGGCGGTCGCCACCGCCCGGGCGCTCCGGGAACTCGAGCCGGCGCGGCTCGCGACCGGGCACGGCGCGGTCGTCGACGACCCGGTGGCGGCGATGGACGAGGCGATCAGGAGGGCAGCACGTCGGTGCTCCCGCTCCGGTCGAGCGTCCGGACGAGGACGATCACCGGAACCAGCGCCACGGCGATGATCGCCAGCGCGGGCGGAGCCGCGGCCTCCCACAGCGACTCGCTGGTCGAGTGCCAGACGGCGGTGGCGAGCGTGTCCCCGCCGAGCGGGCGGAGCAGGATCGTGGCGGGCAGCTCCTTCATCGTCTCCACGAACACGAGCAGCGCGCTGGTGAGGATCGCGACGCGCATCAGCGGCAGGTGGACGCGCCACATCACCTCGAGCCGGTCCGCGCCGAGGCTCCGCGCTGCGTCGTCGAGGTTCGGCGAGAGTCGTGTCATCTGGGCCTCGAAGGCCTGGAAGCCGAGCGCGAGGAACCGGACGACGTAGGCGAACACCATCCCCAGCGCCGAGCCGGTGAAGAGCAAGCCGACGGACAGGCCGACCCATCCGGCCACGTCCTGGATGCGGTGGTCCACCCACGCGAGCGAGAGCAGGACGCCGACGGCCACGACCGAGCCGGGCACGCCGTACCCGATGGAGGCGAGCCGGGCGGTCGCGCGGTTGAGCCGGCTCGGCGCTACCCGCAGGCCGTAGACGAGCAGCAGTGCCGTGGGCACGACGATGACCGCGGCAAGCACGGACAGCATCAGGCTGTTGCGCAGCCACGTGCCGAAGCCCGAGCGCACGAGTGTGTCGTCCCACGACTCGAACGCCCACCCGACGAGCTGGGCCACCGGGCCGGCGAACGCGATGATCAGCACCGCGAGCGGGAACAGGGTGGCGACGGCCGCTCGCGCACCGCGAAGCCGGACGCGCTCGACGGACGCGCCGGTGCTCTGCTCCGCATAGCGCTGGCGCCCGCGCATCGTCCGCTCGAGGAACAGGATGAGCAGCGTGATCCCCATCAGGAAGGTGGCGAGCTGCGAGGCCGCGAGGCGATCGAAGGCGCCGAACCACACCTGGTAGATGGACACCGTCAGCGTCTTCACGCCGAGGAGCTGGACCGAGCCGAAGTCGGCGAGCGTCTCCATCATCGCGAGCAGCGCTCCGGCCGCCAGCGCCGGCCGCGCCAGCGGAACCGCGACGCGCGCGATCGCCCGCCCGCGCCCCATTCCGAGGCTGCGCGAGGCCTCGATCAGGTTGCGCGACTGGCCGCGGAAGGCCGCGCGCGCGAGTAGGTAGACGTACGGGTAGAGCGCGAGCGTGAGGATCACGACCGCGCCGCCCGGCGAGCGCAGCGGCAGCGCGCCCTCCGTCCCGAAGCGCCCGAGGTAGACGAACGTGAGCACGTACGCCGGGATCGCGAGCGGCAGCACGAGCGCCCAGTCGAACCACCGCCGCCCGGGGAACTCGTAGAAGGAGACGAGCGCCGCCAGGGCGCCTCCCAGCAGCACGGTGCCGGCCCCCACGCCCGCCGTCACGATCGCCGTGTCGGCGAGGACGTCGGGCAGGATCGCGCTCGTGATGTCCCACAGCTCGCCGACCCGCGGCGACACGAACGAGCCCGGTATGACCAGGAGCGGGGCGACGACGAGCCCGGCGACGGCGAGCCCGAGGAGGGCCCAGGCGTCGAACCGGAAGGCCGGCGGACGCGCCGGCCGCCGGATCTCGGTCGCTACCGCCACCCGACTTCGTTCATGAGCTTGACCGCGTCGGCCTGCAGGCCGGCGTCACCGGTGACGTCGATCGGGTCCACTCGGAAGCCGCGCCACTCCGCGAGCTGGTCGGGCAGCTCGGCGCGCGGGTTCGCCGGGAACTCGCTGTTCGTCTCGGCGAACTCCGCCTGCGACTCCTCTTCCACCAGGAACTCGACGAGCTCGCGCGCGACCGGGACGTTGTCCGAATGGCGCACGATTCCGACGCCGGACAGGTTCACGTGGGCCCCGCGCGCGCCCTGGTCCGCCCACACGGGCGTCACCGGGAACTCCGGGTCCTCCGCCAGGATCCGCCCGAGGTAGTAGTGGTTCGTGAGCCCGACGTCACAGCTCCCGGCCTCGATCGCCTCCAGCACGTCCACGTCCGACCCCAGGATGACCGGGTCGTTCGCCATCCAGGAGCGCAGCATCCGCTCGGTGGCCGCGGTTCCGTCCTTCGCGATCCGGTCGGCCACGAAGGACGAGTTGTAGACGCTGTCGCTCGTCCGCAGGCACAGCCGCCCGTCGAAGCGAGGGTCGCCCAGCTCTTCGTAGCGCCGCGGCACGTCGTCGCCGGTCACCCGCTCGGTGCTGCGCATGATCGTGCGCGCACGCGTGGTCAGCGCGGTCCAGCGCCCCTCCGGGTCGCGCAGGTTCTCCGGCACGGCGGCCTCGACCGCCGGGGACGAGAGCGGCTGGAGCAGATCGGACTCGAGCGCCTGCTGCAGGTTCGCGCCATCCACGGTTACGAGCACGTCGGCCTCGGTGTCGGCTCCCTCGGACCGGAGCCGCTCGGTCAGCGCGCTGCCGGTCCCGCCGAACAGCTTGAGGTCGTAGCCGGTCTCGTCGGCGAACCGGCGGAAGACCTCCTCCTCGCCGTAGTGAAGGCGGGCCGTGTAGACGACGAGATCCTCGTCCGAGGAGCCCGTGAGCGCGACAAGCGCCGCCAGGCCGGCGGCCACCAGGACGCCGAAGCCGGCCAGGACGAGAACTATCTGCCTACGACGCACAGGCCAACCTCCAGAGATCGTTCAACGTGGGACCACCGAGAAGAGGAAACGCCGCGTCACCATGACCCACAGGAGCGCCAGGCACGCGATCTCGACGACCGCGTTTCCGATCAGACCCAGCCCGCCGGCGCCCAGACCCGGCATGAGCGCCACGCCCAGGCAGATGAACACGTGCATGATGAAGACGTAGAAGGAGTTGCGGCCGAGCGGCAGCAGGAGCCAGCCGAGAAAACGCTCCGCGTGGGCCTGGTAGGCGCGGAAGCCGGCGTAGAGGCCGAAGCCGATCGCCCCGAGCACCGCCATCCGCGCCGCGTCGAGCGTCGTCTTGTCGAAGTGGGCGTCCTGCCACAGCGCCCAATCGATCGGCCCGTAGCCCAGCAGTCGGTCGAGGCCCAGCGGGACAAGCCCCTCTATCTCCAACTTGAAGACGAGCGCCGCCAGCGCCACGATCGCGACACCCGCGGTCAACGGGCGCCGGTAGCGCGAGATGAGCGCCGCCAGACGGTGCCGGTAGAAGCCGACCGCCAGCCCGTGGGTGAACAGCACCTGCCACACGAGCAACGGGAAGGCTCGCTCCGACTGCGTCGGGAGCAGATCGACGTCCCAGGTGCGACCGAGCGCGAACAGCGCCCAGCTCACGCCCAGGACCGGTAGCCACAGCCCGCGCGCGAACGCGAACAGAACCGCCGGGGTCAGCGCGAGCAGCACGATGAACAGCCCGAGGATGCTGAACTGCCACGGGCCCGCCTCGAGCGTCACGACCGCCACGATGGTCCGCGCGCCGCCCTCGTATGCGTAGAGGTCGGTGCCGGCCTCCATCCGTGGTGACGCGGTCATCACGCTCGTGTCGACTCCCGGCAACGCCACGAGCACGCCGACCACCGCGATGACACAGACCGTCGCGACGTACAGCTTTCGCGCGCGGGCCAGGAGCATCCGGCTCGTCACGGCCGCGCCGAGGCTCAGCCATCGACGGCCGAACACCATCCCGGCCACGACCCCCGACACCGCCACCAGCACCTCGGCGGCGGACAGGAGACTCGCCGTGCCGTACTCGAGCGCGGACTCGAGATGGATGTGGTTGACCACGAGGATCAAGATCGCGAGGCCGCGCAGGAGGTCGAGCGCGAGATCGCGCTCCGCCCCTGCCCCAGCCGTTCCCAAAGGGCCCACGACCGGAATCCATACCACAAGAGTCGGGATTTATTAGGTGACCCTAATGCGGCGGCGCGTACGGCCGGAACATGCCGGTCACCCGCCGGAAGCCGCCGGCGCCTCCATAGCGGCCGCCGGCAACCCGGCGGGGGCGGCGCTTGTAGCGCACCGCGCCGTTCTGGCGCTTGAGGCTCGTCTGCCAGAGCCGCCGCTCACGGTCGATCGAGGTGCGCTTGAAACGCTTCACCTCCAGGTCGACACGGCCGTTCTCGTAGACCGTCGCGAGCATGTAGTTGATGCCGCCGTACGCGATGAGACCGCCATGGCAGACCTGGAGCAGCCCGTCGTCCACGATCGCGGTGACGGCATGGACCTCGCCGCACATGTACATGTCCACGTCGTGGGCCTTCAGCGTCCGCCAGAGGGCGGACCGGCCGCCGTCGAGCAGCGACAGCCGGCCGGAGTGGAGCGACCGCACCGGTCCGAGCACGGGCACGTGACCCTGGACGATCACGTTCTCGACCCCCCGCCCCTCGGCGTCCGCCAGCAGCGCGTCGAGCCACGCGAGCTGACCCTCGGTCACGGTCGGCTGAACGCCTGACGCGTCGTAGCGGAAAACGTCGAGCGTCACGAGAAGCATGTCGGGGGTCGGGTACACGGCGTAGGCGGTGGACTCCCACTGCGTGCCGAGCGGCCGCAGCGTGAACCGCGGCGCGCCGTTCGGCCATGTGAAGTTCTCGGCCCACACCGCCTTGTAGGTGGGCACCGCCCGGTGCCGGAAGGTGCCCGCGGGCCAGCGGTCCCACAGCGGGCGCCCCCCGAGGTCGTCGCCGATCTCGTGGTCGCCGACCGCCGGGTAGGTCAGCAGGCCGCGGCGTTCGAACCGCCGCTGCCACTGGCCGTAGTAGAGATGGCCGGCCCGGCGGATCGCCGCCAGGCGCTCCTCCTCCGTCCCCACCGGGCCGAAGATGCCCGTGCCGTCGGCGTCCTCGCCCCAGTGGCCCTCCACCAGGTCCCCGGCGACCGCCACGAAGAGTGGATCTTCGCGGTCCACCGCGTCGAGGACCGTGTCGATCGCGCGGCGGTAGGAGCGGTTGATCGAGTTGGGGTCACCCGGATCCCAGCCGGCCATCCTCCGGACGTCGCCGAGGTCGGCGTTGAAGAGATCCGGGATCGAGACGAAGCGAAACGCGACGTCAGGCGTGCGCGCCGCAGCGGTCGCCGGTAGAAGGGCGAGCGGGATCAAAAGGCCGGCGCAAAGCCGCGCTAGTCGCACACTTCATCGTAGCCCGAGCCGGGCGCACTACCGTTGGAAACGCCGTGGAGGCTCCCGCCGGTACTGCCGCGCGCTCCGTGCGCGTCCTCGACCTCGACCCCGACCTCGCGGTCGCGCTCGCCCCCGACGAATTCGAACGCGCCCGCACGACCCTGGTCGCGCGTGCCTACGAGGCGGCGCAGGGCCCGTGGAAGATCCGCCAGCCGGCGACCGACCCGGGCGCGCTCGGGCTGCTCGTGATGGACGGCGCGTTCGGCTTGCACACCGCGGTGGGCAGCCGCACCACGCTGGAGCTGCTCGGGCGCGGCGACGTGCTCCAGCCGTGGGTAACGCTCGGGCCCGAGACGTCCGTCCCGCCGACCGTCAGTTGGGAGGTGGTGGCGACGGCGCGCGTCGTGCTGCTCGACGCCGCCTTCGCGCGCGCCGCCGCCGAGTGGCCCGAGGTCATCGCCACGCTGATGCGCCGACAGGTGGCCCGTTGCCGTCGCCTCTGCTACCAGCTCGCGGTGAACACCTCGCCGCGAGTCGACGAGCGGATCGTCTTCGCGCTCTGGGCGCTCGCCGACCGCTGGGGTCACGTGACCGAGGCCGGCACGACGTTCCGGCTCCGGCTCACCCACCGGCATATCGCCGAGCTCGTCTGCGCCCAGCGGCCGTCGGTCTCGGCCGCCCTCACGCGACTGCGCGACGAAGGGCGCGTTTCCTATTCGCGCGACACGTTCGTCCTGCACGGTGAGGTGCCCGGCGAGGTGCGCGCGCTCAGGACCGACGTCGGGATCGACCCCGACTGACCCGGATGCACGGCGCCTAACCTCGCGCAATGGCTACCGCGTTGCGGCGCACCCTCTACGTGGTCGCGATCGTCCCGATCGTGGCCGGCGCGGCAACGGTGCTCCTAGGGGCGGACTCCGTCCCCTCACCCAATGACGCGGGGCCGAACGTCGAGTCCGAACTGCGCTTCTACTCGGTGTGGTGGATCGGGGCCGGGCTGTTCCTCCTGTGGCTGGCGCCGCGTGTCGAGGAGCGCACGCTGGAGCTGCGCGTGTTCTGTGCACTCCTCTTCCTGTCCGGCTTCAGCCGCATCCTCGCCGCGCTCGATACGGACTGGCCGTCCGGCGGCCAGATCGCCCTGATGGTCGTCGAGCTCACGCTGCCCGTCGTGTTCGTCACGTGGCAGGCGCGAATCAGGGGCGCAACGAACGGGGACTGACCCCGTCCGTTGCAAATACCGCGGAGGTTTTGGAAAACCCGAGCAGGGTGAAAATCCACTCAGGTAGGACGTACGCGGCTGCACACCCGGTCACGGCGGACTCCTCTTTTTGGCCCACGAGAGGAGTAGTCCGTGAACAACCTGTCCAGACGCCGCGAAGCCGAACTCTTCACCCAGTTGCGCCGAAGCCGCGATCCGCAGCTGCGCGAGGCGCTCGTGCGGCGTTACCTGCCGCTGGCGCGCCATACCGCGCGCCGTTTCAGCCGGTCCAGCGACAGCCTCGACGACCTCAACCAGGTGGCCGCGTACGCGCTGCTGAAGGCGATCGACGGCTTCGACCCCTCCCGCGGGCTCGCCTTTACGAGCTACGCGGTTCCGACGATCAGCGGCGAGCTCAAGCGGCATGCGCGCGACACCGGGTGGGGGATGCGCGTCCCGCGCGGACTTCAGGAGCGGGCGCTCGACGTGGAGCACGCCATCTCAGCGCTAACGGGGGACCTTGGGCGGTCACCGACCCCGGCTGAGATCGGCGAGTACCTGGAAATCACGAGCGAAGAGGTGCTCGAGGCGATCGATGCGGGCGCGAACCACACGCTCGACTCGCTCGACACACCGCTCGGCGCCGACGGCGATGCCATGACCCGCCTGGAGACGCTCGGCGTGATCGACCCGGGCTTCGACCTCGTCGAGGACGCCCAGGCGGTCGGTCCGCTCCTGCGCGAGCTTCCGGAGCGCGAGCGCACCCTCCTGGCGCTCCGCTTCCACGAGGAGCTGTCGCAATCCGAGATCGCGCGCCGGCTTGGCATCTCGCAGATGCACGTGTCTCGCCTGCTGCGCCGAACCCTGGACGAACTGGCCTCGCAGGTCGAGGAGCCGGAGTTGCCTGCTAGGTGTCCTCTTGCGGCTTGAAGTAGAAGATCTCGGCGGACACGTCCTGCCTCGTGTCCATGCCGCTGATGAACGCTTCAACCTCGCGGCCAATGGCCCGCTCGACCGCCTCGACGAACAACGGCTCCGTGGCGTGCTGGAAGAAGAGGCGCGAGTCGCGCAGCCGCTGGTGCTCGCCCATCGCCGCCAGGTTCCGCTCCGCCGGCGTGAGGCTGTCCCGCAGCGTGCAGATCAGTGCGTCCGGCCCCGCCCAGTCGGTGCGAACCTTCGTCGGCCCGCGGCCGAACTGCTCCTTGTACAGCCTCGTCAACTCGTTGGAGATTTCGAGCAGCGGCGCGTTTCGCGATCCTGCGTCGGACGGCGGCATCGCCGGCTCCAGTTCTGTCCCTCTGACGTAGTGACCGCGCGGAAGGAAGAGGGGCTAGGAGAACCAAGCGGGCGGGTCGTGCCCACCAAGCGTAGCTCGATCTCATGACGCCGCAGCGCTATGTGGCCTACCGCCACGTCCGGACCGTCATCGAGCGCCTTCGCCCGGAGGCGCTCGCGGATGCCGAGAAGGCGCTCCTGTGCGATGCCGCCGAGGGGCTTCTACTCGCCCGCCACGCCGACACCGGGACGGTCGAGGAGCTGCGCGCGAAGGTGGCCGTGTCGCTGTCGGTCCTGGTCGGGCTCGGCCGCTGGGACGACGCGGCCGCGGATGAGCTGTGGGAGCAGCTCGTCGCCTGCGGTCCGTCAGACGGCCGCACGGCGCGGCTGCCGCGGGCCGTCGAGCACGCGTAGGAAGGCGCCGACGACGGTCGCGTCGAGCTGCGTCGCCGCGACGTGCTCGAGCTCGGCGCGTGCCTCGTCATGGCTGAGCATCGGCTTGTACGGCCGCGGCGAGGTCATCGCGTCGTAGACGTCGGCGACGGCCACCACCTGCGCCTCGACCGGCGTCTCGGAGGAAGGGACGGCGTGTGGGTACCCCCCGCCGTCGGGGCGCTCGTGATGCGCGACGATGATTGCGGCGATGTCGTGCAGTTCGGCCGTCTGCAGCACGCGAGCTGCGGTGCCCGGGTGGCGCCGGATCTCGGTCCACTCGCGGGCATCGAGCGGCCCGGGCTTCTCGAGGATGTCGCGCGCGATCCACACCTTGCCGAGGTCGTGGAGCCGCGCCGCCACGCGCACGCGCGCGATCGCGGGTGCGGGCAGGCCCAGCTCGCGCCCGATCGCCTCGGCGTGGTCGGCCACGCGAGCGCCATGGGCGTGCAGGGCTGCGTCGCGCTCCTCGAGGAGGTCTACAAGCAGCGGAAGCGGCGGCGGCGCGTCGTCCTCCGGAAAGCCATCTCGCTCGAATCTCCTCATCCCACGCATATCAACGCACACTTCGGCGCGAGGTTGGGCGGTTCCTCGTCCGGAGTTGTCGCGTCAGCGGCCCCGGACGACGACGCGCTTCGTCGAGCGCACCTTCCGTCGCACCTCGTTCTGACAAAACGGTGCACGGTGCCATCTCTTGCGCGAGAAGGCGCGGGTGTAGTCCGAGGCGTGCTTCGACCGCTGGTTCTCGGTCTGGCCGTAGGTGACGAACGTGCCGGCGCGGACCGGGCACTTCCCGTCCCTGAACTCCGCGACCATCATGAAGCTCGAGCCGTGCCCGACATCGCCGTAGCCGTCCGCTTCGGGATCCCAGCCGACGTTGATCGCGTTGAAGACGCCGTCGCCGCCGGGACCGCCGTGGATCGGGATCGCCTTGCCGCCCCGCACCTCGTACTGGTGGCCGCGCAGCGGAGCATCGAGCGGGATGTCCGCGTCCTCGAGGTCCGTGACGGCGTCCGCCAGCGCGCGCTGCACGAGCGAGTTCGCGGTGTTGAGGCCGCGGGGCGTGTGAACGGCGTCGGCGGCGGAGAACGGCGTCGTCCAAATCGCCTCGCTGCCCACCAGCACCCCACCCTGCAACCCGGTCGGCAGCGCGAGGAACTCGTCGAACAGCTGCTCGACGAAGCGCCGGAAGAGGATCGCGCCGTTCGAGTCGAGGTCGTCGTGCAGGTCCCACCCGGCGAGCGGCTCGCACGCGCCGCTCACGTCGACCGGGCCGGACGATCCCGCGAGGAACCCGCCCGGCGCCGACTCGCACATGCCGACCACGGCGTCCCGCCACAGCTCGCCCGCGTACTGGCGGTTGCCGACCGCGATCCGCTGGAGCAGCTTGCGGTTGAAGCGGTCTCCGGGCAGGCCGTCGTCGCCCGCGAGCCGGTCCTCGACCTGCACCAGGCCGAGCCGGGTGCGCAGCGTGCGCTCCGCCTCCTCGATCCCGATGATCCGGTCGAAGCCGGTCAGCGGCTCCTCCGGATTCGACAGCCAGTGGCTGTCGTTCCCGTTCGTGACGTAGTCGGGACGTACCAGCGTGGGCACGTCCTCGGGGGGGAAGGTGCCAGGCACCGCGGCCTCGTCGTGCGACAGCCAGTCGCAGGCGGACCGGGCGCCGTCCAGCACCGGCAGGCCGAGGAGCTCGAACGCGGGCTCCAGCACGTTGCACTCGAGCGCGTGGTCGTCCGGCACGTAGGGGATCGCGCCCTGCATCGTGTAGTAGGCGTTGCCCTTCCGGTCGGCGGCGATCGAGTTGACCCAGGGGATCCCCTGGAACTTCCGCTGGATGCGGTCGTAATCGGCCACGCTCTGGGCGCGGTTGTTCTGGAGGAAGTGGTTCAGGTAGCGGAAGTTGGTCGCGTTCACGTCCTTGACCGCGAAGCCGCTTCCCTCCGTCCAGGGGAGGGGGATGCCCACGAGGTTGTCGAGCATCGGCCCGTACTCGGTCGAGTAGATCGTGCGCGTCTCGCCGGCGACCTTGACCTCGGTCGCCTCCATCTCCTTGACCTCGCCGTCCACGACATAGGAGTGCGGGTCGCCCGGGACGAGCGCCAGCTTGAAGGGCGTGAAGCGCCAGGCCGTCGCCACGGTGTGCGACCACGCCAGCCCGCGCGTGTGGCCGATCAGGATGAGCGGGACGCCGTAGAGCGTGCCGCCCGCGACGTCCACCTTGCCGGGGATGCGCAGATGGGCCTGGTAGAGCCGTTCCGAGCCGTCCCACGGGAAATGCGGGTTGCCGAGCACGAGGCCGCGCCCGTTCGCCGTGGCCTCGCGCCCGAAGCCGTACGCGTTCGAACCGATCTGCGGCTGGAGGCGCTCGAGGCCCTCGCCGCTCTCGAGCATCTCCTGCTGGCGCTGGTTCTGCGCCTGGGCGGCGAGCGGCGACACCGGCGCCGCGTTCACGATGCCACCTATCACGGCGCCCGAGCTCGCGAGGATGCCGAGCTGGTAGAAGCGGCGGTAGACGTCGAGCTCGGTGATCGGCCGGACCCACTCCTCGCCGCGGCAGCGCCGGTCCGGGATTCGGTCGACGCCTGTCTTGCGGAGGTAGTGGTTGTAGCCGCGCACGTACCCGCGGACGCCGCGGCGCACGTCGCGGGTCGGGCCGTCCGGGGGCTTCTTCGCCACGAGGTCCTCGACCACCCCACGCTGCTTCACCCACTGGAAGTAGAAGTCGGCGTCGAGGTTCCGGTAGGTGGAGCCGTTCCCCGAGAAGGTCCAGGTCTCGTCCGGGCCGAAGAACTTCGAGCGCTCGGCGTTGACCGTGACGTACTCGGAGGCGATCGTGCAGATGTTGTCGCGCGCGAACGCGTACGCAAAGCCGGCGGCGAGGCCTTGGAGGTTCTTCGCCGTGATGTGCGGCACGCCGTACTTCGTCCACTGGATCTTCGCCTTGAGCGGCTTAGCGTCGGCGACCGGCGCCGCCATCGCGGCCAGCAGCGCGAGGGAGGCGAGTGCGCGCCTCACAGGAGGCCGCCGAGGCGGAGGTAGCGCCGGAGCGTGCGCTTGCTCTTCACGGCGGCGCGAATCGCAACCGCGGCGTGCGTCACCTGGCCGCCGCGGACGACGTACACGAACCGGCGTCCACCCCCGGCGCGCCGTACGAAGACGCGCTTGCCGAAGCGCTTCGCGCGCTCGGCCACACGCCGCTTCGCGTCACCAGGCGCCAGCGGGCCGGCGTGCTGCCCGGGTGCGTTGGTGGCGACGAGGGCGGAGCGGCCCCGCTTTGTAAGCACGGCCGTGAGCGCACGCTCGTCCATCGGCTGCCGCTTCATGCACCAGCGCCAGACGCGGCCGTCGCGATCCTGCGGCTGCCCGGCGCGGGCGAGGAACCGCCGCGCTCCGAGGCCGACGTGGATGCCGCGCACGCCGGTGCGGCGGAGGCGGCTCGTGCGCGAGCGGCAGCGCGGGCCCGGCACGCCGACCGCGCGCTCCCACATCTGGAGGTACGCCTCGGCGCCGTTCGCCATGTCGTCGACGATCGCGTCGCCACCGAGTTGGCGAAGCCCCTCGATCCAGTCCGGGAAGAGACCGTAGTGGGCGATGCCATCCTCGTTGATGTCGAAGGTGCGCTCGCCGCTCTGCTGCTTGTCGATCGTCACGCCCCCGTCGAAGGACTTGAACGGGTAGGTGATCTGGTCGTCCTCGCCGAGCGGACCGGCGGACGCGCTCATCCCGTTCATGTCTGCGCCGTAACCGAGGCCATACACAAACTTCTTCGGCGCCTGCTTGCGCAGCCGCTCCCAGTCCTCGGCGAACCGGGTGGTCGAGTTGTCGGAGGGCGCGACGACGCCGCCGGCCTTGTAGATCCGCGGGTAGTCCTTCTCATTCGACCAGCTGTGGCTCGAGAAGACGCCCGAGTAGTCCTCGGCCTCGATGATCGCCATGACCTCGTCGCGCGCCGACTGGCTGAGGTGGTCGGGGTCGACGATCATCCCCCTGTCGATCATCCGGCGCACGAGGTACTCGCCGAGGTCGGTCAGCCCGCGCGTGTTGCAGTGCGGCGGCTCGGGGTAGACGGGGGCCATTCCGGGCGGCAGCAGCGCCGCCAGCCCG
The DNA here is from genome assembly GCA_035629775.1 of Thermoleophilaceae bacterium. Taxonomy (GTDB): domain Bacteria; phylum Actinomycetota; class Thermoleophilia; order Solirubrobacterales; family Thermoleophilaceae; genus DASPHG01. The sequence goes on along the minus strand of DASPHG010000055.1, from coordinate 84,057 downwards.
TTGCCGATCAGCGCGTCGCGCGGCGCCGCGAACTGCTCCTTGTCGCCCTCGGTCACCTGGCAGGTCTCGAGGTCCCAGTAGGTGTTCGTCCGGTACTTGTTGCCCTGGTTCACGACCAGCCCGCCGGCACCCGAGTCGCCGGCGACGCCCGCCAGCGCATTGTCGAACTTGTTCACCAGCTCGAGGTCGCGCACACCAAGCTCGTAGACCTCCTGGAGCTGGCGGTCGATGTCCTTCGTCGTGCAGTTCGGCTGGTAGTCACGGTGGGAGCAGTTGAAGAGCTCGGAGACCTCGATGCCCAGGACGACCGCGAGCTTCCCGTCCGCGATGACGCGCCGCGCCTCGAACGGGTTCGTGACGATCCGGAAGAACCCCTTGCCCGGCCCGCCGCTCTGCGCGTCGATGTAGTCCTGGAGCTCGTAGATGTCGCGGATCTGCAGCCGGACGCTGTCCATCTCGTCGCACGAGTTGCGCTTGACCGGGTACAGCTCGCACAGGACACCGTTCTCGACGAAGAGGTTCGCGTACAGCCGCAGCCCGCCCATCCACGCGCGCTCGAGCCAGCGGTAGTAGGTCTGTTCGTGGGTCATCAGGCTGTGCTTGGGCCAGCCCTCGAAGGTTGGCCAGCCGTCGGTGCCGTGGCAGGTGCTGCCGCCGAAGGCGGTCTCGAGCGACGCCGCGCAGCCGCCCGTCGCCTGGTGGTCGGCGCAGTCGACGAGGGCGAACGGCGCGCCGTATTCGTGCCACGGACGGCCGCAGTGCGCGCTGCCGCCGAGGAACTCGAAGGCCATCATGTGGATGTGCCCCTCGAGGAACCCGCGGATCTCCCCGAACGGGTGCGGCGTCCTGAGCGGCTTGCCGCTCACGCTCAGCTCGATCTCCGGGTACTTGGGACAGCCTGACGCCGCCTGGCCGAGCGTCAGCACCGGCCCGCCGTCGAGCGAGCGGAAGGTGATGCCCGCGCCCGCCTCGCTGGCGCGCCACTCGGCGGCGTCGCTCGGGGCGTCGGCGACCGCCACCCCGCCTCCGTCCGCCGCGAGATACTTCCGGTCCTCCGTGTAGAGCAGGTACTGGCCGAGCGCGGTGGCCTTCATCCGATACCCACCGTCGGGCGCGCCCTTCACCTCGAAGCAGCCGTTCGCGATCGAGTAACGCGTCTCAGCCGCCTGCGCGGGCACGGCAAGCAGCGCAAGCATCAAGAGAACCACGAGCCAGAGCCGCCCCATACCCGCAGTCTACGTGGGGTCTGACCCCACTGCGACAGGCCCGGCGACGAAGGCCAATCGTGCGGCCGGGCTATAGCGTGCGTCCGATGGCGGTGAGGCTGCGACAGGCGGTGTTGGTCGCCCAGGAGCTTGCGCCGGTCGCCGACCGGATGCGCGAGGAGCTCGGCCTCGGCCAGCCGTACGCGGATCCGGGCGTGGGTCACTTCGGGCTCGAGAACGCGGTGTTCGCGATCGGCGACACGTTCCTCGAGGTCGTTTCCCCCACCCGCCCCGGCACCGCGGCCGGCCGCTACCTCGACCAGCACGGCGACGGCGGCTACATGCTGATCTTCCAGTTCGACGACCTGGAGGCGGCACGCGAGCGCGCGGCGACCATGGGCATGCGCACGGTCTGGCAGCTCGACCTCGACGACATCTCCGGCACCCACCTGCATCCCGCCGACACCGGTGGCGCGATCCTCTCCCTCGACCGCGCCGACCCGCCCGAGTCGTGGCGTTGGGGCGGGCCGGACTGGACCGGCAAGGCGGGCACCGGGGCACCCGGCCGGGTCGCGGGGGTCACGGTCACGTCGCCGCGCGTCGCCGAGCTCGAAGAGCGCTGGCGGGCGCTCCTCGACGAGGGTGCCGACCAGGTGCGGTTCGAGCCCGGGGAAGCGGAACGGCTCACGGAGGTGCAGATCAGCGTGCCCGACAGGCAGGGCGAAATCGAAATCGGAGGAGCGAGGTTCAGGCTGTCATGAGCGAAGTGGTCACGAAGTCCGTCGAATCCGGCGTCGCTGTCCTCACCCTGAACAGGCCGGACCGGTTGAACGCTTGGACGCCCGAGCTCGGCAGCGCCTACTTCGACCTGCTCGAGGAATGCGCCGCCGACGATGACGTCCGCGCGATCGTCGTGACCGGCGAGGGCCGCGGCTTCTGCGCCGGCGCCGACATGCAGGACCTCGAGGCGCTCGGCGCCGGCGAGATCGACGGCGCGAAGCGGCGGCAGGACAACCGGCCGCAGACCTTCCCGACCACGATCCCGAAGCCGATCATCGCGGCGGTGAACGGCCCGGCTGCCGGCATCGGCCTGGTGCTCGCGCTGATGTGCGACATCCGCCTGATCGCCGACGACGCGAAGGTCACGACTGCCTTCGCGCGCCGCGGCCTCGTTGCCGAGTATGGGATCGCGTGGATCCTGCCGCGGCTCGTCGGAATCGCGAACGCGCTCGACCTGCTGTTCTCCGGTCGCGTGATCCTGGGGAGCGAGGCCGCGGCCCTCGGCATGGCCGGTCGCAGCCTGCCCGCGGGCGAGGTGAGGGAAGCGGCGATCGCATACGCGCGCGAGCTCGCGACGTTCTCGTCGCCGGCCAGCATGGCGGCGATGAAACGCCAGCTCTACGCGGATCTCGAGCGCCCGTTGGCGGAGGGCTACGAGGAGGCCATCCGGCTGATGCTCGAGTCGTTCGAGCGCCCGGATTTCGCCGAGGGCGTCGCGAGCTTCGTCGAGCGGCGCGAGCCGAACTTCGCGCCGGTCGCCCGCTAGGCCGGCGACTACGCGGCCAGCCGCCGGGTGACAGCCTCGGCGACGCCGAGCGCCGCCTCGACCGTCCCGTAGTCCACGTTCTCGGGGACGTCCGTCGGCTTGTGGTAGTTGGACAGGCCCTTCCAGGCGTTCATCGAGCAGAGCGTCGCGGTCGGGTATCCGGCGCGGCTCGTGATCACCGCGTCGGTGCTCGTCCGCGCGCGCATATTGCGCCGCAGCGCGATCCCCGCGTCGGCCGCCACCTCCGCCACCAGGTCGCGGAACTCGGGCGCGCAGTAGTCCTCCATCCAGATCGGACCCTCGCCCTCGAGCAGGATCAGGCGCGGCGAGCCCACCGTGTCCACGTTCAGGACCCAGGTGGAATCTGGATCGAGCGGCCGCAGGTGGCGCTCGACGAACCCGTACACGCCGCCCTGCAGGACCTCCTCGGCGCCGCATGAAGCGAGCACCACGCGCAGCCCGGTGACCGGCTTCGCCGCCAGGCGCTCGGTCAGGCCGACCAGCACCGCCACGCCGCTCAGGTTGTCGCTCGCACCGGGCACGATCCGATGCCGGGCGATATCCGCGAACGAGATGGCGCTGAGTGCCGACATGACGCCGCCGGTGCGCGCGAGTCCGCGCCTCCCCGTAACCGCTCCGAGCGCCGCCAGCAGCGGCCCGGCGTAGACGGGCCACCACATCGGCAGCGCGGTGTCGGTCCGCTCGATCAGGTCGGGGAACCAGTCGTTCAGCTTCCGCTGGAGGGTGTCGTCGAAGATGAACCCGGTCGGCGCCGCATCATGGTGCGCCATGACCACCAATGTGCGCTCGGCGTCACGGTCGCCGGCCTCGGCCACCACGTTCCAAGTCGTGCTCCGCCCCTCGATCGCTCTTCGGACGAACCGCGCGCCGTTGGCCGAGTCGTCCGCGCTCGCGAGCCCGGCCGCCAAGCCCGCCGCCGCCGCCAGCGGACGCGCCCGCCCGCGGCTCGCCAGCAGCCCCGCGGCAAGCCCCGTGGCCGAGAACAGGGCGTGCAGGCGCGCGTAGCCGTCGTCGAACTCCTCCTCGTCGACTGCGACCGGAACGCCCATCCGGTCGAAGCGCGCGCGGAGCAGCTCGGCCGCCTCGCGCTCGCCCTCCATTCCCGCGCCGCGCTCGAGCGGCGCGAGCTCCTCGATGACCTCGCGCAGCCTGTGCCCGGCCGTGACCGTTGCCGCCATGCCCGAAAAGATGTCAGCATCGCGCCGGTGGAGCTGCTCCAGCCGGACGTGCGCCGCATCGCACCGCCCGATCCCGCGCCGGCCGCGGACCGGATCGAGGACGGCTGGGCGGCGGGCACGCCCGAGCCGCTCAAGAGCGAGCTGACCGCGCTCCTGGGGGCCGACCGCGTCCTGACGCGCGTCCTCGACCTCGTCAAATACGCGTCGGACGCCAGCCCGTACCGGTTGCTCCCGCGGGCGGTGGTGATGGCGCGGGACGCCGACGACGTCGCGAAGACCCTCGCGCACGCGCGCGAGAAGGACGTCCCGGTCACATTCCGCGCCGGCGGCACGAGCCTGAACGGTCAGGCACAGACCGACGGCATCCTGGTCGACGTCCGCCGCCACTGGACCGGCGTCGCCATCGAGGACGACGGCGCACGCGTGCGCGTCCGCCCGGGCACGGTGCTCGGGCGCGTCAACCACGCCCTCGCGCCGTACTCGCGCCGGATCGGCCCCGACCCGGCCAGCACCGACATCGCGTGCGTCGGCGGAGTGATCGCCAACAACTCTGGCGGGATGCGCTGCGGTGTCGTCCATGACACCTATCAGACGCTGCGCGCGATGAAGCTCGTGCTGCCGTCGGGCACCGTCGTGGACACCGAGGCGCCCGATGCGGAGGAGCGGTTTGCGGCCGCCGAGCCGGAGCTCGCCCAGGGCCTGATCCAGATCCGCGACGAGATCCGCGCCGACCCGGAGCTGTCGGAGCGGATCAGGCGCAAGTTCCAGATCAAGAACACGATGGGCTACCGGCTCTGCGCCTTCCTCGACGCGGACACGCCGCTCGAGATCTTCCGCCGCCTCGTCGTCGGCTCGGAGGGAACGCTCGCGTTCGTCGCCGAGGCGGTGTTCGAGACGGTGCCGCACCCACGCGGATCGACCGCCGCCGTGCTGATCTTCCCCGACATCGACACCGCGGTCGCATCGGTACCGCCGCTGGTCGAGAGCGGCGCGACCGCCGTCGAGCTGATGCTCGCTCTCACTCTCAAGGCGGCCCAGTCGTTCGTGACGATCCCGCAGGAGTGGGAGGACGCGCCCTGGGACGCAGCGGCGATCCTCGTGGAGTTCCGCTCAGACGACCCGGCCGAGCTCGCGGAGCGCCAGGCCGCCGCCGAGAAGCTGCTCGAGGAGCACCCGCTCGTCCAGCCGGCCAAGTTCTCGACCGAGCCCGAGGTGACCGAGCTCTATTGGCGCGTGCGCGAGGGGATGCACGGGCTCGTCGGCCGTATGCGCCCGCCCCACACCGCGCTGATCGTGGAGGACGTCTGCGTGGCGCCCGAGCGGATCGCCGAGGCGGCGAAGGACGTTCGCGAGCTGCTCGGGGAGCACGGATTCCTCCCCGGCGTCGCCGGCCACGCGTCGGCCGGGAACCTCCACTTCATGCTCACGCCCGAGTTTGCGCAGGAGTCCGAGCGCGAGCGCTACGAGGGGTTCATGGAGGCGCTGGTCGAGCTGATCGTCGGGAAGTACGACGGCTCGCTCAAGGCCGAGCACGGGACCGGCGTGAACATGGCCCCGTTCGTCGAGCGCGAGTGGGGCGCGAAGGCGACCGAGATGATGCGCCGCGTCAAGCGCCTGGCCGACCCCGATGGCGTGCTCGCGCCGGGCGTGATCCTGAACGACGACCCGGGCTGCCATCTGAGGAACCTGAAGACCACCCCGCCGATCGAGGAGGACGGCGGCGCCGACCTGTGCGTGGAGTGCGGGTTCTGCGAGCCGGTCTGTCCGAGCCGCGACCTGACCACCACGCCCCGCCAGCGGATCGTTCTGCGGCGCGAGATGGCCCGCCAGCCGGCCGGCTCGCCGGTGCTCGAGGCGCTGCTCGACCAGTACGAGTACGACGGCATCCAGACCTGCGCCGCCGACGGGACATGCGCCCTCGCGTGCCCGCTCGGGATCGACACCGGCGTTCTCGTCAAGAGCTTCAGGGCGCGCGAGCACAGCGCGCGGTCGCAGCGCGCGGGCGTTGCCGCCGCCAAGCGCTGGGCCACCGTCGAGCGCGCGTCGCGTGCCGGGCTGCGCGCCCGGCCGGTGTCGAAGGCGCTGAGCCGCGCGGGCCGCGCCCTGCTCAGCGACGAGCTCGTGCCGTCCTGGCCCGCCGAGATGCCGCCGCCCGCGCCTTCGAAGCTGCCCCCGACCAGGCGCGAGGGCGCGGCGGCGCTGTACCTGCCGGCCTGCATCAACCGCATCTTCGGGCCCAGCCTGCCGGAGGCGCTCGTGCGGGTCTCCGAGCGCGCCGGTGTCCCACTCTGGATCCCGCCGGACGTGGCCGGCCACTGCTGCGCTGTGCCGTGGAGCTCGAAGGGGCTGATCGAAGGCGCCGACTGGATGGCCGCGCACACGGCCGCCGCGGTCAAGGGCTGGCTCGGCGACTCGGGCCTCCCGGTCGTGACCGACGCCAGCTCCTGCACCCACGGCTTTCACGCGATCCTCGAGGGGATCGAGGTGCTCGACTCGATCCGGTGGGTCCACGATCGCGTCCTTCCGGGCCTGGAAATCCCGCAGAAAGCTGGGGCGGTGGCGGTTCATCCACCCTGCTCGGCGCGCCACATGGCGCTCGTGGGGCAGCTGCGCGCGGTGGCCTCCGCGATGGCCGATGAGGTGGTCGTCCCGGCCACCGCGACGTGTTGCGGGATGGCGGGCGACCGCGGCCTCCTGCACCCCGAACTGGCGCGTTCGGCCACCCGGCCGCAGGTCGCCGAGCTCGATGCCCGGCACTTCGACGCTCACATCTCGAGTAACCGAACGTGTGAAATCGGGTTAGAAATAGGCACCGGGCGGAAATACCGGTCTTTCGTGCATCTGCTCGACGAGCTCGCGAAGTAGCTCCGGAATCCGCACCGCACCCTTCCACGCCCTTAACGGTTCCTTTAGTTGAGGGCTCCAACCTATAAGGCCGCATGAGACGCGAAGACGAAGACAGCCTCGACCTATTCCTGAACCGCATCGCGGCCACGCCGCTGCTGACCGCTGCCCAGGAAGTGGAGCTCGCCCAGCGCATCGAGCGCGGCGACTACGACGCCAAGGAGCACATGATCGAGGCCAACCTGCGTCTGGTCGTCTCGATCGCGAAGCGCTACCGCGGCCTCGGTCTTCCGTTCATGGACCTCATCCAGGAGGGCACGGTCGGCCTGATCCGCGCCGCGGAGAAGTTCGACTGGCGCAAGGGCTTCAAGTTCTCCACCTACGCGACTCTCTGGATTCAGCAGTCGATCGCGCGCGCGCTCGCCGATAAGTCGCGCGTCGTCCGGCTGCCGGTCCACATCGGCGACCGGCTGCGCAAGCTCGACGTCACGGAGCGCCAGCTCGAGGCGCAGAGCGGCCAGACGCCGCCGATCGAGAAGGTCGCCGAGGCCGTCGGCATCGACGTCGAGGAGGCGCGCATGCTCCGCCAGGCCGCTTCGGGCCCCGCCTCGCTGAACGAGACGGTCGGCCCGGAGGGCGACGCCGAGCGCGGCGAGCTGATCCCGGACAAGGGCCCCACTCCTTACGACGAGGTGCGCGAGCGCGCCGAGGTCGAGGCCGTCGAGCGCGTCCTCGAGTCCCTTGACTACCGCGAGCGCCGCGTGCTGACGCTGCGCTTCGGCATCGGCGGCGAGCGCGTTCAGAGCTATCCCGAGATCGCGCGCCAGCTGCGCGTCCGGCCCGGCCGGATCCGCGAGATCGAGGAGTCGGCGCTCCGTCGGCTGCGCGACCACAGCGCGGCCCTCCCCCTCCGCGAGCTGCTCCAGGCGAGCTAGCCGCCACCGGGCGGCCCGCAGGTTGATCGCGCCCAGCCGCGGGTAGACCCGCGGCATGAGAATCGTCGTCGTCGGCGCCAGCGGCAACGTGGGCACCAGCACGCTGGCGGCGCTCGCGAACGACCCGGACGTCGAGACGGTCGTCGGCATCGCCCGGCGAGTGCCGTCGCGCCGCTTCCCGAAGACCGAGTGGGTGGCGGCCGACGTGGCCCAGTCGCCGCTCGCCGACACCTTCACCGGCGCGGACGCCGTCATCCACCTGGCCTGGCTGATCCAGCCATCGCGCGATCAGGACACGATACGCACCGTCAACGTGGACGGCAGCGCGCGGGTGTTTCAGGCCGTGCGCGACGCCGGCGTGCCCGCGCTCGTGTACGCGTCGTCGGTGGGGGCCTATTCGCCCGGGCCCAAGGACCGGCGGGTGGACGAGGGTTGGCCCACGGAGGGGATCGATTCCTCCTACTACTCGCGCCACAAGGTCGCGACCGAGCGCCTGCTCGACGAGTTCGAGCGCGAGAACCCCGCCGTCCGCGTGGTGCGGCTGCGGCCCGGGCTGATCTTCAAGCGCGAGGCGGCGAGCGAGATCCGGCGCCTCTTCGTCGGGCCCCTCCTCCCCAGCCCGCTGCTCCGACCGGGGATGATCCCGATCGTCCCGCGCCACCCGCGGCTCGTCTTCCAGGCGGTCCACTCACGGGACGTCGGCGAGGCGTACCGGCTCGCCGCCGTGCGCGACGTGCGCGGCGCGTTCAACATCGCGGCCGACCCTGTCCTCGACCCCGACGAGCTGGGCCGCCTGCTCGGCGCGCGCCCCGTGCCCGTGCCGGCCGCGTTGCTTCGCGGCGGGGCCGAGCTGACCTGGCGGCTGCGCCTCCAGCCCGTCCCGTCGGGGTGGGTCGACATGGCGCTCGGGGTCCCGCTGCTCGACACGACGCGCGCGCGTGAAGAGCTCGGGTGGGAACCGCGGCGGTCGGCCGGCGAGGCGCTGCTCGAGCTGCTCGAGGGGATGCGCGAGGGCGCCGGCTCGGAGACCCCGCCGCTCGACCCCGGCACGTCGGGGCCGGCTCGCGTACGCGAGCTCCTGACGGGGGTCGGGGGCCGACCCTAGGGCTCTAGCGCCGCAGTGAGCCGAAGCCACGCGGCCTCGGTTCGCAGCTGGCGCCAGGTGAACCGGAGGACCCTGTGACCCGCCGCCACGAGCTTCGCGTCGCGCGCACGGTCGCGCTCGAACGCCGCACGGGTGCGGTGGAACTCCCAAGAGTCGAGCTCGACGATCAGTTTGGCGGCTGGCCAGGAGGCATCGACCTCCGTGTTTTCCACCACCGTGTTGAGGCTGGGTAGGGGGAGGCCTCGGCGGCGGCATTCGGCTGTGGAAGAACGCCTCGAGCTCGGAGCGGGTGGGCTCGGGCTCGGTCGTTTCGGCGATGAGGCGACGAAGGATTCGTCCGCCTCTGCGGCCATGGCAGAGGTCGGCGGCGCGTCGAACGTCGATCACCTCGCGGCGCAGGCCGGCCTCCCACATCGCGGCGAGCCTCGCGGGCGGCACGGTCGCTGCGAGATCGACGAGCGTGCGGGTGACGATGGTGACCGGGAAACCGTCGTGCTCGGTCACGTCGCGGGGATCGAGCGACCGCGGCCGGTGTACGCGGATCTGCGAGCGGGCCACGCGGGTGCGCGGCACCGAGATGTCGGGGCAGGCGGTGGCCGCCTGTTGGAGTCCCCACACGGCGGCCGCGCTGCGATGGCTGAGCACAGCTCCCGGTCCGCAGGCGAGCAGCGCTGCCATCAGCGTCCCCCGCGGCATGTCGATAGCCGACCGCGAAGACGCCGACATGCAGGCGCTGGAGCCAGCCGCGTTGTTCCCAAGACTCGACGGTGCGGTCACTAAGACCGAGCGCCCGAAGCTGCTTCAGCGAGACCACGCCGTGCTGTCGCTCCGCGAACTCGGCCACGACGCGCGCAAGTGGGCGGTCTTTTCCACCGCCACGCGTGTTTTGACCGCCCACTCCGCTCATGGGGGCGAGCGTGGCCGGTCTGCCGTTACGCGTGGGTGCGCTGTGTTACGTCAGTCGATCTTCAGCAGCACGATCACGTTCACCACGAACAGGATCGAGAAGAAGACCGTCCAGCGGTCCAGGTTGCGCTCGACCAGGGAGCCGCCGCCGAACGGCCCGCCGGCGGCGCCGACGCCGAATGCGCCCGAGAGGCCCGCGTCCTTCCCCGAGTGGAGCAGGATCAGCAGGATCACCATCACGGCCAGGAATATCTGGAACGCGGCGAGGATGGATTCGAGGGTGAATTCCATGCGGCGCGGAGGTTAGCGCCCGTCGAGCACGTCGAGTTCCTTCAGGATCTCGATCGCCTGCGCGCGCAACTCGCGGTCCAGCGAACGCCAGTCGGGCTCCGAAAGCTTGCCCATCCGGTAGTCGAGCTCGGCGTCCCTGATCTCCCGGTACTTGCCCTCCTTGGCGGCCTCGAGATCGGCGCGGGCGTCGAGCGGGGCGAGGTCCTCCGCGGGCGCGACGAGCGGCCGCAGCACGAGCGCGGCGACGAGCAGCGCCAGCACAGCGGCCGGGAGCACCACCTCCACGAACCTACGCCCGCGAGAGCTCGCGGCCGAGCCGCGCCGCGTACAGGCTGGTGACGCGCCGCCTCCGCGCCTCGGGCGACGGCCACAGCGCGAGCAGGGCGCCCCCCATCACGATCGCGCCGCCGATCCAGATCCACGCCACCAGTGGCGAGACGATCGCCCGAAAGGCCGCGGGCGGCGGATTCTCCGCGTAGTGGCGCGCGACCGCCACGATCGCCTCGCCGTGCAGCTCCTCGGGCAGGTCGTCGGCGCGCCGGATCGGGCCCTCCAGCTGGCGCAGGTTGGGCTGGATCGCCAGCCACAGGTCGCGGTCGAGGCCCCACCGGAGGTCGACCTCGCTTGTGGCCTCGCCCTCGAAGAACCGCCCCACAGGTCCCATCGCCGCACTCTGCGACGGGTAGTAGTTGCGCGACGGCCGCATCGTGAACGTGTTTCCGTCGCCGTCGCGCACGTCGAGGACCGCGCCAAACGAGAGCGGCGCGCCGGTGCCGGACGCGTCCTGGTCGATCGCGACGGTCGGCTCCCGGTAGGTCACCTCGAAGTCCTTGATCGTCACCGACTCGCCCGGGGCCAGCCGCACGTCCTTCTGGTCGTTGAACGACGACGACCCGGCCACGCCGAGCAACAGGACGGCGATTCCCACATGGACGATGTAGCCGCCGTACCGCCGCCGGTTGCGGCCGACCAGCCGCGACAGGGCGACCGGCGGCGCCTCCCCGGTCATCGTCCGCCGCGCCCGCGCCCCGCGGAAGAACTCCTGCGCCACGACGGCCCCCACGAACGCAGTCAACGAGAACATGACGAGAGCCAGCCCACCCTCACCAGCATCCGTAAAGGCAAGGAGGGCGAGACACGTTACGAGGGCGGCCCCGAGCGGAAAGACGAACGCGCGCCGCAGCAGAGCGAGCGAATTCCGCCGCCAAGTGAGCAGCGGCCCCATGGCCGCCAGCGCCACGAGCGCCAGCGCCAGCGGCGTCGTGATCTTGTTGAAGAACGGCGGGCCGACGCTCTCCTCGGTCCCGGTGATCGCCTCCGAGATCAGCGGGAAGAACGTGCCCCAGAAGATCACCACGCAGATCAGGATGAGCACGAGGTTGTTCAAGAGGAAGAACACCTCGCGCGACATGAGCGCGTCGATCCGCGCGTCGGAGCGCAGGTCCTCGCGGCGGCTCGCGACAAGCGCCACGGACGCGACCAAGGCGAAGGCGATGAAGGCAAGGAACGGCTTGCCGAGGGTGGACTCGCCGAAGGCGTGGATCGAGTCGAGGATCCCCGAGCGCACCAAGAACGTGCCCAGCAGCGCGAGCATGAACGTCGCCACGATCAGCGACGCGTTCCAGATGCGAAGCATGCCGCGCTTCTCCTGGACCATGATCGAGTGGATGAACGCGGTGCCTGTCAGCCACGGCATGAGCGACGCGTTCTCCACCGGGTCCCACGCCCAGTACCCGCCCCAGCCGAGCTCGGAGTACGACCAGAGCGCGCCGAGGAGGATGCCGAACCCGAGGAATGTCCATGCGACGAGCGCGAACCGTCGCGTCGCGCGGATCCATTCGGGCCCCGTGTGCCGCTTGAGCAGCGCGCCGACCGCGAAGGCGAACGGGATCGTGAACCCGACGTAGCCCGTGTAGAGCATCGGCGGGTGGAACATCATCGCCGGGTGGCGCAGCAGCGGGTTCAGGCCGCTGCCCTCGGCCGGCGGCGCCGCCAGCGTCGCGAACGGGCTGGCGTAGAACAGCATGAGGAAGAGGAAGAACGCCGCGACGCCGCCGAGCACCGCGGTCGCGTACGGCGCGATGTCGCGCAGCCGCCGTCGCGTGAGGAAGAGGACCGCGCTCGAGAACAGCGACAGCAGGAAGACCCAGAGCAGCAGCGAGCCGGCTTGGCTCGACCACATGGCGGTCAGCTTGTAGAACGCCGGCGTGTCGGTCGAGGAGTTCTGCGCGACGAGCTCGAACGAGAAGTCGGAGCGCACGTACGCCGCCTCGAGCAGCGCCATGGCCAGAGCGAGCAGCGCGAGCAGCGCGTAGATCGCCCGCCGCGCCGAGGCCGCCCACTCGCCCCGGCCGGTTCGGCCCGCGTAGATCCCCGCACCGATCGCGTAGAGAGCGACCCCGAAACCGACTACGAGCGCGGCGGTGCCGACGTCGGCGGAGCTCATCGCGCCGGACTCAGGACTCGGCGGCCTTGAACTTCGAGGGGCACTTCGTGGTCATCGTGTTCGGCTCGCCCACGAAGCGGCCGCCCTCGAGCGTGCCGTCGACCAGGACCTCGCGCCCCTCGCGGAACGGGTCGGGCACGGACCCGCTGTACTCGACCGGGATCTGCGCCGGGCCGTTCGGGTCCTTGATCGCGAAGCGCAGCTCGTCGCCCGTCTCCTCGACCGACCCCACGACGACCGTCCCGCCCAGCTCGAAGGCGTCGCTTGGCCTCTGCTCGAGCGCCTCGGACGGCAGCAGCTGGCTGCGGCCCGTGTCGAAGGAGACGTAGACGAGCGCGGTCGCGAGCAGCACCGCGACCGACAGCAGCACGACGAGCCGGATCTTCCGCTTCCGCGTCGGGTCCACCCGCTGGATTCTGGCAGCCCGAAAGCGGGCGCTGCCCGCGGAGCTAACCCTGTGACTGCGGCGGGCCGCCGCCCGCTCGCTCGCGCGAGTGGCCCACGCCGGGCCAGGGCGCCAGGAACAGCACGAGCCGGGTGTCACGCGTCGCGCGCACCTCGTGTCGCTCGTTCGGCTCGAAGTGCGCCACGAACCCCGGACCGGCCTTCTCGGTCCCCCCAACCGGGCCGATCTCGACCTCCCCGTCGACGATCACGACGTACGCGTGCTCGTGCACCTGATGGTCTTCGAGCGCGTCGCCGGCTGGGATGTTGATCGCGACCACCCGGGCGGCGTCATCGGTGCGCAGGACGGCGGGCTTGTGCGGCTCGACGTCGAGCGCCGCGATGTCCCAGGCGTCCATTGGCGGCAAGATTACCCTCGCGCCGCGGATCTAAGCCGAGCGGCGCGCGCGGAGTCTCAGCAGCCCGGCTGCGAGACCCGCGCACGCGACCGAGGCCGCCAGGACCGCGATCGCGGCGTGCTCCGCGCGCGTGGGGTCGTCGAACGCGAGCCGCGAGATCAGCAGGCTGACCGTGTAGCCGATCCCGCCGAGGATGGCGAGCGGCACGACGTCCCCCCACCCGACTCCCGGCGGCAGCGCGCCCAGTCGAAGCGCGGCCGCCGCGCGCGCGGCGCCGAAGAGGCCGACCACCTTCCCCACGACCAGCCCGAAGAAGACGCCGAGCGCGACCTCGTCGGCCAGCGCGCCCTCGATCGCCGAGAGTGACACGCCCGTCGCGGCCAGCGCGAAGACCGGCACCGCCACCCCGGCCGAGAATGGGTGAAGCCGGTGCTCGAGCTGCGCTCCGCGGGAATCCGATTCGCCGGGGCGCCGTCGGACCGGGGTGAGCAGTCCGAGCACAACGCCCGCGACGGTCGCGTGCACCCCGCTCGCGTGGACGCACACCCAGGCGGCGACAGCCAGCGCCCACAGGAGCCACGCCACGTCGTGTCGGCCGCGGAAGGCGCGCCAGTACACAGCGGCGAGCACCGCCGCAGCGCCGAGCCACCCCAGGAGGACACCGTCCGTGAAGAGGATCGCGATCAGCGCGATCGCGAGCAGGTCGTCGACGACAGCGATCGACAGGAGCAGGACGCGCACGCCCGATGGCAGCGCGGTCCCGACCAGTGCGAGCACGCCGAGCGCGAAGGCGATGTCGGTGGCAACCGGGATCGCCCAGGCGCCGCCCTCCGCGGCCGCCCCGCCCGACACGACGAGGGCAACCCCGGCGGGCACGAGCATCCCGCCGACCGCCGCGATGACGGGGAGCGACGCGGCTTGGCGGTTCGAGAGCTCGCCGATGACGAGCTCGCGCTTTAGCTCGACACCGGCGACGAAGAAGAAGATCGCGAGCAGACCGTCGGCCGCCCAATCGCCCAGTGTCAGGTCGAGGTGCAGCCACGCCGGCCCGAGGTGGGTTTCGGCACCCCAGAACGACTCGTAGGAGCTCGCCGAGAGGTTCGCCCAGGTGAGCGCGACGAGTGCGGCCGCGACCAGCACCATGCCGCCATTGCGCTCGTCGCGCAGGAACCGCCCGAGGTCGTCGGAGCTGGGGAGGCGGGTGGCGCCTGTCACCGGCCGCGCCAGCGGGCGAACAGGCCGCCGCGGCGCGCTGCGCCCTCGATCGGCGGGGCCTCGGGCAGCGGCTCGCCGGCCAAGACGGCCGCGGGAGCGTCCTCGACCAGCCAGCGGGCGCGTGCCTCGCCCACCAGCTCCGCGGCGGCCGTTGCCCCCGCGCCGAGCGAGGGCGGCCGGAGCTGGTAGCCCGAGTGGGCGTCCGAGGCAAGCACGTGCACCACCCCGTCCCGCATGAGCGCCTCGGCCAGCGGCCGCGGGCCCTTCCGCCGGTCGGGCCGGATGAGCGACCGCGCCGTGACCTGCAGCAGGACACCCTGGTCGACGAGCCCGCGCAGCCGGTCGGGGTCCTTCTGGAAGGTCGGGTTGTTCTCCGGGTGCGCCAGCAGGAGCCGGAAGCCGCGGTCGGCGACCGACGCGACGAGCGACTCGAACGCGGCGGTGAGGGCGCCGTAGGGCGTCTCGAGCAGGAGATCCGTGCCGTGGCCGCCGTAGCTGCCGGCGCGGAGGTCGTCGTCCTCTGCGTGCACCGCCCACACGAGCCCGGCCTCCCCTCCCTGCACGACCTCGAGCTCGATTCCCTCGCGGCGTAGCGCCGCCCGCACCTCGTCGCAGCGCGCCGGAAGCTCCTCGGTGCGCACGTCCGGGAAGTCGGCGCGCAGGTGCGGCGTCGCGGCGAGCACGCGCGTGCCCTGCTCGGCCGCCGCGCGGGCCAGGTCGATCGAGTGTTCGAGGTCGGGTGCGCCGTCGTCGATGCCCGGCAGGAGGTGGCTGTGGAGGTCGATCATCCCCGGAGACGTAACCACAACCGCCTAGACTCGCACGCGCATGGCAACCGACGCGCAGTCCACGCCCAGCGCGACGCAGGACCTGCTGGGGCACATTCGCGCGCTGCGGCGCCGGTGGAAGCTGATCATCGGCTTCACCCTGATCGTGGTGGTCGCCGCGGTCGTCCTGAGCATCAGCCAGACGAAGGAGTACGAGGCGATCTCGAAGGTGGTGCTGTCGCCCACCGAGCGCGCCAGCGCGCTGTTCAACCCAGACGTCGACACGCGCTCGGCCGATCCGGAGCGCGACATCAACACGCAGGTCCAGCTGATCACGTTCGAGACCGTCGCCGAACGTGTTCGCGAGCGGCTGGGGCTTGACGACATCTCGACCGACGACCTGCTCGAGAAGGTCAAGACGGAGGTCGAGGGCAACTCGAACATCGTCTCGATCCTTGCACGCGACCCCGAGCCGGAGCAGGCCGCCGGCATAGCCACCAGCTTCGCCGAGGAGTACGCCGCGTTCCGCGAGGAGAGCGCGCGGGAGAACCTGAATGCCGCCGCGGAGACGG
Source organism: Thermoleophilaceae bacterium (assembly GCA_035629775.1). Lineage (GTDB taxonomy): Bacteria > Actinomycetota > Thermoleophilia > Solirubrobacterales > Thermoleophilaceae > DASPHG01. Next base: position 68,223 of record DASPHG010000055.1, on the reverse strand, counting down.
CCCGCGAGCGGCTCGACCAGCTGAGCGAGGAGGAGCTGCTCTCGCCCGAGGGGCGCGAGCTCCAGGCCCAGGTCCGCACGATCGAGATCACCGCCGCCGCGACCGACGGCGGGGTCGAGGTCGCCCGGCGCGCGGGCGTACCCGACAACGCCGCATCACCGAAGCCGGTGCGCACGGGGATCCTCGCCCTCGTCCTCGGTCTCTTCCTCGCGCTGGCGCTCGCGCTGCTGCTCGACGTGGTGGACCGCCGGCTCAAGGAGGAGCAGGACATCGAGAGCGCGTTCGGACTGCCGATCCTGGCGTCGATCCCGCGCCCCGCGCGCCGGTCGGCCACCACGATTCCCGGCGCCGACCGGGTGCAGTACGAGGGGTACAGCGCGCTCGCCACGAACCTGCGCTTCTACGAGCTGGGCTCGGGGCTCGAGGCGCTCATGTTCACCTCGCCGTCACCGGGCGAGGGCAAGACGAGCGTCACGCTCGGCACCGCGCGCGCGCTCGCCGCGCTGGACCTGCGCGTGATCGCGATCGAGGCCGACCTGCGCCGCCCGACCTTCTCGATCTACGGCCTCTCACGCGGGCGCGGGCTCAGCACGACGCTCGCGGGCGTCAGCGACCTCGAGCAGGCGCTCGTCGAGGTGGGCGCGGACAGCTTCGAGCCGGTTGACGGGAAGCCAACGCGCGGGCGCACGTTCCACGTCCTGCCCGCCGGGCCGGCGCCGCCCAATCCGCAGGCGCTGCTCGCCCGCCCGGCGATGACCGACATCATCGAGGAGGCCCGCTCGCTGGCCGACGTCGTGCTGCTGGACTGCCCGCCGATCGGGACCGTGAACGACCCGGTCACGCTCGCGGCCCTGGTCGACGGCGTGGTGCTCGTCGCACGCCTCAACCAGACGACCCGCGACGCCGCCCGCCGGACGATGCGCACGCTCGAGAACCTCGAGGCCCAGCTGGTGGGCATCGTGGTGACCGGCGGAGCGCCGGGCGAGGCCTACTACGGCGCCACCGCCTACGGCGGCGCCGCCTCCCGCGCCCACGCGGTCTAGCGGCGACCGGTCGTCAATCGCACCACGACCGCCGTCCAGGCGGCTGCGCCGGCCGACAGGGCGGCCACCAGCACGAACGTCCCGGTCAGCATCTCGAAGACCTCCTCGAGCGCCTGCACGACGTATTCGACGGCCTGAGACGAAGGCTCGAAGTGCCCCGTGACGATGCTCATGAGCTGAGCGAGGAACGCGGCCGCCAGCGCGAGAACCAGGAACGTCGCCGGCGCCCCCGACAGCGTGCGCATGGCGCGCCACACGACGACGAGCACCGCAACGCCGACCAGCGGCTCGAGCACGAGCAGCGCCAGGTCGAAGCCGGCCTTGTCCTCGACGCGCTCGTGGATCTCGGCCACCTCGTCGAGCGAGAACATGACCATCAGCACCGCCAGCACCGCCCAGCCTGTGCGCCGTCTTTTCTCGCCGAAGGCGAGCGCGGCGCAGACGAGCCCGGCGATCAGGAACTGGCTGGAGCTGAACCAGGTCGGCAGGTTCGCCTCCTCGTCGAGCCGGAAGATCTTCGCGCCGTCGGCGATCCGGGCCGGGATGTGGAGCGCGATGAGCCCCGCCTCGATCGCAAGCGCGGCGATCAGCACCCGGCGGGCGGGTGCGTTCAAGCCGACCGTCGTCTGGCAGTCGTCAGCGGCGCGACCGCCCACGCGGCGAGCATGCCGATCACCGCGGCGCTGGACAGCTGGGTGAAGCTCGGGAAGGTCACGCTCGAGAGCAGCAGGGCAAGCAGCGCGGCCTTCGCGCCGGTCCGGAGCGTACGCAGGAGCGGCGACGGCTCGGGCGGCGCGCGTCCGATCAGCACGAACAGGAGCGCGCCGAACAGGAGCAGCGCTCCCACCAGGCCGGCCTTCCAGGTGACCCACAGGTATCCGTTGTGGGCGAACGTGTGCGACTCGGGCGGCACCTGCTCCCACGCCCGCCCCCAGTAGATCTCGGCCGCAAGACCGGAGCCGAACACCGGGGCCTTCTCGATCTCGTCGATCACGTGGCGCGACTCCACGAGGCGGTAGCGGAGCGAGTTGTCGCTCTGGTAACGCCCGAGTGACAGAAGCCGTTCGCGCGCCGCGCCCAGGGTCTCGGGCGCGATCGTGGACATCACCGCGAAGAACGCGACGAGCGCGAGCGGGACCCAGATGAGCGCCCGCAGCCGCGCGCGCCCGGTCGACATGGCAATGACGAGCAGCAGGCCGAGCGCAGTGGTGACCCAGAAGGTGCGCTCGTATGTGAGGAGGAGGCCGCCGAGGTTGAGCAGCAGGACGACGACCGCCGCGGCTACGCCGAGGCGTGACCTGATTCCCCCCGAGATCAGCGCGGCCGCGGCCAGGATCGTCGCGACCGGGAACGAGAAGAGGCCGCCCTGGATCTGCCCGCGGCCCTCGGTCGTCTGGAGGATGCCCTCGCGCACGCCGGCGTCGCCGGCCGCGGCGAAGGGGATGTCGACCGTCCACTGGATCCCCGCCCACAGGCCCAGCAGGAGGCCGAGGAAAAGCATCCCCCGCATCAGGTTCCGCCGGCCGCCCGGGTCCAGCAGCAGGGGCAGCGCCATCAGCGCCGCGCCGACCAGCACGACGAACACGCGGTACTCGGCCCCGATCTCGCTGAGGCTGCGGCCCTCGAGGTAGCCGTGGACGGCCTGGAGGCCGCCGAGCACCGCGAACCCGACGAGTGCCGCGATCGCGATCTTCGCGCGGCGGTCGAGCACCATGTCGGACAGCGAAACGACCGCGCGCACCATCCCGAGCAGCAACACGATGTCCGAGGCGAGCAGGCCCGGCGACCCGGCTCCGCCGCCGATGTCGTAGCTGTTCTGGATGCCGTACGGCACGATCGCCGTGAGGAAGACGAGCAGCGTGAAGTTCGCCGCCGGCGCCCACCAGGCGAGCATGGCGGCACCGAGCAGAACGGGGATGCCGACGGCGAGGATCGGGCGGGTGGCGACCATCGCGCCGAACACCACGGCCCCGACGCCGAACCCGACCGCGATGAGCGCATCCCGGTTGGGGGCGGGGCGCGCCGTTCCCGCCGCGATGGAGCTCATCCGCCCACTCCCCCGGCCACGGGCCTGCGCCGCAACCGGCTCGTCATCCGGCGCCACTGGTCGCGGCGGACGAACTCGCGCAGCTCTGGCTCGGCCCGCGGCACGCGGCGGAGCGCCGCGCCCGCCCAGCCCGCCAGATACGCGAGCCCTCCGAGCACGTGCGGTCGGCGGCGGGCGAGCCGGCCGCTGTAGGCGACGACGTGCGCCGGATGCGCCCCGTAGGCGTAGGCGCACAGCCCCCACCGCCTGAACGCGCGCAGGCGCCCGTCGTGGGCGCCCATCGGTCGCATGTGGAGCGGGTCCCCGCCCGGGGTCGCGAAGCTGCGTGTCCGCCAGCCGCGCAGCCGCGCGCGGGACTCGTCGATCGTGTCCCAGCCGAGGAAAGGCGGCAGCGGCGCGATCGCGTCGAAGCACTCGCGCCGGTAGAACTTCGTCGAGCCCTCCACGTGGTCGGGGCCGCACGGCTTGCGCGCCGTGATCCCGTCCGCCCCCGCCTCGGCGATGAACGGCCCCGTCATGCCGAGCTCGGGCTCGGCCTCGAACTCGCGCCGGACCGCGGCCATCACCTCCGGCGTCAGCTCCATGTCGGCGTCGAGCTTGCCCACGGCCTCCCAGCCGGGCCCGAGCCGCTCGACCGCCCAGCTGAATGCCCGGATCTCGGCCGCGTCGGCCAGCCGGTCGCGCTCGGCCGGTCGGGGCGGGCGGCTCTCGACGCGCGCCCAGGCGTGCTCGCGCGCGAAGTCCTCCGCGGCCGCGAGCGACCCGTCGGTCGAGCCGTCGTCCACGAGCAGAAGCTCGTCGGGCGGCTCGCTCTGCGCCGCGATCGACGGCAGCGAGCGGCGCAGGTAGGCCTCCTCGTTGAGGAAGCAGCACACGACCGCGAGGTTCATCCGCGTCCCGAGGGTACCTTCACGCGTCGTCGCCACGCCGGAGCGCGCCCCGAAACCGCCCCGTCGCCTCGCCGATCAGGGAGGGCGCCGCCACGCCCACGCCTGCCGTGTAGGCGGCGAGGCCCGCGAGACTTGCGAGCGCGAGTGAGAAGAGGGGTGCCATCGACTCGGTCGCCTCAGTCACCCCCCGGGACGCCGCCCAGGCGGCCGCGGCCCCGACCGCCGGGCCCAGCAGCACGGCGAGCTGGCGACCCAGCGGCACGTGCGTGCGCCGGTGCGCGAGCACCATCATCGCCGCACCGGAGGCGACCACGTGGCCGACCATCACCCACGCAACCGTGGTGATCCCACCCAGGTCGGCCGCCAGGTAGATCGCCACGACGAGCAGGGGCAACAGCACGAGCGCGACGCGGCCCACGGCGACCGCGTGCTCGTGCGCGTTCAGGTACCAGCTCGTCGCGTGCTCGAGCGGCCGCCCGAGTGCCCACAGCCCGAGCACCTGGAGTGCGCCGATCATCGGCAGCCACTTGTCGCCGAAGAATGTCTCGACAAATGGCGCCGCCGCTCCGCTCAGGACCGCTCCGAGCGGAAACGCGGCGAACGCCAGCAGCCGCATCGCGTTCAGGAACGCGGCGCGCGTGTCCTCCCCGCGGTGGCGCATGTCGGCGAAGCCCGGGAACAGGACACGCGAGACGGGCTCGCCGATCGCGTAGAAGGGGATCTCAGCCTGGCGGAAGGCCAGCGTGTAGTAGCCGAGCGAGGTGGCGCCGAGCACGCGCCCGATCACGATGTAGTCAACGCTCTGCTGCGCGAAGTCCACCGAGTCCTGCACCACGAAGCCTCGCCCGGACTTGATGGCACCACGTGCGACGACCCCGTCCCATGCCGGCCGGACGCGGTACGGCGTGAGCAGGAGGAGCGCCACGCCGTTCGCCAGGTGGCCGGCGGCGAAGCCGGCGATCAGCGCCCAGACGCCCGCGTCCGCCGCCGCGGCGAGCACGAGCGCCACGACCGCGTAGGCGATCGTGCGCGCGAGCTGGCAGAAGAACCGCTCCCGGAAGGCGAGCTCCTTCTGCAGCACGGAGTCGTAAAACCAGTTCGCGCCGGTGATCGAGAGGACCGCGGCGATCGCGACCAGGAGCTCGTCGAGCCGCGGCTGGCCCATCGCCTCGGCGAGCAGCGGTGATGCGGCGGCGAGCGCGAGCGCGAAGAACACACCGAGCGCGATCAGCAGCGTGAGGATCGTCCCGCGGGCGCGATCGTCCAGGTCCTTCCCGAGCACGAGCGCATTCCCCAGCCCGAACCCGCTGAAGAGCGAGACGAAGTTGACCACCAGCGTCGCCAGCGCGAACAGGCCGAAATCGCTCGGGACGAGGAGCCGCGCGAGGACGATCGTCGTGACCACCGTGACGACGCGATTCGCGCCGAAGGAGGTCACGGTCCAGAGCACTCCCCGGGCCGTCCGTGGGTCCATGTGCCTCTAGTCTGCCGCGCGATGCTGCGGGAAAGACTTGGGACGGCACTCTGGAAGCGCGTCGCGGCCGCGCGCAACCGCCGCTTCAGGACCGCGCTGCGCACCGATCCCGACGGGCCGGTGCTCGTGCTGTCGCCCCACCTCGACGACGCGGTGCTGGACTGCTGGTCGGTTCTGACCGGGCCGGCGGACGTCCGCGTGGTGAACGTATTCGCCCTCCCGCCCGCTCCCGGGACAACGACCGACTGGGACGGGATCGCCGGCCAGCCCGACTCCGCGGCCCTGTTCGCCGAGCGGATCGCCGAGGACGTCGACGCGCTCGACGAGGCCGGGCGCGGGCCGGAGAACCTGCCGTTCCTCGAGATCCAGTACCGGCGTGGGCGGCCGTTCCCGCCATGGTCGGCGCTCGACCGCGAGATCGCGCGCCGCTTCCCGGCGCCGGCGCGCGTGTTCGCGCCGATGACGATCGGCACCGTCCACCCGGACCATGCCCTCGTCCGCGCCTACGCGCTGTCACTCGCCCGGCAGCGGATCCCCGTGTCGCTCTACGCCGACCTGCCGTACTGCGCGGTCTATGGCTGGCCGGCGTGGGTCACGGGCGGCGAGACGAGCCCGCACCTGGACGTTGACGCCTACTGGGCGTCGGCGTTCGCCGAGACCGGCGTCGACCCGCGGGCGGGCCGGGTCGAGCGCCTCGACGACACCACGGCCGCCGCGAAGCTCGCCGCGATGCGCCGCTACCGCACCCAGTTCCCCACCCTCGACCGCGGCCCCGTGGGCAACATCTCGAACCCGGAGATCCACCGCTACGAGGTCTTCTGGGACGCCCCCGCGTGAGGATCCTCGTCTTCAGCGACCTCTACCCGCCGGTCGCGATCGGCGGGTACGAGCTCGACTGCCAGTCGTTCGTCGACGGCCTGCGCGGCCGTCACGAGATCCTGGTCCTCACCTCGACCCTGCGCCGGGGCGAGGCGCCCGACGAGGCTCATGTCCGCCGTGAGCTGCCCTGGGCCGGGCACGGCCGCATCCGCGACACCGCGGCCGCCGGGCTCACCGCGCTGCGCGCGGCCCGCGTCGTCCGACGCGCGGTCGCCGATTTCCAGCCCGACCTCGTGTACGTGTCGAACTGCGTCAGCGTCCCCCAGGCCGCGCCCGCGACGGCGATGGCCATGGGGCTCCCGATGGCCTACCGGCTGAGCGAGACGTTCTTCGCCACGGAGCTCTACTGGGGTGACCGCTTCCTGCGCCACCTGCGCCCGGGCGACCGGGGCGCCCGCGCCGTCTGGGCTGCCGCCATGCGCCTGGTCAACCGCCACCCCGCGCTGCGGCTCGACCCGACGCGGCCCTCACGCGCGGCGGTCTCGTGGGCGAGCCGCGACCTCAGCCAGCGCGCGCCGCTGCCCACCGGCATGGAGGCCGCGCTCGAGCGCGTCATCTACCCGGCGAGCAAGCAGTCCGAGCTGTTCGCACAGATCGAGCGGCACCCGTTCGACCAGCCGACCGCCGTCTACCTGGGCCGGGTGACGATCAACAAGGGCGCCGAGGTCGCCGTGCGGGCGGTCGCGCGCGTACGCGACGAGCACGGCGTGCCGGTCCGGCTCGTGGTCGCGGGTTCCGTGGACGAGACGACACGCGCGCAGCTCGAGGCGGTCGCCGCCGAGACCGGCATGGGCGACGCACTCGAGCTGCTCGGCCGGACCGAGACCGACCAGATCGCGGCCGTCCTCGCGGGGGCCCATGCGCTGCTCGTGCCCTCGCTCGTCCCCGACGTGTTCCCGCTCGTGTGCATCGAGGGCGCGCTCGCGCGCGTCCCGATCGTCGCCTCGCGCACCGGCGGGATCCCGGAGGCGCTCGAGGACGGCGCGGAGGCGCTGCTGGCCCCGCCCGGCGACGTGGACGCGTTCGCGGACGCGATGTGGCGGACGATCGACGACCCGGACGCCGCCGCCGAGCGCGCGCGGCGAGCATACGAGCGCATGTCCGCGCTGACGCCGGAGCGCTACGTGGCGGAGTCCGAGGCGTTCGCCGCGGACGCACTCTCCGCCCTCCGCCCGAAGTAGCCGCGGATCCGCGCGAGCTGCTCGCGGCGCACCACCGCGCGCACGTCCGGGTCGGCGCGCGGGTAGCGCTTGAGCGCCGCGTAGGCCCAGCCCCAGACGAACGCGACGCCGGCGAGGACCGGCGGGCGCTCGCGAACGCGCGAGACGCCGCCAAGGGCGACCGCGAGCGGGTGCGCGCCGTAGCTCCACGCATTCGAGCCCATGCGGCGAAAGCCGCGCACGCGGCCGTCGTGCGCGCCGGTCGGGCGCAGATGGACGGTGTCGCCCCCCGGCAGCTCGACCGTGCGCGTCTGCCACCCGCGCATGTGCGCCTTCGCCTCGTCGATCGCCTCCCAGCCGGCGATCGCCGGCACGGGCAGGATCTCGTCGAGGCAGGCGCGGCGGTAGAACTTGTTCGGGCCGCGCACGTGGTCGGCCGGAGAGCGCTCGCGCTGGAGGCCGGCGGGCGTCTCAATGCTGAGCGGCCCGCCCGCGATCCCGAGCCGCGGCTCGGCCTCGAACGCGGCCATCACCGCCTCCACGAGGTGCGGGTTCAGGCGTAGGTCGGCGTCCATCTTGGCCACCACGTCGTGGGGCTCCTCGATCCGCTCCGCCGCCCACAGGAACGCCTGGTACTCGTGGGCCTGGGCGAGCCGGTCGCGCTCGGGCGGGCGTGGCGGGCGGGTCATCACCGACGCCCATTCGTGCGCCGCCGCAAACTCGGCGACGATCTCCGGCGAGCTGTCCGTGGAGCCGTCGTCGACGAGCAGCAACCGGTCCGGGAGCCGGGTCTGGGCCGCGACCGTCTCCAGGAAGGCCGGCAGATAGCGCTCCTCGTTGAGGAAGCCGACGCTTACGACCAGCCTCATAGGCCGGGCGAGGCTAGCATCGCGCGCCACCGTTGGAACGGCGTGCGCGCATCCTGATCCTGCTCGAGAACGAGCCGTACCCGTACGACACGCGGGTGGCGCAGATCGCGCGTGCCCTGGCGGGCGCGGGCCACTCGGTCACGGTGGCGGCGCCGGCGGGCCTCGACCTGACCGCACCGGAGGAGGTGCTGGACGGCGTGCGCGTGCTGCGTTTCCCCGCGCTGCCGGAGGCCGCGGGGGCCGCCGGGTACCTGCGCGAGTACGGCGCCGCGCTCCGGCGCCTGCGCGCCCTCGCGGAGCGTGTCGAGCGCGAGGACCCCCCGGACCTCGTCATCGCCTGCAACCCGCCGGACTTCCTGCTGCTCGCCGCGCGCCGGTCGATCAGGCGCGGGGCCCGCGTGATCTTCGACCACCACGACCTGGCCCCCGAGCTGTTCGAGGAGAAGTTCGGGCGGCGCGGGCTCTTCCATCGCGCGCTGCTGGCGGCCGAGCGATGGACGTTCCACAAGGCCGACGTAGTGCTCTCGACGAACGAGGCGTACGCCGAGATCGCACGCACGCGCGGCGACGTCCCCGCGGATCGCGTGGTCGTGGTCCGCAACGCACCCGACCCCGACCGAATCCGTCCCGTCGAGCCGGACCCTGCGCTCAGGGGCGGGCGCGCGCACCTGGTCGCCTGGGTCGGCCGGATCTCCACGCAGGAGGGGCTCGGCGCGGTGCTCGACGCCGCCGACGAGCTTCGCCGGCGCGGGCGCGACGACGTGACCTTCGCGCTCGTCGGACCGGGGGACGCCCGCGAGGACCTGATCGCAGAGACAGCGCGCCGCGGGCTAGGCGACCGCGTCAGCCTGCCGGGGCGCGTGGACGCCGACGGCGTGCGCCGCTACGTCTGCACGGCCTCGGTGTGCCTGAGCGTGGACCCGCCGGGGCCGCTGAACGACCGCTCGACGATGATCAAGGTGCTCGAGTACATGACGCTCGGCCGGCCGGTGATCCAGACGCCGCTCGAGCAGATGAAGCGGCTGTGCGGCGACGCCACCGCCTACGCGCGGCCGAGCGACGCCGGCGATCTCGCGGACCGCGTCGAGGAGCTGCTCGACGACCCCGCGAAGGCGGGCGCTCTGGGCGAGCGCGCGCGGCGTCGGATCGACGAGCTTGGCCTCACCTGGCCGGACCAGATCGGGCCGCTTCTGCAGGGCGTCCAGACGGCGCTCGCAAGTTCAAGGTCTTAGCCACCGGCTTCGATAGTTCCTGCATAGCCGCAAGGACGCGGCATAGGGAGATTCTGAATGTCACGGACGACCACCATCAAACTGCTCTGCGCGCTCCTCGTGTGCCTCGTGTTCCCCGCGGGTGCCCACGCCGCCACGGGCACCTGGATGGGCCCCGACTTCAAGACGTTCGCCGCGAAGAAGAAGGCCGGCAAGTCGGTGACGTTCCGCCTGAAGGGCATCAAGCAGCCGCGCGCCGTTCGCCGCGGCTACATTCGCGCCGGTAGCTATCACCGTCGCGTCCGCGCCACCCGCCTCCGTCGCGCGGTGCGCCGCCACGGCAGGGCGCGGATCGCGGTCCGCGTGGCTCGCCGCGCCGCCGCCCCCCGTAAGCGCGTCCGGCTCGTCGTCGTCCTGAAGCAGGTCCGCACGAGCCGCGTCCGCCGCTCCGAGCAGCGCGACAGCGCCGGGGCCATCCGCGACGCCTTCGCCCCGACCGAGCCGCGTCAGCCCGACCCGGCCCCGGAGCCGGCTCCGGCCCCCAGCGAGCCCGGCACCGTCGAGCAGCCGCAGACCGAGCAGCCGCAGGTAGAGCAGCCGCCCGTCAGCGAGCCCGCCCCGGATCCGGTCCCGCAGGGTGGGACGGCGACGACCCGCCCGGTCGGCTCGCCGATCCTGAGCGACGCCGAGGCCGCCAGCCGCGTGCACCGCTCCAGCTGGGAGCCGCGCCCCGGGAATGCCGGCGAGAACAGCCGCGTCCCCTCGCAGTCCGACCTCCGCGACTTCTACGAGAACAACATCTCGGTCACCGGCGAGCACAAGCGCCTCGTGACCGGCAACTTCACCGGCACCACCGACGAGATCATCCAGTGGGCCGCCTGGAAGTGGGGCATCGACGAGGACGTGCTGCGCGCGGTCGTCGTCAACGAGTCCTGGTGGCGGATGTCGGCCGTCGGCGACGGTGGCCTCAGCTTCGGCCTCACGCAGATCAAGACGACCTTCCACGCCGGCACCTTCCCGATGTCGAGCCGCTCGACCGCCTTCAACGTCGATTACTACGGCGCCCTCTTCCGCTACTACTACGAGGGCCACGCCAAGTGGCTCGGCGACATGGAGCGCGGCGAGCCGTACCGGGCCGGCGACATGTGGGGCGCGATCGGCGCGCACTACGCGGGCCGCTGGCACACCAACGCCGCCGACGGCTACATCTCGGACGTCAAGCGGCACCTCAACCAGCGCACCTGGGAGAGCCGCGACTTCTAGTCGCGGCCCCGCAGCTCAGCCCAGCGCAGTTCGCAGTGCCTCGGCCACTCGGTCGATCTCCGCGTCCTCGATCCCCGGGAACATCGGCAGCGAGAGCGTCCTCGCGGCGAGGCTCTCCGCCGCCGGCAGGTCGCCCGGCGCCGCCAGCTCGCTCCACGCAGGGTTGAGGTGTGCGGGGTTCGGATAGTGGATCGCGGCGCCGATGCCCGCCGCGCGGAGCTCGTCGCGCACGCGGTCGCGGTCGTCCAACTCGACGGCGAACAGGTGGAACACCTGTGAGCCCCCCGGGGGGTCGTCCTGGGGAAGCGTGATCGGCAGGCCGTCGAGGGCGTCCCGGTAGCGGGCCGCGGCCGTCCGCCGCTCCTCGTTCCACCGGTCGAGCTCCCGGAGCTTCACCGAGAGCAGTGCCGCCTGGAGGTTGTCCAGCCGGCTCGTCCGTCCGGGCCGCACATGCTGGTTCGCGTCGTCGGCGGCCGAGCCGTGATGGCGCATCGAGCGCACCACCGCCGCGAGATCCTCGTCGTCGGTGACGACCGCGCCGCCATCGCCGAGCGCGCCCAGATTCTTCGTCGGGTAGAAGCTGAACCCCGCCGCCCGCCCGAGCGTGCCGGTTCGGCGCCCGTCGAGGTCCGCCCCGTGGGCCTGCGCCGCGTCCTCGAGCAGCGGAATCTCGCCGCACGCCTCGCGCAGCTCGGCCATCGGTGCCGGGCGGCCGTACAGGTGGACGGGCACGACCGCGACGGTGTTCGGGCCGATCGCCGCGGCGACGCGCTCGGGATCGAGACAGCGCGTGGCCGGATCGATGTCGGCCAGGACCGGCCGTGCGCCCGTGGCGGCGACGGCCTCGACCGTCGCGATGAACGTGCTCGGCGTGGTGACGACCTCGGTGCCCGGGCCGGCGCCCATCGCGACGAGCGCGAGCCGTAGTGCCTCCGTCCCATCGCAGATGCCGACGCAGTGCGCGGCCCCGCAGTACGCGGCGAACTCGGCCTCGAATCGCTCCAGCTCGACGCCAAGGTTGAACGCCCCCGTGCTCAGGATCTGCTCGAAGACCTCCTTCAGCTCCGCCTCGAGCGGGTTGTGCATCCGCCCCAGGTCGACGAACGGGACGCCGCTCATGCGGCGCCCGAGATGGCGGCGGACGGCGTCTTCGCGAGAATCTTCACGTCGAGCGCGAAGCTCGTGGTACGGGCGTACTCGGCATCGAGGTCGAGCATCTCCTGGAAGCCCAGCCGGTTGCGGCCGGAGACCTGCCAGAGACCCGTCATCCCCGGCTTCACCGCGAAGCGCTCGAAGTGGTGGTCGGCATAGTGCTCGAGCTCGTACTCGAGCGCCGGCCGCGGGCCGACCAGCGACATGTCGCCCCGCACCACGTTCGCCAGCTGTGGGAGCTCGTCGAGGCTGAGCCGGCGCAGCAGACGCCCCACGCCGGTGACCCGTGGATCGCCGGTCAGCTTCTTCAGCCCGTCCTCTTCGGCCTCTCCGGAGGCGAGCTTGGCGATGTACTGCTGGTGGAGGTCGGGGGCGGCGTCGGTGGTCATCGTCCGGAACTTCAGCACGACGAAGGGTTCGAGGCCCTGCCCGAGCCGCGGCTGGCGGAAGAAGACCGGCCCACGGGAGTCGATCCGGACCGCGACGGCGATCGCAACCAGGACCGGCGAGAGCAGCGCGAGCGCCAGGGTCGCGCCGATTGCGTCCATCATCCGCTTTCCCTTCGGCCAGGCGCCGGTCCGGACGACCACAACGGGAGCTGTTGCACGATGAGCCATGAGAGTGCGGGCATGTCCACGACGTAACATCGCGCCCGGATGTGGACCCCGACCATAGCGTTGCTCCCGGGCGCGCTCACGATCTATCTGGGGTTCGACGGCGGCGGCTATTTCCCGCAGGCGACCGGCGTCGCGTGTGCGCTGGTCGCAGTCGCGCTCGTGTTGAGGATCACGCTCGCGCCGCGGCCACTCGAGGGCGTGGGCCTGGCGGTCGGCCTCGTCCTCGCCGCGCTCGCTCTCTTCGGCGCCTGGGCGATCATCTCCACGTCGTGGTCCGACGCCCCGGCGCGCGCCGTCGTCGAGTTCGACCGGGTCCTGCTCTACACCCTGACGCTCGCCCTGCTGGGCACGCTGCCGCGAACCGCCGCCACCGCGCGGACCGTCCTGGCCGGCATCGCCACAGCGGCGGCATTCGTGTGTGTCGCCGGCCTCTTGACGCGCATCCTGCCCGACGCCCTGCCGATCGAGCCGAACGTGCTCGCGCAGCGGCTCTCGTATCCGATCACCTACTGGAACGGGCTCGGCCTCCTGGCCGCGCTCGCCATCGTGTTCGCCACCCACTTCGCGGCCTCGGCGAAGGAACACACCGCCGCTCGGGTCGCGGCCTCCGCGCTCCTCCCGCTGCTCGCCGCGACGCTCCTCTTCACGTTCTCGCGCGCGAGCATCGTCATGGCGGCGGTGGGCGTCGTCGCCTACGTCCTCATCGCACGGCCGCGAGCGCTCCCGCCCGCTCTCCTCGCCGTGCTGCCGACCGCCGCGATCAGCGTCGTCTGGGCCTACAACGCCGACCTGCTCGCGAAGCCCAACCCGACGACCGCGGGCGCGGTGGATCAGGGCCAGGAGGTCTTCGTCGTGCTGCTGGTGTGCGCGGCCGCCGCGGGCGCGATCCGCTACGCGCTGATTCGCCTCGCCGTGGACGAGCGGCTCGAAGCCCTCGAGGTCGCACCTCGGACGCGGCGGGTCGCGGCGTTCGCGACCGCGGGCGCGTTGCTCCTCGGGCTGGGCGGCGCGTGGATCGCGCTCGACCTCGGCGACCGGATCGAGCGCCAGTACGACCGCTTCCGTGCGGGCGACACGATCCAGGTGACCGAGGACGCCCGCGACCGCCTGACCGACGTGGGCAACAACGGCCGGATCGACCACTGGGACGAGGCGCTCGACGCCTGGCGCGACGAGCCGCTCAGGGGCACGGGGGCCGGGACGTATGAGCTGACATGGGCCCAGCACCGCCCGACGGAGTTCACCGTGCGCGACGGCCACTCGCTCTATCTCGAGACGCTGTCCGAGCTCGGACTGGTCGGAGGCCTGCTGCTGCTGGCGGCGCTGCTCGGGATTCTCGTGGCGCTGGCACTACGCACGCGCGCCCCCGACCGCGCGCTGTGGGCCGCGCTTCTCACCGGCGGGATCGTCTGGACGCTTCACGCCGGCCAGGACTGGGTGTGGGAGCTGCCGTCGGTGACCCTGTGGCTGTTCGCCGCGGGGGGCGTGGCGCTCGCCCGCCCGGAGGGCGCCCCGGAGACGCGGATCGCCGCTCCGGGACGGCTCCCGCGCGTCGTCGTGGCGCTGGGTGTCCTCGCGCTCGCGGTCACTCCCGTCCTGAACGCGCTCGCCGACGCGCGCATCCGCGACAGCGTCACCGCGCTCAAGGCGGGCGACTGTGAAGGCGCGATCGACGATGCGCTGGCCGCCACGTCAACGGTCAGCGCGCGCGCGGAGCCCTACGCGGTGCTCGCGTTCTGCGACGTCCGCCTGGGCGAGCCGATGCTGGCCGAGCGCATGATGCGCACGGCGGTCGAACGCGATCCGAACAACTGGATCTACCGGTACGGGCTCGCGCTCGTGCTCGCGGTCCTGGGCGAGGACCCGCGCGGCGAGATCGCCGAGGCGCGCCGGCTGAATCCGCTCGAGGGGAAGGCGATCCGGCTGGAGCGCGCGTTCAACGCGACCGATGACCCCGGAGAATGGAGAAGGCGAGCCCTGAGGGCCCGCCTTCCCATCCAGTGAGGTGTTCCCGACGGCTACTCGGTCTTGGTGCGCGAGCGCATGACGCCACCCGCGACGAGCGAGAGCACGCCGATGATCAGGAGCGGTACGGCAAGGAATCCAGTGAAGGGAAGCTCGGCACCGCCGGAGCTGGCGACCTGCTCTTCCTCCTGCACCGGGCGCGGGTCCTGGGCCCGCAGGTTCGGCTGCGTGTCCTCCTTCGGCTTCAGATCGGGGTACTGCACCTGAGCGGCGCTACCCGACTCCGAGATGACCGCGAGGGTCGCGCCGGTGCCGCTCGTGAGGAGGCCCATGGCGAGGATAAATGCGACTGCGAGGCGAGGCTTCATAAAGAGTCCTTTCTTGAGAGCCGTGGACCCGCCCGTGGCCGAGGCCTGGGAGATCGCCCGCTGCTTGATGCGGTCGAGGTCGAGTCCTGTCAGCTCGGGCCTTTCACTGCGGAGGCGCCGTCCGAGCGCCTCCAGGTCCGGTCCGAGGTCGTCTGGATACCTGTCCATCGTTTCCTTATACGAATGTTCCAAGGTATTCCTTACCGCTAATGGAGCGGGAAGACTTCGAGCGGCTGTACGAGCAGCACGCGTCCGCCCTCTACGGCTTCCTCGTCTACCGGACCAGCGACGCGGCCCTGGCGGAGGACCTGCTCGCCGACACGTTCGAGCGCGCGCTTCGGGCGCGCAAGCGCTTCGACCGGCGCAAGGCGAGCGAGAAGACGTGGCTCTACACGATCGCGCTGAACCTGCTGCGCGACAGCGCGCGCCGGCGCGGATCCGAACTACGGGCGCTCGAGCGGATGCCGCATGAGGAGGCGGAGCCTCCGGACCGCCTCGCGGCCATCGAGGACCGCGACCAGCTCAGCCGCGCGATGCACATCCTGAGCGACGAGGAGCGCGAGGCCGTGGCGCTGCGGTTCGGCGGCGACCTCACGGTGCCGGAGATCGCGAAGCTGCTCGGCCAGCCCCTCCCGCGCGTGGAGGGCCGGGTCTACCGGTCCCTGCGCAAGCTGCGCGACGAGCTCGGTTAGCGGGCGCCGGACGGCTTGGCACCGCGGAGATGCAAAAAGAACTCCACGGAATCCAGCCGCTTGGGCCCCGCCTCAGCCTCCTCGATCAACCGCTGCCACTCCGGCTCGAGGTCCTCGAAGGACTCGGCCACGGCAACGGCGTCCGTGAAGGCGTTGAGCTCGATCGGGTCCAGCTCAGTAATCGGCCACTTGCGGGCCGCCCTACGCACCCTCTTGCTCAGCTCGTGATTCATGCCCCACACTCTTATACGGACGTCCGATGGATTCCCTTATCGGGTCGTCACGCCTCCATCGGTTTGTGCCGATAGGGTCGGGATGTTGCCAGGAAATGAGCTAAATCTCGCCGTGGTCGGGCTCGGCTACTGGGGCCCGAACATCCTGCGAAACGCGTGGGAACTCGAGGGTGCGCGCGTGAGCGTCATCTGTGACCGCGACGAGGAGGCCCTGGCGCGGCAGGCGCGCCGGTACGGCGACAGCAAGCTGGTCACCACCTACGAGGAGGTCCTCACGGACGACGAGGTGGACGCCGTCTGTGTCGTCACCCCCATCTCGACCCACTTCGAGATGGTGCGCGCGGCGCTTCGCGCGGGCAAGCACGTGTTCGTCGAGAAGCCGATGGCGTCGTCGGTCAAGGAGTGCGACGAGCTCATCGAGCTTGCCACGGAGCGCGGGCTCATCCTGATGCCGGGCCACACGTTCCTCTACTCCCCGCCGGTGCTCGCCACGAAGGAGCGGCTCGAGAGCGGCGAGATCGGCAAGCTCTACTTCGGCACCTCGAGCCGCGTGAACCTCGGCATCCACCAGCGCGACGTCAGCGTCGTGCGCGACCTGGCTCCGCACGACTTCTCGATCCTCCTCTACTGGCTCGGCCGCCCGTCGTTCCTCCGCGGGATCGCCCGCGACACGATCGTCCCCGGCACGTTCGACGTCGCTTTCGTCGACGTGGGGTACGAGAACGGCACGCTGATCCACCTCGAGCTGTCCTGGCTCGCCCCGACCAAGCTGCGCCGGACCGTCCTCGTGGGCTCCGAGAAGATGATCGTCTACGAGGACACGAACCCCGAGCAAGTGCGCGTCTTCGACCGCGGAGTCGAGATCGTCGAGCCGAAGAGCTTCGGCGAGTTCCAGCTCTCGTACCGGACCGGCGACGTGCTGACCCCGCGCCTGGCGCCGAACGAGCCGCTGCGGGTCGAGCTCGAGGACTTCATCAACTCGATCCGCGAGGGCACCCAGCCGCGGTCGCACATGCACCTCGGCCGCGACGTCGTCCAGATGGTGGAGGCCACCGAGCTGTCGCTCAGCTACAACTGCGCGCCGGTGCCATTCGAGGTGCCGGCCGGCGAGAACCGCCGGCTACCGGACCGGCGCCGCAGCTTCGGCATGCCGGTCATCCGGCCCCAGCGCGGAGCCGAGGAGTAGCTGCACAGGGGGCCTGGCCCCGTGTGCAATCCGTCAGCCCGTCCGGTGCAGCACGTCCCAGATGCGCTGGTTGACGTGCTCGACGAGCGCCCCGAGATCGCCGACGACGTAGTCGAACTTCATCTCGCCGCGCGTCGTTGACAGCTCCAGCGTGCCGCGGCGCGCGACCTGAGCGGACTGGACCTGCTCGTACTCCACGGAGTCGGCGGCACCGTTCTCGGGCGCCACCACCAGAAGGCGCCGGTCGGTCGCGGCGATCAGGCGGCGCTCGTCGCGCTGGCCTCCCGCCGCCAGGTGAACCACGTGCTCGCCCTCGGCCAGGCTGTCGACCAGCCGCGTCGTCGCGTCTTTGAGCTGCGCGCGGCTCGATCGCTTGAGCTGGGCCTTCGCGAGCCGGTCGACGTGATCGCGCATCGCTTCGAGATTCGCCTCGAGGTGGCTCACCTCCTGACTCACGCGCTCGAGCTCCGCCTCGGCGTCGACGTGCTCGACGGACGGCTCGCCGTTCTCACCGGCCGCGGCGTGCAGCCGCTCGATCTCGGCGCTCGCCGCCGCCTGCTCGGATCGTGCTGTCGCGAGCCGCTCGACGATCGGCGGGCCGAGCGGCACGAGGGCAGGCTCCGCGGGGACGTCGGGTGGGGGCGCCTGCCGCCGGGTCCGCCGCTCACGCGGGGGACGCGCGCCCGGCACCGCGCGCTCGCGCGAGCCGCCCGCGGTGCCGCCCGCCCTGCGTGCCTTCGCGCGCGCCTCGAGCAGTGCGCGCTTGTCGTCGAGTGCGCGCTCGCGCGCCTTCGCCGCGTCCTCGGCCTCGCGCTCCGCGCGCAGGGCGCGCCGCTTGAGCTGCGCGATCTCCGCGAGCCGCCGCTCGTGTTCCTGCGACCGGTGCGCGAGGTCGCGCTGCGACCGGTCGAGCTCCACCTTGATCGCCGAAAGCTGCTGCTCGGCGGCGGCAAGCCGCTCGAGCGCCGCCGCGCGCTCCTCGCGCGCCGCCTCGGCGGCCTCCTCGGCCGACCGCGCCGCATCACGGACGGCGCGCGCCTCTTCCGCCGCCCCGTTGCGAATCCGCTCGAGCTCCTCGGCGCGGACCTGAGCCTCGGCGCGGGCACGCTCGACCGCCTGGGACTGGCCCTCGAGCTTGGCCGCGAGCCGCTCGCGTTCCTCGTTGGCGATCCGATGCGCGCCCATCAGCTCGGCGTGGCGGCGTTCGAGCTCCTGGTGGGACGTCTCGAGGGCCGCGATCCGCTCCGCCACCTCGGGTTCGCGCTCGGCTGAGCGCCGTTCGGCATCCGCCGCGCGGCGCTCCGATTCCGCGGCACGCTCCGCGGCGGCGCGCGCGTCGGACTGGGCGCCCTCGAGCGCAGCCTGGGCGCGCTCATGGGCCTCGCGTGCGGCGGCGAGCTCCTTCTCGAGGGCCTCGCGCGCCGTCCGCGCCTCGGCGATCACTGCCTCCGCGCGCGCCTCGACCGCCTGGACGGCGGCGCGAGCTTTCTCCTCGGCCGCCGCGGCCGCCGCCTGAGCCCGCTCGTCCGCTTCCGCGGCCGCCTGCTCCGTGCGCTGCTCAGCCTCGTGGGCCCGGGCCTCCGCCGCGGCGACCCTTTCCTGCGCACTCGCCTGCGCCGCCTCGAGCGCTGCCTGCGCACGCGCCTCCGCCGCCTCCACCGACTCGGTGCCGGCGCTACGGAGGCGCTCGAGCTCGTCGCGAAGCCGCGCAGCCTCGGAGCGCGCCGCCTCGGTCTCCGCGGTCACCGCCTCGAGCTGCGCCTGCGTTTCGGCCGCATCCGCAAGCCGGTCCTTCGTACCGCCGACGACGTCGGCGGCGCGGCGCTCCGCGTCGGTCACGCGCTTCTCGGCCTCGGCGGCCCGCTTCTCAGCGTCCGCCACGCGGCGCTCCGCCTCGGCGACGGCCTCCGTCGCCCGCCGCTCGGTCTCCGTGACGGCCTCGCCGACCCGGCGCTCCGCGTCGGCCTGCGCCTCGGCCGCGGACCTCTGCCCCTCCGCCGCCGCCCTCTGGGCCTCGGCCTGGATTCTGCGCTCGGCCTCCGCCACTCGCTGGTCGGCCTCGGCGGCGATCCGTTCGAGCCGGGCATCGGTGTCCTTCTCACGCTCGGCTGCCTGAGTCGTGATCAGCTCGGCACGCTCATTCGCGGCAGTGACCTCGGCATCCGCGCGCGCCAGGGCAGCCTCTAGGCGCACCCGTTCCTTGCCGGCCTTCGCGAGCTCCTGCTCGGCGCGCTGCTCGGCGACCTCGAGAGCCTCGGCAGCGGCGACCTTCGCGGCGTCGAGCTCGGACTTCAGCCGCGCGGCCTGCTCCCGCGCCTCCGACGCCTCGTTGCGCGCTTCGTCGAGCGCCGCCTGGGCGCCGCCGTCCTCGGCGGCGCTGGCGACCGCGGCCGCCACGGCCGCGCGCGCGTATCCGAGCGATTGCTCGGCCTCCGTGGCCCGCGCCTCGGCGGTCCGCGCGCGTTCCTCCGCCTCGACCAGTCGTCGCGCGGCGGCGTCGAGCTTGGCCTCGGCCTCCGCCATCGGCTCCTGCGCGCTCTCCTTGGCCGCGGCCTCCGCGGACCGCACGCGTTCTTCCATCGCGCTCTCGGCGCTCTGGGCGCGCTGCGCCGCGGCCTCGGTCTCGCGCTTCGCCGTCTCGGCGGCCTTCTGCAGCCGCTCGGCCAGCCGCGCGCCCTCCACGGCCTGCTTTCGTGCCGTGTCGAGCTCGTGGCGAAGCTGCTCGCGGTCCTCGCGGAGCTCGGCCACCTCGGCCTGTAGGACCTCGTACGCGCCGCGCGCCGACCCTTCGTCCTGGACGATCTCGTGAAGGCGCTGCTGGAGCAGGTCGCGCTCGTCGGTGACGCGGCCGAGCTCCGCGCGGGCCACCTGGAGCGCGAGCTGCAGCTCGCGGTCCGACGTGCGCCGCTCGACGCCCCGGCGCGCGTCGGCGGTCGGCCGCTCGGACGGCGCCGGCAACTCGACCTCGATCTCGCCGCCGTCCAGGAAGAACCTCCCACCGCCGCCGGTCAGGACGTGGAGCGCGAGCGAATATGCCGCCCGCCACTCCGTGCCCTCGGCTCGCGCGACGTACGGCTCGCGCGCCGCTTCGGGCAGCGGCGCCACGCGGTCGTCACCGAGGCCGGTGCGCACAACGAGCGCGAACGACGGCAGCTCCTGCTCGGGCTCCGCGCGCCACGTGCCCGCCACACGGACCAGCGCCGTTCCCGCGGTCGCGGGAACGTATTCGAACTCCGCGAGCTCGAACTGCACCGAAGCCGCCATCACCGCTCGGACGGTAGCCGCTCCTGACGCCGCGCAGCGAGGCTACGTAGAGTGCACGCCGTGAACACGGCGGGAACGGGACTGGCGAAGGTCGCACTCATCACTCTGATGGCGGTCGGCAGCATCTTCCTGTGGATCGGGATACCGGTCGGGTGGCTCTGGATCGGCTCGCAGCTCCAGTCTGATTCGGGACAGGCGAGCTTTGGCCTCTATATGGGGGTGCTTCTCGGGATCGTGGTCTCAATGGTCGTCGTCGGGAAGATCCTTCACCGCCTGAATGGCGTATATGGGCGGCTTACGGGCTCGGAAGTAGTGCGTGTCCGGCTTCCCTGGCACCGAAGCCTGCGCGGCGAGAGCGAGGGTCGCGCGCAGCAGCAGATCCTCGATGTAGTGATGGTCGCCTCCGTGATGAGCGCAGGCTTCGTCTTCCTCGTCTGGTTCCTCTTCTTCGCCGGATCGTCTCTCCCCGGCGCCTGAGTCGAGGTAGGGTCGTCCGGAGGCGCGTGAATACTCGCCTTCGAGCCTCGTAGCCAACGAAGGAGGATTCATGGAGTCAGGAACACCCGGCCCGCCTCCCGCCCCCGAGGCACCGGTCCCCAGTCCGGTCGGCCCGATCGGCGGTACGGATGGGACGCCGCAGGTCAGGGCAGGCGACGGTCCGCCGTCCGCGCCCTATGTCGCGGTCACCGAGTTCGACCGCCAGGACGAGTACTCGCGGTTTCTCCCGATCGTGAAGGGCCTCCTGCTGATCCCGCACTGGTTCATGCTCATCTTCGTCGGCATCGCGGCGCTCTTCGTGATCGTCTGGGCGTTCTTCGCGGTGCTGTTCACGGGCAAGTTCCCCGAGGCCGCGCACAGTTTCATCACGGGCACCTACCGCTGGGCCACGCGCGTGTACGCGTACATGCTCCTGATGACCGATCGCTATCCACCCTTCTCGCTGGACGACGACGACGAGTACCCGGCGCGGCTCGACATCGCCTACACCGAGGAGATCGCGCGCTGGCGGCCGCTCGTGCACTGGCTGCTCGTGATCCCGTACCTGTTCGTGGCCGGGGCCCTGCTGATGGTCCTGTACGTCACGACCATCATCGCCTTCTTCGCGATCCTGTTCACGAAGAAGTTCCCCGAGGCGCTGTTCGACTTCAACGTCGTCGCCCTGCGCTGGCAGACACGCGGAAACGCCTACGCGTACTGGATGACCGAGCGGTACCCGCCGTGGGTCTGGAGCTAGCGGCGCCGTAGCCGCTGCAACAATTCGGGCAATGGAGCGAGACGACGGCCTGCTGGGGCCGGACTCCGTCGCCTGGCGGGTGATCGGTCACCCCGTCTCGCTCGTCGGCGGGCTGCGGTCGCTCATCGTGCAGGCGCTCCACCCGCTCGCGATGGCCGGCGTCGCGCAGCACTCGGACTACCGCCGTCGCCCGCTCGACCGGCTGCGGCGGACCTCGCACTACGTCGCGGCCACCACGTTCGGGAATCGCGAGACCGCGCTCGCCGCGGCCGCGCACGTGCGGCGGATCCACAAGCGCGTGCGCGGGATCGACCCGGTGACCGGGAAGCCCTACAGCGCCGACGATCCCGACACCCAGCTATGGGTGCACTGCGTCGAGTGGCACTCGTTTCTCGCCGCATACCGCGCCTACGCGACCGCGCGGCTGACGCCCGCCGCGGAGGACCGCTACATCGCCGAGGGCGCCCCGATCGCGGCGCTGCTCGGAGTTCCGGAGGAGTCGGTGCCGCAGTCGGTCGCCGAGATGCGCGACTACTTCGCCGCGGTGCGGCCGCGGCTCTGCGTGAGCGACTCGACCCGCGACGCGATCGGGTTCGTCCTGAACCCGCCGCTCACGCGCGACCTGCTGCCGCTCCAGGTGCCACTGCGGATCACGGCCGCCGCCGCAGTCGCGATCGTGCCGCACGACCTTCGCCGGCTCGCCGGGATCGGCCAGCCGCGGCTGGTCGACGGCCTGCTGCGC
This sequence comes from Thermoleophilaceae bacterium, assembly GCA_035629775.1. Lineage (GTDB taxonomy): Bacteria > Actinomycetota > Thermoleophilia > Solirubrobacterales > Thermoleophilaceae > DASPHG01. The sequence continues at coordinate 45,934 of DASPHG010000055.1, read as the reverse complement.
GCGGCGGTCCCGCCCGCGGCGGCGGCGCTACAGCTCCCGCTCCTGCGCGATGCGCCGTCGTTGGTGCTCGGGGCGGAGTCGCGCGCCCTCGGTGAGCGGGCCCGGCGTCTGCTCTCCGAAGCCGCCTGACCCCGCTCCCCGCCGAACTTTGTGACGCGCGCGTCGGTTTCCGCCGCGGCGGCCACGAAGTTCGCTAGCGCGGGGCGATTCGGAAGCGGATGCGCTTCGACTTCGTCCGGCTGTCGGCGGCGATCCCCGGCTGGGTGAGCGTCAGGTAGCCACGCAGGCGATAGCGGCCCTCCGGGAGCCGCAGTGTGGCCTGAAGCCGGCGCTTGCCACGGCGCACCGCGCGCAACGCCTTCGCCCGCCGGTCGACGGTCTTCCCGCGCTTCATCACGCGGAAGGCCGCCAGCGCAGTCGCGTTCTCGGGCACGCGGCGGAAGCGCGCGCGGAGGACGAGGGCCTGGCGGCCGCGCTTCGCCTTGCGCGCGCCCAGCCGGGTGATCGCGAAGCGTCCACCGAACCGCGATCGGTCGCGCAGGATGCGCGTGCGCGTCCCGTTCGGTCCCGTGATGGTCAGCCGCACGCGGTCGAGCCCGCGCCAGCTCAGCGGCTTCAGGATCGCCCGCTCCCCAGGACGGATCCGCAGGGGCCCGCTCTCGAACCTGACGGGCATGCCCTTGCGTCCCGCGCGGCCGAGCGTCACCGAGAACTGCGTGGCAGGCCCGTCGTGGGAATACACGAGCCGCTTCGCGCGGCGGCCGAAGGCGAAGCCGTCGCTGCCGTCCGCGAACGTGTTCGTGCGCACCTCGGCCGAGTGACTGTCGCCGTCGGCCGCGCCCGCGACCAGGCGCGCCCTGAGCGGGCGGTCGAGCTCGCCCGTGAACCTCATGGCGCGCCCCGCGGCGTCGTAGCGGACGCCGTCCTCGACCCCCTTCTCCGTCCGCACGTCGTGGAGCGTCGCGGCAAAGCCGGGCACGATCAGCCCCTCGCGATAGTGGCCGTCCTTCTGCCCTTGGACCGTGTGGACGACGGGACCCTTGCCCTGCACGATGTGGGTCCCGCTGCCCGGCGCCGCCGCCGGATCGAGCGCCGGCAGGAAGTCCTTCTTCCCGGCGCCGGAGACCCCGCCGGTCGCTGCCGCGCCGTCGGCGGAGCCGAAGAGGATGATCAGGTTGAGCCACGTGGTCGGGTCGAGGCTGAACGGCAGCGTCGGATTGCCGGGAATGACGCCGTTGGGAATCGCGAACAGCTCGCTGCCCCCGCCCGACCAGCCGGCGCCGTCGAAGGTCCATCGGCTGCGCGCCGCATCGATGTGGATCCGGCCGCCGGCGATTTCCATCTGGAAGTGCTTGCCGAACGAGCTCAGTTCGTTGCGCCCCGGTCCGTCACCGTCCGGGCCGGTATCGCGCGGCACGAATGGATGGTTGTTGTCGTACACGTAGACGTATGCGCCGCCGTCCGGCGTGCTCTCGGTGTCGTATGCGGTCACCACATGTCCGCTGCCGTCGTACTGCATGGAGATCGCGGGCTGGCGACCCTCCGACAGCTCACTCTCGATCTGCTGCAGCTGCGCTGCCAGCGACTGGCTGCGGTCGAAGTAGAAGTCGAGGAACTCGGCTGTCGTCTGGCCGGTGTGCTGCGAGTCGAGGAAGCTGCCGAGCCCGTTCTTCGGGCCCGTGTGGTCGGCGAGCTCGAACGGCGCCGTGGCGCCACCGGTGAAGCGGCCGTACTTGAGCTGCCCCGCCTGCAGCTGCTGGATGGTCCACGCGATCCCGAAGCAGTGTCCGCCGGAGGCCTGCATGAGGTATTCGAACACCTGCCAGGACGCGTACGCGAACGGGTCTGGGACGGCGCTCGGGACGGGACAGCTGCCCCACGGCCAGCACAAGTTCACGTGGATGAACATCTCGCCCAACCCGTAGAGGTCGGTCATCTCGCCGAACGACAGGTTCCCCCAGCCGAAGTTCTTGAAGGCGAACCCCTGTCGGCTGCGGTAGCTGTCGACCGTGAACGTCTGCGCCGAGACGAGGTCTGGGCCGCCGGGCTGGATCACGCGGATGTTGCCGGTCGTGCCCAGGCGCGGCACGCGCGCCTTCATGGTCGAGCCGTCGGCGCTGATGTCGGTGGCGTCGGCGACCAGCAGCGGCCCGTGCGCGGCGCGGTCCGCCGGCCCCGCGCTCTGATTGCCGAACTGGACCTTCGAGCCGGCGCAGAACCCGCCGCCCTCGAAGGTGATCTGCGTGCCGGGACTCAATCGCCGCGGGGTCAGACCGCGCCCGGTGGTCGGGCTGACGCTCTGGGAGATGCGGTCGACCGTGATCGTGTCGCTCGCGCTCGGCACGCCGCTGCTCGTGCCCGTGACCGTGACGGGGCGGTCGTTCAGGAACATCGCCGCGGGCACGCGCAGGCGCATCGTCACCGTGTCGGTGCCGAGCCCGGCGTAGGGCACGCTTGTCCGGTCGAAGGTGGCCGTGATATCGGCGCTCCCCGACGGGAACGACGCCGCCAGGTTGACCGTCCCGTTGAAGGTGTTGTCGCGCTGGATCCGCACCGGCACCTCCACCTCGAGACACGACGGCAGCTGCACCGCGGTGGCGCCGCCCGCGATCTCGATGCCGAAGTTCCTGGCCACGCGGATCGTCTTCTTGAACGAGCGCGGCTGCGACCCGGCGGTCGCCTCAGGAGTGGCCGTCACCGTGATCTCGGGGATCGGGTCGCCCGGGCCGGGGGCCGGCGCGGTGTCGGATGCCGTCAGCCGCAGGGTGGTCTGGGTCGTGTTGCCGCCGGCCGGGTTGGGCGTGAACTGGGCGGTGACCCCGGGGGGCAGGCCGGTCACGCCGAACGTGATGTCCCCGGCCGAGTTCAGGCGGTTGATCGTGATCGGGATGTCGATCGCGGTGCCTTGGCGGACGACCGAGGTCCCGGTGTTCGCGGTCAGGCTGAAGCTCGGCTGCCCGACGCCAGTGATGAACTGCACGTCGTCGATCCCGATCCGGCCGCTGCTGCCCGGCGCGGAGACCTCGAAGTACGCGATCTTCGGCATGCCCGCGTCGAAAGAGAGCGGGGTCTTGAATCCCGCGCCTGCGGTGACCGTGACCGAAGGCGGCGTCAGACCCGTGAGCGCGACGTCGTTCTCGTCGAACGCCTCGAGCTGCACGGTGGACGTCCCGGCCGCATCGCCGAACTGTCCGACGTGGACGGTGATCTGCGAGACGCTGACCTCGAACCGCCCGACGGTCTGGGGAAAGGCGAACTCGCAGGCGTTGCCGCCGTGCTCGCGGCTGCACCGGCTGATGTCCCCGACCCGCGTGCCGGACTTCGCCTGGGCGCCGACCGTCTCAACGTAAGGCCGGTACCCGGCGTCCTCCAGGACCCAGAAGAGGCCGGTGTCCGCCCGGAACTCGTCGGTCACGTCGATCCCGTCGGCAAGCTCGAAGTCCACGAGTTCCGCCGCCGCGTGCGCGCTCGGCGGCGCGAGCGCAGCGACGGCTAGCAGCGCTATCGCGACGAGCCGGGCCATCCGGCCCGACACTACGCCTATGCCGCGGGCTTGTAAACGCTGACCACGGCGGCGCCGCCGAGGCCGATGTTGTGCTGGAGCCCGACCTTCGCGCCCTCGACCTGGCGCTTGTCCGCCTGCCCGCGCAGCTGCCACGTGAGCTCGGAGCACTGTGCCAGGCCGGTCGCGCCGAGCGGGTGGCCCTTCGAGATCAGGCCGCCCGAGGGGTTCACGACCCACCGGCCGCCGTAGGTCGTGTCCTCGGCGTCGACGAGCTCGTGGCCCTTTCCCTCCTCGGCCAGGCCGAGCGCCTCGTACGTGATCAGCTCGTTCGCGGAGAAGCAGTCGTGCAGTTCGACGACGTCGACGTCGTCGGGGCCCACGCCGGCCTCGTCATAGGCGCGGCTCGCAGCCTCCTTCGACATGTCGTAGCCCACGATCTTGATGCAGGAGCCCTCGTCGAAGGTGCTCGTCATGTCGGTGACCATCGACTGGCCGGCGATCTCGACCGCGCGGTCCCACAGGTCGTGCTCGTCGACGAACCGCTCCGAGGCGACGACCGCGGCTGCCGAGCCGTCGGAGGTCGGCGAGCACTGCAGCTTCGTGAGCGGCTCGTGGATGACCTTCGCGGACTTGATGTCGTCCATCGAGTACTCGTCCTGGAACTGCGCGTACGGGTTGTTCACCGAGTGCTTGTGGTTCTTCCAGCCGATCCAGGCGTAGTGGTCGGGCTGCGAGCCGTACTTCTCCATGTGCTCGCGCCCGGCGTTGCCGAACATCTGCGGCGCCGGCGGTGACTGCTCGGGCTCGCGGACGGCGAACATCGCCATCGCGTGCTTGTCCATCGGGTTCGTGCGATCCGTGTACTTCACGCCGAGCGAGCCCTTCTCCATCTTCTCGAAGCCGATCGCGAGCGCGCAGTCGGCGATCCCGCCCTTCACGGCCTGGCGCGCGAGGAAGAGCGCCGACGAGCCGGTGGAGCAGTTGTTGTTCACGTTCAGGACGGGGATGCCGGTGAGCCCGAGGCCGTACACGGCGCGCTGGCCGCAGGTCGAGTCGCCGTAGCAGTAGCCCGCGTAGGCCTGCTCAACCGTGTCGTACGGGATTCCCGCGTCGGCGAGCGCCTTCTCCCCGGCCTCCTTGGCCCACTCCGGGTAGTCGCCCTCCTTGGTGCCCGGCTTGTCGAACTTCGTCATGCCGACGCCGACCACGAACGTCCTGTTACCGCCTCCGTTTGCGCTCATGGCGCGGCAGGCTACAGCGCGAACTTCGTGACGGCCGCGCCGGAAACCGGCGCGCGCGCCACAAAGTTCAGCGGGGACCTCCCCTTATGGGGTCACGGTGCGGCCGCAGCCGGCCAGCCGGAGCTCCATCGGGCCGTCGCTCTCGATCTCGACCTCGGCGTCACAGGTCAGCCGCGCGCGCTTCACATGCAGCACGGCGGAGGCGATCCCGGTCGTCGTCACGTCAACGCGGTCCGCGCGCTGCTGCTTCGGCGGCTTCCCCCACGTGCGCCGCTGATATGTGTAGAGGAGCGAGCCGAGCTTGCCGTCCGGCAGCGTGTCCGTTCCGCGGGACGTCGCGCTGACCTCGGGGTCGCCCCTGCCGAAGCCGTGCGAGAGCGCGTCGATCTCGCCCTGCGAGGCGCCGTCCCGCAGCTCGAGGCCGGACAGCCAGTACGCGCTGTCGCCGACGAGCCCGAGGTCGGGGTAGTCGCGCGACGGGTTGACCACATACGTCACGTGCGCGGGATTGCGATCGACGCGCGCCGTGCCGAGGAACTCCGCCACCGGTGCATACCAGTCGTTCAGCGCGAGCTGGAGGTGGTTCGGGAAGAGCGGGCTGCACCCGGGGTTGGCGCACGGCTGGAATGCGTCGAGCTCGTAGCGGTAGCCGAGCTCGTCGAGCGCGTCGGCCGTCTCCTGGAACCCGAGGTTGTTGACGAGCTCGTCGCCGTGGTTGTTCCACATGAGGACCGGGATGTTGCGCAGCGATGCGAGCACCTCGAGGGCGCCCTCGTCGCCCACGGTCGGTTGCGCCCGCGCGAAGAGGTCCGGGTAGTGCGCGCCCAGCCTGAAGGTGCCGATGCCGCCCATCGAGTACCCCGAGATCACCGTCCAGGCCGGGTCGAGCTTGAACCGCCGCGCGACGTCGGCCCACACGTCGAAGACGTCCGCCGCGCCGTAGTTCTCGTAGAACCCGTCCGGCCCCCGCCCCAGGGGAGTGATGACGATCGAGCCGCGGCCGCGCTCGCCGAGCTGCGACTGGTTGCGCGTGCCGAGGTACTGGTTGTAGGTCGCTCCCAGCGAATGCAGGAGAAGCGTGAGCCCGTACCCGCGCTTCGGCCGCGGCTTCTCCGGCACGTAGATCGCGTAGGGCTGGAGCCGGCCCAGGTACTGCCCCGTGCACGTCGAGGCGTCACCGGGGAAGCAGCTGACGTCGAAGTCGGCGCCCTGGTCGCGCTCGAAACTGCTCGCGTAGATGCGGTCCATCGGCCCGGTGCGCGGCACGCCGCTGCTGTCGTTCGCGCGCCGGGCGAGCTTGCGGAAGCTCACCTTCGCGAAGAACTCGGAGATGTCGCCGGCGGCGAGCGCGTTCCCCTGCGCCCGGTCACGCCACCACGCCGCGTCCGCGATCACCGACGGGTCGGCGGTCGGCGACGGGAACGGCTCGTCGTCGCGGAACCCCACGTTGAAGAAGGCGGGCGGGTCGGGTGCGGCCGCGCCGCCGGGGGTGTCCTCGCTGCGCGAGGCCGCGGGTAGCAGGTACGCGCCGGCGGCGACGTCCCAGAGGCCAACTCCTGCGGCCAGTCGAACCGAGTGCCTGCGCGGGTTCCAGATGCGGTGGGGCACGCGAACCTCGACCTGGCGCCGGCGCTTGTTCACGCGCGCCGGGAAGACCACGCGCTCGTCCCCGTCCGCGCCGGTCCACTCGCCCACCGTCTCGTCGTCCTCCGGGTGCACGGTCAGGAACCACTTCGACGGCGCGCTGACGTTCGCGCCGAACGGAAACGGCTTAGCGTCCCCCGCCTTGCCGCCGATCGCGAGCGTGAAGGCGACCAGCGCCGGGTCCTTCAGGGTGTTGAGCGTGACCCGGAACGCCGTGGCCCGGCGGAGCGGCCTGACGCGCAGCTCGACGAGGTCGGCGGCGTTGTCCGCGTAGTCCGCCGCCGTCGGGTAGGTGTAGGTGCCGTTCGGCTTCGAGAACAGGTTGCCGGCCGTGCGCGAATCGGCCGGGTCGGGCGCGAAGCGGGCGCCGGTGTCGTCGTAGAGGAAGTCCTGGTAGAGAAACTCCCCACGCCGGTACGCGGTCGCGCCGGACACGAGGATCGGCTTCGCCCGCCACGGCCCGCGGTTGGTGAGCTGCGGAGCGGCGGGCCGCTTCGCGTAGAGGAGGTCGGGACCCGGCCGCGGGGCCGGGCCGTCGTAGAGCGAATCCGCACCGGCCGGCGCCGACGCTGCGAGCGCGGCGAGCGCAACGGCCGATGCGATCCGCAACCTCATCCGGCTAGCCCTGGCAGGCCTCGACCTCCTCGATGGCCTGGTCCAGCTCGGGCGTGTCGATGTCGTCGATGCCCTCGCCCACACCCTCGAGCGCGCTGCGCACCTCGTTGCCGAACTCGTCGGCGGCCGCGCTGAAGGCCTCTGGGCTGTCGACGGGCAGGTCGGCAACACCGCTCTGCGCCTCCTCGAGCTGGTCACGCGCGCCCTCTGCGGCGCTCTGGAGCGCGTCCGCGGCCTCCTCGCCGTTCTCGGTGTCCGGGACGCCCGCGTCCTCGACATTCGAGACGAGCTCGTCGCTCGCTGCCACGGCGTCATCGAGGAAGCCTTGGAGCGCATCGCGGCCCTCCTCCGGCGAGGCGCCCGGCTGCAGTCCCTCCTGAAGGTCGGTCTGGCGGTCCTGGATCGCCTGGGTCCAGCCGGTGAACGCCGTGCAGATGTCGCTGGCGTAGTCGTTGACGGAGACCGTGTCGCCACCGCCGTCGTCGTCGTCACCGCACGCCGACACGAACAGTGCCAGCACGGCTATGAGCAGAATCAGCTTCGAGCGAAGCAAAGGGCCTCCTGGAATGGTCGGGTGAGGGGCGCGGCTGATCGTACCGACGCCCCCACCGTCAGCGCCTTGGCCGCTTGTAGCTCGTCAGGTTCTCCATCAGGAAGTAGCCCGTGTACGTGACCGCGTGCGGCTCGAGCCCCTCCTGGTGGTCGAACTCCTTGGTCGGCTGCGGCAGAAGCGCTCCGATGATCCGCACGACCCCCTTGCCGAGCTTGATCTCGCCCAGCGTCGCGCCCGAGTCGATTACCTGCCCACCGGCGCTCACCCCAGTCGCGGCCACCCGCCCGCCGACGCTCTCGAACGCCTCGCGGTTCACCTGCCACAGCGGCGAGTGCGACTCGTCCGCCCCTGTCTCGGCGTTCTGGATCGAGTAGCCGATCGGGGTTGGCTCGTACGTCTGGCGGCGAAGCCCGGTGTTGAAGCGGGCGCCCGGCTGGAAGACGTTCTTCGCAAGCGGATCCGCGAGGGTGTTCCCCTCGGACTCCGGGTCCTGTGTGTCCGACGCGGCCGTGCTGAACGCGATCTCACCCACGTACACGGTCCCCTTCGTCACGTCGGCGCGCTTGATCTTCTTCGGGAAGAGGTCGGGCAGCGCCTGGAGCGCACCGTCGGTGAGCACCAGGTTGCCGCCCCGCTTGCGCACGAAGCGCTTCAGCTTCTTGACGTAGCGCTTGTACTGCTTCTTCGTGTAGCGCGACTTCTTGCCCGCGTTCCCGAACCGCTTCGGACCGAAGTCGATCGAGCCGGTGAAGCTCGAGTCGGCTGCGGCGAAGTTGTGGACGAAGATCTGGTAGTCGCCGGCGGGCGGCTCCACGATCTCGATCTGCTCCTGAGGCGTCCCGCCGTCTGTGAACCCCATGCTCTCCTCGCCGTCCTCGGTCACGCGCACCACTTCGAGCGCGAGATCGTTCGGCGCGGAGAAGTTGATCGTCACCGTCGCCGACGAGGTTCCCTCCTCGACCTTGAAGTCGAACTGCTCGTAACAGGTGGGGACCCGCGGCGTGCCCTCCTGGTAGGCACATGGCGCCGTTGGCGTGGCCGACTCGAACTCCTCGTCCTGCTGGGGCGTCGTGTCGCCCTTCTTGACGGGGTACACGTAACCGGGGAGCGCCTGGTCGGTCAGCACGAGCGTGTCGAGCTTGCGCGGCACCTGCGCCTTCTTCTTGCGGGCCAGCTTGCGCGCGTTCACCTTGCGGAAGCGCCGCTTCTTGCCCTTCGTGAACTTCCGGAGCGACTTCCAGAAGTCGGTGGCCGCCACGTTGTAGGCCTTGCGCACGGGCGCCAGGCCACCGCCGGTAGTCCCGTCGAGCGTGGCCGACCCGCGCGAGAAATCCACGCGCACTCGGACAGCCGGGCCCGCCGGCTGGGTCACAACGGCACGCCACTCGACCGGCTTCCCGTTCTTGCCGGACGGCTGCGGGTCGTTGATCGCAGCCGTGATTCCGGCCTGGGCGTACGTCCCGGACTGGTTGTAGTCCTCGGCAACGGTCACCCACTCGTCGTCGTCGGTGACGCCTGGATGGCGGTCGCAGCCTCTGCACTGCACGTCGAGGCTGTGCACGAGCGCCCCCGGCGTGACGCCCTGGACGTTCGGCTGGGTCACGTCCACGCGCATCCCGCCGTTGAACGTCTTCGCGTCGCGCTTGACCTCGAACTCGAAGATCGCCTGGTCGGGTCCGCTGATGGGGACGAGCTCGTCGATGTCCTCCTGCGGCGAGGTGCCGGGAGGCGCGCCGGTCCTGGCCTGCTTGAGCTTGCGCTTGAGGCGCGGCAGGGGCACATAGCCCTTGCGGCCCTTCGCCCTGTACTTCCTGGTGGTGCGCCCGAGGATCTCGGCGAGGTGCGCGTAGATCAGGCCCTTGTTGCCGTCCACGTGCAGCTGCTCGGTGGTCGGCTCGAACTGGATGTTGCGGTCGATGTGCGAGAACGACATCTCGTTGTCGATCCCGTCCGCGTTCAGGCCGGCGCGCGAGTCGAACCAATCGCCGAGCGCGCCAGTCGTCGTGTAGTTGATCGTGTCGTAGACGGTGCCCCAGTTCTGGCCGTACATCTGGCCGCACACGTCGCTGACCGCAGTCGGCACACACGTCGGCGGCGGCGCGTCGTTCGGCTGGATGATCGGGTGCCAGCTAAGGACGTCGGCCTGAACGAGGTTGATCGTCTTCGCCGTCTCGCGGATGCGCTCGTTCTTCGCGAAGTGCTTGGACCCGTGGGGTATGAGCGTGTACGAGAACGAGTCGGCCGTCGGCTGTCCGTGCAGGTCGTCGCCGGCGGCGAACTTGCCCTTCTTGGCGATGTCGAGGAATGCCGATGAGAACGCGCGGCTCTCGGGCTCCGAGAACGCCGAGTAGGGCCGGAACGCGAACCCCTTGTCGGGCCAGTCTCGGTTCAGGTCGACGCCGTTGCCGTTGTAGCGCTGGAAGAAGAACCCGCCCTCCGCGACGGACCCGCGCCGCCAGCCGTCCGGGTTCGGCAGGGTGAAGTAGATGATCGACTTCTTGAGGACCTCCTCGAACGTGGGAATGGGCACCGAGATCCCCTCCGTGCCGATGATCTTCTCCTGCAGCCGGTCACTCGTCGTGGCGGTGACGAGGTCCTCCATCGCGCGGATGCCGCCCTCCGCTCCGGCGCGCTCGATGCCGTGGATCGAGAGCGACAGCGCGTAGCGCTTCTTGCCCTTGTCGGGCACCGACTCGTCGGTCACGCGGAGCATGAAGAGCTTCGCCTTCTGGCGGTCGAGCGTCGTCGTCGGGAGGCCCGCGGACACGAATTCCTCGTTCGGCTTGAACTCGCGCCGGCCGAGGTCGTTGCCGGGGAACTCACCGGTGTCGAGCGGCCAAACCTCGAGGAAGCGCTGCCAGTCCTCCTTCGAGTTCATGTAGGTGACCGCGTCGACGAACTCCTGGTAGCCGATGAACTGCGTCGCCGCGACGTTGCCCTGCGCCAGCGGTGAGCACGGCGAGGAGCAGGCGCCGCCCTGGGGGTCCGGGAAGACGCGGCCGTAGGCGGTGTACTGGGCGTCCGTAGTGGCGACGGGGCCGGCCTGGGCCGTGGCGGGCACGAACGCACAGACGAACGCGAGGACGCCGACGATTCGAAGCTTCAAGAGTTCCTCCAGATCACGCGCGGCACCCCCAAAGAGCCGCGCTTCCGGCCGCAAGGGTAGGTGTTCTTGACCTTTAGCGCGTCAGGTCGGGAGTCGGCAGCGGCCGACACGCCCCGCAGCTACCGAGCCGCGGCAGCGTCACCGACGACGCGTGGCGGGCGTCGTGGAGCACGTCGACCTGTCCCGCCAGCGAGTTCGCGAACTGCGGAAGCGGCGGGACGGAGTGCGGGAAGTCGCTCGGGTTGACCGAGACGCGCAGGCTGTGCCCCTTCTTGATCACCGCGTTCAGCGGGAAGATCTCGACGTCGAGGCGCATCGGCTCGCCGGCCTCGACCGGCAGCACCGACTCGCGCGTGAACGGGTGCCACGGCTGGATGAGCTTCCCGCGCACGCGGCGGCTCTTCGAGCGGTCGACGGCGCGGAAGCTCGCCGCGAGCCAGCCGCCGGTGAGCTCGCTCGAGCTGCCATCGGGCGCGACGTCCGTCACGCGGACGCTGACCACGGCGTCGCTGGCGGACGTCGCGAGCCACAGCCGCGCGGCCATCGGGCCGCTCAGCTCGAGGTCGCGCTCGAGCGGCGCGGTTGTGTAGTTGACGCCGGTCTGCTCGTTCAGGCGGTTGTCGGCCGTGCAGGGGATCGCCGCGCCCAGGCCTGCGGTCCACTGGTCGGTGCTCTGGGTGCATACGCCGGACAGCGGGTGCTGGAAGAAGCTGTCGCTGCCCTCGTCCGCGCCCGGCCGCTCCATCGTGAGGCCGCCGTCCGCGCGCAGGTGGAGCATGCCCGGCCGCAGGCGCGGGTCCGGCCAGTCGGCCTGCGTCTCGTAGCGCTCGCGGCCGTAGGTCCACTGGGTGACCTTCGGGATCCGCTTGATCTTCGTCTTCATCCCCTTGAGCCACCGGTCGAACCACCGCAGCGCGATCTGGTCGAGCGACGGCAGTCCGGCCTCGACCAGCCCGTCGCCGCTCGAGCCTCCGAGATGTGTCCACGGGCCCATCAGGAGCCGCGCCGGGACGCGCCCCTTGAGCCGCTCATAGACGAGCGGCTCGCCGCGCTGGAAGAGGTCGTGATGGCCGCCGACGACGAACGCCGGCACGTCGATCTTGTCGAGCAGCTCGATCGGCGAGCGCGTCTTCCAGAACTCGCCGTCGTAGGCGATGTCCCCGCCCGCCGTCGCGTTCAGGATCGTGTTCAGCTGGAAGCCGCCGACGTTCGTCGCGTGGCTCGCGAGCACGGTCAGCGCGCGAACCAGGTCGGCCGGGTCGCCGTCGAGCGCGTAGGCGGGCGGCACGAGGCTCGTGCCGGTGACGAGCCCGAGCCAGAGCGGGATGAACGAGATGTTCGTCTGCCCGCCGGTGAAGGTGATGTCGCGGTAGCTGTCGGCCATCGGCACGATCGGGAAGATCGCCTTCAAGCCCTTCGGCTTGCGGGCGGCCGTCGTGAGCTGCGTGATCGCCATGTAGGAGGGGCCGTAGAGGCCGACCTTGCCGTTGCTCCACGGCTGCTTGCGGATCCAGCGGACCGTCGCAACGCCGTCGCGCTGCTCGTTCGGGCCGAAGGAGTCCCAGTTGCCCTGCGACCCGCCGGTCCCGCGCACGTCCACGACCACGTGGGCGTAGCCGCGCCGGACGAGGTACTCGTTGCCGGTCGGGAACGCGGGCGCGTCCTTGTTGTACGGCGTCTGGGTGAGGATCACCGGGTAGCGCCCGGGCTTGTCCGGCCGGTGGACGTTCGCGCTCAGAACCGTTCCATCCGGCATCGTGACCGGCACGTCGTTCTCGACGGTCATCCCGTTCGTCTCGGGCCGCTCGTAGGACGTCCACTCCGGCGCTGCGTGTGCGGCGGGCGGGAGCGAGACGGCAACGAGCGCGGTCAGGAGTAGCGCTGCTCTTCGCACGGTCGAAAACTAGAACGACCGGACCACCTGGAAAATTGCGCGAGGTGTACGAAGAGACGATCGCCCAGATGGAGATCCGGGCGCCGGCCGAGCGCAACCCGAAGCTGGCGGCGTTCCTCGAGGCGGTCAACGCCGATATGCAGCTCAAGGCCTGGTGGTATTCCCAGCAGACGACCGCCGAGCGGCTCCAGATGTCCGACCACTCGTGGATCCACGTGCAGATCGTGGTCAACATCTCGCTGCGGCTCCTGCGGCTGCTCAGCCGCCGCAACGTCGAGCCGGTCGTGGTGCGCGACCACGGATTCACTGTCAAGGATGCCGAGGTCGTCATCACCGCCGCCGCCCTCCTGCACGACAGCGGGATGTCAATTCACCGCACCGACCACGAGGCGTACGGCCTCTTCCTGGCCGCGCGCAAGCTCGACTCGCTCCTCGAGGGGATCTACGAGGAGCCGGCGCGCTCCATCCTGGCGTCCGAGGCGCTCCACGCGATCATCGGCCACCGCCGCCGCGGCAACCCGATCACCCTCGAGGCCGGGATCGTCCGCGTGGCCGACGCGCTGGACATGGAGCAGGGCCGATCACGCATCCCCTTCGAGGCGAACCGGCCGAACATCCACTCGCTGTCGGCCGCCGCGATCGACGACGTCAAGATCGACGAGGGCGAGGACCGCGCGATCCGGATCGAGATCGAGATGAACAACTCGGCCGGCATCTTCCAGGTGGACGAGCTGCTGGCCACCAAGCTGCGCGGCTCGGGGCTCGAGGACCACGTCGAGGTGATCGCCCGGATCGACGCCGAGCACGAGAAGCGGCTCGTGCCGATCTTCAGGATCTAGGCATCTAGACTCGCTCGGGCTCGCGCCCGTAGCTCAGTGGATAGAGCGCTCGCCTCCGGAGCGAGAGGTCGCAGGTTCAAATCCTGCCGGGCGTGCTTTCAGACTCCCCTCAGGTCTTGGCCTTCTTGCCGGGGACCGCCTTCAGGCACTGTCCCTGGTTCTTGAAGGCATACCGGCCGTTGAAGACAGCCCAGTTTCGCCCCTTGCAGTCCGCCATCGTTCGCGGACGCTCAAGCGTGTCGCAGACTGTCCCGACGCCGTCCTGGTCGACATCTCCTTGGTCCCCGTTCGAGTGTGATGGACAGTTGTCCTGCTCGTCAGGGATACCGTCCTGGTCGTCGTCGCGATCGTCGAACGGATCGCAGCTGTCACCGATCCCGTCGCCATCGCCGTCCTCCTGATTCGCGTTGGGCTCGGACGGGCAATTGTCGAACGGGTCCTCGACGGCGTCGCTGTCCGAATCGTTGTCGTTGCGACCGTCACAGAGGTTTCCGACTCCGTCATTGTCGGCGTCTTCCTGGCCCGGATTTGGATTGTCAGGACAGTTGTCGGACGCATCGGTGTAGCCGTCCCCATCGGCGTCGCCCCCACCCGGGGGCGGGCCATAGGGGTTGTCGTCGCACGAATCGCCGAGACCGTCTCGGTCGATGTCCGTTTGGTCTGGATTCCAGAAGATCGGACAATTGTCCACGTCGTCGGCGACGCCGTCGGCATCGCCGTCAGGCGGGCTCGGTTCATCGCACGCGTCGCCAATCCCGTCGCCGTCTAGATCCGACTGCTCCGGGTTCGCAGCGGCCGAACAGTTATCGAAGTTGTCCGCGATCCCATCGCCGTCCCAATCGCCGTCCGTGCCCTGCGCGGTAGCGGACACGGGCGTCATCAACGCGCAGGCTGCAAGCAGCACGACCATTGCGGGAACCAGGCGAGTCATCCGGATCTCCTTTGTGGGGGGCCTCCAGCCACCGTATCCGCTCAGCAGGCCGGGCGCTCGACTTGCTGGCGCGCAGAGGCTTTCGCGTGTACGTTCGAGACAACCCTCCGAAGGAGACTCGCATGCCTCGTCCCGCTCGCCTATGTCTCGCACTGCTCGCCGTCTGTGCACTCGTCGGCGGCTCGGTCGGGCCGGCCACGGCCGCTCCGCCCGGTAAGGGCGACAAGCCCGACAGGCCGGGGCCGGACCGGTGCGCGCTCGCCATGGAGCGCCTGGCCGGCGCCGAGGAGGATCTCGCCGCGGCCAAGGCGGTCAAGGCCAAGCGCAAGGCGAAGGTGAAGCAGCGGAAGGCGCAGCTCGCGGCGGCCGAGGGCAAGGAAGCGGTCGCCAAGGCCGAGCAGAAGCTGGCCAAGGCCAAGGCCAAGCTCGCGAACGCGAAGGCCGAGGTGAAGGCCCAGAAGGCGGCCGTCGCCACCTGGCAGGGTCGCGCCGAGACGGAGTGCGCCGCCGGGTAGGCAGGCCCGTGACTCGCCTGTCCGCTCCCCTATGCGGGCTCGCGGTCGGTGGACTGCTCGCCCTGTCCGCCGCCCCGGCGCTCGCGCAGAAGGCCGGCCCGGACAAGTGCGACTCCCTCGCCAAGCGGGTGCAGCAGGGGCTGGTTCGCTGGGAGCTCGCGAGTGCAGAGCGCGCGAAACAGAAGGCGAAGCTGGCAGCCGCGAAGGACGAGCTGGCCAACACCCAGGGCAAGAAGGCCAGAGGGAAGGCGAAGGCCCGGGTCGAGAAGGCCAAGACGAAGCTCAGCGACGCCAAGGCGATCCAGGCGAGCGCGATGATCAATCTAGAGAACGTGCGCGAGCAGCTCGAGGACGAGGGCTGCCCGCTGGCCGCCTAGCGACCACCGCCTAGAGGCAGCTCTTCTCGTCGCAGACCGCCGGGAGCGGCCGGAACGGGCCGAACCACGTGTGCGGCTCGGTGCCGTCGTAGTCGCGGCCCCAGGGGTCGAGCCCGCCATAGGTCCAGACGTGCGCGGCCCAATCGCCGCTCTGCTCGCGCTGCCACCGGAGCAGGCATCCGGTCGGGTTCGGCGGCGTGGTGGCGCCGTCCGCCAGGTACATGCCGCCGACGGGGTACCACCCGTCGTCCGTGAGGGCGGCCATGAACGCCTCGACCCGCGCGGGCTCTAGGACGTGCTCGTCCTCGAGCCGATCGCGGTTCACCCACAGCGACCACTTGGCCTCGACCCGCGTCGGAAGGAAGCCGTCCGCCAGGGCGTTGACGGGCTGGCCGACGTAGGGCGTGAGCGCCGCGGCGGTCAGCCGCGCGAGCTCGCGCGCGTTGCGTTCCTGCCGATCGGTCGGGGGGCAGCGGGGCATGGCGAGCATCTGTGCCGGCGCGCCGCCGGACGTCGAGCACGCGCGCACCGCCGCGCCGTCGCCCTCGTGGGCGGGCTGATAGACGTAGGAGCGCCCGCCGCTCGCCCACAGCGCCTGGCTCGGACGGCCCTCGCACGCGCTCGCCTGCGCTCCGTGGCCGCCGTGCGGATCGCCGCCGGGACCATGGCCGGGGCCGCCGTCGCCGTGCCGGTTCCCGCCGTCGTGCTTGCCGTCGCCCTCGTCGTGCTTGCCGTCCCCCTCGTCGTGCTCACCGTCGCCCTCGTCGTGCTCGCCGTCCTCCCCGTCGTGCTCACCGCTGGGATCGTGCGGTGTGCTCCCGCCGTGTGCGCCGCCGCCGTCGTGCGGCCCGATCGACGCGAGCTCGTGCGCTCCCGGGAGCGAGCCGTGGCCCCCGTCGTCGTGGCCCTTGCCCTTGGCGTGCTTCCCGTCCTTCGCGTGTTTTGCGCCGCTGTCCACGTGCGACCCGTCCGCCGCATGGCCGTCACCCGCGACCGCCGAGTGCGCGCCGCCGGCGCTCGCGTGCTCGAGCACGTCGTGCCCGTGGTCGTCGTCGGCGAGCAGGACCGCGCCCAACGTCAGCCAGAGCGCGCCGACCGCGACGTAGCGGACCGAGCGCGCGCCGAGCCGGCCCCGGAGCGGGTCGGCCGCCGGGGTCAGCAGGAACGCGAGCCCGGCGGTGGCCGCGAGCTCGAGCAGGACGGTCACCCCGTCGCGGACGCCGACCGGCTCCGCGTGGGCGTCTGCCACGAACGGCAGGCCGGTCGTGCGCGAGACGGCCCATGCCGCGACCGAGGCGACCATCACGAGCGCGCCGGCGCTCAGGATCGCGCGGTCGCGCCGCCCGGCGAAAAGGGCGCCGGCGAGGAGGATCTGCAATGCGGCAACCGCGATGAACCCGGTCAACATCACGGGCTCGTTGCTGTGATCGGCCGCAGCCGCGATGTGGATGACTCCCGCCGCGAGCGATACGACCGCGGTCGCCCTCGCGAGCGAAGCTGACGCCGGCATTCCTTCGCTTCCCCCTGTCGCTGTGCGAAGGGTAGCCCCCGATGCGGTGATCGGCGCCGCCTGCAAGGCTCTGGCCGTGATAGCGCGGCGGCTCCGGGCGCAGCTCCTCTCCGGGCCCCCGGCACGCGACCCAGTGGCGGCGGTCCAGCGCCTCCTCGCCGTCCAGGGTCAGGATCCACGCGGGGCGCGCCTCGCAATCCGCGCGCGGTCGAGGGGGCTGACGGCCGCAGACGTCGATCGCGCCCTGACGGACGACCGCGCCCTCGTGATCACCTGGCTGAATCGCGGCACGCTTCACCTGGTTCGCAGCGAGGACTACTTCTGGCTGCACGCGCTCACAGCCCCGCGCCAGCTGACCGGCACGATGCGCCGGCTGGCTCAGGAGGGCGTCTCGCCGGGAAAGGCCGATCGCGGTGTCGCCGCGATCAAGCAAGCCCTCGCCGCCGAGGGCCCGCTGGTGCGCGACCGGCTCGTCGAGCCCGTCCGGGCGGCCGGGGTCCGGACCGAGGGACAGGCGCTGATCCACCTGCTGGCGCTCGCGTCGATTCGCGGGCTAATCGTCCGCGGGCCCATGGTCGGCAAGCGCCACGCCTTCGCGCTCGTACGCGACTGGGTCGGCGAGCCGCGCCGATTCGATCGCGACGCGGCGCTGGCCGAGCTCGGCCGCCGCTACCTCGCCGGACACGCGCCCGCGGACGAGCGCGACCTCGCCTACTGGACCGGTCTCCCCCTGCGCGACGCCCGCGCGGCCTTCGCCGGCGCCGGTGGCACGCATTTTCCGGCCTCTGGTCGAGAAATCCGTGCCACCGCGGCGCCGAAGCTGCTCGGTTCGTACGACCCCGTCCTGCACGGCTGGAAATCGCGCGCGCCGCTGCTCGGCGAGCACGACGGCGCGATCGTGCGGCAGGGGCTCTTTCGCCCGTTCGCGCTCGTCGACGGACGCCCGGTCGCGACCTGGCGGCTGGTCGGCGGCGAGGTCGTGCTCGAGCCGTTCGGGCCGCTTGCGCCGCCGAAGCTGGCAGCGCTCGAACGCGAGGCGGCCGACGTGAAACGCTTCCTGGGGTGAAGGCGGCGTCCGAGATCCCCGGCCCGCGGCTTCCGCGGCCCGTGCAGACCTGGCTCGGCGTCGGCTGGCCGATGCGCTCGCGGCTCGAGATGCGCAAGCGCTACGGACGGCTCTTCCAGACACACGACGTCCTTGCCGGCCAGATGATCCATGTCGCCGACCGCGACCTGATCGAGCAGATGTTCAAGTGGAAGCCGGCGCAGTACCGGGTCTCCGAGCCGCGCGAGATCATGCAGCCGGTCACCGGGCCGGAGTCGATCCTGCTGCTCGACGGTGCGCGGCACATGCGGATGCGCAAGCTGATGCTGCCGCCGTTCCATGGCGAGGCCATCGCGCACTACGCCGACATGATCGAGGCGGTCACGAACCGCGAGCTCGACGGCTGGCGACCCGGCCAGACGGTGCGGACCCGCACGGTCGCTCAGAGCATCACCCTCGAGGTGATCATCCGCGCGGTCTTCGGCGTCACCGACCCGGAGCGGATCGCCGAGTTCAAGCGCCTGCTGCCGAGCCTGTCCGCCATCAACCCCGCGCTGCTCCTGGTTCAGAAGGACCTCGGCCCGCGCAGCCCGTGGGGCCGATTCCTCGCCCGCCGTGACGAGGTGGACAGGCTGCTCTACGACGAGATCGAGCGGCGCCGTGCCGATCCCGACCGCGACAAGCGCGACGACGTGCTGACGCTGCTGCTCGCGGCGCGGGACGAGGAGGGTCAGGGTCTCACCGACCGCGAGCTGCGCGACGAGCTGATCACCCTGCTCCTCGCGGGTCACGAGACCACCGCGACTTCGATCGGATGGGCGTTCGAGCGGCTGCTGCGGACGCCGGCCGCTCTCGAGCGGCTGACCGCGGAGGTCCGGGCCGGGGAGAGCGACGACTACCTCGAGGCGGTGATCAAGGAGACGCTGCGCGTGCGGCCAGTCGTGACCGAGGTCTTCCGCGCGCCGGCGGAGCCAACCGAGCTCGGCGGCTACCGGGTCGAGCCGGGCATGCAGCTCGCCGCGTCGATCTTCCTCGTCCAGTACGACCCCGAGCTCTACCCGCCCGACCCGGAGGCGTTCCGCCCCGAGCGCTTCCTCGACGGGGCGCCCGAGCCCTACACGTGGATCCCCTTCGGGGGCGGCGTCAGGCGCTGCCTCGGGGCCGCGTTCGCGCAGCTCGAGATGCGAATCGTGATCGCGGCCATCGTGCGCCGCGCGAGGCTGCGCGCACGGCGCTCGCGCGCGGAGAAGGCGCGCTTCCGCGGCGTCACTCTGCTGCCGAGCCGCGGCGGCGAGGCCGTGGTCGAGAGCGTTTCCTAGCTCGCGTCGGCGATCGCGCCGAGGAGCCTGTCGGCGTCCTCCGGCCGGCAGATGAGCTGGTCGGGCAGCTTCGGCTCGGGCCGGTTGAAGACGAGCGGCGAGCCGTCGATCCGCGACACGTGGAGTCCGGCGTGCATCGCGACGCCGGCGGGGGCGGCGACGTCCCACTCCCACTGTCCCCCGCCGTGCATGTAGGCGTCCACCTCGCCGCGCACGACCGCGAGCGTCTTGTAGCCCGCCGACCCGAGCCCCACGAGTTCGCCGCCGACGGCGGCCGCCACCTTCTCGGCGAACTCCGGTGGGCGGGTGCGACTGACCGCGATCCGAAGTGGGCCGCCTCCGCCATCACCCGTGGCGGGCTCGACCGGCTCGGCGGTCGAGAAGACCTGGTCGAGACCGGGCAGGGCGACGGCCGCGGCCTCCATCTGGCCGCCGACCGTGAGGGCGACGTGCACCGCCCAGTCGGAGCGGCCTTCGGAGTACTCGCGCGTGCCGTCGAGCGGATCGATGATCCACACGCGCTCGCGCGTCTGGCGGTCGGGCGCGCCCGGGTCCCCCTCCTCGGAGAGCAGGCCGTCATCCTCGCGCTGTTCGCGCAGCACGCGGCAGAGCCACTCGTGCGCGACGGCGTCGCCCGCCTGGCCGAGCGGCTTGCCCTCGAGTAGGCCGCTGGCGCGCGTCGCCTGGAGCATCGCGCCGGCAACCGAGGCGAGCTTCGCCGCAAGTGCGTGGTCGTCGGTCACGGGGCGGCATCCTCGCAAACCGATGACTTTCCGCGCCTGGCAGGGTCCTACGGACATGCTGAAGGAGTTCTCCGCGCAGCTCGAGAAGGGCACCAACAAAGGGGCGTGGACGTGCGTCGTGTGGGACGGCGCGGCCGAGTTCTTCGGAACCCCAGGACTCGTGAAGGTGCGCGGCACGATCGACGGCGAGCCGTTCGAGAGCGCGTTCATGGCCCAGGGCGACGGCACGCACCGCCTGCCGGTGAAGGCCGAGATCCGAAAGGCGATCGGCAAGGAAGCGGGCGACATGGTGCGAGTGCGCCTGGACGCGCGCGTCTAGAGCCTCGACGCGCCAAAAGGGTGGCGGGATCGCCGGCCATCGCCATCCTGGCCGAATGAGACTCGCACCCTCCACACTGGCCGTCACGGCCGCATTCGCCGCTGCTGCCTTCCCGGCGGCTGCCATCGAGCCCGGCAACTACGGCGGCAAGACGAAGAACGGCTTCGAGATGTCCTTCAAGGTGAAGGGGAAGAAGTTCAGCAAGCTGAACGGCATGGTCCCGACGAGCTGCATCTCCCCCACCGGCGGCACCCGCGTCGGCGGCGAGATCTTCCGCCCGCCGGGCAAGTTCAAAATCGGCAAGACCCGCAAGGTCAGCGTCAAGCAGGAGCCGGCCATGCACTACAGCGAGGTCACGAAGAACTACAAGGTGACCCTGACAAAGGTGAAGAAGGGCGGCGTGAAGGCGAAGCTGCACGTGAACTTCGCGTTCGCGACGGTCGACTTCGGCGGCTACTACGGCCCGACGCTGAAGACCTGGGTCTGCAGCGGCGACGACAGCTTCGTCGCGCGGAGCTAGTCGGCGAACTCTGACTGACAGGATGCGCGCGTGTTCGAGCTGAGGCAGATCGGCGTCGTGGAGTCGAGCCTGGCCGACCGCGCGAGCGCGCCGAAGCAGGGAGACGAGGGAGCGCCGGACGCCTGGCTCGTCGTCGAGCCCGAGTTCCTCACCGCGGTCGCCGGCGTCCGCCCGGGCGACCGGATGGTCGTGATCACCTGGCTGCACCGCGCCGACCGCACCGTCATGCGCGTACACCCCCGCGACGACCGGTCGAATCCGGAGCAGGGCGTCTTCAGCACCCGCTCGCCCGACCGGCCGAACCCGCTCGGCCTGCACGAGGTCGAGGTGCTCGACGTCGACGGCCTGCGCGTGCACGTGCGACCGCTCGAGGCGATCGACGGCACGCCGGTCGTCGACCTCAAACCCGTTATCTGCTGACCGGCGCCGACGCCGAGACGTCCTCCAGCGGCACGTCGGGATCGGCCAGCGCGTGCGTGTCCACCGCACCACCGGCGGTGATCAGAGCCTTGATCGGGTCGGTGACGTCCCAGACGCCGACGTTCATCCCGGCCAGGACCTTCCCGTCTCTCAGCCAGAACGCGATGAACTCACGCGCCTCGACATCGCCGCGGAGGACCACCTCGTCCCAATCGGCGGCGTATCCCGTGTACTCCATGCCGACCTCGTACTGGTCCGAGAAGAAGTAGGGCAGCCGGTCGTAGACCGCGTGCTTGCCGAGCATCCCGAGCGCCGCCGTGTGTGGCTGGTTCAGGGCATTCGCCCAGTGCTCGACCCGAAGCCGGTGGCCGTAGTGCGGGTGCGGTGCGTTGGCGATATCGCCGACGGCGAAGATGCCGGGGGCGCTCGTCTCGAGCGACTCGTCTACGAGGACGCCGTTGTCGATTTCGAGTCCCGCCGCGGCGGCGAGCTCGACGCGTGGCGTCACGCCGATGCCGACGACGGCGAAGTCGCACTCGACACGGCGGCCATCGTCCAGCTTGACCGCCTCGAGTCCTCCGCTCCCCTCGAAGGCGGCGATGCCGTGCCCGGTGATCAGGTCGACCCCGTGCTGGCGATGGATGTCGGCGTAGATCTGGCCGACCTCGCGGCCGAGCACGCGCTCGAGCGGGACGTCGGCGTGCTCGACGAGCGTCACGTCGACGCCCTTCTGCCGCGCCGACGCGGCCACCTCGGCGCCGATCCAGCCGGCCCCGATCACGACCGCGCGCTTCCCCTCTTCGAGCTTCGCCGCAATGGCGTCGGAGTCGTCGAGGTCCCGCAGGTAGTGGACGCCCGGGAGCTCAGCGCCTTCGACCTCCATCCGCCGCGGCTCAGCGCCGGTCGCGAGCAGGGCGCGGTCGAAGTCGAACGTGTCGCCGTCCGCGAGCACGACCTGCTGTGGGTCGCGCCGCAACTCGGTGACCGAGGTTCCGAGCCGGAGCTCGACGTCGTTCTCGGCATAGAACTCCCGCGGCAGCACGTGCGTCGTTTCCCGCTCCGACTCTCCGCGCAGGTATCCCTTCGACAGCGGCGGACGCTCGTATGGCAGCTCGGTCTCGGCCCCGATCAGGATCAGGCGCCCGTCGAAGCCCTCCCGGCGGAGCGCCTCCGCGGCCTTCGCGCCGGCAAGTCCGGCACCCACGATCACGAAGGCCTGGCTCATTGCACTCGCTCCTTGCTCGCTCATGACCGGTTAGCGGCGGAAGGCGACGCGGTCTTACCTCAGCCGGCCGAAACAACCAGGTAAGAAACGCGCGGCCGCGCGCGCATACGGGAGGGCGATGACGGCAATCGGCAACACCATCTGCGCCCCGGCTCCGTCGCGCCGCCCCCGATCCCGCAGCGCCCATAATGGGTCCGATCGATTTCGAGAAATCCGGACGATGAGCATCACCGCGCCCGTGACGAGCACCCCCGCCCCCATCAGCCCGAGTACTGGATCCGACTCCGCGTCGCGTGAGTGGCTGGCGCGGCTCAGGTCGAGCGGCCCCGAGAAGCAGGCTGCGGACGCAGAGCTCCACAACCTGCTGCTGCGCGCGGCGCGGTTCGAGATCGGCCGCCGCCAGGGCGCCCTCGAACACGTTCGCGGGGAGGACCTCGACGATCTCGCCCAGCAGGCGGCCGACGATGCCTGCGTCGCGGTGCTCTCGAAGCTCGACAGCTTCCGCGGCGAGAGCCGCTTCACCACCTGGGCTTACAAGTTCGCCCTCCTCGAAGCCGGCGTCCGGCTTCGCCGCCGTGCGTGGCAGGAGCGCGAAGTGACACTCGAGCCGGAGATCTGGCCGGTGTTCTCGGACCGCGGCGCCTCACCGCACGATCAGACGCAGACGTCCGAGCTGATGGACGCGATCAGCAGGTCCGTCGAGGAATCGTTAACGCCGCACCAGCGAAACGTGCTGCTGGCGCTCGCCGTGAACGGCGTTCCCATCGACGTCCTCGCTGAGCGGCTGAGCACCACCCGTGGCGCTCTCTACAAGACGCTTCACGACGCGCGCCGGAAGCTGCGTGCCGACCTCGAGGCCAAGGGATTCGAGACCGACGCGACCAATGGGAGGGAGCGATGAACGAGCATCCGGACACGACGCTCAAGCGCCTGCTCGGCCCTGCCGAGCCCGAGATTCTCTGCGACGAGTGCTTCGAGAAGATCGATCAGTACGTCGACCTCGAGCTGCGCGGCGTGGACGCCAACACGGCGATTCCCGGAATGCGTCCTCACCTCGAGGGCTGCCCGGCGTGTGCGGAGGAGTACGACAGCCTCCGTGCGCTCGCCGCCCAGTCCGACGAGCCCTTCGCTGGCTGAGGCTCCCGCCGCAGAACGACGAACGGCCGGCTGAAGCCGGCCGTTCGCGCACTCGCGGGCTGTCTGGACGTCAGCGGTGTCCGGCGAGGACCTTTGCCTTCTCGCGCGAGGCCGACGCGTGCCCATTCGAGGAGACGTCGTGCGTCTGCACGACCCGCTCCCCGTCCGGCCCGAACGCCATCGAGAGGCGGGCGAGCGTCAGGGCGCCGAGCATGAGGCCGAAGTCACGCAGCGCGATGTCCGCGTAGCCGCCGACGATCAGCAGGCTCGTGATGATCCCCGCGAGCCACCCGGCCACGAGGAAACCCCCGAAGCGCGGAACGACCGCGACGACGAGCCCGGCGGCGATCTCGACGACGCCGACGATGTACATGGCGTCCTGGGCGTCGCCCGGGAGGATGTCGTTGAACTCCGGCGCCAGGTACTTCGGCCAGTCGCTGATCAGCACCTCGGCGAACTTGTCGATCCCGAACAGGATCGGCGCGACCACGAAGGTGATCCGCAGCAGCATGAACGCCTGCGCGGCGGGATCGCTACGCAGCACATGCGGCTTCGGGATGGGAATCGGCCGGAATACGGCCGCTAGGGCATTGCTCATGGTGCTCCTCCTTTGGAGACCGTTTTCGTTGCTTTCCCCTTCGCGCCGCCGGGCGGCAGGAACTTACGTCCGGGCCGAGCGCCAGTGGCGTAAGGAATGCCCGCGCGCGAGCGCAAAACGGCCGTGACCACTCCAATCGCAATCTCCACCAACGGGCACGGGCCGAAGCTTGTGCCGGCACCCTTCCCCGTCCGCGACCCCGCCGAGGCGGCGGCAGCGGACTTCCTGCGCGCGCTCGGCGCCGACCTCGGCGACGAGAGCCTCGCCGAGACGCCGACGCGGATGGCCGCCATGTACAGGGAGCTGCTGACCCCGGCCCCATTCAACGCGACGACCTTCCCGAACGACGGCGGCTACGACGAGCTCGTGGTCGCGCGCGGAATCCCGTTCCACTCGCTGTGCGAGCACCACCTGCTGCCCTTCGTCGGGACTGCGCACGTCGCGTACCTGCCGGGAGAGCGCGTGCTCGGGCTCTCGAAGCTCGCGCGCGTCGTCGATTACTTCGCGCGCTCGCTCCAGGTGCAGGAGCGGCTCACGTGCCAGGTCGCCGACTGGCTCGAGCGCGAGCTCGCGCCGAAAGGCGTCGGCGTCGTGCTCGAGGCCGAGCACATGTGCATGTCGCTCCGCGGCGTGCAGAAGCCGGGGTCGACGACGGTGACGTCCGCGCTCCGCGGGATCGTCCGCGACGACCAGCGCACACGCCAGGAGTTCCTCGCGCTCGCCACCGGGCGGCCGTGAAGGTCGGGTTCGTCATGTCCGGCGGAGCGAGCCTCGGCTCGATCCAGGCCGGCATGCTGCAGGCGCTGTTCGAGCGCGGGATCGCGCCCGACGTCATCGTCGGCACCTCGGTGGGCGCAATCAACGGGGCGTACGTGGCTTCGCGGCCGCCGACGCGAGAGACGGCCGACGCGCTCGCGGACGTGTGGCGCGGGGTACGGCGGGCCGAGGTCTTCCCCTTCAACCCGGTCACCGCGGTGCTCGGCGTGGCCGGCCGCAACTACGTGGTGCGAAGCGCGGCCCTTCGGCGACTCGTGTCCGACCGCTTGCAGTTCGAACGGCTGGAAGACTCGCCGATCGAGCTACACCTGATCGCGGTGGACCTCTTCACCGGGCGCGAGCGGCGGCTGTCCACCGGACCGGCGCTCGATGCGATCCTTGCCAGCACCGCGATCCCGGGCGTGTTCCCGCCGGTGGACTGGGACGACACCGAGCTGATCGACGGCGGCGTCGCGAACAACACGCCGGTCAGCCACGCCGTCGACCTCGGATGCGACCGGATCTACGTGCTGCCCACGGGCACCTCCTGTCCGCTTCCAAGCGAGCCACACGGTGCGCTCGCGATGGCGGTCCACGCGATGTCCCTCCTCGTTCACCAGCGGCTCGCGACCGACATTCGGCGGTTCCGCGAGGCCGCCGAGCTCATGGTCCTCCCGGCCCCGTGCCCGGCGGGAATCCAGCCCACCGACTTCTCCCACGCGGGGGAGCTGATCGCGCGCGGTTACGAACGCGCCTGCGAGGTGCTCGACGGCTCGGAGAGCTTGCGCCCGGTCCAGACGGCCCGTACGGTGGGTCGATGCTTACTCGCTTCCGATCACGCCTGACGTACGCCAACGTCGTCTCGACTCTCTGCCTCTTCATCCTGCTCGGCGGCGTCGCGGTTGCCGTGGACATCGTGCCGCTCGCGAAGAAGGCCAACTTCGCGAAGAAGGCCGGGAAGGTTGACGGCCTCAGCGCTTCGAAGAAGCCGAAGAAGAACCGGCTACTCGCCCTGGATAAGCAGAAGAGATTTCCGGCCAGCGTGCTCCCCGGTGGGTTGACCGGCCCGACCGGCCCAGCCGGCCCGGCGGGCGCAACCGGGCCGAAAGGAGCGACAGGCCCCGCCGGAACCGCACTCGGGTACGCGGAGGTGGACAGCGATGCCTTCTTGGACGCGTCCCGGTCGAGCAACGTGGCCCAGGCAAACGTGTACCAACCAGCCGCGCAGCCCGGCGTCTACTGCTTCAAGGACCTCCCGTTCAACGCGGCCGGCATGGTGGCAAACTCTTCGAACGTGTTTGAGCCGGTCTTCCTGTCGACCGCCGTCGTGGGTCCGGACGTCACAGCTCATCCCTGCGCGGTGGGCGAAGCTCGCGTCATCGCGACCCATGACGATGGCACGCGGGTCAACGCGGGCTTCTTCGCGGTGTTCCAGTGATCAGAGGTCGCGGCGCTTGAACAGGCCCGCAGCCGCGGCGAAGGTCGCCGCCACGTAGGCGGCGGCGAACGGCCACAGCAGTGCGCCGCCCTCGTTCGCGCCGCCGAAGGGGCCGAGGTTCACGACCAGCGACGTCGTGCCCGTGACGTCGGCGGTAAGCCCGGCGAGCCCGTCCTGGTAGAGCGCCTCGAACGGCAGCACCCAGGTCGCGATCTCGCCGATGTCGGTCAGCGTGTCCGAGTTCAGCGACTCGCCGATCTGGCCGAGCAGCCCCGCGGTCAGCCCCGCTCCGAAGACCATGAACACCGCGATGCCGTTTGCCGTCGTGCCGAGCACGACCGAGCCGAGCAGCGCAAGCGCGGCGATGACCACAGCCGCGCCGGCCAGGCCGAGCGCGGGCTCGACCACGCGGTCGGGCCACCATCCGATCACGCCGGTCACGACGACGCACGCCCCGAATAGCGCCACGCTGTACGCGGCGCTCACCGTCGCGGCGGCCAGCAGCCGGCCGCCCAGGTAGGCGGTGCGGCCGAGCGGCCGGACGACGAGCGGCTGGAGCAGGCCGCGATCGGCGTCGCCGCGCACCGCGTGGAGAGTCAGGAACGTCGCCAGCACAGCGCCGAGGAAGAGGATCGCGAACGTCGCCAGGCCCAGTACGGTCGCGCCGGCCAGCACGTCGGGCTCGACACCGAACTCGTTGTCGTCCCAGCTCTCAACGTCCGCGAAGAGCTCGGCGGTCCCCCACGCGTACAGCGCGAGGAAGACGATGCTCAGGACGAGGACGACAGCGAAGACGCGCCGGCGCAGTGACTCCCGCAGCGCGTGGGCGGCGACGATCCTCACGTGACCGCCTCCACGTAGACGTCCTCGAGCGTCGAACGCAGGAGCCGCACCTCGAAGACCTGCTCGCCGGCGGCCACGAGCTCGGCGACGATCCGCGGCGCGTCGTCGCGGCCGGCACCGTCGAAGACGCGGACGCCATCGGCCGTCTCCACCTCGACTCCGCGCGGACGCGTGAGCTCCGCCGGAGTGCCCGCGGCCACGACGCGCCCGTGATCGACGATCGCCACGTGGTCGCAGACGAGCTCGACCTCGCTGAGCAGATGCGAGTTCAGAAGCACCGACTGGCCCCGGCGACGCAGCTCGACCAGCAGCTCGCGCACCACGCGGCGCCCGACGGGATCCAGCGCGCTCGTGGGCTCGTCGAGCAGCAGCAACGGCGGGCTGTTGACGAGCGCCTGCGCGATGCCGAGCCGCTGCTGCATGCCCTTCGACATCGCCTCGACCCGCCGATCGCGTGCGTCCGCCAGGCCGACGAGCTGAAGCAGCTCGTCGCGCTCGCCGACGCCTCCCTCGGATCCGGTCAGTCGCTGGTGGAGCTCGAGAACCTCATCCGCCCGCGCCCATCCGGGGAAGCGGAAGAGCTCCGCGAGGTACCCGAGCTGGGAGAGGGCCTCCTTCGAGCCGGCCGGCGCCCCGGCGATCGTTGCGGTGCCCTCGGTCGGCTGGACAAGCCCGCAGCAGATCTTCACCAGCGTGGACTTGCCCGCGCCGTTGGGCCCGAGCAGCCCGACGAGCTGGCCTCGGTCGACCGTCAGGCTGACGCCTCCCAGTGCCTCGACCCCGCCGCGATAGCGCTTGGCGAGGCCGTCGATCTCCAGAGCGGGCGCCACGGCGGCGAGCGTAGTGACGGTTCTTCAGGATCTTGTGAACGCGGGCGGGTCAGCGCTTCGGCGGAAGAGCGCGCGTACTTGATCCCGCGTCTGACCCACCCTTCGAGCTGGCGCTTGGTCCGCAGGCCCTCGATGTCCACCCGTAGCCAACCCTGCATGGGGCGCCCGCGCATCTCGAATGGCCTGGCATGCGGCTTCGTCACGAGCGCGTCGGTCTCGTCGGGATCGACCCGCACCATCAGGCCGCCCTGACCGCTGGCCGCTACCGACATGTTGCCGGCGATGAGAAGCGCCGCGGGTTCTAGCGCAGGTGCAGCAGCCGCGGCTCGGGCGTCGTGTGTGCGTACGCGCCAAAACGCTTGTCGGCCTACGCCATCCGTGCGACAAAAACCTCAATGGGTTGGGCTCCATGAAACGGGTGGCGCGCGCGGTGGTGCTCGCTCTGGCGCTCGCGCTCTCCGTCCCGGGGATCGCCCACAGCGCCTGGGAGGGTGGCGACGCGGGTCGCATCGACCTGCCTGGATCGGGGTCGAGCGGCCCCGGAGACCCCTACCCCTCC
Source organism: Thermoleophilaceae bacterium (assembly GCA_035629775.1). Classification (GTDB taxonomy): domain Bacteria; phylum Actinomycetota; class Thermoleophilia; order Solirubrobacterales; family Thermoleophilaceae; genus DASPHG01. The sequence continues at coordinate 17,452 of DASPHG010000055.1, read as the reverse complement.
ACGCTCGAGGTGAGCGGGATTCCTCGCCCCGTGACCGCCGTCGAGGTCGAGTTCATCTCCTTCCGGCACGAACGACCCAAGGACGTGGACGTGATGCTGGTCGGCCCCGGCGGTCAGGCGGTGATGCTCATGTCCGACGTCGGCGGGCTGGTGGGCTCCGTCGACATCGAGGACTTCAAGGAGTACACGTTCACCCCGACCGCGACCGCTTCGCTGCCCGCGGACAGCGAGGCGGAATCCGGGACGTACAAACCGACGGACAGCGACGCCGGCACCCTCGAGGGCCCGACCGAGTCCCTGGTGGCGCCCGCGCCCGCGGTTAGCCCCGGCACCGACCTGTCCATCTTCGAGGGCACCGACGGGAACGGCACCTGGTCCCTCTACGCCGCCGACGACACCGGCGAGAAGCTGGGCACGATCGACTGGGGCCTGCGGGTGCACTACGCGGAGCCGTCGATCGACCTGGCGGCCGCGGTGTCAAGCTCCAAATCGGCTCCGGTCCCCGGGGAGGAGCTGACGCTCACGGCGAAGGCCACGAACAAGGCCACGAGCAACGCGACGGCGCCCGACGTCGAGATGCGCATCAGCTACGTCTACGGCGTCACCTTCGAGAGCGTCTCCGCGGACGCCGGCGTGACCTGCGAGGAGGGCCCGCAGCAGACCAATTGCGTGGTCGCATCGCTGCCTCCCGGAGCGTCGAAGAACGTCCGCGTGATCGCGACCTTCAACGGCCCCGAGACCACGTTCTCGAACGACGTCGACCACTTCGGACCTCCGGACCCCACTCCCGACGACAACAATGCGTTCGTGACGCTCACGCAGGCCGGCGGCCCGCCGACTGAGGAGACCTACCCGAACTACCCACCGATGGCGAAGCCGGATCCGAGCCTCACGGCCGGTACCGACGAGCCGGACTACGAGCTGGACCTGCCGAACCTCCGCAAGCCGCCGAAGCCCAAGGCGCGTCATCGGCGCGGCGACCCGAACCTCCGCCTCGACGTGGTGGAGCCGATCCTCCTCCAGAAGGGCACCAGGACTCCGGTGACCGACCGGGTATCGGCGCGCGGGAAGAAGGTCCCGCCCTCGAAGAACGCGTACTTCCTCTCCACCGACAAGCGGGCGGGCCGCGACGTGCGGCTGGCCGGCAAGCGCAAGGTTCCCGCACTCGACGGTGGCGAGGAGAGCACCGGGTCGGCGAAGGTCAAGGTCCCCAAGAAGGCAAAGCCGGGCACGTGGTACCTGATCGCATGCGCCGACGGGCCCGGCGACGTCGAGGAGGCGTCCGAGAAGGACAACTGCCGGGCGACGAAGCGCCCCGTCGCGGTGCTGCCTCCGGCGAACCCGCTCGACGTGAAGGCCGCAGCGGGCACCGGGGGCCTGACCCACTCGATCGGCCCGCAGGGCGGCACGATCGTGACCAAGGGTGATGATGGCACCCGCTACACGCTCTCCTTCCCGGCGGGCGCGGTGCTCGAGCCCACCGCCGTCGAGCTGACTCCGGTGAAGTCCGTAGCCCCGTTCCCGCTCGGCAGGCTCGCGGGCGCCGTGCGCATGTCACCGCCGGGGCTCGGTCTCGCCAGTCCCGCCACGCTCGTGATCCAACCGACCGCGCCGATCGCCCTCGAGCAACAGCAGGCGTTCGGCTTCCACGACGACGGTCGCGACTTCCACCTGCGCCCGTTCACCCGAGACGCGAAGGACCTGCGCATCGACGTGCCGGCGCTCGACGGCTACGGCGTGGCGGCCAGCACGGATGCCCAGCGGGCTGGGTTCTGGTCCGTTCCCGTCGAGAAGGCGAAGGCCACTGCGAGCGCAAAATTCCCGCCGCCGGTCCAGCCGCGAACCTCCGGGCGGGTGCCCACGGGGGCTGAGGCCGCCACGCAGCAGGCGGTTGCCCCGGCCCTGCTACGTGAGCGGCAGGCGCAGGTTCTCGGAAAGAGCGACGGCAAGCTGCGCCGGGACGTCGATCAGATCCTGGAGCCGGCCGCGCGCACCTGGTACGAGCTCGGGATCAAGCCGCTTCTGACGAAGGGCCAGACCGACCCTGGGTATACGCATATCGCGATTCAGGAGTACTTCAGCTGGCTGCGCAGCCTGGCGCTCGCGGGTCTCGAAAAGGAGTTCGCACGCGAATCCGACGAGGGGCACGAGCTCGTCAAGAAGGCGCTCGTGAAGGTTCTGCCGATCCTCCAGACGCGCTGCCAGTCAAAGCCGACCGCCGTCGACGGCCTCCGCTTCTTCAGCCTCTGGCGAACCGCCTTGATGTTCCTGTCGACCGAGGAGATCGATGAGGGCTTCAAGGGCTTCGAGTTCGACATAGGGATTCTGGTCAAGTGCGCGCACTTCAAGTTCGTGCTGACGCAGAACCTGCTCGAGTCATGGCACGCGCTCTGCAAGGGATGCAACCCAGCCGGTGCCGACTGGTTCGTCGACATGCGCGTGGACATGGACATCTACCCGAGCCCAGGGTTCTTCGGATGGGGGTTCAGGAACGAAGCCCGCGCCGAGTACCTCGCAGCCGACTGGGTGGCGCCGAACTGCACGCCCAAACCGACGAGGACGCACTACGGAACGTGGTTCCGTGCCGACCCCGTCGCGATCTCGTTCAGCCACCCCGGCGGCAACCCGGCGGCAGCGCCGCGCTTCGAGGTCACGGCGACGGTCTACCCCGGCACCAACCATGAGCAGTTCTACGCGAAGTGCGACCACATCATCGATCCGTTCGACGGGCCGATGGCGGTGTTCACGAACGGCTGGTGGGCCCTCTTCGCCGGTCAGCGTCAGCATCCCAAGACGGAGCCGGAGCTGAAGCCGGACGAGTGGATCGACTGCCTGTCCGGGCCGTGGCGCGACCCCCAGCAAAGCTACAAGCTCGAGTTCACGCCGAAGGACCAGACCCTGATCGGGATCTACAGCCTGGACCGGAACGTGAGAGCGCCGATGGACCCGTGCCTCGGGTACGGGAAGTATCCGGCGAGCTGGAGCTCGAAGGGCAAGATCGAGCTTCGCTACCAGGGCGGCAACGTGGCGCGTCCCGAGTAGCGCACCCTGCGAAAGCGGACGACGGGCTTCGAACCCGCGACCTTCGGCTTGGGAAGCCGAGTCTGGCTTTCGGTGCGCTTCGGTCGGTTAGACGGTTTCGCTCTACGCCGCGATTTCTAGGGCATCCAGCGGGACGGTGTTTCGGGCGCTTTCGGTGGCTTCGGTTGCCACCGGGGTTGCCACCCCGAGCGGCCCGCCGAGGTCGCCGTCGAGCAGATGGACGTAGGTGTCGAGCGTGAAGCTCGGCGAGTGGTGCCCGAGCCACTTCTGGACCTGGACCACGTTCCGCCCCTGGGCGAACAGGCGAGACGCAACCGTATGTCTGAACGTGTGGAAGCCGGCCCACTCGGCCCCGGCCTCCTCGCACGCCGGCCGTAGGACTCTCTCGAACACGTTGTCCGGGTCGATCACGGTCCCGACTTGGCTCGTGAACACGAACTCCGCTGCGGGCGTCTGTAGCGCCCTCAGACGGTCAGCAAGCCCGAGGGGTATCGGGAGATCTCGTCGTGCGTAGCGGGATTTCAGCGCCCCCACGACGAGCCCCTTCCCCTTCATCCTTCGCACCCGCTGGCGAACGCGAATCAACGGGTCGCCGCCGTCCAGCTTCAAGTGCTTGCCCTGAAGCGCGATCAGCTCCGACCGACGGACACCAGTTGCCGCCAACAGCTCGAGCATTAGGCGGTGGCGGGGGTGGACGAACGCCACGACCATCTCCATCACGCCGGGCGGGAACGGGCGGACCTTGTCCTCGTCGTCCTCGACCCGTGGCCGGTGGGGCATGGTCGCCTCAGCGGCAGGGTTGTGACGGATCAGCCCCTCGCGCCTCGCCGTCGCGAGACACGCCGCCAGCGGCTTGAACGCGTTGTGAACCGACGAGTCGGAGAGCGTCCCGCCCCTTCGGGACGGCTGCTGAACAAGCCAGCCGAGGTAGTCGGCGATCTGGCGCGGCGTGATCTCGGCCACGTTCACGCGTGGACCGAAGTACCGGAGCGCGTACCTCTCCAACAGCCGCCGATACTCGTCCCGCGTCTCCTCGCGGAATCCACGCTTTCCGGTCCCCTGGTAGCGGTCAATCCACTCGCGGGCGTAGGAATGGAACGTGACCTTCGAGAGCGCACCGAGGTCGCCTCGGTCGCGGTCGGCCTCCCGGGACCGCTTGAGCCGCCGGGCCTCGTCATAGGTGCGGGCGGACTCTTTCCGCTGCCGTCCGTTCACCTTGTAGACGACGACGTAACGGCTGCCCCTCTTGAAGATGCCGGGCGTCTTTGTTCGCTCCATCGGTGCGGCCATCAGGACTCGCCCCTCGCCCAGCGGCCGGCGACCGGGGGTCCGCCGAAGTCGAGCGCAAAACCCCAACCAACCGCGTCGTAGGCGGGTACGTCGCCGCCCGATTCGCGCTCTTGCCCCACTGGCGGGTAGAACGGCTCGGCGGCGGTGTTCGCAAAGACGACGATGCGCAGGACCGCTGCTGCGTCTTCAAGCACCGCACCCGTGAACCACTCTCGGGTCAGCACTAAGTCGCCGGAGCGATGCCCTTCGTCGTCGTGAAAAGGAATACGTGCCCCGGCTCGACCGTCGAGCCACCGCTCAGACTCCGCTTGCGAAACAGGCTCGATCTTGTCCAGATTCGTGTTCATGGTCAGCCCGAGCAATGTCGGTGCCGCCCGGCCGAACTCTCCAGCGGGCGGCAGGTGAAATGTCGGATACGACGTAACCGCTACTGGATCGCCGTCGCGGTCGGAGAGGTAGGCAAGGACGTCCTCATAGGCCAAGTCCTGCTCGTGCGCGACCATCAGCTCACCCCCTCCTCAAGATCGGTGAGACACCGGGCCAGCGAGTCGCGGAGAGACGAGTCGGTGGGCAGTTGCTCGATCTCGACGCGCAACGTCGCCGCGATGCGGCGGAGTGAGCGGCTCTCCCGCTCGGCGGTGGTCAGTCGTGCGTCCAGGGCCGTCATCACGCCGCCTCCGCCCTGCGCGCAAGCTCGCCGAACAGGCTCTCCGCGTTCTCGACCGCCCAAGTCAGCGAAGCGATCATCGGCCGCAACGCTGTCGCATCATCGAGCGGGGCGATCTCGAGCGCCCGCGCGATCTGCGGCTGGACAACTTGCTGCGCCATCGCCTCGCAGATGTGCGCGAGCTGACCGGGGGCACCAGTCTCGGTCAGCTCTATCGCGCCCGTGTCTGCGATCCCGGCCTGCGCCGCTAGTGCCATATCGGCGTCGAGCTGGGCGCGGTGGTAGCGCACGTCCTCCTCGTTGAACTTCTCCGCGAAGACGCTGCCCGCGAGCCTCTCGGCTCGTGCCTTCTCGTCGTCCTCAATCTGGCCAACGTCGAAAGCAATCTCCCTAACGAGCGCGGCGCGGAAATCCTCGGCGAACTCAGCGGGGACTGCGAGCGTTACTCCGGCCATGTGGCCCTCCTCGGGTCGAGCGCCGTTTGGGCGTTCGATGCGACGGAGGCGATGACTAGGCTCGCGCCCGGCGCGTCGGGTGCCCAAATCACCCGGCGCGTCATTTCAGTTAGCGCGACTCTACGCCCGCTGGCGGTCGGAGGCAAGTAGTCGGCCCTACCGTTCATTGCCGCCCGGCGGCAATGCGCGACACTCCGCCCGGCGAGCGACCAAAGGAGTCAATGAAATGGCCTGGAGTACCGCTTCAAAGGCAGGAAGAACCCCTACCTCTTCCGCGACACGCTCCTGGCGCTCCTGCACGGTGACGCGCTCCCCTATAAGCAGTTGACCGCTCCGCGCGCTCAAGCCGCCTAATCCTGCCCCGCCGTAGGAGCGTGCTCGCACTCCTTACGGATACGACCAGCTAGAAGATCGCCACGACCTTGCGTGCTCTTCTGCTGCTGGCTGTTAACCCACCCCGTAAAGACGGCAGAGAAACCCGCTCCCGCGACAACGGACCAATGGACAAGATGCACCCACATCGGCACGTCCTCTGCGGCAAGAAGCGTCAGGCCAGAGATGGCAACGCCAATCGCCAGAGTTGCGAGTCCTGCGGTCCAAGCCGAAGCATTTTCCAGCGGGTTCTTGATGATTCGCTCGACCTCAGCCGCCCACTCGTCTAGATCGCGCCGCCTAACGGTCACGTGCTCCCGCGATTCCTCGCTCGGCATCGCAACCGGCGTCTCGATAACGAACTTGCCGCCGGACCCGGGCGAACTCGCTTCCATCAGCGGTCCTCCCGCCGTGGGCGGTCCGGCCATAAGCCCACCCGATCGGCGTTGAGCAGCGTCTCAACGGCGCACCTCTTGCAAATGACCGCGTAAACCGGGACCGAGTCCCGCCGCGAAGGACGGTCCAGGTAACGCGCAATCGGGTCGATTGACCACGCGTCGTGCCCGCAATAGGGGCAGTTCGCGTCCTCCCACTTGTCCGCAAGCCACGCGTTGAGTTGCTCCCCGCGCGCGAGTTCGGGCTCGGTGAGCAGGACTGGCGCGGGTTCAGCGACGGTCTGCGACCGCGTGAACGCCCGCACGGTGCGCCGGGCCTTTGCGCTCTCTTCCTCGTCTGCCACGGGCGACCCCCTCGATGGTTCGCCCTCATGCTACGCCCGCCTTGTATGGCCCGGCCTTCGGGTTGGCTCCGTCATGTTCGAGGAAGGAACGTTTCAGCTCGGCGCTCACGAGCCGCTGGGCATAAACAGCCAACAGGGTCTTAGAAACACCTGCGCGCGGATGTCGTCAACCCCGTTGTCAATCAGGACTGAATCGGTGATCGGCTGCCCCGCCCGAACCGCCTTTATGAACACCTCGACCGTCCGGTTCTCAAGCCCACCTACCGGCAGCCTCGGGAGATCGCCACGGACGTACGGGACGGGGCTGTATGACCCGCCCGGCGTCTCGTAGAACGCGCCCTCCGTGCGAAGCTCAAGCGTCCGGCTCGGCCCCAGCGCAGGGCTGCCAGTCAACCGACCGGCCGCCTCATCCAACGGCTGGAAGTAGACGCGGTCTATCTCCACGTCCTCGCCGCCGGCCGCACCGACGGCCTCGATGCGGCCCTGCCAGGAGTGATCGCCTGACCCGGTCGGCCGCAGCGAAATCTCGCCCAGGTCAACGAGATAGAACCCGTTGGTGCCATCAACCGTCACAGGAGAGTTTGTCGTCACGCCGGACCCGAGTTCACCGACCTGCCACGCGAACCGGAGCCAAAGCTTGTGGGTCGCCAGCAGAAAGATCCGCGCCCACACCCGGTACGTCCCCATATGCGACAACTCCGCGCCCGAGAGCGCCGTCGTCAGGATCTCCGTCCACGGGTTCGAGTCGTCCCGGATCGGGAGGTCCGTGTAGTTGACGACATTGTCCGCCGCCCCGCCGGAAGCCAAGGCTCGGGTGGCGACAGCAGCGGGAGACGTCGGGGTCAGTTCCTCCGCCTGGTAGGCGAGGGCGGCAGTTGAGTCAGCGGAGTAGTACCGCGATCGGACGCCCCACAGCAGCTCGTTCTGCTCCTCGTCGTCCAGCTCGTCAATGACCAGCCGAAGACGGGCGGGGTAGTCGCCCCGAATCGCCGGAAACCAGTCGGGTGCCTCGCCCGTCAAGCGGCTATAGCTCACCTGCCGCCCGTCGTTCGAGGTGCCGATCAGCTTCCCGCTCGGGGTCGGCCCGAGCAGCGTCACGATTCCCTGGCTCGTGTACGTGATCGAGTCGCGCCACAACTCGTAGAAGCGTTCGCCGTCCAAGGTCGCGATCACCCGCGACGCCTCTGTCGCGAGCTCCGGGACGAACGTGAAAAGCACCGGGTCGCCCACGTTCCCCGTCCAGAACGGCAGATGGCCGAGCCACGTCAACGTCGTCGCGTCGTCCAGCCGGTAGGCGGACTCGATGACAGAACGCTTCACCCCGAGCGACACGCCATCGACGTACGCCGAGTACGCCGCCGTGCTGCCCGACTGCGCCTGGATCGCCACCCGCGCCTTCACGCCCGTCGAGCTGAACAGCCGCTCCACGCTCACCTGCTCCCAGTCCGTCGTGGCCGTGAAGTTCACGAAACTTTGCGCGATGATCGCGTCGGCGGCGTCACGCTCGACCAGGTTGATCCGCAGCGCCTCCCCGCCTGCGGCGCCCTTCACCCAGAACGTCGCGAGGTACCGCGTCGATGGGTCCACATCAACTGAGGCGAACGTCCAAGCGCCGCCCGTGCTCCCGCCGCCGGCCCAATCGACCTTGAGCGAAGCCGCGCCGGAGTGCTGCTCCGAGGTGACGCGGGTCAACGTCGCGCCCGGCGAGCCTGCCCCGCCGGTCCACCCCGACGTGTCCGCCTCGAAGTCGCCGTTCGAGATCAGCTCCACCGTCGGCGCGAGCGGCCACGTCACGTCCCGGCCGAGTGACCGATCGAACTTCAACACCCCGTTCGGGGCGGCGTCGGACGCGAACAGCACACACTCCGGCATCGCGATGATCCCGACCGCCTGGTTGGGGCTCGACGTTGACGATCCGTAATCGGCGAGCTTCCAGGTCGCGCCGAAATCGTCGCTGAACACGATCCCGTTCGTGTCGTCGCCGAACGACACCCAGATCCGGTCCCAATACTGGTCGTAACAGACCCCGTGGAGATGGTGGCCGACGCCCTCCCCACGGTCGTAGATCGTTGACCAAGTGTCCCCGTAGTCGTCCGAGTGGAACACGTAGCGGGCGTTGTCGGCCCCGCCGAGCTTGTTGCCGTACTCCGCCGCCAAAACGTGGTTGTCGTAGACGGAAATCGACCACGAGTTCGCGAAGTAGCAGCCCGAGGCGTGCGTCTGATGGACCTCCGCGAACGTGGCGGTCACCCGGTTCGCCGCCCAGCCCGACGACTTCCAGATTTCCGCCTGCGTGCCTGACCCGCCGACGAACACCAGCAGCTCACCGTCCTCGAGATCGCGGACGGTTTGGACGTTCAGCGGGAACGTGTGGCTGTGCGTCGTCCACGTCGCGCCGTCGTCGGTGCTCCACCGCAAGTTCGCTGACGCCCCGCCAGCCCCCGCGAATAGCGTCCCGTCGGCCGCCATCCAGTGAGGGTTCAGCCCGCCGCCGTCGGTGATCGCGAAGGTCGTCGTCTCCGGGTCCGGTCGAGTCGCCTCGGCGAAGATCAGCTCGGGCAGGTCCGTTTCCTCGCGCGCCTCGAGCGCGACCTCCGCCCCATACCAATCCGGCAGACACTCCAACGTCAACACCGCGTCCTCGTCATACCGGCCCCGCGACTGCCCCCATCCGCCGCCGAGCCTGAGCGCCGCGTTCCTGATGTCCGCGTAGATAGTCCCGCCGTTCGACACAACGCGCTTCAGCACGCCGCCCTCGCGCTGGAAGAGCGCGACCTTCGCCTGCAAGGCCCGCCGCGCCTCCTCGAACGAGACTGCGCCACGGTCGCGCAGCCGGAGCGGCATCGACACGATCCGGTTTGCCACCTGGTGATCCACCGGCGACGACCCATAAGCGCCCTCCGCCATGAACTGCTGGGCCTCCGCGTCGCCCCAATCGACACCGTCCAACGCCACAAACTCCGTGATGTCAACCTCGACCCGGTCGGCCGCTTCCTCGGCGGGGTCCAGGACTAGTTCTTCGGCCATGATGGCTCCCATCCCTTTGGTGCAGGTCGAGTCCATACGGGCAGCTCCGGCACCTGTCGAAGCGCGTTTTCCTCGGCCCGTCGCAGCGCCCCGATCGCCGCCCGACGATCATCGGGGTCCGAGAAATTCGTTCGGTCAACGCGCTCCCGCGCATTCTCAAGCTCGCGCAGCGCGGCTTCTTTCCCCGCAGCATTCATGTGGCGCCTCCCAGATTTCGTTTGTCGATCGCGGCGGTGACCGCCTCCCATGCCTTGACCCGCCGCCGGTCGCTGCGGTCGACCCCGCCCGAGCCGATGCACTCCGCGCCAGTCCCGACCCGCCGCCGCGCTTCCTCGGCTTTTGCGGCTAGCTCCTCGAGCTCGTCCTCCCGCAGGTCGCCGCGTGACGCCAGAAAGACGAGAGGCTCGATATGCCACTCGTCCCAAGCGTCGGCCCGTTCGTCGATGGGATCTGGGCCGCGATTCCGGGCCAAAGCCTCCGACAGCGAAACCAAGTGCTGGGCGCGGCCGGCCTCGTACAGCCACCACGCCCACGGCCGCCACCCCGGCCGGATCGGCGGGCGGGCGTACTCCGCAAGCAACCGCTCCCGCCGGTCTATCCACGCCTTACGCCAGTCCTCGCCCGTGGTGGGCCACGCCGGATCGTCTAGGCGCACGCCCCACGCCCTCGTCGGGACGCCCCCGAGACGCAGCGCGGCGTCGATCGCCTGCTCCCGGCGGGCGGCTCCCACGGCTTCGGGACTCTGCCCCGACGCCTCCAAATAACGGGCCTCGTCGTAATGAACACGGCAATAACCCCGCCCGTGGACCCCCGCATGGCACCCGTCGACCGTGCATCGTGCGCCGTTTCCGTTCGTGGTCGCGGTCATTTGTCTACCGTGGTGGTGGACTTTGTATGAGCGGAGCCACCACGACGGTTCGACAGAGGGCGTTTCGGTTTGCCCCCCAGGGGTGGTCGGGGCGTCGTGGTCACTTGGAAGCCCCCCGTCGCTGTCGATGCGCGGCCAGCTCGTCAACACCCTTGAGCGGGCTGCCCTTCGCGTCGTCACCCTCGCGCTCCTGGTAGTAGCGGAGCAGCTCCTTCATCGCCGAGACGCTGCCGGCGCGGGCCGCCTCGCCAAGCAGCCTTAGAAGCTCCGCCTCGTCCGGCACACCGGCGCGGTCCATCGGCGCCGTGGCCTCCATCACCGCCGCCCTGATCGCTCCGCTGAGCGAACTCCCGCGAGCCTCGGCCAACGCTTCGATGCGCCGCCGTAGGGCTGGCGTAGTCCGGATGTGGACGTCACTAGCCATGTGTGTCCACATTTCCGCCGGTCTGGCGCGCGCCGTCGGCCACCTCGGCGGCCCTCGGCCCGGGACGCTCGGGTGCGGGCCGGGTTTGCTCGTGCTCGTCAGAGTGTGCGAGGCACAGCGGCCCGACCGGTTCGGTGCAGCACGCGGGCTTGTCGCAGTAGACGCAGACCAACATCAGTCCTCGTCCTCGCGGTGCGTTGCGATGTATCGGTCTAGCTCTTTGCGTTGGTGCGCCTCGGCTCGGCCTTCGGGGCTCATGTCGTGCTGTCCCTGCAGCCAGGCTGCGTGGGCGTCTCTCTCTTGGGCCGTCATGGTCGACTCCGGTGGGTGAAACGCCTCGACGAGCCGTCGCTGCCGCTCCGCCTTCCCACCGAGCAGCGCAGCCATGAACCCTTGGTCTTCGCTGGGCTCTGGCTCGGTCGGCTCGCCGGCGCGGGCGAGGAGGTCGGCGACTGGCTCAGGGTCGGCTGGTTGAGGTTCGGCTGCGGGCTCTGGCTCGGGTGCGCGTTGGCCGAACAGGGCTCGGCCGAACGCCTGCATGTCCTCGGGCTGGTAGTCAGTCACTGGCCCGCTCCAGGTTGTAGATGCCGAAGTCCGTCAGCCCGGGTCGGGCCAGCGGGTCGCCGTCGCGCATCGCGACCGCAGCCGACAGCCAGTCACTAAGGCGCGGGTCCTGCGCCCACACGTGCCGCACACGGGCCAGCTCTTCGGTGTCGATAGCGATCTCGCGGACGGCGTTCGCCTCTTGCATCAGCGCCCGCAGCGCTGCGATCTCGCGCAGCTTCGCCTCGGCCAGCTCCTGCACGAGCGCGTCGTGGCCCGCCGTCGCCTCGGCCATCCGGTCGCGGCAGCGGTCTCGCTTAAACGCAGCGAGCGCCACGTCCGCATCCCGAAAGGCCGCCTGCGCCTTGTCCAGCTCCCGCTGGTGCGGGTTCTCGCTCTCGCGGCGCGCCCTGATCTCGTCACGTAGCTGGGCCGCCTCCGTGCCCTCCCTGGGGCGCTTGTCGCCGCCTTCGTACTGCTCCGGATGCGCCCGGACGTGGGCGCTGTACTCCGCCCGGAGCTGCTCTGTCTCGGCGTCGTACTGACTCGCCTGCTCCCTGATCGCGCGGACCTTTGCGTGCGCCTTCCAGCGCTCGTCGGTCAGCCCCTCCAGCTCCGTGCTGATCGACGGGCGCTTCTTAGTCGCGGTCATCGTTGCCTTTCGGTTTGCTTGGAAGTAGCTGGGCGCGGGGCAACACCCCTAGGAGACCCCGCGCCCCCTCGCCACGTGGCGGCGAAGTGTTGGAAGCCGCAGTCCTCACGCTGCGTCCCTTCGGCGGGCGCGTTCACGAACGGCCGCTGCGTCGAACTCCCAGCCGCCGCTCGCGTTCTTGGTGGCCGGCAATTCGCCGTAGCGCCCAAGCCGCCGGGCGTAGCCCTCGGACTGCCCGAGCTCGGCCGCTGTTTGCTTCGTAGAAAGCTTCTCCTCCACTGCTTTCAAGAGTGCGCCATCGGAACCCGACACCTGTTCCGATGTTCCACCCTCGGAACTAGCCCTCTCCGCGTCGGCGATGCGCTCGCGGAGGTCGCTGTCGAACAAGTCCTTCTCATGGTCCATCGCCTCTAGCGCCCGCCTCGTCGCCTCAAGCCACGGGCCCTCGTAGCCGCGCGCACGCAACGCATCCTCAATCGCGTCGGGGTCGAGGACGCGCATGAGGCAGTACGCCGCCGGCCCGGTCACAAGAGCGCCGCGAACATGCGGGGCCTTCACCGGGCACCGCCGTTGCGCAGCCACGCCTCAAGCTCGCCGCGCTTTGCGGTGAGTCGGCTGCCGTCGTTGCGGATCGGGCAGCCGGTCGTCTCGCGGCGCCCGCTTAGGTCGTACACGCGGCTAGGCGGGCAGCCCATCGCTTCGGCGATTTGCTTCGCCCCGCGCAGCCACTCGTCGCGGCCGTTAGCCGTGGTCAACGCCTGACGCTGCTCGAGGATGTCGGCGACCCGTTCGGCCAACGTGTCGATCAGCTCGTCCGGGAGCGCCATCGACAGCTCGCTCACGCTGCGGCCCTCCCGTTCGCCTTTGCGGCGTCGATGACGACACCGGCGGCGTCCCGGCACTCAGCGCACTTGGGGGTCCACGGATCGGTCGAGCAGTTGGGACAACGCTCCGGCCAGCGCTCTAGTCGCGCTTTTGCACTCGAAAGCCGAACGTTGTCTTCTTCTTTAGCTCGTAGAGCTAGGTCGTCTTCTTTGGCTCCGTAGGAGCAGTTGTCTTCTTTGTGTGCAGAAACTGCACCGGTGACAGGTGCAATATCTGCATCGGTTGGGGGCGTCTCTTGGAGCCGTAGGAGTCGCCGCTCGAGGCCATCGAGCGAGTAGAGGCGAATCCGTCCGCGCTGTTCCCAGTCGATGTAGCCGAGCTCGTCCCGCAGCCGCCGAACCCGCACACCGATCGTCCGTCGCGAAAGCCCCGTCCGCCTCTCGATGGATCCGTACGACGGCCGAATCTCGCTGTCGCGCCGATACCGGTGGCGGAGGAAGATCGCGAGGATGGTCAGGTCGACCGGCGCAAGGTCGAGCGCCGCCATGTTGTCGACCAGGACGTTCGGCAGCCGGAAGAATTTGCTTCCGTAGAGCTGCTCGTGCTCGCACCGGGTCAGAGGCACACCCGGCGCAACGTCCGGGAGCCTGCGATATGAGGTTTTCGTTGACGGAGCGTCCATAAGAAGCTCCGCCGGGTCGTCGCGAAACGAAAGGTAGGAGGACCGTCGGTCAGAAAAAGGCCGAGCCGAGGAACTGGGTGCGGCTCCCCGACTCGGCGTCTGCCTTGCGCTGTCGGCAGAGAAGAAAGCCCGCCTCACTACGCGAGAAAGGCTGAACTGAAGGTTAAGCCTTTACTCGGATGCCCTAGCCCTCGGTTTTACCGCCGCAGCTTCGACTTCACGCAGGTCGCCAAGATGCTAAAGCCGAGCGGCTCCGATGTGGGATTGAACATCGCAATCGACCCGGCGTTGGAAACCGGCATGAACACCTGGTCCACCCATTCGAGGTCGGGGGCCCGATTAACGATCCCTACGCCGGTGACATTCGTCCCCTCGGGGCAAATCGCCAGAGCAGCCGCTCGCGCCCCAGGCGAAACCTCCGCGCCTCCGGTGGCCCATCGCACTTCGACGGGCTCGATGCGTTCGAGCCGCTTGACGGTAGGCCGTGAGAGGTCGCGGATCTTGATCGTGCGGTCCTTTATCTGTGCGCTCGTGATCAGCGAACCGGCGGCCGCGCTTCCGGCCGCGACAACGACGACGAGCGCGAGGGCGAGCACCGCAACGGGCAGTTTCATCGGGACCTCTCAGGTAGGAAGTGCGGACCCCTTCAGAATGCCCGGGTCCAGCGCGAGTTGCCACTTCGATTGCCACCCACGAGCTCCACCGACACCCCCTAACGCAAGGAACCCGCTTTTAGAGCGGCCTCCTGCGAAAGCGGACGACGGGCTTCGAACCCGCGACCTTCGGCTTGGGAAGCCGACGCTCTACCAACTGAGCTACGTCCGCGCTGGGCCGCGATTCTAGAGGGCGCGCTAGGGCCCGGCACTACCCTCAGACGCGTGAAGCGGCCCTCCGCGGTGGTGGTGCTAGTCGTCGCCGGAGTCGCCGGCCTGATCGGGCTGCTCGCCTACGGGGTCGCGTCACAGGAGCCCGACACGTCGATCGAGAACGCACTCGAGCGCGGGGATCGCGAACCCGCTCCGGATCTGACGCTGCCCCCGCTCGAGGGCGGCGACGAGCGATCGCTCTCGGACTGGAAGGGACAGGTCGTCGTCCTCAACTACTGGGCCTCCTGGTGCGAGCCCTGCCGCGAGGAGTCCCCCCTGCTCGAGCGCTGGCACCAGCGCATGCAGAAGCGAGACGGAACGGTGCTCGGCGTGGACGTGCTCGACGTGACCAGCGACGCCCAGGACTTCATCACGCAGTACGAGCTGACCTATCCCCACCTGCGCGACAAGGACGGCGCGACGCAGGAGGACTTCGGCATCGTCGCCTATCCGGAGACGTTCGTCATTGACCGCGCGGGCCGAATCGCCGCCTCGCAGCGCGGCCCCGTGGACGACGAGTTCATGCGTGCGAACGTCGCCCCGCTCTTGCGGGAGAATTGAGTCATGTCCTCCTACCGGCAGCAGACTCTGATCGAGGCTCCCGTGGAGTCGGTCTGGCGGCAGGTCGGCGATCCCAACACGTATCCGAGCTGGGCCGGCGACGTCGTGGAGGTCACCGAGCTGGATGAGCTGAAGGTCGGCGCGCAGTTCCGCCAGAAGACAAAGACCCCCCTCGGCACGTCGGAGACGCCGTTCGTGGTCGAGCAACTCGACGACATGCGCGAGATCCAGGTGCGGTGCCTGCTGTCGGGCTACTACCTCCGCTGGCTCCTGACCGAGGCGGGAGACGACACCTTCGCCGAGGTCGAGGTCGGCATGGACCCCAAGCGCCTCCACTACCGGGCCATCGACGTGGTGATCGGGAAGCGCTGGTACCGCGGCGTCGTCGACGACATGCTCGACCGGCTGCGCACCCTCGTCAGGTGAGGACCGCGGTCCTCGCGCTGGTGGCGGCGCTCGCCGTCGCGCCCGCGGCCTCGGCCGCGTGCCCGCAGACCTCACTGGGAGACCTGGAAGACGAGGTGATGTGCCCTGCCTGCGGGACCTCGCTGGCGATCGCCTCGGAGAACCAGCCGCTCGCCCAGCGCCAGCGGGCGTTCATCGAGGGCCTGATCGCCGACTGCAAGTCGAAGGAGGAGGTCAAGACGGCGCTCGCCGCCGAGTTCGGCGACGAGGTGCTCGCCCTGCCCGATGACGATGGGTTCGAGATCGCGGCCTACCTGGTGCCGGCCGCGGTCCTCCTAGGCGCGGGAACGGCGATCGTCATCGGCGTCCGCCGCTGGCGGCGCCGCGCGACGGCCGCCCCGGCCGGCGCCCCCACCAGCGCCGCCGACTCCGAGCGCCTCGACGACGACCTCGCGAGGTACGACCTGTGATCCCGCTCGGCCAGGGCGAGGTCGACACCACGGTCTTCGCCGCCTTCGGGGTCGGCATCGTGTCGTTCCTCTCCCCCTGCGTTCTGCCGCTCGTGCCCGGCTACCTGTCGGCCATCTCGGGGCTCGAGTTCGCCGAGATCGAGGCCGGCAAGTCGCGCATGCGGGTCCTCCTCCCCGCATTCATCTTCTGCCTCTCGTTCACCGCGATGTTCGTCGCGCTCGGAATGACCGCGACCGGCCTGGGCGAGACCCTCGGCGAGAACCGCACCGCGCTGCGCGAGATCTCGGGCGTCCTGATCGTCCTGATGGGCGTCTTCTTCATCGGCACCCTCTTCCTGCCGCTGTTCAACCGCGAGTGGCGGCCGGAGTCGCTGATGCGCCGCGTCGCGACCGGCGGTCCGGTGGTCGCCGGCCTCGCCTTCGCGGTCGCGTGGCTCCCGTGCACCGGCCCGACGCTCGGCGCGATCCTGACCGCGGCCGCCAACGAAGGGACCGTCGGCGAGGGCGGCGTCCTGCTCGCCTTCTACTCGCTCGGCCTGGCCGTGCCTTTCCTGCTGAGCGCACTCGCGTTCACCCAGGTCACGCGCATCTTCCGCTTCTTCCGCGACCATTACGGCGTGATCACCGCGGTCGGCGGCGTGATCCTGATCGTGATGGGCGTCCTGCTCTACACGAACGAGCTGACCGAGCTGAACGCCTGGCTGACCGACGTGGGCGTGAACGCGATCAGCGACTTGTAGGAGCGCTACATCGACTCGGGCGCCTCGACCCCGAGCAGGTCGAGGCAGCGCGCGATCACCCGCTGGGTCTGGAGCGACAGGGCGAGGCGGAACGGCTCCTCCGGCGTCCCCACCACCTTGCAGTCGCGGTAGAACGCGGAGAAGGACTGCGCGAGCGCCAGCACGTACGTCGTGATCCGGTGCGGCGCGCGCCGCTCGGCCGCAATCTCGATCTCCTCCGGGAACTCGAGCAGCTTCTTGATCAGCGCCGCCTCGGACGGGTGGAGCTCGGCGACGGCGGTGAAAGGAATGGGCTCCGTCCCCTTACGGCGCAGGATCGACGCGATCCGCGCGTGCGCGTACTGGCAGTAGTAGACGGGGTTCTCGTTCGACTGCTCGCGCGCGAGCGCGAGGTCCAGGTCGATCGTCGTGTCGTGCGAGCGCTGGAGCAGGAAGTAGCGCGCGGCGTCCACGCCGATGTCGTCCAGCAGGTCGTCGGTCGTGACGAACTCGCCCTGGCGCTTCGACATCCGGGCGCGCTGGCCGGCCTCCATCAGGTTGACGAGCTGCATGATCAGGAGCTCGAGCGCGCCGTCGGCGCCGCCGAGCGCCCGCCACGCCGCCTGCATCCGCTTGACGTGCCCGTGGTGGTCGGCGCCCCAGACGTCGATCAGGCGGTCGTAGCCACGCTGGCGCTTGTCCTCGTGGTAGGCGATGTCGGAGGCGAAGTAGGTCGGTTCGCCCGACGACCGCACGAGCACGCTGTCCTTCTCGTCGCCGAATGACGACGTGCGCATCCAGCGGGCCCCCTCGTGCTCGTACACGTGCTCGCCGAGCTGCTCGAG
>DASPHG010000054.1:0-41829 GCA_035629775.1 Thermoleophilaceae bacterium | reverse complement strand
CGCCGAACGGCGCCGCCGGGTCGGCCGGGGCCCACACGTTCACGTACACCTGCCCGGCCTTGAGCAGCTTCGCCATCTTGTGGGCGTTCGCCACGTCGCGCGTCCACACGCCGGCCGCGAGGCCGTACTCGGTGTCATTCGCACGCAGGGCGACCTCCTCCAGGTCCTCGTACGGCATCGCCACGAGCACGGGCCCGAAGATCTCCTCGCGCGCGATCTTCATGTCGTCGGTGACGTTGGTGAAGAGGGTGGGGTTGATGAAAAAACCGGCTCCGCCCCCGTTTGTTTCACCGCCCACGACCGCCTCGGCACCCTCCTCGCGACCCGCCTCGATGTAGGACATCACGCGCTCGTACTGCTCCTGCGAGACGACCGGGCCGAACTGCGTCGACTTGTCGAGGCCGGGCCCCACGCGCGCGCCCTTCGCCGCCTCGGCGAGTCCCGAGACCACCTCGTCGTACTGGTCCTTGTGCACGTACAGGCGCGAGCCCGCGTTGCAGGCCTGGCCGGTGTTGAAGTAGATGCCCATGAACGCGCCCTTGATCGCGGCCTCGAGGTCGGCGTCGGGCAGGATGATGTTGGGGCTCTTGCCGCCGAGCTCGAGCGTGACGCGCTTCAGCATCTGGCCCGCCTTGGCGCCGATCTCGCGCCCGACCGCCGTCGAGCCGGTGAACGCGATCTTCGCGATCCCCGGGTGCTCGACCATCGCCGCGCCGGTGTCGCCGAAGCCGGTCAGCACGTTCACGACGCCGGGCGGGAAGCCGGCCTCCTGCACGAGCTGGCCGAGTCGAATCGCGGTTAGGGGCGTCTGCTCGGCCGGCTTCAGGATCACCGTGCATCCGGCCGCGAGCGCGGGAGCGATCTTCCACGCGGCCATCAGCAGCGGGAAGTTCCACGGGATGATCTGGCCGCAGACCCCGACCGGCTCCTTGAGCGTGTAGACGAAGGCGTTCGGCCAGCTGACGGGGATCGTCTCGCCCTCGATCTTCGTCGGCCAGCCGGCGTAGTAGCGCAGGTGGTTCGCGGCGCTGGCCACGTCCACCGCCTTGGCGAACTTCACGGGCTTCCCGTTGTCGAGCGCCTCGAGCTCGGCGAGCTCGTCGGCGTTCTCCTCGATCAGGTCCGCCAGCTTGCGCATCAGCGCCTCGCGGGCGGCTGGCGGCAGCTTCGCCCACTTCCCCTCGAGCGCGGCCTGCGCCGCCTTCACCGCGCGGTCCACGTCCTCCGCGCCCGCCTTCGCGACGGCGCAGATCACCTCGCCGGTTGCGGGGTCGATCGTCTCGAAGGTCTCGCCGGAGGCGGAATCCACCCACTCCTCGCCGATCAGGAGCTTGTCGGGCGGGCATTCGATGAACTTGCGGGCGGGCTCCGAGAGCTGGGCGGCGGTGGCGGTGGTCATCCTGCGGAGCTTACGAGCCGCGGCGCGGGGCGGTAGCGCTCGTCGCGACGCTCCGCCCAGATCCCATCGAGCGCCGCAAGCACGCGGTCGAACCCGATCGCCTCGCCCCAGCCGTACGCCCCGCGCGGGTGGTTCAGGCCGAGCTCCAGGCCGGCGTCCACGTCCTCGGGGCTCCCGACTCCCTCGCCTACGGCGAACATCGCCTCGTTCACGAGCTGGGTCACGATCCGGCCGAGCACGAGGCCGGGCGCGTCGTTCACCCACTCGGTGTGGAAGCCGAGCCGGTTCCAGTGCGCCTCGACCTGCTCGTTCCGCTCCCCGGTCAGCTCGACGAGCCGCGCCTCGTCGAGCGGCGGCATCACGTGGAAGCCGACGGCGTCTGGGTTCCCGTAGGCGCGCAGGCTGCGGTCGGCGCACAGCAGCATGGACGGCAGCCCGAGCGCTCGCACCTCGACGTCCTCGCCGCGCTCCGGCAGGACCTCGAACCCCGCGGCGACGCCGCGCCTGGCGAGCCCCTCGGCGACGGGGTCCGAGCCCGTGATCGTCACTGCGCGGTTCTCACCGCCGCCCGGCTCGAGTGGCTCCGGGTCGGGCGGACGGTGCTCGCCCGACGAATAGTCGTAGTAGCCGCGGCCGCTCTTCCGGCCGAGCCGCCCGGCGCGCGCCATGCGCTCCTGGATCGGGTTCGGGCGCCAACGAGGCTCGCCGAAGCTCAGCTCGTTGAACGACTTCGCGACCTCGAAGCCCACGTCGATCCCGACCATGTCCATCAGTTCGAACGGGCCCATCCGGAAGCCGCCTCCCAGGCGGCAGATCCGGTCGATCTGCTCGTGTGTCGCGACCCGCTCCTGGAGCAGGCGGAGCGCCTCGGTGTAGAACGGCCGCCCGCATCGGTTCACGAGGAATCCCGGGCCGTCGGCGGCACGGATCACGCGCTTGCCCATGGCCTCGCCGAGCGCGCGCGCCGCGGCGACCGTCGCGTCGCTCGTGTCCACGCCCGGGATGACCTCGACGAGGCGCATGAGCGGCGCCGGGTTGAAGAAGTGCATGCCGACGACGTTCGCGGGCCGCGCGGCGGCAGTCGCGAGGAACGTGACGGGGATCGACGAGGTGTTCGTAGCGAGGGCGGTGTCCGGCCCGCAGATCTCGGACAGTTGCCCGAACAGCTCGCGCTTCAGGTCGAGCTGCTCGGGCGCCGCCTCGATCACGAAGTCGCAGCCGGCGAGATCCTCGAGCGCCTCGGCGGGCTGGAGCCGGGCCGTCGCGGCCGCGGCATCGTCGCGGGTCCAGCGCCCGCGCTCGGCGCCCTTGGTCAGGTGCGCCCGCGTCCGTTCGAGCCCGCCGGCGAGCGCGTTCGGGGCCGGGTCGTGCAGATGTGTCTCCACCCCGGCAAGCGCGCCGAGCTGCGCGATACCGGCGCCCATGGTGCCGGCACCGACGACGCCGAGCTTCTTCGGGAGCTCCGCCACGGCGAGCCGCTACGCCGTCCCGCGCCGGCATAGGCACGCGTAGTGCACGGTGAAGATGCGCTCCGCCACGCGCGGTGCGACGCGGTGCACGGCCGACCTGGCCGCCCACTTCGTCGATCCGCGGACCCGCTCGGAGGTGGAGCGCGCGAAGAACGTGTGGGTGCTGCGCGGGAGCGCGTCGGTGAGGTCGCGGATCACCGCGAGGCCGGCGTCCGCTGCATGACGTGCCACGTCGGCGCGGCCGAAGCGCTGCAGGTGCCCGACGTCTTCCGACACGGCCCGCTTGCTCGCCCGGCGCGCCGACACGTTCGCTTCGAGCGGGACCTCGATCGCGACGAGCGGCGCCACCCGCGCCGCCTCGCGCAGCAGTGCGGCCGGCTCGGGCACGTGCTCGAGGACGTGCGACAAGAGCGCCAGGTCGAACGCGTCGTCGTCCCACGGCAGGGACGCGCCGTCGTAGCGCCGGACGTCGGCGCCGGGGTTTCGCGCGCGGCTCAGAGCGGTCGCGCCCTCGGCGATCTCGACGCCGGCCAGCTCCCAGCCCGGTCGGCGCGAGTGGATCTCGGCGAGGATCGCCCCGTCGCCGCAGCCGATCTCGAGCACCCGCGCCGAGTCGCCACGCACCCCGTCGGCCAGGCGCAGCAGGTGATCCGTCTTGCCCCGGGCGCCGAGCGCTCGCCACTCACCGCCCCGCGCGGCCTCCGCTTCGTCGAGGGTGTACCGCTCCTCGTAGTACTCGCGGAGGGACATGCGACCGCTCAGGTCATCGCGTTCACACCGGTCGCCTGGCGGCCGATGATCAGCTTCTGGATCTGCGTCGTTCCCTCGTAGAGCGTCGCCACGCGCGCGTCGCGGAGGTAGCGCTCGACCGGGTAGTCGTCGACGTAGCCCGACCCGCCGTGGACCTGGATGGCGAGGTTGGCGTTCGCGACCGCGGCTTCGGTGGCGTGCAGCTTCGCGATCGAGGTCTCCTTGGTGTTCGGCTGGCCGGTGTCCTTGAGCCACCCGGCGCGCCAGACCAGCAGCCGCGACGCCTCCGTCGAGACGATCATGTCGGAGATCATCTCCTGCACGAGCTGGAAGGCCGCGATCGGCCGGTCGAACTGCGTCCGCTGCTTTGCGTACTCGACCGAGGCGTTGACGCAGCCCTGCGAGATGCCGACGCAGCCCGCCGCCACGCTGTAGCGGCCCGAGTCGAGCGCCGTCATGGCGACCTTGAAGCCGTCGCCGATCCCGCCGAGCATCGCCTCGTCCGGGACCTCGATGCCGTCGAGCGCCAGCTCGGCGGTGTCCGAGGCGCGCAGTCCGAGCTTGCCGTGGATCTCCGACGAGCTGAACCCCGGGGAGTCGGTCGGCACCAGGAAGCAGGCGAGGCCCTTGTGCTTCAGCTCGGGATCGGTCTGGGCGAAGATCAGCGCGACCTTGGCGTAGTTCCCCATCGAGATCCACTGCTTCTGGCCGGAGATCTTCCAGCCGCCGTCGATCTTCGTGGCGCGCGTCGAGAGGTTCGAGGCGTCGGAGCCCGTGTTGGGCTCGGTCAGGCCGAAGCAGCCCAGGATCTCGCCGGTGCACAGCCGGGGCAGGTATTCGTGCTTCTGCTCCTCGGTACCCCACTTCTCGATCGAGGTGCAGACGAGCGAGGTCTGGACCGACACCACGGTGCGGGCGCTCGAGTCGCCCCGCCCGACCTCCTCGACGATCAGGCCGTAGGTGCGGTAGTCGAGGCCGCGCCCGCCGTATTCCTCGGACACGACGGCGCCGAGGTAGCCCATGTCGGCGATCTTCTTGACCAGGTCGAGGTCAAAGCGTTGGTTGCGATCGTTCTCCCGCGCCACCGGGATGATCTCGCGGTCCGCGAAGTCACGGGCGGTCTCGCGGATCAGGCGCTGCTCGTCGCTCAGCTCGAAGTCGATCAAGACGCGGCATCGTACATACGGCCAGTCCGCCAAGTTCGGGCTGCGCGACGGGTACTTCGGGTGTACGTTCGGAGAGAACCTCCATGACCGACCGTGTCCAGCTCATAAATCAGGTCTGGGCCTGCGTCGAGCAGGCCTTCGTAGTCGGCGACCTCGACCGCGCGATCGCGCTCGAGCATTTCCTGACGGCGCTCGAGGATCTGACGGCCGACGAGCGTGAGATGGTCCGGGACGAGATTCCGACTTAGGACTCGCGAGTGCCTTCACGCAGGGCGGCGAGCGCTTCGCGCTCGCCGGCGAAGGCGAGCCTCGGCATCTCGTCGAGCCCGAACCACGCGGCGTCCGATTTCTCCTCGCGGTCGAGCTGGAACTCGCCCCCCTCGATCCGGCAGCGGTAGGCGATGTCCACCGTGTGGCGCCCGGTGTCCCCGTAGGGCGACGTGAAGGCGCCGATCAGCCCGGTGACGGCGACGACCAGACCCGTCTCCTCGGCGACCTCCCGGATCGCGGCGTCGGCGGGGCTCTCGCCCATCTCCACGAACCCGCCGGGAAGGTCCCACTCCCCGGCGAACGGCTCCTCGTTCCGCTTGAGGATCAGGTAGCGCCGGTCGCGCTCGATCCAGGCCTGAACGGTCGCCGGCGGGTTGTCGTAGTGGACGAAGTGACCCGTCGGGCAGGCGGGGCGGCCGGCGTCCGGCCCGGAGGGCTTGGGCGCGAGCCGCTCCCCGCAGAGCGGGCAGAAGCGGAAGGTCAACCGCCGGGGACCGCGTCTAGCGCGTCGAGCGCCTCGCGGGGGTCGGCGTAGACCTTTCCGCGCAGGAGCTTCCCGTCGCGGAGCTCCCAGATCTGGGCCACCCGGAACTCGACCGGCTCGTCGGCCCGGCCCCGCCCGAAGATCCGGGCGATCACGACGGCGCGCCCGTCGCCGGCCTCCGCCACGCGCTCGACCTCGGCGTCCCAGCGGTCGCCGAACGCCGCCTCGATCTCCTTCAGGTAGCGCCGCACGCCGGGGTGTCCACGGTAGGTGCCGCCGCGGGCTGCCGTCGACGTGCCGAACTCGATCTCGGGGTCCGACACCGCGATCAGCGCCTCGGCGTCCCCGTCCTTGAACGCCTGATACGCCAGAGTGAGCGTTTCGACGGTCGTCGGCATGCTCGACCGACCGTACCCGCTCGGCCACCGGCGGTGGGGTGATTTGGCGGCTACGCGCGCTCGACGATCATCGCGAGCCCCTGGCCGACGCCGATGCACATCGTCGCGGCGCCGTAGCGCGCGCCGCGGCGGCGCATCTCCCAGGCCAGGGTCGTCACCAGCCGGGCGCCCGAGCAGCCCAGCGGGTGGCCGAGCGCGATCGCCCCGCCGTTCACGTTCAGCTTCTCGTGCGGGATGGCGAGCTCGCGCATCGACGCGAGCACTTGGGCCGCGAACGCCTCGTTCAGCTCGACGAGGTCGAGGTCGTCCACGGTCAGCCCCGCCCGGGCGAGCGCCTTCTGCATCGCGGGGACGGGTCCGACTCCCATGTAGCCCGGGTCCACGCCGGCCGCGCCGACCGAGACGACGCGGGCAAGCGGCTCCGGGTCGCCCAGTTGCTTCAGCCCCGCATCGGAGGCGAGGACCAGGCAGGCCGCGCCGTCGTTCAGCGACGACGAGTTGCCGGCGGTGACCGTCCCGCCCTCGCGGAACGCCGGCCGCAGCCCCGCGAGCCGCTCGAGTGACGTGTCGGCGCGCGGGCCCTCGTCGGAGTGCACCGTGACGGGCGCGCCCTTGGGCTGGGGCGCGTCCACCGTCACGATCTCCTCGTCGAACCGGCCGGCGTCCCGGGCGGCGACGGCACGCCGGTGGGACTCGAGCGCGAAGGCGTCCTGGTCCTCCCGCGAGACGGCGTACTTCTCGGCGACGTTCTCCGCGGTCTCGCCCATCGCCTCGGTGGAATAGCGCTCTGCCATGCGCGGATTCACGAAGCGCCAGCCGATCGTGGTGTCCACGAGCTCGCGGGCGTTCCGGGGAAAGGCGCGGTCCGGCTTCAGCATCACGAACGGCGAGCGCGTCATCGACTCCACCCCGCCGGCGAGCAGGATGTCGCCGTCGCCCGTCTTGATCGCGCGGGCGGCCTGGGAGACCGCCTCGAGCCCGGATGCGCACAGGCGGTTCACGGTCACGCCTGGAACCTCGACCGGGAGGCCGGCGAGCAGCGCGCCCATGCGCGCGACGTTGCGGTTGTCCTCGCCGGCCCCGTTGGTGCAGCCGAAGTAGACGTCCTCGACGGCCGCGCCGTCGATCCGGTTGCGCTCGACCGCGGCCTCGATCACGCGCGCGGCCAGGTCGTCGGGCCGCACGGAAGCGAGCGCGCCCGCGTAGCGGCCGATCGGGGTTCGGAGGGCGTCAACGATCCAGGCGTCGCTCATCCGCTCAGATCGTAGACTCGTGCGGTGGAGTTGCTCGCGGTCATGGTCGCGCTCGCCCTCCTGCTGCTCGTGTTCCTCGCGATCGGCAAGTGGTATCCCGGCACGGGCGCTGACGTCCTCGACTGGCAGCCGACGCGGTCGTACGAGGATGAGATTCGGCTCGAGATCGAGGACATCGACGAGATGCTCGAGGCCTCGAACGAGCGCCGTCGCCGCAGCGGGCGGCCCGAGCTGACCGAGGAGCAGGTCCGCCTGGAGGTCGAGCGTGACCTTCTCGACCAGCAGGCGCGCCAGGACCGCTTCAGGGAGGAGTAGTGGCCCGCGTCCTCGTGGTCGGCGCACCGGGACGGGCGCGCGAGCTCGACTCGTCCGGGCACGTGGTGGAGGAAGCGGACGGGGTGGACCCCGAGCGGCTCGTCACCGTGACGCCATGGCTTGAAGGAATCAGCGTGCTCTGCTGGCTGTTCGGCGACGACGCCCGCGCCGAGCTTCATGGCGATCGGCTGGAGTCGCTGGTCGAATATCTCGTGGACACGCCGGTGCGGGGCGTGGTCTACGAGCGCTCGGCGGCGCACCCCGGGGGCGAGGCGATCGTCGGCCGGGCGAGCGGGACCTTTCGGATGCCGTGCGCGGTGGTGTCGCCGGGCGACGATCTCGCCCTGGCGGTGGGCCGCGTGCTCGGCGATACTTGATCCCGGACTCGACTCAAGGAGAACTGATGACTCGACGTGGTTCCGTCCTGCTGCTCGTGCTGGGACTCTGCGTGATCGCCGGCGCCGCGACGAGCGTCTCCGGAGCGGGTGAGGACTCGCCGAGCGCCGATGGATCGGTCGTGACCGAGCAGGACATCTGGGCGATGCAAACGCCGCCGGCGAGGGACGAGGTCCTGCTGTGGGTGACGATCGGCCCGGATGTGCGCGCGCAGCGAGCCCTCGCGCTCAGCGGCGACGTAGATCCCTCCACCTATCGCACCGCCCGCGCGTCTGCGAAGGGCTCGGGCAAGCGCTCGCCCGAGGCGAACGTTCAGTTCTTCGACGTCGTGGAGCGGCCGGCTTTCAAGAAGCGCGGCGTGGTATCGATGAACTTCTACCGCCGCGCGGCGCGCTTCATCTCGGTGCACGTCCCGTACCAGGACGAAAGCGTCGACCGCGCGTATCTGTCGAAGCTGCCGCTTCCGAAGTTCGCCCGCGGCGCGGTGAGGTCGCTCATCGACACCAGCACCGGCGAGATCGTCTGGGCCGACGAGTGACCCGAAGCTAGAAGTTGCCGCCCGCGACCGCGTAGATCGTGATCGCGAGGGAGGCGAGCGCGAGCAGGACCGCGAGCGTGAGTGACGCCGTCCAGGCGAACGCCCCGAGCGCGGAGCGCCGCGCCGGCTCGGGATTTACCAGGGGGCCAGGCCCCGTGGTAAGCGCGAGTGCCGCCGGCTCGGGCTCGTCTGGAGCCGCGACGGGCTCGGGCTCGACCGGCTCGGGTTCCGCGGGCTCCGGATCAGCGGGCTCCGGCTCGACCGGCAGGGGCTCGGCGGGGGCAGGCACCTCGGCGGCGGGCTCCACCAGGCGCAGCTCCGGCATTGGGGCCGCGAGCGGGGCAACGGGCGGACCGGGATCGGGGATCTCCACGGGCTCCGGGTCCGGTTCGTCGGCGATCTGAGGCTCGGGGTCCGGCTCCGGGGAGCGCGACTGCTCGAAGGTCGCCACCAGCTGGTCGCGGGCCTGCCACAGCCGCCGCTCGTGCTCGACACAGCGGTCGCAGTTGGCGAGGTGGGCGGCTAGCCGCCGCGGGCCGGGCTCGGGGAGGGAGCCGTCGAGCTCGTCCGACAGGAGCCGCTCCGCGCGCTCGCACCAGCCGCTCCCGGGGAGCGGGAACGCCGCGCGCCGGAGTGCCTTGCGCGCCCGGGCGAGCGCGTCGGCCAGGGTGTCCTCCGCCACGCCCGCCTCGGCGGACACCTGGGGTCGGCTGCGGCCGACGAGGTCCACGAGGGCGAGCGCCTCGCGCGCGGCTTCGTCGAGGGCAGGCAGGGTCCGCTGCACGTGCGCCAGCGCCGCGGCCGGTTCGACGGGACCGGCGGGTCGCTGCGGTACCGGGCGGAGGGTCGCTCGTTCCATGCCTCCCCGAGGATACCCCGCCGCTCTGGTAGAACCGTCTGAAACCACATCGAGATTTACGAGTTTCCGGAAGGGGCGTTCAGTGAGCGAATACGCGAAGGACGTACTGGTCGACACGCAGTGGGTCGAGGACCACCTGAACGACGAGTCCATCAGGATCGTCGAGGTGGACGAGAACCCCGGGCTCTATGCCGAGGCGCACATCCCCGGCGCGGTTGGCTTCGACTGGCAGCGCGATCTCCAGGACCAGGTCCGGCGCGACTTCCTCGGCGCGGACGACTTCGCCGAGCTGTTCTCGAGCCGTGGCATCGGCAGCGACCACACGATCGTCCTCTACGGCGATCGCAACAACTGGTTCGCGGCCTACACGTACTGGTACCTCAAGTACTACGGCCACGACGACGTGAAGCTGATGAACGGCCCGCGCGAGAAGTGGATCGCCGAGGGCCGGCCCACGTCGACCGACGTCCCCGCCTACGAACGCGCCGAGTTCAAGGTCACCGCCCAGCGCGACGAAATCCGCGCGAAGCGCGACCAGGTCCGTACGGCGCTCGACGAGTCCACCCGGCTGGTGGACGTCCGGTCGCCGCAGGAGTTCTCCGGCGAGCTGATCGCGATGGCCGGGTACGAGAACGAGGGCGCCCAGCGTGGTGGCCACATCCCCGGCGCGGCATCCGTGCCGTGGGCGCAGGCGGTCACCGAGGAGGGCACCTTCAGGTCCGCGGACGAGCTGCGCGAGCTGTACTCGGGCAAGGGCGTCCTCGCGGACGACCCGATCATCGCCTACTGCCGGATCGGTGAGCGCTCGGCGCACACATGGTTCGTGCTCCACGAGCTCCTCGGACACGACGACGTCAGGAACTACGACGGCTCGTGGACCGAGTGGGGGAACCTCGTGGACGTGCCTATCGAGAAGGGCTGAGGCGCCGCAGTAGGTGCTCCACGATCCGCGCCGTCGCGCCCCACACGAAGTGGGGCCCGACGGTGTAGGTCGGCGTCTTGAACGGGACGCCCTTGCGGATCAGGCGCTGGTGCTCGAAGCCCGCGATCAGGTCGGGTAGCGAAAGCTCCAGCACCGCCTCGACCTCGGTGGGCTGCGGTTTCCACGCGTGGCCCGGCTTGATGACCCCGACGAACGGGTGGATCTTGTAGTTCGTCACGAACGTCCCGACGGGCTCGAGCGCGCCCACCAGCTCCACGTCGGCCGGGGCGAGGCCGATCTCCTCCTCGGCCTCCCGGAGGGCGGTGATGCGCAGGTCCTCGTCCGCGAAGTCCTGGCGTCCGCCGGGGAAGGAGATCTCGCCCGCGTGGCGCTTGAGGTCGTCGCGCCGCTTCGTGAACACCGCGTGCAGGTCGCCGCGGTCGAGGTACAGGGGCACGAGCACGGCGGCGTCCTTCGTGCCCGGGGCGTCGAGCGCCGCTGCGGCCTCGGGCGACAGGAGCCGCTCCCGCAGCTCGTCAGGCGTCACACGAGCTCGAGCTGCTCGTCGAACATGACCTCGCCCTCGAGCGTCCGGTGCACGGGACACTTGGCCACGATCTGCATGAGCCGCTGCTGCTGGTCCTGGGGCAGCTCCTTCGGGAGCTTCACCGTCATCTGGAACTTGGTCGGGGAACCGCGATGTGCGGGCTCGTAGTCGACGTCCACGATGACCTCGCCGATGTCCCAGCCCTTGCGGTTCGCGTACATCTCCATCGTGATCGCGCTGCACGACGCGAGGCTCGCGGCCAGCAGCTCCTGGGGGTTCGGCCCCTCGTCGGTCCCGCCGTGGTCGGCGGGCTCGTCGGCGACCAGTCGGTGCTCGTTGCGCCCGAACTCGATCTCGTGCTTGAGGGTGCCGTCCGTGCGGCGGGCGATCGCTCTCATGTTCTCCCTTCGAAGAGCTCCGGTTGGTCGATGTCGGCGTAGCGGGCCATGGCCCAGACGGCGTCCGAGGCGCGGTTCAGGTAGCGGAGTACGGTGTCGTCGGCCAGGTCGCCGGCCAGCTTCAGGTCGACGACGCGCCTTTCCGCGCGGCGGACTGCGGTGCGGGCCACGTCGAGCCGGGCCGACAGCTCGTTCCCGCCCGGGATGACGAATTTCGGTGGCAGGTCCACGCGCTCCATATAACGGTCGATGACCTCCTCCAGCGCGTCCACCATCGCGGGAGTCACCTTCGAAACGCCCTCCTGCAGCCGCTTCGCCGCTTCCGGCGCGGTCGCCAGTTCCGCTCCGGCGACGAACAGCTCGTTCTGGATTCGCAGGATGTCAGCGCTGAGCTCCTCGTCCCCGGCGGACGCCGCCCGGCACAGCCCGAGCTCCGAACAGGCCTCGTCAACGGCGCCGTAGGCCTCGGGCCGCCCGCCCGACTTGGGCACACGCCCGCCGTACCAGAGCCCGGTGGAGCCGTCGTCGCCCTTGCGCGTGTAGATCTTCACTCGAGTGGATTGAACACCAAGCCCGTGGGGATCTTGGGGTAGAAGTAGGTGGACTTGGGCGGCATGTTCTCGCCGCGCCCCGCGACGACCTGGATCTGCTCGACCGGGATGCCGCGCATGTAGAACGCGGCGTCGGCGCGTCCGGTGAGGACGGCGTCGACCGCGTCGGGCGTGTCCTTCGAGTAATCGAGGCCGTGCTTGTGGTCGATGTCGTCGTCGCTCATGCCGAGCGCGCCGCGCAGGATCACGTCCTCGAGCACGCGGGTGTCGAGATCGTGGTAGTCGCCCGGTTTCAGCGTGAGCCGGTAGCCCTGCTTGAGGTGCGAGTCCATGTAGCCCATGACGATGCCGGGCAGCTCACGTGGCGGCTCAAGCTCCGAGTGCTCGACCGGCTCGATGTCGAAGTGCTCCTTGATCACCGCGCCCAGTCGCTCCTGGATCGCCGGCTCCTTGAGGTTCGTCAGAAGCCGGTGGGTGGGGAAGACGGTCAGCCCGGAGTCGCCGAGGTTGCAGAGGAACATCAAGACGTAGCGGTGCTCGCCCTCGCCGCCGACCTCCTCCGCGTACACGCGCGCGGTCTCGTAGCGGTGATGGCCGTCGGCGATGAGGAGCTCCCTGTCGGCGAGTACCTCCGTCACCCGCTCGATCGTGGCCGGATCGAGGATCCGCCAGAGCCGGTTGTGCGTGCCGTCCTCGTCGTGGGTCTCGTCGAACGGCTCGGCCCGGGTATGGGGCTCGAGCGCGGCCCAGGCCGCGTCCTCCGGGTCGGGGAAGAGGCTGAAGATGGGCGAGAGGTTGGCCCGCGTGGCCCGGGTCAGGTCCAGGCGGTCCTGCTTCGGCCCGGGGTGCGTGCGCTCGTGGGGACGGATGCGGCCCTCGCCGTATTCCTCCACGCGCACGCGCGCGAAGAAGCCGTGCCGGGTGTACCCGCGCCCGTCGGGTCCCTCGTACGACTGCGTCAGCGCCCAGATCGTGTCCTCACGCTCGCGGACGAGGATGCCCTGCTGGAGCCAGTGCTCGTAGATCGTCTGGGCATGGAGGTAGGGGTCGGCCCCATCGCCGGCCTCCGGCAGGTCGATCTCGACGACGTTGAACGGGCTCTTCGCCACGAGCGCCGCGCGCATCTCGGCATCGATCACGTCGTACGGCGGCGCCGCCACGGCGTCGAGCGAGCCCACGGCCGATGGCTCATACCGAACTGCGCGCAGGGGACGGATCTCGGCCATGCGGCGCCGGACCCTAGCGGCAGGAGCTAGCTAGAAGCGGGTGCCGAACGAGGTCGCGTAGGTGGCCGCGTTCCCGGTGCCGGACTGAGGGGCGCCGCGAACCACGCCGATCCCGATCTCGCGGAAGCGGGGGTTCAGGATGTTCGCGCGGTGCCCCGGGCTGTGCATCCAGGAGCGCACGATCGACTTCGGCGTGGCGAGGCCGTAGCTGCCCCAGGCGATATTCTCGCCGAGCGTCCAGCCCTGGCCGGGGTTCACGTAGTCCTGGCGCATGATCCGATCGACGAAGCTCACGCCGCCCGGGGCGGTGTGCGAGAAGTACTTGCGCTGCACCATGTCCGCCGCGTGGATGCGGGCCGCCTTGGCGAGCCGCTGATTGCCGCGGAGTGCCCGCCGGCCATGTGCCTTGCGGCGCTTGTTGAGGAGGCAGAGGGTCGCCTGCTTGATGGCCTTCGAGCCGGTGTCGGCCGGGTGCGCCAGGCGGTCCTTGCAGGGCTTCACTGCCGCCGTGGCCGGAGCCACGGCGGACATGAGAAGAGCCATCGCGGCGAGCGCCGCGACGGTCAACCGAGAAGCATGTCCGTTGCCTCGAGTCATCCCCACATCCGTGTGTTGGATCGGCCGCCTCCTGCGGCCCTCGCTGGTTCATTCGGCGCTTGGCGCGCGGTTCTTCAGTTTCGAGCCGTCCGTTGGACATGGGAACATATGTTCGTATCATGCATCCGCCCTATCTACGCGACAAGGCGCGCGAACTGCGCACGGAGAAGAAGCTGACGATCGACCAGATCGCCGAGCGCCTGGCGCTGCCGCGAACGACGATCTACTACTGGGTGCGCGACCTCCCGATCCCGTTCATGACACCGGGCCGGAAGGCCGTCCTTCCTCATCTCCGGAAGGGCAACTTGCGGATGCAAGCGAAGTACAGACGCTTGCGCGAAGCTGCCTACGAGCAGGGTCGCGAGGAGTTCGAGCAGCTCGCGGCGGACCCGACGTTCCGCGACTTCGTGGCGCTCTATCTGGCGGAGGGGTCGAAGCGGAATCGGAACACCATCGCCATCTGCAATTCGGACCCGGCCGTCCTATGTGTCGCGCTCGCCTGGCTCGAGCGCCTGACCGGCGCCACGTTCGGCTACGCAATCCAGCACCACGCAGATCAGGACGTCGAGGAGCTCAGACGCTTCTGGGCTGACGTACTCCGTATCGAGCCCGAGTTCATCAGGTTGCAGCGCAAGTCGAATAGCAACCAGCTGAAGAAACGAACCTGGCGGTCGCGGCACGGCGTCATGACAGTTCGCTGTCACGACACCCTCCTGCGTGCGCGGCTCGAAGCCTGGATGGATTGTCTGCGGGAAGCGTGGTTAGACTCAGCATGACCCTCGGGGCGTGGCGAAGTCTGGTTATCGCATTCGGTTTGGGGCCGAAAGAACCCCGGTTCGAATCCGGGCGCCCCGACTACAGGTGGCCGAGGTCCCCGGTTCGAATGCGGGCGGCCCGATTTGGGCTCTTGCGCCTACGCGCTATCGGGCGTAGCGTGGGAAGGTGACTCGTCGCTCCGGCCGCTCTCGCCGGCTGCTCGCCGCAGCGGTCTTCTCCGCTTGTTCCGCTGCGAGCCTGGGCGGCGGGCCCGCGCAGGCCGACCACACCCACCCGGGAACTCCCCATGTCCACCACTGGCAGGGCGAGGCGACCTGGACGCGGGATTTCCACTCGGATACGGGCGACTTCGAGTCGGACATATACACCGAGGTCACCCTGACGAGCGACTACCAGTCGGACTACGGCCCCGGCTACGACCCGACCAGTTTCGACTTCAGCACGACCCCGGTCGTCAACGGGACGTTCGCGACCTTGGACCACGCCTCGGGGAGCGAGACGTGCGACAGGCATGAGGCCGGCACGATCGACTACGTGAGCCACTCGATCCGGCAGGACTACCGCTCGCCGGGCTACTTCTGGGTGGACATGACGACCCAATGGACGGGGAACCGGACCTACAGCGGGTCCGATCCGGTCTGTACCGGCACCTTCCCCATCCAGTTCAACAGGAACATCGAGATCCGCTGCGGCACGGACTACGAGGGCAGCTCGTACCCCACCGGCGAGTACTCGTACAAGGCACTCCCGCACAACTTCCCGGGAGTCTGCACGGGCTCGCTCTTCCTGGACGAGGACCCGACCGCGCCCGAGCCCGGCCTCGAGGTGAAGATCAGCCCGATCGCGCAGGCCGCGACCGGCGCGAGCTTCCCGCTGACGATCACGGTGAACAACACCTCCGCGACGGAGGGGCTCAAGGGGATAGCGCCGGCGTTCCCGCATGGATTCGGCGTTGCGAACAGCTACTACGCGCCTCAGCTGCGCGGCGAGCTCCAGGTCGTCGCGGGTCCGACGCCGGCCTTCCCGAAGACGCTGGCACCCGGCGCATCGTCGGTACACGTCGTGGCGGTGAAGGCGGCCAAAGGCGGCTTCGTCGGACTGCAGGCGAAGATGTCGGCGCGCGGCGCTGATTCGAACGCCTCGGTCACCGACACCCATTACGGCCAGGCGATCGTGGGCGAGACGCAGCCGGCCGACGCGGAGCGCACCGCCATGATGACCACCGGTGCCGCGCTGTTCCTGAACGGCGCGAAGAAGGTGTTCCGCGACCAGCAGGCGCGCTACGCCCAGAGGCTCGTCGCGCTTCTCAAATCGAGGCTGTCAGCGAAGGCGCGAAAGTTCTACTTCGGCGCGAAGAACAGCCTGAAGATCGCGCCGTTCGAGCGGGCGCTGGCGCGCCTGCGCGGCTACGCACCCGAGCTCATGGCGCTCGTCACCCCGAACAAGCGCCAGCTCTTCAAGGACGGCAACATCTACCTCGACGAGCAGCAGTTCGCGCGCTTCCAGCAGCTCCACAACGCCGAGATGCTCAGGCTGACCGAGGACTCCCTCGGCGGCGCGCTCAAGTTTGTCGGCCGGGAGGGCAGCTACTGGGCGCAGCTTGCGTCGGACGAGGGGCAGGGCCGGGTCGCTGCGGACATTGCGCTGTGGCAGGAGATGAACGGCGAGGACGGGCAGTACCTGTTGGCGGCGATCAAGGAGTCGTTCACCTTCAGCGGCGCGGGGCGGGCGCTAGAGGAGTCGGACGCGGCGCTCAAATCAGGATTCGAGAAGGCCGTGAACGGCCTGCTGGCGGCTCGTGAGGCGCGGATCAACAAGCTCGTCGACCTGGCGGAGTCGGATCCCGACGCGTTCATCGAGCAGATCGCGAACGATTCGGCCGGGATGGGGTTCGAGGGCTTCAAGCTCGTGGCCGAGCAGCTCATGGGCGACGCGGCGTTCAAGCTCGCCGGCAAGGTGTTCACCGGGGCCAAGGCCGCGATGACGAAGTTCACGAAGGCGGTCGGCGCATCGAAGGCGAGTGACGCGAAGGCGCTGGCGCGCACGACGCTGATCGGCGAGCGCTCGGCGACGCTGGGACCGTCGTACATCGACGACCTCTCCGAGGATGCGAAGACGATGATCGCGCTGCGGAAGATGGAGGCCATCGGCGGCATGCCGCTATCCGACATCGAGGTCACCAAGGACATCGTCGCGAAGATGAACAAGCGCATGGACGAGCTCGGCTACGACGTCGAGGTCGAGCTGCTCTTCCGCCCGGCGAACCCGTACAAGGTCGCCAACTCGTTCGCGAAGGTGGAGGTCGTCGGCGTGAAGAACGTCGCGCCGATCGACCTCGCGCTCGGAGCTCCCCCTTCGACGCTGGCCGAGACGGCGATCTTCAAGCCGCGCGACCCCACCACGCTTCGCGGCTGGGACAACTACGTCGAGCTCGACAAGACCCTGCTCAGGGAGCGCTACAAGACGCGGCTGTCCGAGTACAACCAGTTCCACGGGAAGGAGCCCGTGACCGACAAGAAGATGAAGGCGATGCTGAAGTCCTTCGACGAGGTCCACACCTTCGACGACATCGGACAGGGCCGCGAGATCAGGATGAAGCTCTCGACGGAGAAGGTCGGCGACGCGACCGTCCTCAAGTACGACTACCTGCGCGTCGAGGGCAAGGTGTACGTCAACGGGAAGGGCGCCCCGCGCTCGATCGGAACCGACTACGACGGCGCCGCGCTCATCAACAAGAACACGCGCGAGCTGCTCAAGGGCCAGGAGCTGAGCGCCGCGCAGTTCGAGCTACGCCGGTTGGGCGCGAAGGCCGCCGCGGAGAAGGGCTACGCGAATCCGTTCCACGACGCTACGGCACACGGCACGGACGCGGGCGGAGCCGCCTACCCGTTCTTCGCCCATTACTGGCTCACGCATCTGAAGCGGGCCGATGCAATCCGCGAGGCGCAGCGGCTGGCCGCGAACTACAACCGCGGCAGGGCGGCGAAGGACCAGATCTCCGCGGCGTCGATCCTGGCCAAGACGGCCGGCCTCTTCGAGCGCTACCTGCTGCGCGTGAATGCCGCCGACGCGTCGTTCGGCCCGGCGAACGTCGTCTTTCGCACGCCGGTCGTAGCCCCCTAGGGCTTCAGCAGGATCTTGACCGCCCCATCTTCCTTCTTCTGGAAGGACTCGTAGGCCTCGGGGGCCTTGTCGAGCGGGAGCTGGTGGGTGTGGAAGTCGTCCACGCCCAGCGGGTCCTCGTCGGTGAGCAGGGGAAGGATCTCGTCGGTCCAGCGGCGCACGTTCGCCTGCCCCATGCGCAACTGGACCTGCTTGTCGAAGAGGGTGAACAGCGGCATCGGGTCCGCCTCACCGCCGTAGACGCCGCTAAGCGAGATCGTCCCGCCGCGGCGGACGATGTCGATCGCCGAGTAGAGAGCGCTCAGCCGGTCGACGCCCGCCCTCTCCATCAGCTTCTCGCCGATGAAGTCCGGCAGCAGTCCGACCATCTGGTGCGCCAGCTTCCCGCCCGGGGCGCCGTGCGCCTCCAGGCCGACGGCGTCGATCACCGCGTCCGTGCCGCGGCCGTCCGTCATCTCGCGGATGGCCGCGCCGAGGTCGTCGTGCTCCTCGAGGTCGACCCCCTCGACACCGCGGGCGCGGGCGCGCTCGAGCCGCTCGGGGACCAGGTCGACGCCGATCACCCGGCCGGCGCCCTGCTGCATCGCGACGCGGCAGGCCATGTCGCCGATCGGGCCGAGGCCGAGGACCGTGACGCTGCCGCCGTCCGGGACGTCGGCGTACTTCACGGCCTGCCATGCGGTCGGGAGGACGTCCGAGAGGTAGACGAAGCGCTCGTCCGGCGGGCCCTCGGGCACCTTGACCGGCCCGTAATGCGCCTGCGGCACGCGCAGGTACTCGGCCTGCCCGCCCGGGACCTGCCCGTACATCTTCGTGTAGCCGAAGAGGGAGGCGCCGCGGTCGTACTCGTGGTTCTGCGTGGTTTCGCATTGGGACTGAAGCCCCTGCGCGCACATGAAGCAGTCCCCGCACGAGATGTTGAACGGGATCACGACGCGATCGCCCGGCGCGAGGTTCGTGACCTCGGTGCCCACCTCCTCGACGATCCCCATCGGTTCGTGGCCGAGGATGTCGCCGGCGTCGAGGAACGGCCCCATCACCTCGTAGAGATGGAGGTCGGAGCCGCAGATCGCGGTGGTCGTGATGCGAACGATCGCGTCGGTCGGCGCCTGGATCACGGGATCCGGGACGTCGTCCACGCGTACGTCGCGCTTGCCGTGCCAGGTGACCGCCTTCATGGCGTGGGGGCTACCCGACGCGTTCCGGAGCAAACGACGGGGGCGCGCCCTAACCTCGACCCGGGCCCCGGTAGCTCAGCTGGACAGAGCGGCTGCCTTCTAAGCAGCGGGTCGCAGGTTCGAGTCCTGCCCGGGGCATCAGGACTGGGGCACCTCTCTGTACGCTCCGCACATGGCTACCTGTCTTGTCACCGGCGGCGCCGGCTTCCTTGGATCGCACCTGTGCGAGCACCTGCTCGAGCGCGGCAACCGCGTCGTGTGCGTCGACAACCTCGAGACCGGATCGCTGAAGAACATCGAGCACCTGCGCAGCCCGGAGTTCCAGTGGGTCCAGAAGGACATCACCGACTACTACGAGGTCGATGGCCCGGTGGACTTCATCTACCACATGGCCTCGCCGGCGAGCCCGATCGACTACGCGCGCCTGCCGCTGCACACGCTGAAGGTCGGCTCGCACGGCACGCATCACACGCTCGGCGTCGCCAAGGTGAAGCGCGCGCGATTCCTGCTCGCCTCGACGTCGGAGGTCTACGGGGACCCGGAGATCCATCCCCAGCCCGAGTCCTACTGGGGCAACGTCAACCCGATCGGCCCCCGCGGCGTCTACGACGAGGCGAAGCGCTACGCCGAGGCGCTGACCATGGCCTACCTGCGCCAGCAGGGCCTCGACACATGCATCGCGCGCATCTTCAACACGTACGGGCCGCGCATGCGCCCGAACGACGGACGCGCGATCCCGACGTTCCTGAACCAGGCCCTGAACGGCAAGCCGATCACGGTCTTCGGCGACGGGTCGCAGACGCGGAGCTTCTGTTACGTGGACGACCTGATCCGCGGCCTCGTCGCGCTGTGCGAGTCGGATCTCCACGACCCGGTCAACATCGGCAATCCGCACGAGATGACGCTGCTCGAGATGGCGGAGGCCGTGCGCGAGCAGACCGGGACGGAATCGGAGATCGTGTTCGAGGCGTTGCCCGTCGACGATCCGAAGGTGCGCCAACCCGACATCACGCGCGCGCGCGAGCTGCTCGGGTGGGAGCCCGAGATCGAGTTGCGCGACGGCCTTGCGCGCACGATCGAGCACGCGCGCACCTGGGTGGCGGGGGAGAGGCGCGCCCAGCCGTCCGAGCCGGTGGCCGGGGTGTCCGAGCCGTCGTAGCGATGGCGCGGGACTCCGAGGTCAAGAATCTCGAAGCGATCGCGAAGGCGATCGACCAGCACAACTCGAACTGCCCCTTCCCGGCCGTCGCCGTCGCGATGAACCCGTTCGAGGTGGAGCGGCTCGGGTGGGACACGATCCGCGGTCTGCCGATCCGGCCCGACCCGGAGATCGGCACGGGCGCCTTTCGGATCGTGTGCGCGCGCGAGGAGTCGGAGCCGTCCGAGGTGGTCGAGGCGGTCGCCGAGGAAGCGGTACCCCTCGTCACTCCGCCGGTCTAGCGCCGCCCAGACCCGCTGCTAGATTGGCTCACGCCTGGTGGGCGTAGCTCAGTTGGTAGAGCTCCTGGTTGTGGTCCAGGCGGTCGCGGGTTCGAGTCCCGTCGCTCACCCCTCACGAAGCGCCTCACTCATTCGATTGTTGACTTGACCCGGTCATAGCCGGGTCGATGCGACAAGCGCGAGGTGTTGCCATTGCGTCGCGACCGGCGTACGGTCTGCGAGGTGGGTAGGCGCCACATCTCTGTCGCAGCGACCGGGGTCGTTTTGGCGCTCGGCGGCGCAGCGGCAATCGAGGGCGAGCACGGGTCGCGGGCGACGGCCCAGATGCACGCGTCGGCGAGCGAGGACGCTCGCCCGCACGCCCGAACATCGGTGACGCGCCGGCAGATGCGCCGCTGGCGGCTCACCCGCCAGGGTCTGGGCCCGATTCGGGTGGGACGGACCGTCGCGGAGGTCGAGCGTCGCACGGATCGGCGCATGGTCTTCGCCTACGGGGACCGCTCGTCGTGTCGGATCTGGCGACTGGGCGGGGCGCCGCGCGGACTTTCCATCATGACGGCATACGGGCGCATCGCTCGCGTTCAGATCTACTTCCGCGGCGCGCCGGACCGCGTGCAGAGCCCGCGCGGGTTCTGGCGGACAAAACGACGGATTCGCCTCGGGCACACCGAGGCTCGCGTTAGGCGGCGCTACGGCCACGTGCGCTCGCGCCCTCACCCATACACGGTCGGGAGATACCTGATCGTCGGTCGCGGGAACCGCCGGATCATCTTCGAGACCAACTCGCACGCGCGCGTGACGAGCTTCCGCGGGGGCCGCAAGCGCGAGGTCCGCTACATCGAGGGCTGCGCGTAGCGCTACGCGACCTCTCGTCACGCGTGACCTGGTCAAGGTCAACCGGCAGCCTGGCCGGATCCTGCGCACGGCCGACGGGGCAATCTGGGACGTCCTGACGATCGATGTGGTGGACGGGCGGTCCCGTCCCCGTGATGATGAGGGCGGCCCGCTCATCGCGAGCCGCCGCGATGACGAGCTCTGCTGGATCGCCCACCTCGATACGCCGCACGGCGTCCGGCGGCAGAGGAAGTCCGGCCAACGCACGCTCGAGCTCGACGGCGGCCGGCGTCCGCTCGGAGTCATCTCCGCCGCCAGTCGGATCGGTCACGTGGCCGAGGACGATCCGTAGTCCGAGCGCACGCCCGGTCGCGATCGCGGCACAAACCACACCGGCGGACTCGGGAGTTGCATCGACGGCACATACGAGTCGGTTCATCACCCCTATCACTGTGCTCCAGGACGGCCAAAGAGTTAACTGGGGGCAAACCCCAAAACCGACGGGGGGTAGCCCCCATTTCCGCTCGTCCAAGCTTGCTGCGCACGCGGTCTGTGCGCGTGGATCGCCGACGCGTCGAGTTGCGGCCACGGCTGATTCGGAGGTTGTGGTCCAGGCGGTCGCGGGTTCGAGTCCCGTCGCTCACCTTCACGGTTGCTTGCTTATGCCGCTGTTGCTTCTCGCGAGTGTGCCGAACCTAATCGCTGGCCATGAGTCCGCGGCCGAGGTAGGGTCGGCCAACTCGAACAAGGAGCTCGCAATGCCTGTCGTACTTATCCACCAGGGTCCGACGGTCACCGCGGAGAACTACCGCGCCACCGCCCAGCGGCTCGCCGGCAAGGAGAAGATGGAGTCACTGTCGGACTGGCCCGTCGGGGGCATCCTTTCCCACGCAGCCGGGGAAAGCCCGAGTGGATTCCGCGTCGTCGACGTCTGGGAGTCCCAAGAAGCGTGCGACGCGTTCGGCCAGCACCTAGGACCGATCCTCGAAGAGGTCGGCATCACGGATCCGCCGGAGATGTACCCGGCGGAGACCTTCGTCTCCAGCTAGTCCGGTCCAGGGCCCCGCGGCTGCCTGGGACCGTGAAAGCGGCGGATTAGCGCTGTCGACGACGATTGTTCAACGCATTTGCGGAGACGTACAGCGAGTACTCAGCGGTGCGAGACGCTGGCGACCACGTCGTCGCCACGGGCCGATTGCGCGCGCTGGGCAACGAGAGTCGTGCCACGATCGAGTCGCCGATCTGGACCGTGACGCGGTGGAATCGCGGCAAGGCGACCTACGTCCGAACCTACCTCGACCGCGACGAGGCCCTGAAAGCGCTGAGCCTGTTCTTCTTCCCGCTGTCTCTGCTCATGGCGTACATGGTCCGTGACAACAGCGGACTGGCCACGAGCTGACAGCCGAACGATGCAAATACCGGGCGGGTGCCGCACGGCCTCGATTACTTCCGCGCTGTCTAGCTGTTAACTCAGCTAATAATCGTCGCGGCGAGCGCGATCCGATGGTCCTTCGTCCAGGGCGGCCCCAGCGTTGCCCGGGGACCCTGGAGGATCTCGTCGGCCCGCTCAGCCAGGACTCTGACCGCCTGACCTTCGACGGCCTTCGCGTCGTACAGGTGGACTTCCCAGTGGCGTGCATGCGCGAGCTCGGAAAGCACCTGGCGATACATGATGGCGTCGGCGCGGGCCTCATATGGGGCGCGACGTTGGACGGCGATGTCTTCAGGGAAGTCCATCGGCCAGGCTCGGAGGGAGATCGAGACGATCGGCTCCGACAGCGCGCGTGCGATGTCGTCGAGCGCTCCTGACGTTGCTCGAACGATTGACGCGCGCACCTTTGCGACGAGCGCAGCGGTGGCGGCGACATCGAGACGGTGGCTCTCGTAGTGAACCGGAGCCGGTGTCAGGCCGGGCTCGATCAGCTCGATTTGCCGACGGTCCGCGACCTGGTGGTCGGCCGTCACCGTGACGGCAACGGCCCAGCCGAAATGGTCGGCGATGCCGAGGCGCATGCCACCAATCATCCCGTGGCAGAAGCGGGCCTTCAGCGCTTCCTTGTGTCGGCGCGCCAGCTGGCATAGAGTCGATCACGGACTCGATCAGGAAGAGGCAGCTATGACTGCAGAAGAAAACGTTGCGATCATGCAACGTGCCTACGACGCCTTCAACACAGGCGACATCGACACGGTCGGCGAGATATTTGACGAGAGCATCGCGTGGCACTTGCCCGGGCGGAGCTCTTACGCCGACGACTACCAGGGCCGCGAGGCGACCCTGACGTACTTCGGCCACCTCGCCGAGGAGACGGGCGGGACATTCCGGGCCGAACTGGAGCGGCTTATCGGGGACGATGACGACCGCGTGGTCGGTATCCAGCGCAGCACCGGGGATCGCAACGGCAAGCACCTGGATGTCGGCAACTCGATCGTCTTCCAGCTGAAGGACGGCCGGGTCATCGACGGTCGGGAGCACTTTCACGACCTCTACGCGTGGGACGAGTTCTGGTCTTAGTCGACGAGTGGTAAGCGTATGGCCGTGCCGGCGGTGCGGGTGTACGGTGGTGCTTAAGTGCCAAACCACTGCACCCGCTGATGTCGGTCGCGCTCGATCAGACCGGGCACGTGAACCCACGATCGAAGGGGTCGAGAATGCGTCGCGGAGTCCTTCCTCTCGTAGCTGTCCTCGCGGCATCCGCTGCGGCGACACCACCCGCCAGCGCCGCGACCGTGACCGTGACCGATTTTCGCGAGCTCGGCTGCAGTTGCAACGAAGCGAGAGCGGTGAACGATTCCGGCCAGGTCGTCGGCATTGACCTCACCGGCCCCGACGGGTACCAGGCGTTCTCGTGGACGGCGGAGGGCGGGGTGGTCGGCCTCGGTACTCTCGGCGGCGACGGCAGCGACCCGCGGGCGGTGAACGATTCCGGCCAGGTGGTCGGCTTCTCCTACACCGACGAGGGCACCGGCGACGAGGTGTCCCACGCGTTCTCGTGGACGGCGGCGGGAGGGATGGTCGACCTCGGCACGCTCGGTGGCGTAGGGAGCGAAGCGATGGCCGTGAACAACTCTGGCCAGGTCGTCGGCGTGGCCACCAGCCCTGCGGAGGAGGTGGGCGACAACGCCGAGCAGCACGCGTTCTCGTGGACGGCGGCGGGCGGGATGGTCGACCTCGGCACGCTCGGCGACGGCGACCTCAGCCGAGGGGACGCGGTGAACGACTCCGGCCAGGTGGTCGGCTTCTCGCGCACCGCCTTCGGGCCCGACTCCCCGGTCCACGCGTTCACGTGGACGGCGGCGGGCGGGATGGTCGACCTCGGCACGCTCGGCGGCGACCGCAGCGACGCGGAGGCGGTGAACAGTTCGGGTCAGGTGGTCGGCAGCTCCAGCACCGAAGATGGTTTCGGGGCCCCGTCCCACGCGTTCTCGTGGACGGTGGTGGGCGGGATGATCGACCTCGGCACGCTCGGCGGCGACATCAGCCGGGCGGGAGCGGTGAACGATTCCGGCCAGGTCGTCGGCCTCGCCACCACCGCTGGCGACGAAGACAGTCACGCGTTCTCGTGGACGGCGGCGGGCGGGATGGTCGATCTCGGGACGCTCGGCGGAAACGACAGCGAGGCGGTGGCGGTGAACGATTCCGGCCAGGTCGTCGGCACTGCCCACACCGCCGACGGCGACAGTCACGCGTTCTCGTGGACGGCGGCGGGCGGGATGGTCGACCTCGGCACGCTCGGCGGCGACGCCAGCGAGGCGGTGGCGGTGAACGCCTCCGGGCAGGTCGTCGGCTACGCCCTTGACAGCGACGGCGTGCAGCACGCCGTGCTTTGGACGCTCGGTGACGCTGATACGGCCGCGCCGGAGACGACGATCGACTCGGGTCCGCCTGCGACGACCGATGACAACACGCCGACCTTCGATTTCTCCTCCAGCGAGGCGGGGTCTTCGTTCGAGTGCAGAGTCGACGCGGCGGCATTCGCGCCGTGCTCGTCGCCGCACACGCCCGGGGCTATCGCTGATGGTCCGCGCTCCTTCGAGGTGCGTGCCACCGATCCGGCCGGCAACGTCGACCAAACCCCGGCGAGGCACGAGTTCACGGTCAGCACGATCCCGCCCGATTCCGATGACGACGGCGTGCCGGACTCCTCCGATGCGTGTCCGAACGAATCTGACGCGGCGGCGCCGCGGAATCCGCGGACTGGCTGTCCGGCCGACGCGGAGCCGACGGATTCCGATGGTGACGGCCTCCCCGACTCCTCGGACGCGTGTCCGGACGAGTCCGACGCGGCGGCGCCGCGGAATCCGCGGACTGGCTGTCCGGCCGACGCGGAGCCGACGGATTCCGATGGCGATGGCCTTTCCGACTCCTCGGACGCGTGCCCGAATGAGTCCGACGCGGCGGCGCCACGGGACCCCCGGACGGGTTGCCCGGCCGATCCCGTGAACCCGGAGGCAACCGCCGGGGACGACGTCCTCGCGGGGGATGGGCTCCCGAATCTGATCTGCGGCCTCGGGGGCGACGATGAGATCAGCGGCCTGGGCGGCAATGACACGCTCTACGGCGACGCGTGCGGCGCGAACGCCGGCGGCGCGTCGGTTTCTCAGGCTGGCAAGGACGGCAACGACCGGCTGCTCGGCGGCGACGGCAACGACAAGCTCTTCGGCGCGGGCGGCAAGGACAAGCTCTTGGGCGGGAAGGGCAACGACAAGCTCAAGGGCGACGCCGGCAACGACACGCTCAAGGGCGACGCGGGCAAGGACACGCTCGACGGCGGGAAGGGCAACGACAAGCTCACCGGCGGCGGCGGGAAGAACAAGTACAAGGGTGGCCCCGGCAACGACACGCTCAAGGCGAGGAACAAGAAGAAGGAGACCGTCAACTGCGGCCCCGGCAAGAAGGACAAGGCGGTCGTCGACAAGGCCGACAAGGCCAAGGGCTGCGAGACCGTCAAGCGGGCCAAGCAGTAGGACGTGTCGGCTCCGCTCGAAGGTGACTACGAGCCCAGCCCCTACGGCTGGGTGCGCAAGCAGGTGGCCGAGTACGAGGCCTCCGGTGGGCGGCGGGCGAACACGTTGCGCGACACCGGCCTGCCGATCATCGTCGTGACGACGCGCGGCAACAAGACCGGCAAGCTGCGCAAGACGCCGCTCATGCGAGTCGAGCACGCCGGCGAGTACGCGCTCGTCGCGTCGCAGGGCGGTCTGCCACGGCACCCCGTCTGGTACCACAACCTCAAGGCCGATCCCGAGGCGGTGACGATCCAGGATGGCCCGGAGCCCTTCGACGTCCGCGTGCGCGAGGTCACAGGGGACGAGCGGGCCGAGTGGTGGGAACGCGCGGTCGCGGCCTTTCCGCCGTACGCCGAGTACCAGGAACGGACGGAGCGCCAGATTCCCGTGTTCGTCGCGACGGCCCGGTGACGCAAGCGTCAGGCCCTGCGGGCGAGCATGCTCTCCGCGCAGTCGGTGATCGAGTCCTCGACCGGACGCGGCGCCCAGCCGAGCCGCGCCTTCGCCTTCTCGTTCGAGTAGGTCACCTTCTGGCCCAGGTCCGAGACCACGGACCGCAAGCTGCCGTCGAAGATCGACATGCCGCGAACGAGGAAGTTGGGAACAGTGCGCGTCGGCACC
This sequence comes from Thermoleophilaceae bacterium, assembly GCA_035629775.1. GTDB lineage: Bacteria > Actinomycetota > Thermoleophilia > Solirubrobacterales > Thermoleophilaceae > DASPHG01. Next base: position 15,311 of record DASPHG010000054.1, on the reverse strand, counting down.
TTGCACGCACGCTCGCCCAGCCGTTCGCGTAGCACGGCGCCCACCTCGGCCATCCATAGGAACTGCTCGATGGCGATGAACCGTTCGCCGCCCGCCTCGGGTGCCGTCATCGCGAGGCGGTGGAGATCGGCGACGTCCCGCACGTCGACGAAGCTGAAGCCGAGCTTGGGGACACCGGGCATGCCCCCGAGCATCCGGTCGATGGCCTGCAGCGAGTAGGACGGATCGTCGCTGAGCAGCGGGCCGATGATCGCTCCGGGATTGACGGCGGCCAGACGGTCCGTGGCGTCGCGCTCGCGCATCAGCGCCCAGGCGGCCTGCTCCGCTGCGGTCTTCGATCGCGAGTACGGGGTCAGGCTCGAGTCGTCCGGATCCGACCAGTCGTCCTCGTTGAGCGGCTGCCCCTCGCCGCGCCGCGCGGTGCCGCGGATCGCGGCAACCGACGACGTCATCACCACCCGCTTCACACCGGCGTCGAGACTCGCACGCAGCACGCGCAGCGTGCCGTCACGCGCCGGGACGATCACCTCGTCCGGGTCCTTCGGCTGCCTGGCCGGTAGCGGCGACGCGACGTGCAGCACGTAGTCGCAACCCGCGACCGCCTCGGCCCAGCCGTCGTCCTTCATCAGGTCTGCGGTGACGACCTCGAGCCGCCCGTCCGGTTCGGTCGCGCTCGCGACGCCGTCGCGCACTTCACTCTCGCGTGAGAGGTCCCGCACGGTGGTCCGGACCGAATACCCGGACTCGAGCAGCGAGACGATGCACCAGCCGCCGAGGAACCCGGATCCGCCCGTCACGAGGACGGTTCCCTTCCCTTCCACGAGGGGCGCCTCAGCCTCCGGGCGGCCGGTAGTCGACCGAGCGCTTCGCGGCCGCGTCGACCTCCTCCGGCGTCAGGAGCACCACCGTCTTCGTCGTGGCCCCTCCGCCCGCGTTGACGGTCAGCGCGACAGCCGCGGCGCTCTCGTTGTCGGGAAGGTCGACGATCACGTAGGCGTCGGAGTCGCCGAAGCCGAAGTGAAAGCTCTCGAGCTGGCCCCCGACGCTCTCGGCGACCGCGGCTACAGCGTCACGCCTGCTTGTACCGCCTGCACTTTGGACACCCTTGACGCCTTCCGGCGTGTACGAGGCCTCGATCAGAAACTTGGGCATCAGCAATCTCCTGGCTTGGGGTCGCCCCAACCCTCCCACCCCGCGAAGCGGGGGGCAAGCCTTCTCAGTCGGTCACCTCGAGCGTCGCCTTTTGGCCGCCCGCGTAATGCCCCGTGATCGTGCAGAGCAGCTCGTAGGTGCCGGCGTCCAGCTCGACCTCAAGGGTCTTCTCCTCGCCCGGGCCGATCTCACCCGTGTCGCCCTCCAGCTGGTCCGCCGGAATGTCGCCGGAGGCATCCGGCGTGAACGGGCCCGCGCCGACCGCCAGCGTGTGGGGTGTGGCGCCTTCGTTCGTGGCGTTGAACGTCACCTTGCCGTCCTCGGCCTTGACGGTGACGGTGGACGGGTCGATCTTCAGCGGGTCGATCAGGGCGATGTCGACCTCGCCCTCGGCGTCGACCGATCCGCCACCTCCAGCCGGGTCTCGACCATGGTCGTAATCGCCGGAGACGCCTGCGTTCTCGGTGGCCAGCACGCCGATCGCGCCCTTGACCGCGTGCGCGAACGAGTGGTCCACGAACGGGTAGGTCCCCTCGCGGTCGAGCGTGAACTCGACCCAGCCGCCCTGCGCCGGCCCGAGGTTGATGGCCTGCGCGTGCTCGCCGACGACGCCCTCCACGACGGTCCGGTCGAAGACTGTGCCGATCACGTGGAAGGAGCTCCAGATGCTCGGCCCGGCGTTGAGCACGTACATCCGAATGCGCTCGCCCTTCGTCACGCTGATCGGCTGCTTCTCGTACTGCGACGCGTACCCGTTGAAGGCGATCACGTCGGGCTGTATCGCGGCCATTTTCTCGAGCGGGCCTTCCTTGCCCGGCTCGCCGAGGTAGAACTCCTGCTGGGTGACCCACAGCTCGCGGTCGACCGGCGCCAGGTCCCTCGGCTTGACCACCATCATGCCGACCATCCCGAGGCCGGTGTGTTGCAGCACGGGGGCAGTCGCGCAGTGGTACATGTAGACGCCGGGGTGCTTGGCGGTGAACGAGAACTTCCAGGTCTCGCCGGGCTGGATCGACTTGAACGCCTTGTTCGGCGCGAGCTCCGAGGAGTGGTAGTCGATGGAGTGCGGCATCGTGACCGCCATCTCGTCGTCGGCCCCGTTCACGAGGGTGATCTCGACCCTGTCGCCCTCCTCCACCACCATGGGCGTGGACGCGCCGGTGCCGCGATAGAGCTCGCCGTTGACCCCGAAAGACCAGACCCGGGTCGCCGGCTGGTCGTCGGAGATGCAGGTGACGTGCTCGAACACGTCGACGCGGAACCGCTTGACCGGGCCTGGCGGCGGGGCGGGTAGGTTCGGGTCGGGCCTGCGGTACTGCTCGACGTCCTCGACGCTGTCCTCGCAGGTTCCGGCTGCTGGGGCCTCTGCGGCGGCCATGGTGTGACCGTCCGTCGCCGTGCCCGCGGCTGGCGCGGCGGCCGGGGCAGCCTGTCCGTCGTCGTCGTCCTCGGTGGCCGAGATGACCGCGTGCGTCAGCAACGTCACCAAGATGACTCCGAGCAGGGCGAGCCCGCCGAGCAGCAGCGGCCGCAGCTCCTCAGCCGTGTTCACATGCGGTTGAGCCCTCTGAGGATTGGTCTCGGCGCCGAGCCCGCTCTCAGGGGAATCGGGCCAGGGTGGGCCTGCGTCTTCGCTTCGCTCGTCGGGATCGTCCACGGCGCTTGGACTACCCGGCGCTGACTCCGACCAAGCGCAGGGCCTCGTCCCAGTCGGCGAAGTCGCACTCGCGCGCGATCAGCCCGCCCTCGAGCCAGAAGACCTGCCCCAGGCGCCAGTCGAGCTCGATCCCGGTGGTGCGAGCCCGCAGGCGGACCCGGCACAGGAACGCGATTACGTCGCCGGCGTCGACGACCTCGAGCGGCGTGTGGTCGCGGAACTCCCATGCTTCGCGCAGGTCCGCGAACCACTGGCGAAGCCCGGCGTGCCCTCGGTACACCGTGGGCATCCCGGCGATCAGCCACTCCGCCGGAGGTTCGTAGTGCCAGTCGGGCGCAAAGCGCACGGCGCACAGCTCGAGATCGCCGCGAACCCAGGCTCCCCAGCCGGACAGCGCGTTCCGGCGAAGGAGGGCGCGCCGCAACCGCGAGCTCGGCGGCAGTCGCTGGTATGCGCGTCCGAGCGCCACGTACACCCCGGGCCAGCGAACGATGAACCGCTCCTCGGCCGTGCGCCGGGTCGGCAGGCTGGCGTCGGATCCGATCGCCGTTCGCACTGTCGCGGCCACACACCAGTATGTACAGACTGGATTAGATGGCGGCGATCGGTCAGCGGGGGGTCACGTCGGCGTCGCCGACATCCGTGCGCGCGTCGACCGCCTGGTACGCGCGGTCATAAATGCGCTTCGGCAGCTCGACCTCGACGTCGCCCACGTTCGTGCGCGCGTCGATCTCGCCCTTGCGAAGGGCGTCGACGTGGACGTCTCCGACATGGGCGCGAGCCTCGATCGCCCGCGCGTCGATCCGGTCGATGTCGATGTCGCCGACGTAGCTCCGAACATCGACGGTCACGCCCCTGGGCACCCCGACGCGAAAGTCGGTCGTGCAGAACACCGACATGACGCCGTCGCACTCGCTCTCGATCGTGAGGACGCCGTCCGAGACGGTCCGGCTGACGTCCGGTGAGTCGAAGACGTAGTCGTCGGTCTCGTCGATCCTGACCGAGCGTCCCCCGGGGACGAGGTCTATGTCGCCCGACTCGACCTCGATCACGATGTGATCGATCGATCGCGAGACCGTGTGTGCCTTGTTGTCCGTCTCCTCGAAGACCTGGGCGACGGCGTAGGCCGCGCACCCCAGGACGGCGAGCGCACCGACAGCGATTGCGATGACGATGAGTGTCTTTCTCATGACCGGCTCCTTCGATTTGTGGGGTCGAACCGAAGCTACGGCCGGCAGTGCGGAAACACAGTGCGGAAGGCAGGTGTCCTTGGGGGGCGGTTAGCCGTACTCCTATTCGTCCGGGGGAGCGGCGCGCACCGCCGAGACCTGCGGAAGGTTGATGTCGTGGCGGATGGCGACGAGTCGCACGCCGAAGCACGCGAGCATGCCGAGCACGGGGAAGATCGCGCTCTGAGAGCCGGCCTCCGAGGCGACCACCACGACGGCCGCGCCGAGGAGCGCGGGCAGCGCGTAGAGGCCGCCGCGCAGAACCTCCGGAATCTCGTTCACGAGGATGTCGCGCAGGATGCCCCCGCCGATGCCGGTGACCGCGCCGAGCAGGGCCGCCTGGGCCGGCGGGACGTCGAAGGCGAGCGCCGTCGACGCGCCCGCGACGCTAAAGAGCGCCAGCCCCGCGGCGTCCACGACGTCCAGCGAGCGCTGCAGTCGTTGCAGGGCGCGGGGCGCGAGCAGGGCCACGACGCCGGCGGCGCCGGCGGCCGCGAGGTAGCGCCAGTCGCGGAAGGTCTCCGGCGGTCGCCCGATAAGCACGTCGCGGACGATGCCGCCTGCCATGCCCACGGCGACGGCCAGCACCACGACTCCGAAGAGGTCCAGCCGCTTGCGCACGCCGACGATGCCGCCGGTGAGCCCGAAGACGAACGTCCCGGCAATGCTGAGGGCGCGAATCAGGTCCGGATCGAATCCGGGCAGCATGGTCTTGGGATCCTTGCCGATCGCACAGACACCCGACTTCGGAGCGACATGGTTGATTTCGAAAAGGCAGCGGAGTTCATGCGGACCCACGCGCGGCTATTGGATCGGCGGCGCTTCGAGCTCCTGTTCGGCGATGGATCGACCGCGGCGGCGCTCGTGGCCCTCGCCGCCCACGGCAACAGCGCTGGCGGGTACGGCCACGGCCTAGAGCCGGACCTGCGCAGCGCCACCAGCCAGCCGGGCGCGGCGCTGCACGCCTTCGAGGTGCTCGCGGAGGTCGGGCCGGATGCCGAGGAGCAGGCCGTGGGGCTGTGCGAGTGGGCCGATTCCGTGGCGTTCGAGGACGGCTCGCTGCCGTTCGCATTCTCGATGGACGACGGCGCCGGCTCGGCGCCGTTCTGGGCCAACGCCGACGAGTCCGTGCCGTCGCTCTGGATGACGAGTGCCGTGTGCGGGCCGGCGCACCGGGTCGCCGATCACGCACCGGCCGTCGCGGAGCACCCGTGGCTTCAGAAGGCCACCGACTACTGCCTGGCCGAGACCGCCGCCCTCGACGAGCGGCCCTTCCCGATCGCGTTCATGTTCGTGCTCCAGTTCCTGGATGCGAGCCATGACCGGCGTCCCGAAGCGGCGCGGGAGCTGGCCCGGGTGGGGGGGATGCTCCCGGAGTCCGGAAAGCTCCCCGTTCCGGGCGGCGCCGAGGGCGAGGAGCTGTCGCCGCTCGACATCTCCCCGATCCCGGATCGTCCGCTCCGCGCGTTGTTCTCGGCCGACGTGATCGAGGCGGACCTGGACCGGGTCGAGAACGGACAGCGCGACGACGGCGGCTGGACGGTGGACTTCGACAGCTACTCGCCGCAGGCCGCGCTCGAATGGCGCGGCTACGCGACCGTGTCCGCCCTCGACGTGCTGCGCTCGAACGGGCGCCGGTACTTGTAATGCCCCGCTCCAGGCGAGACGATCTCCACGTCGACTTGAAGACATCGCTCACCACACTCCGGCGCCCGTTCGACTTCGAGGGCGCCGTCGCGTTTCTGGTCGGCCGCGGCGTCGAGGAGCCCACGATCCGACTCGGCGCGATCGGGGCGGAGTCGATGTCGTTCGCGCGCGCGACGATCACGAGGCACTGTCCTGGGCGGCCGCTCCGCGTCCTCCACGTGGGCAACTTCGTCGGCATGTCACTGGCGGCCCTGTCCGACATCGCCGTGAGCCACGACCCCGGATCCGTGGTCGTGTCGATCGATCCGAACCTGGACCACCTCGGTGTGACCGACCCCCAGCAGCACGTGCTCGCGCTGCTTGACCACTTCGGGCTGGAGCGCAACAACCTGGTGATCTGCGGCTACAGCCTCAACCGGGTGGCCAACGAGACGAGCGCCGGGACGTTCGCGGACAAGCCCGCGTGCGACGGCACGCTCGCCAGCCTCGAGCGCCTCGGCCAGCGCTTCGACGTGGCGCTGGTCGACGGGAACCACGATCGCGACTACGTCCGCCGCGAGCTCGAGGTCCTCATCGGGCTGCTGGACGACGAAGGACTGCTGATACTCGACGACATCTCGAACGTGCACACGAAGCTTCCGGAGCTCTTCGAGGAGGTCCTGGGCGACGACCGGTGGCCGCTCGAACTGGTCGACAGGGACGAACGCCTCGGTGTCCTCCGGCCGATAGCCGGGCGCCGGCGCGATGAGGAACGCGTAGCCACGGGCGAACCCGGGTAGTCGATAAGGCCAGATGGCGACCGTGCAGGAGCGTCCGCGGGGCGCAACCGCGGATGTGGCGTTCGAGGTCGAGCGCGTCGAGTGGCCGGGCGATCGCGTGGAGATCACGGGGCGCTGGTTCGGCGTGCGCGGCCTGCGCTTCATCCGCCCGACGCTCGACGTCGAGGTGGACGGCGAGCCGCGCCGCCTGCTCGCGTTACTCGATCACAAGCCGTGGGCAGCCGAGGACGGGCAGGACTGGGTGGCCGCGTTCCCCTGGCAGGGGGAGTCCGCCAGTCTGAAAGGCGCCGAGCTGACGGTCGCCCCGGACCTGGGTGTCGACCTTGTCCCTGAGCCGAAGACGAAGCGGGAGAAGCCCCGCACCGCGCGCCGTTCCCGGACGAATGCCCTCGAGCGGGAGCTCGCAGAGGCGCGGACGCACGTGGAGCGGCTGACGCGCGACCTCGAGCGCGTGAACCAGGCGCAGGTACGCGAGCTGAACCGCCGCGACGCCGAGCAGGCGACAGAGCTCGAGCGCATCGGCGCCGAGCACTCGGCGGCGGTCGAGCGGCTGGAGGCAGAGCACGCGGCCGCGGTCGAGCGGCTCGAGACGGCGAAGGCGGCGGAACTCGAACGGGCGCGCGACGAGGGGGCCGTGGCGGCGGCGGACGCGGAGCGGCGGGCCCAGGCGCTCGGCCGCGAGCTCGCGGGCGCCGCCGAGCGGGCCGAGAAGCTCGCCGCCGAGCGCGACGCTGCGAAACGCGAGCTGGACCGGGCCAGGCACGAGCGCGCCGAGGCGGCGCCGGAGCCCGACCGCGCGCCCACGCGCGCGCTCCCGGCTCAGCCGGAGGGCGATGCGGCGACCCTTCGCCGCATCCGTCCCGGGCTCTACCGCTGGGAGCCGGCTACGAGCGGATCCCAGCTCGCCGCGCGTGCGCTCGCGTTCGCGGCGCTGCTCGGGCTCCTCCTCGCCCTCGCGCTCCTAATCGCGCCGGCCCTCTGAGCGCGGGCATGTGACCGCCGCGACCGTGGCGCCCGTCCTTAGCGCCGACGCAGGCGCTTCGACCGCGGCTCGGGCCCGAGCGGGGAGCCGCCGTAGATGACCTTTCCGGACCGGCGCTGGTAGGTCATCCAGGGGATCGCGCCCTGCTGGCCGACCCCCGGCTTCGCCCAGTCGCAGACGCCGGTAGGGAAGATCTCGGCCAGCCGCTCGAAGTCGGCGTTCGTGATGGTCAGCGGGTAGTCCTCGCGCACGGGTGGCCTCAGCTGGCACTTGTTCACGTCGCCGGTCTTCGGCCCGTCGGCCACCGAGCGCGGCGTTTCGTATCGGGTTGCCAGGTACTGCTCGCAGACCGTGGCCGTGCACCGGTCGAGGAGGTCCTCGGGCTTCTCGTCCACGATCTTCCGTGCGAGCGGCTTGTTCGAGGTGTCCGCCTCGACGGCGGTGAGCCAGCGGTCCATGGCGATCATCGCCTCGGTCGCCCAGTCGACGTCCCCGATGAGCGGGGTCGGGCCGAACCACAGCACGTAGTTGCCGAGGTGGCCCTGCTCACGCTCGAGCCGGTCGCGCATCCACCACGTGTGGACATAGTCGTGGGCGAGCCCGGGATCGGGGCCGGCGTGGTCGATGATCGCGACCTGGTCGAGGTTGTTGCCCTCGTTGATCGCGCCGCTTCGGTAGGCGTTCGCGATCGACGCGTCGTCGCCGGCGAGGCGCTCGGGGACCTGTTCGGCGTCGATGCCGAAGCCGCCGATCTTTGCGTTGAGGTCGAGGAACTGGGCGGGGGTGATGAGGCCCTGGCGCAACGCGCCGAGGCCGAACTGGACGCCCTCGTTCGCGAACGGGGCGCCCGCGAAACCGCGTCCAGCCTCCTTCTCGACCTCCGACCACACGCTCTCCGGGCGCGGCCCGAGCACGTTGATCATGTAGTCGAGCACCGAGCAGCGCACTCCACCCGGGTTCGTCTGGCGGTTGTACACGACCTCCGCGGAGACGCAGTCACCGGCGGGGTTCGTGGCGTCCTTGAAGAACAGCTCGTCAGCGGCGATCGCGTTCACGGGATCGGGCCGCCCCTCGACGGCCGCCCACTGCGAGGGCGTCCAGACCACGCCGGGGCCCCAGCGCGACGTGTCCTCGAAATAGATGCGGAGCAGGTGGTAGTCGGCGAACTGAGAGCCGGTCGAGAGGCTGTCGGGGTACGCGCAGGTCACGACGAGGCCGTCGTAGACGCCACCGGGGTAGGCGTTCGCGACCTGCTGCTGGGTGATCGACCCACCCGAGCAGCCGGTGCCGATCGTGTGGCGGAGGTCGCCGTAGCGCTCGACCAGGCGCTCCTTCATCATCAGCATCGACTCCGCCTGGACGACGATGTTGCAGTTGTGGCCGTTGTTGTTGAGCGCGGTGGATCCGACGGCAAAGCCGCGCCCGAGCGCCGTCACATAGCTCTGCACGTAGCCGGGCGTGGGCGGGATGGTGCCGCTGTAGTCGTCGAGTCGCGCGCTGCTCGTGTCGTAGTCGCCGCCGCACCCGCCGCCGTGAGTGATCAAGAGCTTCTGGTTCCACTGCTTCTGCGGGTCCCAACGGCTCCACTTCGAGCCCGGCTTGAAGAGCGTGATGATTCGGTACTGGTCGCGGTCCTGGTAACCGAGCTCCTGGCGGACGATGAACGGCACCTCGACGCCCTCGTCGGTTGTCGTCATCGCGACGTCGTCGGGCGGGTTCTCCGGGTCGTAGGGGGCGAGCTCCTCGGATTCCTCGGGCTTGTAGAGGAACGTGTACTCGGCAGGCTGGTTGCACTGATCGTCGACCGCCGCCTCCTGGCAGGTCCAGGGCTTCACCTGCGGCCCCGAGAAGACCGGGCCGCCGTTCGGGTGGTTGCGGATCACAAGCCGCTTGCCGAGGCCGTTCGGACGGCGCGCGACGATCACGTTGCGGCCGTTGCGGAGGCCCTTGATGCGTGCCGCGCGCCGCCCGTCGTCGCGCATCCGAAAGCGCCGGGTCACCTTGCGGCGGTTGAGGCGGACCTCGAGCCGCCGGAGCTTCGAGGCGCGCTTCGCGGAGATCGCGACGACGGCGTCCCCGCCGGACACGAGGTCAGCCCGGCTCGAGAGCACCTCGATCTTGACGGCGCCTGCCTCGACCGGCGTCGCGCCGAGCGCGGCGGCGGCGAGCGCCAACGGGGCGATCAGTCGTCTCCGCATCCGCCGCCATCGTCGCACGGGTGGGCGCCGGCTGCGCCGCTCTTTCCGCGGCAGTCGTCGGTTGGGGCGCGATACTGGGACCGTGTCCGATGAGGATCCAGGACTCCGGGTAACCGCACCGGCCGAGGCCGCCGCCGGTCCGCGCTCGGTGGTGGAGTCACTCCGCCTCGCGCTTCGAGCGATGGGTCCGACGCGCTCGGTCCGCGCGCTCAGGCGCCTGAACCAGAAGGACGGCTTCGACTGCCCCGGCTGCGCATGGCCCGAGTCCGAGCACAGGCACATCGCCGAGTTCTGCGAGAACGGCGTGAAGGCGGTGGCCGAGGAGGCGACACGCGCGCGCGTGACGCCCGCGCTCTTCGATCGTCACACCATCGCCGCGCTCGCCTCGAGGTCCGACCACTGGCTCGGCACGCAGGGCCGGCTGACCGAGCCCATGGTCAAGCGCTCGGGTGCGGACCGCTATGAGCCGATCACCTGGGACGACGCGCTCGACCTGATCGCCGCCGAGCTCCGGGCGCTCGCGTCGCCCGACGAGGCGATCTTCTACACGTCGGGACGCACGAGCAACGAGGCCGCCTTCTGCTACCAGCTCTTCGCGCGGGCGCTCGGGACGAACAACCTGCCTGACTGCTCGAACCTCTGCCACGAGTCGAGCGGCGTGGCGCTGACCGAGACCGTCGGGGTCGGAAAGGGCAGCGTCTCGCTCGACGACATACACGCCGCCGACCTGATCCTCGTGGTCGGCCAGAACCCCGGTACGAACCACCCGCGGATGCTCTCCACACTCGAGACCGCGAAGCGGCGCGGCGCGAAGATCGTCTCGGTCAACCCGCTTCCGGAACCGGGCCTGGCCCGGTTTCGGAACCCGCAGACGGTGCGCGGGCTCGTCGGCCGGGGGACACCCCTCGCCGATCTCTTCCTCCAGGTGAAGGTCAACGGCGATCTCGCGCTCTTCAAGGCGCTGAACCACCTGATCGTCGCCGCGGACGCGGTCGATCGCGAGTTCGTCGACACCCATTGCGAGGGCTTCGCCGAGCTGCGCGGCGACCTCGAGGCGCTCGACTGGGCTGATGTCGAGTACGCCACGGGTCTCGAGCGGGAGCGGATCGAGGAGGCGGCGCAGCTCGTGCTCGAGTCCGAGCGCACGATCGTCTGCTGGGCGATGGGACTCACGCAGCATCGAAACGCCGTCGCGACCATCCGGGAGATCGTCAACTTCCTGCTGCTGCGCGGGAACATCGGACGCCCCGGCGCGGGCCTCTGCCCGGTGCGCGGCCACAGCAACGTGCAGGGCGACCGGACCATGGGGATCTCCGAGCGGCCGACGGCGGAGTTCCTCGACCGCCTCGGCGCCGCATTCGCGTTCGAGCCGCCGCGCGAGCCGGGGTCGGACGTCGTCAAGAGCATCCGCGCGATGGGTGCGGGGCGGGCGAAGGTCTTCATGGCGCTCGGCGGCAACTTCGTGGCCGCGGCGCCCGACACCCACGCCACGGTGGAGGCACTGCGCCGCATGCGGCTGACCGTCCACGTGTCCACGAAGCTGAACCGCTCGCACCTCGTCACGGGCGACCGCGCGCTGATCCTGCCCGCGCTCGCGCGCAGCGAGCGTGACATCCAGGCCTCCGGCGAGCAGGTCGTCTCGGTCGAGGACTCCATGAGCTTCGTGCACGCGTCGCGCGGGCGGCTCGACCCGGCGTCGGAGGCGCTGCGGTCGGAGGTCTCAATCGTGTGCGGGCTGGCCCCGCGCGCGCTGGGCGGGTTCGGCCCGTCGATCCCGTGGGAGACGTTCGAGGGCGACTACGCGCGGATCCGCGCGAAGATCGCCGAGGTGGTGCCCGGTTTCGAGGGGTTCGAGGACCGCCTCGCGGATGGCTTCGTCCTGCCTCATCCGCCGCGCGACGAGCGCCGTTTCCCGACGGCGACGGGCCGCGCCCGGCTCACGGTGAACGAGCTCGACCCGCTTCGCGTGCCCGAGGGGCGTCTGCTGCTCCAGACGATGCGCTCGCACGACCAGTACAACACGACGATCTACGGCCTGAACGACCGGTATCGCGGCGTCAAGGGCGGGCGGCGCGTGGTGCTCGTGCATCCGGACGACCTGGCCGAACGCGGGCTCCGCGACGGCGATCACGTGGACCTGGTCGGCGAGTGGGACGATGGTGAGCGGCGCGCTAAGCGCTTCCGGGCCACGAGCTATCCCACCGCGCGCGGCTGTGCCGCGACGTACTTCCCCGAGGCGAACGCGCTCGTACCGCTGGGCAGCACGGCCGAGGGCTCTGGCACGCCCACGTCGAAGTCGATCGTCGTCCGTCTGGAGCCGCGATGACCCGGCATCACGCGATGGTCGAGCGCGACGGTGTGCGCGACGCCGTCGCCGTCGAGGAGCCGCTCGAGATCCGCGTGGGGGGCGATCCCGTGGCGGTCACCATGCGCACGCCCGGGCACGACGAGGAGCTGGCCCTCGGTTTCCTCTACGGCGAGCGGCTGATCGACCGGGCCTGGGAGGTCGGGCTCTCCGAGGACCTCGCCGCGAACACGGTGGACGTGAGGGGACGGCTGTGCCGCTCGCTCGATCGGCGCCGCTTCTACACCACCTCGTCGTGCGGGGTGTGCGGCAAGGGCGCGATCGAGGAGGTCGCCCTGGGCGCGCCGCCGGCGGCGCCGGGGCCACAGATCCCCCGTGACGTGCTCGCCGACCTTCCCGACCGTCTCAGCCAGCCCGGGTTCGAGCTGACGGGCGGGCTGCACGCCACCGGGCTCTTCTCGGCCGACGGCGACCTGCTCCTCGTCCGCGAGGACGTGGGCCGCCACAACGCGATGGACAAGGTCGTCGGCCACGCGCTGGGCGCCGGCTGGCTGCCGCTCCACCACCACGCCCTGTGCGTGAGCGGCCGGCTCGCGTTCGAGCTCGTCCAGAAGGCGGCCGTCGCCGGCGCGCCGATCCTGGTCGGCGTGGGCGCTCCCACCTCGCTGGCTGTCCAGCTCGCCGACGAACTCGGGATGACGCTGTGCGGGTTCGCCCGCGCGGGACGCCTGAACGTCTACACGGGGGCAGCCCGTGTCGGGTGAGCGCTACGACGCCGTCGTCATCGGCGCCGGCCCGGCCGGCGAGGTGGCCGCCTCGCGCCTGCCAAAGCTCGGCCTGCGCACCGCGCTGGTCGAGCGCGAGCTGGTCGGCGGCGAGTGCGCCTACTGGGCGTGCATCCCGTCGAAGACGCTGCTGCGTGCGCCGGAGGTCCGGTCGGAGGCTCGCCGCGCGGCCGGCGTCGAGGAGCCGGGGCACGAATGGAGCGACCTCGTCGAGTACCGCGATTTCATGATCCGCGACCTCGACGACTCGAAGCAGGTCGCGGGGTACCGCGAAGACGGCGTGGACGTCTACAGGGCCGAGGCGCGCGTGACCGGGCCCGGGCGGGTCCAGGTGGGCGACGAGACGATCGAGGCGGAGCGGATCATCGTCGCGACCGGCAGCGCGTCCGCCGTGCCTTCGATCGACGGCCTCGAGGAGGCCGGCTACTGGACCAACCGCGAGGCGACGACCCTCAAGGAGCTGCCGCGCAGCGTGGCGGTGTTGGGCGGCGGGCCGGTTGGCGTCGAGCTGGGCCAGTTCATGCGGCGGATGGGCGTGGACGTGACGATCGTCGAGAAGCACGACCGGCCGCTGGCCCGCGAGGAGGCGGCGGTCGGCGAGCTGCTGAAGCGCGCGCTGGCCGAGGACGGCGTGACGCTCCGGCTCGGTGGCGAGGTCGGCCGCGTCACGCGGGAGGGCGACGAGCGCGTCCTGCATCTTCGGGAAGGCGGTGAGGTCCGGGCCGAGCGCATCCTCGTGGCCGTGGGCCGCGAGCCGCGAATCCCCGACGGGCTGGAGGACCTCGGCGTCGAGGTCGAGGAGCGGGGCATCCGCGTGGACGAGCGCTGCCGGGCCGCCGAGGGCGTCTGGGCGGTCGGTGACGTCACCGGCGTCATGCCGTTCACGCACGTGGGCAAGTACCAGGCGCGGATCGTGCTCGCGGACATCGCCGGCGAGGACCCGCACGCCGATTACTCGGCGGTGCCGCGGGTCGTGTTCTCGGATCCGGAGGTGGCCGCGGTCGGAATGACCGCGGACGCGGCCCGAGAGGAGGGCATCGACGCGGCGACGGCGGAACTGGACCTGCCCGAGTCGATCTCCCGGCCGTGGATGTACGAGCGCGACCCACGCGGCTCGCTCGGCGTCGTGGCCGACCGCGAGCGAGGCGTCCTGGTGGGCGCCTGGGCGGTCGCCCCGCTCGCGAGCGAATGGATCCACTACGCGGCGCTCGCGATCAAGACGGCAACACCGATCGCCGTGCTTCGTGACACCGTCGCCCAGTTCCCCTCGTACACCGAGGGCTACCTGAACGCGCTCGAGCAGCTCGACTAGCGCTTCGCCGTGACTAGTCCGGCAGGAGCGGCACGGCCGGGTCGGCCCGCCGCCCGAGCAGCACGGCGCGCGTCACCGCATCCGCGCCGAACCGGTCGCGCAGGCTGTCGAGCGTCGTGTCGAGCGCGGCGGCCCGGTGGTCCTCGAGCGGGAGCGCGAGCTGCACGGCGTTCGCGTCCACCAGGTTCGAGAGCGAGATCCCGACGAGCGTGAGGCCGCGCCGCTCGATCGTGGGGAGTGCTGCCGCGACCAGTCCGCGGGCCGTCGAGAGGATCGCCTGGGTCTCCGCGGTGGCCTCGGTGAGCGTGTGCGAGCGGGTCGCCCGCTCGAAGTCGTCGAAGCGCAGCCGGAGGACGACCGTGCGGCACGCGCGCCCGGCGGCGCGGAGCCGGCGCGCCAGCCGGTCGACGAGCGCGACGACGGTGGCGTCGATCGCCTCTGCGGTCTTTGGGCCGCGGCGGCCGAGCGCCCGCTGCGCGCCCATCGACCGGCGCCGGCGCCCGGTTCGCACGCGGCGCGGGTCGCGGTTGTGCGCGAGCGCGTGGAGGTGGCGCCCCGAGCCGCGGCCCAGCATGCGGACGAGTGCGCCCTCGTCGAGCCGCGCCACCTGCCCGACGGTGGTGAGGCCACGCTGGCGAAGCTTGGCCCCCGTCTTCGGCCCCACTCCCCACAGCCGCTCGACCTCGAGCGGATGCAGGAAGTCGAGCTCGCCCTCAGGAGGGACCACGAGCAGCCCGTCCGGCTTCGCCACGCCGCTCGCGACCTTGGCGAGGAACTTGGTGCGGGCCACGCCGACGGTGATGGGCAGCCCCACCTCGGCGAGCACCCGTCGCCGCAGGCGCTCCGCGATCTCGCGCGGAGTGCCGGAGATACGGCGCAGGCCGCGCACGTCGAGGAACGCCTCGTCGATCGACAGCCCCTCCACGAGAGGCGTCGTGTCGCGGAAGATCTCGAACACCGCCTTGCTCGCCTCGGAGTAGGCGGACATGCGCGGCGGGACGACCTTCGCGTGAGGGCACAGCCGACGAGCCGTGCCGCCCCCCATCGCCGTCCGGATGCCGCAGGCCTTGGCCTCGTAGCTCGCGGCAAGCACCACGCCCCCGCCGACGATGACCGGCCGGCCGCGCAGAGAGGGATCGTCGCGCTGCTCGACGGAGGCGTAGAACGCGTCGAGGTCGGCGTGGAGGATCTCGGCTCGCACGAACACATGTTCGCATCCCGGGGGGACGGAACTTCTCTGGTCAGCGTTATTCGATCGGTCGGTG